>JAWKNJ010000054.1:0-1006 GCA_041391765.1 Flavobacteriales bacterium | reverse complement strand
TAAACCGGCACTTGATCTCGATGCATTCTTCACCAATGTCAGCTCGAGTTTCGCCAAAGGCGCAGTGTCGAGAACAATTGGCGATGAATACTCGATCTGAGAGGAAAACTTGATCTGATGGTTCAAAGCATGATTGAAAGATGGAATACACGAAAATTGGAGTGATCATTAAACCTCATGGGCTGAAGGGTGAAGTGGCGGTGAAATCAGAGCCCGGTATAGTTGGGAGGTACACAGAGTTTAAATCTATCTTCCTTTCCATGGGTGGAACCTATGTTCCTTATATAATCGAGTCTCAAGCTTCGTTGAATAAAGACAAGCTTAAGCTCAAACTGTCAGGTTTAAATTCTGCTTCCGATGCGGAGATGATGCGTGGGAATGAATTGTTTCAACTTACCAAATTGCTGGGAGTCGAGAAACAGATGGACCTCACCGGTTTTTCCATCATTCTTGAAAGTGGCTTTTTTGTGGGTGTGATTGACGAGGTGATTGAAAATCAAGCACAGGTTTTATTGGCAGTATTAAGAAACGATGACGAAGTGTTGATTCCTTTGGTGGATGATTTCATCGTTGCAGTTGACTCAAAAAAAAGGCAGATCACACTGGATCTGCCGGAAGGTCTTTTGGACTTATAATCGTTACTCCGATCCGTTAGAGGAATTCAACTCATCAAAACTGATGTCTGTGAATTGATTCGTGAGCTTGGTTTCCAATTCCTCGCTCTGCTCTTTATTAAGGTCAATAATGCGTTTGAACGCATCCCCCAGCGCCTCAGAGAATTTCTCAAAGTCTTCTTTATACAAGAATATTTTGTGTTTTTGATAAGTATGAGAACCATCGTCATTAAAACGCTTTTTGCTCTCGGTAATCGTTAGGTAGTAGTCATTGTTGCGTGTGGCCCTTACATCGAAAAAGTAAGTTCTCTTACCAGCTCTAACCGCGTTTGCATAAACCTCATCGCGCTCTACCGCTCCGTTTTCATCCATTTCCTCGTCCATTTTCCGTT
>JAWKNJ010000053.1:0-6353 GCA_041391765.1 Flavobacteriales bacterium | reverse complement strand
GGTGTGCGAACCACTATTTGTGAGGGAGAGTCACATGTGCTCGGAGGGAATCCAACAGGCCCTGTTGGATCTTTGTTTAAGTGGACTCCGAGCGATGATCTAATAAGCCCGGTGACAGCTAATCCAGAAGCTTCCCCTTTGGATACAACACTTTACACCGTTTTTGTGACCGATCTAAACGGATGCGTCAATTCAAGTAGAGTTCGATTGGACGTGAAGTCGAAACCTCAACTGGAATTATTGGATAAAGAGAAGTACATATGTCATGGAGATTCCGGTGCGGTGTACGTAACAGATGGACTATTGAATTATTCATGGTCACCTGAGCAGTGGGTGCTGAACCCACACAAGCCAGAGACGTTCATTTTCCCTCCGTCCACGACAATCATGTCAGTCACTGCAGAAGGGTTTAATGGTTGTTTCGCCACTGTTGATTTTGAAATGGAGGTAAAGCCTCTCCCGGAAGTTTACGCAGGTGAGGACGTAGAAATTTGTGAAGGAGATACGGTAGCTGTATTTGGATCATCTGAGGCCAAGAAAACAGTCTGGTCACCAGCGGAATTTGTGGAGCATGCGGATTTACTCACGACCATGGCTTATCCGGTTTCACGCACCGTTTTATATCTAACAGCAACGGATCAGTATGATTGTCAAAATACCGATGATGTGTTGATTTACGTGTATCCATATCCTCATGCGGATGCTGGAGAGAATATTGACAACTGCCATATCGAAACCATATTCTTAGGAACAGAATACACGGCCGATCCTGAGAACTTCATTACCTGGGAGCCAAGCGAGAATTTGAGTGATCCTCATGCTCAGAATCCTTATGTATTGTCACCTGATAATATGACGTATTACTTGACGGTCGAAACACCTCAAGGATGCATCAATACTGACAGCATCTACGTTGAAGCCGATTGTTATTCAAGAGTCTACATTCCTTCATCGTTCAGTCCGAATGGAGATGATGTGAATGACTTGTTTTTGATTTCAACTTACAGAATTCAGAATCCTAACATCGTTATCCGCGATAAGTGGGGGCATGTTGTATTCGAAACTAATGATATAACCGTTGGTTGGGATGGCATGGTCAATGGAGTCGAAGGTGCCATCGGAGTATATTACTTTGAGTTAGTGTATGAAACAGAAAGCGGAAAGGTTCAGGGTGAGAAGAGCACGCTGACGTTAATCCGTTAAACTGAATTGGCCCACAAGCGGTCTGTGATCACTCAGCTTCACATTCTCAGTTTGAAAATGATGTATGTCCAATCGTTCATCATGAAGAAGGTAGTCTATTCGGAAACTTGGAAAGAAGCCGATGTAGGTGCTGCCAAGCGCAATTCCTCGTTCAACAAATGAATCCTTTAACGAATTGGACAGCTTTTGATAAGCGTAAGAACCTGGTGTGTCGTTAAAATCTCCGCAGATAATTACTGGATGTGGAGAATTCTTAACATGTTTGGCTATCACATTAGCTTGATTAGCCCTTCGCTTAAAGCCACCAGCCAGCTTCTGAATCAATTGCTTCAAATCTTCCCATTGTTGTTCGCGCAGGTTTTGTTTTATGTGTGAATCAATGTCTTTTTCCAATGCGCTCAAGTGAACTGATGCCAAGTGTAAATTGAATACGCGAATGGTGTCATCCTTGATTTTAATGTCTGTGTAGATGGCTATATTATGACCCGAGGTGTCTAGCGGGACTCGCCCTTCAGAGATGATAGGAAATACGGATATCGTGATGATCCCAAATTTATCTCTATCCCCATGAAGCATTCCGGTGAACTCTTCATGGTAGTATTTGGCTCTCTGAACCTCTAATAATGTGTCTAGAGTATTGAAGTAGTTTAGGTTTTCAGTGCGAAAATATTCCTGAAGACAGATAATATCAGCATCGCATTCTTGTACATAATCAAGGATTTTATTTCGGGTTTTCTTGTTATGCGACCAGTTATAGAGATCAAAGAGACGCACGTTGTAGGATAGGATTTTAAAATCTGCGCTATCATCTTGGAAAGAAGTATGGAGCTGAATGTGTAGCATGGCAACCGGCAATGATATGATGACTGCAGCTCCGGCAAACCACAAATACTTTGGACGCATGACTAGCCAAAACAGGGCAAAGAGCAAATTCAGAAAAAGAAGCGGTAAGAATGCCAACCCAAAGAATGCGGGAAAAAGAATGATATTCGGGTCTATGAATCGGGCGAGGTTGCTGAGCAGCAATGAAGTGATGAGCAGCAGATTAACAGAAAGTAGTAACAATCGGAGGATGCGGCTACCTGTCACAGCTCACTAGTTCTTGTTGCTCATTTTAAATAGAAACGCCTTTTCGTCCTTAGAGAGATTATCGTATCCTGATTTTGAAATCTTGTCTAAGATGGCATCCATGCGTTTTTGGTCTTCAGCCTGAGAGCTCGAATGGCCTGTAGGTCGAGATTGATAACTGGTCGTATTATTTTTTACTATTCGAATCTTTGGTTTGCGCTGAAACAACTTTGGGATTTTGTTCAGGAAATTAGAGAAATCAAATGCATAATCTTTTCCTTGATTGAGCGTCCTGAAATAAAAATATCCGAACGCGGCACCTCCGAGATGAGATAACTTGCCTCCGGTATTCATAGAAAAATCTAATACGGTGTTCATCACAAATATTCCCAATGCAACGTATCTAAGTCGAACGGGTCCGATCAGCAGAAGATTCATTTGGTAGTCGCCAAATCGAAAACCGGCCAGTGCTACAACAGCCATTATTCCAGCTGATGCACCAACAAGCGGAGTGTCAATCACTGTTTCTCCACCCAAAACCTGCAGGCTATAAACGATCAAATAGAATAAAGCTCCGCTGATTCCTCCCAAGAAATAAAGGCCAACGAGCCGCTGTTTGCCCATAAAGTCATTTACGATTCTGGCGAACCAGTAGAACATGATCATGTTCCAAAATAGGTGCTGAAAACTCCCATGCAAGAACATGTAAGTGAATAGTGACCATGGACTTGTTAACACGGAGGGTAGATAGCTGTGCATGGCAAACCAACGCGTGATTTGCATGCCAGTGCCAGGCGAAATGTTGGAGACAATGTTTTCAACAAGAAACACAGAGGCACAGATCAAAATGATCTGCCCGATGAAGTTGTTTCCCTTAAATAGGTTTTTAAGATCCTCCAGCATTTTACGAATCAATGAGGTGCTAAGGTAAAGACGCAGTTTCGTTCATCTCCAGCGCATTCCCGATTTCTGCCAAAACTTGATGATCAAAAAGCCAAATAACATTCCACCAAGATGAGCGAAATGAGCCACATTGTCTCCGGGATTATTTTGGAAAGCCGAGAATAGTTCTAATAATCCGTATCCGGTGACAAGGTATTTCGCTTTGATGGGTATTGGAATGAACATCATGAATAATGGAACATTAGGAAACATCATTCCGAACGCGAGTAGAATGCCAAACAAGCTGCCCGATGCGCCTACAACATTCTGTGAATCAACAATAGAGGTTCTATACTCAGTAAGAAATTCTGTCGCGCTTTCAATGGCCACTTGGTTGTTAGGATTCATCTGCAGTTGAGTAACCGTGTAGTTTACAAAATCCTGAGCCTGACCCAGGAGCTGAGGGTGTAGGTATTCCTGCCATGGATGAGATTGCGCAAATGATATGATGTCGCTCGCTGAAGGATTCAAAATAATGTCTGCAAGTTGACTTGTAACCGGATAGAGGTTGTAAGTGATAATCGCATAGTGAAGAAAAGCAGCTCCAAACCCCGTCAACAGGTAGTAAATCAAGAAGCGCCTGCTTCCCCAAACGTTTTCAATGGCTGAACCGAACATCCAAACAGCAAACATGTTGAAGAAGATATGTTCGACACTACCGTGCATAAACATGTATGTGACAATCTGATACGGGCTAAATAAGTCGCTTTCGAAGTAGTGAAGACCAAAGATTTCCCAGAGATCAATACCAAGCGTTTCATTGAATGTGAAGGATGCGAAAAACATCAAAACATTGATGATCAAAAGGTTTTTGACCACCGGGGGCATCACATTCCACCTGCTTCCACCTATCATGCGCTAAAGAGTTTGTCCAACATGGTTGAGTTCAGCAACAAGAAGGTGGGTTTACCGTTCAGATCAAATTGTGGTTGCCCACACCTCATTAATTGCTCATGCAGGGCTAGCATTTCTTGTGCCTTTAGTTCAACCCCTGACTTCATGGCAGTATGTTGCGCCATAGAGCGAATGACATTCATCTGGAGTGCTCCCATGTTGGATGGTTTGTCGTTTCTCAAGTCATCAATGAAGCCGGCCATGCATTCCTCGATATTCAAATCAGGACATGAAGCCGGAATGCCTCTGATGATGAATGAATTACCTCCAAAACTCTCGAGCTCAAAGCCGATTTTGGATAGCGGGGCAATAAGAGATTTAAACACGGCCGCGTCCTGAGCACTGAGCTCTAACGTGTGCGGAAACATCAGTTGCTGAATTGCTGTTCTTTCCATTTGAAGGCTGTCTTCGAAAGCCTCCATCAAAACCCTGGAATGAGCTCGGTATTGATGCAGAAGAAATACGCCTTCATGACTTTGCACCAATACGTAGCGGTTGCCAATTTGACGCACCAAGGTTTCCTCTTGATTGTGTTCCAATTCGAGCGCTGGGGTTGTGCTTTCGAATTCTGCACTCAAATCGCGTTCAAGACCTTCATATAAAGTTTCCCAACCAGATGCGTCTGGTTTTTGAAAGACGGTCCCCCGTTCCCAGCTCTTTTTATCCTGCTTTTGCTGGTCAAATGGGTTGTACGATGTGTTGACCATAACCCCCGGCTGCTCTATCCTTTGACCAGGTCGTGGAGGCAATATGTCCAACGTAGGTTCGCGTTCAAAATCAAGAGAAGGTGATACATGATATTGACCCAATGATCGTTTTACAGCGCTTCTTAAAATTGCGTAAACTGATCGTTCGTCTTCAAATTTTATCTCGGTCTTTGTGGGGTGAATGTTGACATCGATCGACTCAGGGGCCACTTTAAAGTAGATAAAATAGGACGGACGATAATCGCTTGGAATAAGACCTTCAAACGATTGTTGAATGGCAGAATGAAAGTACGAGCTCTTAAAATATCGACCATTAACAAACAAGAACTGCTCGCCACGACTCTTCTTCGCTGAATCCGGTTTACCAATGAAACCACTGAGAGCCACGAGTTCCGTTTCTTCTTCAATAGGTACGAGCTTTTCGTTATAGGACTTACCCAAAATACCAATGATCCGTTGCCTGACATTTGAAGCGGGTAAATGAAAAAGTAGTTGATCGTTATGGTGCATTTTGAACTCAACCGTCTCATTTGTAAGAGCCACTCGCTGGAATTCATCAATGATGTGTCGCAATTCAATGGCATCACTTTTCAAAAACTTCCTTCGTGCTGGGACGTTGAAAAATAAGTTCTTCACTGAAATCGAAGTTCCCATTGAGTTCGCACACACTTCTTGACTTTTAACCTTCGATCCTTCCACAATGATCCGAGTACCAACATCTCTTGTGCCAGGTCTTGTTTTTATGTCCATCTGAGCCACAGCAGCTATACTTGCTAATGCTTCTCCACGAAAGCCCATCGTAGTAAGTTTGAATAGGTCGTCAGCAGATTTGATTTTAGATGTAGCATGGCGCTCTAGACACATCCTTGCGTCTGTTTCCGACATGCCTTTGCCATCATCGATAACCTGAATCAAAGCTTTACCGCTGTCCTTAACGATAAGCTGAATCTCATTGGCCCCGGAATCAATACTGTTTTCCAAAAGTTCCTTCACCACTGATGCAGGGCGTTGAATTACCTCGCCAGCGGCTATTTGATTAGCAATGGAATCGGGGAGGAGTTTAATGATATCAGACATGTTCTGCAAAGTTGGGATTGCCTAGAGAATGGTCAAGGTATAAATACAACAGTTTTTTGGCCAGTAGAAAAAATTATTCATCTCATAAAAACATGGATTCATCGCCCAAACTACAAGTAAGTCTAATTGATTCTATAGTTCAAACATCCAGGGGTAATCTATTCTACTTTCAACTCCATGCTGTTCGTTCGATTCGTTTCGGTCGGTTTAGTTGGGTGGCTTAATCGAAGCTCAATTTCCATGGTGGCTCTGACAGTTTCTTTTGTCATAATTGCCTCATCCTGCAGTGATTCGGAACAAAGCTCAAATCATAATAAGCGGAGTGCATCAGAGGTCAATACAAGTAGTGCAAATATTGCAGTCGACAATCAGAGATATGCACTGAATCAGGATAACCTTAATACGGAGATTAAAGTCAAATTGAAGGAATACAGCGACAAACTGCAGTCCGAAGGTCAAGTT
>JAWKNJ010000052.1:0-9854 GCA_041391765.1 Flavobacteriales bacterium | reverse complement strand
GTATTCGATTGTGGTGTACAACAAGTCGAATTCAACGGAAGTTCAAACTGAGGTGCAACCAACACCCTCGGTGAACATTGTCAAGAAACCCGATCGAGCCACTGTTCGATCAAACATAGCCGGTTATTACAAGGCGTTGAGTAATAGCCGTATCGAGCAGTTGGGAAATTACCTTGAGGACCCTATGCAGCAATGGTTTAGCTCAACAAATATTTCGCTCAGTAATGTCATGGCGGATTCAAGACGATACGTGGAGAAATACCCTTTCAGGGAAGCGAACATTAACTGGAGCACAATAACGTTTAAGGAATTGGATGGCGGTCTGCTCCAGGTTACCTACGTGATGGATTATCGGATCAAGAGGAAAAGGCTCCAGTTTTGGTCCAATTACAAATTGTTCATCACGACCGTTTGGAATGGAGACAACAAGATGGTGAGTATGCAAGAAGAAAACCTGAAATGATTCATGGATTCAGTAGTCGATTGCTCTTGGAGGCCGAGCGCGATGGTGAATTAATATCCATTGATGAAGTCGATAGTGGTTTGGCTTGCAACTGTGTTTGCCCGGCTTGTAAGGAACCTTTAGTCGCTCGCAAAGGAGCGGTAAAGGCGCATCACTTTGCTCATCATAAAACAGATTGTGAATCGGCCATTGAAACGGTCTTGCACCTGAAAGCCAAGGAGATTATTTCAAAGTCGAATACGTTTGTGACTCCACCCCTTTATTTTAGAAATCAAGGTCACTTGATCTTTGAAGAACAGTCAATCCCAATTGACAGAGTTTGGCTTGAAAAGTTTGAGGGAAGTATTAAGCCAGACATCATAATCGAGTCCAAGGGTAGAAAAGTGTTTGTTGAGGTGGTGGTTACGCATGGCATCGATTGGACGAAACTCAGTCGTATTCGCAAAATGAGAATCCCAACGATCGGAATTGACGCAAAATACCTTGATCAACTGGCTTATACAAGATCTGATATCCGTGGAAAAGAAGATTTTGTGGAACGGGAAATCATATTCGGACATGCCGCCAAATACTGGGTTTATAACCCTTTCATATCGAGGATAGAAAATGCCTTGGGAGATTACGCAGAATTGAAAAAAGTTGAATTCTTTAAATACCAACGACACGAATACTTTGGTTCGGATGAAACTTATACCGCGTATCATAACTATGTCAATGATTGTCCTCTCAACAAAGACACGTGGAAAGGAGGTAAGAACGAAGGGAAGCATTATGCGAAAGTTGATACATGCAGTACTTGTGATTATAAACTACGCATTGACTATAAACCTGTAACGGGGCGAGAATCGGGTAGAGAAATGGATTGGCCGCAAGTTGTACATTGCATTGGTCATCATTTGCGTGATTTGGACGAACTTATGGTTGAATTGAGAGATCAGATTAAGAACAAGAAAGGGAAGAATCAATGATGTCGTGAGATAAATAACCAGTAAAAAAGCGCACATGAAATATCCGGCAATCTCTGAGCTACGCGAAGAAATAAGCGTGGAGAAAATTAAGATCAAATCATTTCAACGAAGATTGACCGGGCTTTGGACCAGCCTTACGAGTCGGAACTGTATGTGGGTGAGCGGTGATAAAGAGGTGAATTACTTATTAGGCGGACATGCCACCGAACTCATTGAGAAAATTTGGTTGGGGCATTCATATTATGAATATCGAAATGCCGAGATATACGGAATAGTTGCAGCTGATCGCCATCGCGGAAGATATGTTTGGGTGTATCTGTACTATGGACATCACCTATGGAAGTGCCACGATGTAAAGCAGGCGTTTGACCTTGCAAACAAAATCAAGGCATACAACTTTGAGAAGGGTAAGCTCAGAAAGCTTGACAATAGAATGGATAGGAATAGAAAGTTATTAGATCGCCGAATCAGCTTCATCATCAATCAACGCTTTTACTTTCTTGACCTATACCAAAAGCATAGGAACCATCATACAGCAAGACACGGGCAAAAGCCGGTGTTGGTTTCGTGCGATGATTTTAAGGACTATTTGTGTAAGTATCCGGTGGCACAAATGGCAAACGCAGTTAATGACCAGTGGGTGTGTGCTCATGCTGCGCGGTGTGCAGGGTTGAACGCATTCCGGAGTTTTCTTTAGTAAGTGTTGCTGCGGATCATGCACCGGATCGCTCAGCCGTCAGCGTGCTACCCAATGCACGTTTTTTGATGTGCCGCTCTTTGGTTTCGCAAATGGTTTTACACGAGGCCAAGAGTAGAACAGTCGGTGGTATTGCTGTTCAGTCCAACACTCAAAAAAGCAAAATTTGGAACAAACAAACCCTTCTCCGCATCGCCCTGTTTGACATTTGGACAAGCAATGAAGATCGCAATCACAACAACTACAACCTGCTGATGACCATGGCCTCCGGAGCCTATGATTGGGTGGTGATTGATCATGGAGAAGCATTCAACTCAAACAACGCGATGCAGCATGGATTGACAACATTGACCTATCACGATTCCATCCTGCAATCGGAACTTTATCACCTTATCTTCCAAAAACCGCATAATTTCGCAGCAGAAATCGAACTGATTCTCACGCAATTTGATCAGTGGATTACCAAAGCAAGCCATGAAACTGTAGGTTGGATAGATGCGGCTCCCGATTCCTGGGGAGCAAATAAGGACGAATGGAAGACGTTTCTAATGGATGAATGGCTTTCTCTGAGTTGGTCCAATGACGTTAAACAAGCATTTCGAGAACACTGTCAGTCGATGATATCATGACCACTACAACTACATACACGCTGCTTTCACTAAAAGTGCACCCGAATTCGAGCCAGCACATTTACATCGCCATGCTTATGCTTGGAGGCAATAGCTCACGCTTTCAATTCAGCAAGAAACGCTTGGACTTAGTGAAGGAGTTGCACGGCAAGGATGTGCACTTGATGCTCAAGCATATTCTTAGTGCTTTGAACGAAGAACTGAATCCAACCGAAAACGGAATGGACGAGCTGCTCAACGCCTCGCTTTGGAATGAGCAATACTTGGATTACCTGAATCGCTATTCTTCGAATCTGATTCAGTTTCACAAACCGGTGCAAGTCAGTTTGGCATTGACGGAAGAAAATTTTCAAGGTCTGTTCGCGAAGTATCTGGGACATGCAGACGAGCCATCACACACAGTGAGGGAATACGAGCATCGGGTACACCACTACATTAAGACGCACCTGTCAGAACGCACCAATATTGACATCATCGTAGATAGCTCCAGTGTTCCCGGTCTGATCTATCCGATCAAAGTTTCCAGTCTTGGAGAGAATGAGGCGCCATTTGCAGTCGAGGCCATAGACTTCAGCAAACGCCATGATGTGATAGAACATCGAGTTGCCAACCTGTTTCATCTGAAAAGGGTGTTGGCAGATCAAGGGCGGCAGCAGGCTAACTTCTTTGCAATAGGAGAGGAACCTTCCAAAACCAACGCGGTAAACCACAAAATTTATCAGGACTTAAGGTCTTCCGGATTGTTGGAGATAATCAGCGAAAACGAGCAGGAAAGGGTGGTGAAGTTTGCAGAAGAGCATGATGTGCAGCCTTGGTCATCATTGAGTCAATAATAGGGGATTAAAGACACAACCTTTCGTTACTCATGGTCTGTTTACTTTCAGATGAATTCGTGAATAGCTGCGCTGCTACTTCGTGGTGCTTCGCATTGCGAGACTCGGCCTTTGGCCGGCCTCAGGATGACGGAAAGGATAATGACGTTCACGCACAAAATCGTAGCGTCAGTCTGAGGTTATGCGAAGCATGAGTCTGAGCTTGTCCTGAGCGAGGAACGAGTCGAAGGAAAGACAAGCGGTTTGAATCCGCAACCTTTCCTTCGAGACATTTCTCTCCGCCTTTGGCGGATCGAAACCCTCAGGATGACGGTTGCTCTATTAGCGATAATCGCTACTAACACCGAAAAGCGTGTGGTGGCAATTGGCGATTTAGCGCGGCAGCATTGTGGGAAGGATTCTGTTGGCGAAGGGGGAGCCGGGGCTTGTGCGCAAACAGAATGAAGGGCTATTAAATCGCCTTGATTTTTACTCCACTTGAAACCTGTGCTGAGCTTGTCGAAGCATCAAGAAAAAGTGGATTAGATAAATTTACTTTAGAAACACATCTGCCTTCTCGTAACCACGCTGATCCCCAATCAATTTCTAACCTATCTTAGCCCAACAATCCAACCACCATGAGATTTACCATTACGCTATTGCTTTGCCTCAGCACACTCATCAGCTGCGCCCAAAAAGGAAAATGCTACTACGCAGCCTTGCTTGGCACCAAGCGCGTGCTGTGTAGCATTGATCTCACCACAGGGGCAGGAGACACCATCGGCACCCTGGACGGTGCCCTGTTCCTCAAAATCGGCAGCACCTACGATCAAAACAACGACTACTACATCATCGGAACGCAAGACAGCGGGTTGTGTGTCTACGATGTGAGAGACGCCAGCCTCGTGGCCAACTACCACGTCAGCACTGAGGCGCGCATGTTGGAATACGACAACAACACCCACCAGTGCTACTTTGTAGACAAGGTAGGGGCAGACATGAAGCTCGTATCCATCGACCTCACCAATGGCACCACCAGCGTGATCGGCACCATAGCTGGCGTCACCAACTGGAGCAACGTAAGCTACAGCTATGATGAAGACAACCAGCAGCTCATCGCGCTATCAAACCTGGGCATCACGGTCGTTGACGTCACCGATGCCTCCATTGTAAACACCTATCCCGGTGGGTCGTTCTATTTCTTTGAATACGACCTCAACACAAAGTTGCTCCACTACATGCGCCAATTTGGTAGCGACTACATATTCTCCTCCATGGATTTGACGGATGGCACCGTGAACGAAATCGACACCGTTGACATGCCTTCTACCGTTTTGGTGGATGCCAACACCTTCGACCAGCGCACAGGGGAGTTCATCATGGGGCGCATCAACGACCTGATTAAAATAGACGTGTCCGATGCGTCCATCATTCAAAGCTTTCCCTCGGGCAGTTCTACCAACAGCTTGTTCGAAGCCGCCTTTTGTGTCATGGACTTAGACGCAGGCATCACGTCCAACGGTGAGGTGCTCACCGCAACGCAGAACAACGTCACGTATGAATGGTTGGACTGCGACTTGAACGCAACCTTAGCGGGTGCCACCAGCAAGACCTATGCACCGACAATTTCCGGAAGCTACGCGTCATCGTCAGCGGTGGCGGCTGTTCAGACACCTCTGAATGCATTAGCATCTTCGTTGGAATCGATGAGTTGGCAACAGTCGCCTTGAGCGCCTATCCAAACCCATCCTCGGGCAGTTCATCATAGATGGCGCTCTGAGGGCCGGACACAACGTGGACGGTGTCTCGAAGACGAGCGGATTGAATTCTGCAACCTGTGGTTACTCATGGTCTATTTGTTTTCATAGGAATTCGTGAATGGCTGCGCCTTGCGAGACGTTTCTCGTTACACTCGAAACCCTGCGCCATCGCTTCGCAGCCGCTAAAGCTGAGCCAGCGAACGCGGTGAAGTTAGGGCGCAAGCGATCAGCATGACGGTTGCTATGAGCCAGGAAGGAGTCGAAGGAAAGACGAGCGGGTAAGAACCTTTCCTTTCCTTCGAGACTCGGCCTGCGGCCGACCTCAGGATGACGGAAAGGTTTATGACATTCGGGCACAAAATGTAGCGCCAGTCCGCAATCGCTCCTGTCAGTCCGCGATCGCTCGAAGCTCTCAGCGGAGACGCTCTGAGGTTCTCCGACAGCGGAGGAGAAGTCTCGAAGACAGAAGGAGCAAGAAACCAGTCGAAGGAAAGACCAGCGGATTGAAACCGCAACCTTTCCTTCGAGACATTTCTCTCCGCCTTTGGCGTATCGAAACCCTCAGGATGACGGTTGCTGGGTGAGTGCTAACCAAAACGTAGCGTCAGTCTGAGGTTCCACGAAGTGGAAGTCTCGAAGACAAGCGGGTAAGAACCTTCTCTTTGGTTACTCATGGTCTGTTTATTTCATCGGTATTCGTGAATAGCTGTGCCGCTACTTCGCGGTGCTTTGCATTGCGAGCATTGTCCTAACTTTGTGTCGCAGTCATAATGCATGAAAAATGAACTACGCAATCTCATTTCAGGAACGGGCGAGGTTAGGAATGGAGCTCTTATTAAATCAGCAGCCGGTTACCTTAGAGGAAGCTCGATTGCAGGCCATGTGGCTCAAAGCGAAAAGCACTACAAAAGAGAAGAGACAAAGGACCTAGTCAAGTTCATAGAGCGCGATAACCTTTGGGTGATTAGCGTGAATTTCGACAACTACATCAGCGAGGGTGCTGAGCAACGGGTTTATCTGGAAGATGGTAGACATGTCTTAAAACTGAATGACGCCATTTATTACAATTCATGGCTCGACTATTTCCACAATCTTTTATTGCACAATTTCTTCTTTCCGGATACGGCTTACAAACTCTTAGGCTTTACACAGAAAGAGAATACATTGTATGCCGTTGTTGAGCAACCCTTTGTAAAAGCCACGGAACCAACAGATTTACAGTTGGTAAAGCTATTTCTAACAAGTAATGGATTTCAAAACACACGAAATCACGATTACTTCAATCCCGATCTTGGAATCATATTGGAAGACCTTCACGATGAAAATGTGCTAACTGAAAATGGAACGTTGCGATTTATTGACACGGTTTTCTATGTTCGTCACAACATCTTATTTGAAGAATAGCGAATTAAGCACCGGAGGGCTCATTTCATTCCGCAACCTGCAGCTACTCATCTTTAACCCCCAATCACCGATTCCTCAGAATCTTGATCCTAAAATCACCTTCCGTGGTGGTAATCCTCAAAATGTACAGCCCGCTGCTTTCAACGGGCAAGTGCAGCTCCCGAAAGAGAGGAGTAATTTCTGAGTCAGAGATTTCCTCATCCCACATGATCCTGCCGTTCAGTTGGTAGAGCTGCAGGTGGGTTATCGTGAATCCGTTGGCAAAGAGCCGCAGCGCCCCACCGTGGTAGGCAAAGTCTTCCAATCCGGCCACGTAAGGCTGGCCCACGGGTCGGTTGCTCAGCAACGTGTCCTGGCAGCCATCCTGCAGGCCTCGGTAGCAAAACGCCACCCGAATGTCCTCAAGGTGCGCGCCATCGTAAAGCAACGAATCTGCCTCCAACAGCAGCCGCGCGGCATCGGTCATGGTCATGTAGCTGTAATAGCTGTAGAGCGAGGTGAGGAGCAGCCGCTCACTCACGGTGCGCCCAACGAGGTCGTACACATCACTCAGCGCGCTCGACCAGATCAGCGAGCTTTTGTAGATGTCATACTTGCCATCTGCATAGTCATCCAAATCCGAGGGATAGGTGTAGCTTGAACCTATCGTGCGGCCGTGCCAGTCGTCCGTATTGCCATCCCAATTGAACAGGCGGTCGTAGCCAAAGTCGCTCTCCGTGCGGGAATAGCACAGTGCAAAGAAGTCGCAAACGCCCTCTTCAATGGCCAGGCGCTCATCGCCAATGGAAGTTTCGGGCGCCATGCTGTGTACGAAGGCGTGGCCGTATTCATGCACGATCACGTCCGC
Organism: Flavobacteriales bacterium; assembly: GCA_041391765.1. Lineage (GTDB taxonomy): Bacteria > Bacteroidota > Bacteroidia > Flavobacteriales_G > Salibacteraceae > SHAN690. The sequence continues at coordinate 2,274 of JAWKNJ010000052.1, read as the reverse complement.
ATCCTCCGCATCGTCAATGCCGCCATCCCCGAAAATGAGCACCCCGGTGGAGTCACCCGTGGGCAGAAACGAGCTCTGGTCGTCCTCTGTGCCATGCGCATCAAAAGGAATGGCATAGGCCGCCACCGAGCCAAAACCGATGCTTTCCACGTGTCGGTGCTGGCGGTTGAGATGGTAGTAAGCATTCACAAACTCGAAGGCGCTGTCGCTGCGGTTGAAGCCAAAAGGGCCATCGGCTGAAGTGGGCGGTTCACCAAATGGAAAGCTAAGGTCAGAGGCACGGGCATAGTTGCTTTGCAGGGTCCATGCAACGAGGGTGCTATCCCAGCGCACGGCAATGGAGTCGGTGATCATTGCAGCAGCGAGCTCAGTGGAGTTTTGATCGTTGTTATCCTCCAGCGGATAGCCGTACTCCGTCATCGAGGAAGTGACGGGGTCGGGAAGGAAGATGTTTACCGCAACGGTGGAGTCGGGCTTTGCGTGTCGATTCAGCAACCGCTCGCTGAGGATCTCGCCCTCAAGATCGGCAACAACCTCAACCACTTCAATGCCACGCATGGCCTTATAGACCTGTGCTTGACGCAATTCACCCGCCACCAAGGTCCAGGTCAGGCGGCTTTTCAAGACTTCATCATAGCCCACCATCTGCGGCTGAGTGATGCTTCTGGAATCGGACGCGGTGACCTGATTCAAGTCCAGCTCTGGATAGGTGATGCTGCTTCGGCCGTTGTTCAACAGGTTGATCTTAACCTCGGCTCCGTAAATGCCCAGTCCAGCAAAGCGCACCTCGAAGGTGTAGTGTGTTCCGATGGGGCTGAGTCGGTGATACATTTCCTGCAACTCAATCTCACGACCGTAGCTTATAGATAGTTGTTTCACAAGATGTTGCGTAGTAGTTTCTAACGCATTGCTCTCAATCCACAGCGAGCGATAATTCACCTGCGCATTCGGTGCCTGACTCAGCAGCAAAAGGGTCCAAATGAATATGAGTCTAATCAACGGCACTGACGGATACGGAGGGTATGTGATCGAACAAATGTAAGGCATTGTCGAGCCTCGACTTGGGAACTTTAACGGTAACAAGACAGCGCTCGTTGTAGTCTTGATCACTGATTTCCGCGCCCTCAAATCGCTCGATGAGGGGCATCACAGCCGAAGTTTGATCGTAGGCGAAGTCAATGACGACAGCTCTCGTGATCGTTTTGGTGATGATGTTGGTGGACGAAATGGCCAGCAGCGTGCTTTCCTTATAGGCATGAATCAAGCCGGGCTTGCCCAGCTTAGTACCACCGAAGTAGCGAACGACCACGCACGCCACGTTTCTGAGTTCTGCACTCAGCAATTGGTTGAGAATAGGTAGTCCTGCTGTGCCGCTGGGTTCGCCCGCATCGCTGGAACGTTCTTCAGGATGCTCGGCACGGATCACGGCTCCATAGCAGAAGTGTCGTGCGCTGGGGTGCTCTTTCCTGAGTTCAGCGATAAGGTCTTTGAGTGCTTGCTCTGAATCGCACGGCCGCAGGTAGGCAAAAAACTTGCTGCCCTTTTCGCGGTAGTCGCCATAGCCCGGTGCCTCGATCGATTGGTAGTGGTCCAAGGGGTAAAGGTGGGAAAATCGATTCTGGTAGGCGAGCTACTAAAATGTAGCGTCAGTTCGCAATCGCTGAAGCTTTTTGCGAAGGCGCTCTGAGGTCGTGCATAGCACGAGTCTGAGCCTGTCCTGAGCGAGGAACGAGTCGAAGGGAAGACAAGCGGATACAGCGCCTTTCCTGTACTTCGAGACGCTCACTACGTTCGCCCTCAGTATGACAGAAAGGCAAAAACGGTCTCGCTAACTAAAATACAACACCCCAATACTCAACAACGCAATGGCAATCGCACCCAGCTTTCGGATACTCATCCGTTCCTTGAAGACAATCACCGCAGCGATGGTGGAACCAGCGACCACGCCCACGTTATTGATCGGAAACACCACCGAGCTTTCCCACTGCGGCTCGTGTAAGGCCAGCAACAGAAAGATCAGCGAACCGAAGTTGGCGATTCCAAGCAGCGCACCATAGCTCATGCTGACCTTGGTGATGCGCTTGTCCGGGAAAGTAACGTGATGCACCAACCCCGCGAGGAAGGCGAATCCAAAGATCACCGTGATGAGCGATGCGAATTCTTCTTCATTCACCAGGAAAAGCTGAAAAAGGTTCAGGCTGGTATCAATGAACCCACTGGCCACAAAGGTCATCACAGGCCAGCGCCATTCGGTGGTATTCATTCCTCGATCAA
>JAWKNJ010000051.1:0-12770 GCA_041391765.1 Flavobacteriales bacterium | reverse complement strand
TTCAACCAGCAGCAGTATTTCAACCAAAGGAATACACGTGTATTCAACCTGTGTTCCTCATTCGGATATCAAAGCAAAGGCTATTACGTTTCCCTATTGGCTGAAGCCCGAGGACATCGACCCATTCCAGATGTAAAGAACCTGCAAGACTCAAAGTCGGCATCGATCATCAGAAACCTCACGGACGACCTGGACAATCAGCTGCAGCGCAGCCTCAAGAACATACGGTCCAACCAATTTGAGCTATCGGTGTACTTCGGCAAAAACGTTTCCGATCAGTATTCCAGGATTGCAAAGGAGCTTCACCGACTTTTCCCAATGCCTCTGTTTCGTGCCAAATTTGCCAAGACTGACAAGTGGTTTGTACAAACCATTCGCGCCATTGGATTGTCTGAAGTTCCTGAACATCACATTGATTTTATGCGGGATGCCGCGCTTGAATATTTTGACAAGAAACGATATAACAGGGCTAAGGAATCCAGCGCCAAGTTCGACCTAGCAATTCTGATCAAGCCTGAAGAAGAAGCACCTCCTTCCGACAAAAAGGCATTGGAAAAGTTCAAGGAAATTGCTGAAAAGAATGACTTCTTCGTTGAGTTCATCACCAAAGAAGATTCCGCGCGACTCAATGAGTTTGATGCGTTGTTCATTCGAACCACGACTTCCGTAAACCACTACACCTATCGCATGGCTCGAAAGGCAGAGAGCGCGGGTTTGGTGGTAATCGATGATCCGTCATCAATTCTAAAATGCGCAAACAAAGTTTACTTGGCTGAGTTGTTGAGAAACGCCAAAATAGCTACCCCAAAAACGCTGATCATTCATTCAGATAATCGCAAGGAGGTTGTTGAAGCACTTGGACTTCCATGTATCCTAAAACTTCCCGATTCAAGCTTTTCATTAGGTGTCATCAAGGTATCGACCCAAGAGGAATTGGACGAAAAGCTTAAGGAGATGTTGGAACACAGTGACCTCGTTGTTGGCCAAGAATTCCGACCCACGGCTTTCGATTGGAGAATCGGGGTCATTGAAGGAAAAGCGTTTTATGCCTGCAAGTATTTCATGGCGAGCGGTCACTGGCAGATTTACAATTGGGGCAGTGAAGAGAAGGAAGATGTGATGGGAGAATTCGAAACGCTTCCGTTGGAAAAAGTTCCTGAGAAAGTGGTGAAACTCGCTGAGGAAGCAACTTGGCTCATTGGTAAGGGCCTATATGGAGTCGATATTAAGGAATTGGATGGCGAACCTGTGATCATCGAAATCAACGACAATCCAAGCATCGACTTCGGTGTAGAGGACTTGGTTGCCGGTGACGAAGTTTACCGTAAGATAATAGAGAGTATTCGCACCCGATTGCACCAAAGACTTGGAATGAAATGAGCCGTTTTCACCTATTTGACGTTTATGGTGTTGAGATCGAATACATGATTGTCGATCGCGACACCTTGAGGGTTTCTCCCATTGCCGATCAATTGATCAAGGAACTGACCGGTGACTTCACTAGTGATGTTGACCGCGGAAAGATGGCATGGAGTAATGAACTTGTCAGCCATGTTATTGAACTTAAAACGAACGGCCCTGCTCGCTCGCTTATGGGTTTAGGTTCGACATTTCACGATGAAGTTATCCTCATTAATCAGCTGCTTGAGAAACACAATGCCATGCTTCTTCCCACCGGTTCACATCCCTTTTTCAAACCGGATGACGAAACGGTGATTTGGCCTCACGAGTACAATGAGGTTTATGCGTTGTATGACCGCATATTTGGATGCAAGGGACATGGCTGGGCCAATGTTCAAAGCACACACATTAACCTGCCGTTTAGTGGCGATGACGAATTTGAGCTGTTGCATGCGGCCGTCCGAATCATACTTCCCTTGGTTCCTGCGCTATGTGCCTCTACCCCAATCATAGAAGGCGTGAAGACCGGATTCATAGATACACGCCTTGAGTACTATCGAAAGAACCAACAAAAAATCCCGATGATTGCCGGGCAAATTGTTCCGGAGCCGGCTTTCAGTCAAGACCAATATCACAAGCAAATCTTCGATCCGATTGTAACAGCTATCAGACCGTATGATACGGAGGGAATTCTGGACAAACATTTCCTAAACTCACGTGGCGCAATCGCACGATTTGATCGTGGTGCGATTGAAATTCGATTGGTGGACACGCAGGAATGTCCCTCGGCTGATATTGCTGTTCTGGAATTGATTGTGCTTTCTCTTCAATGGCTGCTGAAAAGGCACGCCTCTGATCTTGAAATACTCAAAGAAACGTGTTCTACAAGTGAGTTGGCTGACATCCTAAGGGAATCCATCCAGGCCGGTTCATTGTATGAAACAAAGAACCAGAAATACTTAGAGCTATTCGGTCTGGCGGGATCGGCAAACCTGCGGGACTTGTGGTCGATGATGTTGAACCGAGTGGAAGATCACCTGACAGATGAAAGCCTTCGCATCCTGAAATTGATCTTGTCACAAGGAAATTTGAGTGAACGAATTCTTCGATTCACTGCTGACGATCCGAGCTACGAGGGTGTTCTCGCGGCATACCGAAAGCTCGCGAATTGTTTGAGTGAAAACAAAGTCTTTGTTCCGTGATCACAATACTAAGCTGCGAGCACTATTCCAACCACGTTCCTCCAGAATTCGACTACTTATTTGAAAAAGGCCAAGAGGTGCTAGAATCGCATCGTGGATATGATGTCCGAGTTGAGCACTTGTTTCATGCACTCTCCCCTTTTTTCGACTACTGCTTTCATTTTCCAATTTCGCGCCTGCTCATCGAGCCGAACAGATCATTGCATAATCGTCACTTATTTTCTCCTTTTTCACTTCACTTACCAAAATCTGAGCGAACCAGATTGATTGCTCAGTTCTACCACCCATACCGCAAAAGCATTGAACAGTGCATCGGAAATCACGATGGAGAGCCGATTGTCCACATTTCCGCACACTCATTCACTCCAGTGCTCGGAAACCAAAATCGAGAATCTGAAATTGGGCTGCTATTCGATCCAGGGAACACACCGGAAAAGGAACTAGCCAAACTTTGGAAACGAGAGTTGAATAAATTATCAAGCGCTAGAGTTCGATTCAACTACCCGTATCGAGGAAAGGCTGACGGTCTTACAACATACCTGCGTAAGTGTTTTCCAACCAACTATTCGGGCATAGAACTGGAGGTAAGAAACGACAAGATTTTTGAGCTTTCCAATAGCATAGTTGATTCTTTACAAAACCTGTTTGAGACATAAAATCTTATGGGATAAAGAATAACCCTAAGTCAATCGCAATCACAGTTGTGATCAAAAGTGCAATTAAGAAAGTAAAGCCTGTTATCACAAGCGACACAACTCCGAGCGTGGTTGAAACACGATCGCGCGTTTTGATCGCTTTAATTGCAAACACGAGTGCAAAAGAGCTAAAAAATAACCCAAAGAATGGGATGTAGGCAAATCCAACAAGTCCAATTATGGATAAAAGCATTGCGACCAATCCCGGCCAAAATGAACGAATTTGATGTTCCTTTGGCTCTGGTTCCTCTTCAACTAATGAGCTATTCTGAATCGCCTCAGAACCAGAATTAATCACTAAGACCTCCTGAAAAGTATTACTTCCTGAAAATTTCGTCTTTGCAACAGGTGCTTTTTCATTCAATTCGGCTACTTGAGAATTATTAGGGCTCACATACGTTTCGATGCTTCTATTTGGTGCATTGGATTCGTGACGATCAAGTCTTATCGGTCCAATGTTATACCCAACCTCACTCTTGCTTTTAGTCTTACAAAAATCTGCGAAATGAAAACCGCTGCGATACTTCCTTTTTTGGATAAAACCTTCACTCACGACTTTCTCGTTGGCACATGATCCAAACATCAGCAGTACAAAAACTACTGAACTGATCATCAAAAGCTTCTTCACGAAAGAATCTACCATATCATGACATTGCAATTTTAGCTTACTTTATTCCCAAGGGTTGACGCACTTCAATGTCGATCAATCACCTACTAACTAACTAATATAGAGTTTCTTTTATGGGCAGAACTGTTCTGCCTGCCATACGGTGCCCATATCGACAAGACTTCCGGAGCTTGCGATGGTGCATCTGATGGTTTCGGTCGATATAATCAAGTGAGTTTAAGCCTTATTCCAACCAAGGCAAAAACTTTGGATTATCTTGATATTTTTCCCAAAGGCTTTCTGAAAATATGACTCCCCAAAAATCCACGATCACAGGAACAGAACCTACTACGGTGAACATTCCCAGACAAGTTGATAAGCAATAATACCAACCCAATTTTTCACCTCCGGTACCTATGTATTTTCTATGCATTCCTGTCCATCCACAAAAGAACGCTCGCACCAAATATCCCCCTTTAGTAACAGTACCATCAGGAAGGGGTCCGTGGCTAGAAATATCCAGCGCAAGCAAATGGCTCACATCCTGCGATTCAGAAAAGGATCGATCGATTGCAGATTCGTTTAAATGATAAGAACTGGCCGAGGAATTCAGCATCAATCCGAAAGCCAAGCATAAGAAAAGCGTGATTTCTTTCATGTATAAGGAGATAATTATGTTGACACAAATATAGTCTCATTTCAATGCTACGTTGATTCCTTGGCAATCAGCGTTTTAGGTAAGGCTTCCCCTTCTCAGACTGAACTGTGCTTGAACTTTAGTCCATTATTTGCTCTTGTCCGTTGATTGGGGTAAACTGCATTTTGGATGGACTATAAATCCATCATTCATTAGCTTCCGAGAATCATTTCCTATTCGCTATTTATGAGTACTTGGAGCATATCATCGTTATGGGTTCCGTAGCGCTGAATTTATTCGAACGCTCTTGAATGTCACTTTGAGACAATAACCTAGCATTAATTATTGATTCGTGTTATGTCCATTCGTTTGATGAAGAAATCATGCATCATGTCGATAGTGATTGAGGATGGTCGCGCCCCCGAAACTTCAACTAACGGGAATAGTTGTCCGTTTGATCCGGCTCGGTCAAATTCCCATCAATAAGAATTGATATTATTGCATTGAACAATCCTAGAACCTTATGAAGCAAACGTTCTTCCTCTTATTGTTTTTAATCGTCAATATTGCTGCAAGCGCTAACAATTACAAGCTCGATGAGTCAAACCTAAATGTGCTCTTTGAATCAAGTTGTGACATTTCCTACATGCTCACAAGTTCTGAATTGATGAAACACGGAATCGAATCAGCCGCTGCTGCCGGAGAAAAACGTCAAGTAGTCGGTGCGATTATAGCATTTGTTGGTCCGGTAGGGGGATATATCGTTGGTACAATCGCGTATTTTGTGTTTGCAGTTGCAACTCTTGGACTCGGAGCATATTGCTTTCCGATATTTTACATACCCATATTTCTGCCATATCACCGCTGGTATCTAGGAACAAATGGTAATGGAGCAAATGTTGGTTTACTTTATTGCGTAACGCTCAATTGGTGCGGTGTGCTGTCTTTTATAGATGGCATCATGCTTTTGATTGATGACACTGAAGAAAAATATATTGAAAACCCGCAATACGTAATGTGGATTGATTAACAAGGGCTGCATAAACTAAAGGAACTCAAATGGTATCCTTTTTAGTTTATTTCAAATTCGTGCATGATATATGATTTCTGGGATGGTGTAAGCTCAGGATTTAATGATATTGAATGTTTCAGCCTGTTCAACTGTTCATCTGCCTCCTCAGTCCGATTTAACTTAGTTAAAGACTGATATAGGAAGTATCTGAAGACCACATTGTTAGGATAATCGCGAACCAAACTATTTGCGTATTGCAACGATTTTTCATACTGTTCTTCCAAATCGAAATAAATCCGCATCAAAAAATACTGCGCCTCATTACGTAAAAACAAATCCTCGGAGCGAACACATTGTTCCAGATAATCAACCCCAATTTCTTTATCGCCATCCGGATAAAACATAAGATATGGTCTCATGAGGATGTAGTCCTCATATGCTTTCTGCATGAAATAATAATACAGCCCTGATGTCAGGTGAAATGGAAAATACAAATCTTCCTTTCCAAACGATTTTGAAACTAGATGAATACACGAATTAAGCTCTGTTACCGCGCTTAAGTAATTTTCCAGCAACAACTCTTTTCTTGTTTTAAATGCCTTACCTAGCATATATAGAAAATGATGCTCATTATTGGTAAACTTGGTTTCTGCAATGATTTTCTCAGTCCGATCAAGATATTGATCGAATGTCTGATTCCAATGTTCATCTTCCATAAAACCACTAACAAGGTATGCCCATGACAGATTGACCATCATCATTGACCAAGCGGGATCACTTGGATATTGGTTATAGCGCTCGGCAATGAATTTTTCCGCTGTTTTTAACCGGTATTCATAAATGTAGTTGAAGGCGCTATCCAGGGATCGATGACGAGTGCTCTGCGAATATGATTCGCAGCCCAGAATCGTAAAAAGAATGAGAACAACAATCCCGCTATGACCCCGCTTAATCAACCTAATATTAATTCTAAATTCGCCCACCGATGAAGCTTGCGAATTTACTTCAATCAACCATCCCAATTTTTGTAGGGACATTCACTCTGCTAATTCTTGGTTCTCTTAACTTACCTCAAGGGGCGGTTAACAAAATCAGCATGGACATGAGTGCCCGATCTCTGTTTAAGGGACAGGCTGTTTATGGTCGTGGCACAGTTTATTATAGCACCAAGGGAGGTTTAATGGTGACAAAAATGGACACTCCGATTGACCAGGTCGTCATGGTAACCGGAACCGGGGAATACAAAGCTTATGATCGCAAATCGAACACGGTTCAATTGATGCAAGGTTTGGAATTAAGCTCTAAGGGCAGCTTTATCTATAGCTTCTTAAATGGCAAAACCGAAGACATGGGATTGGAAGGTATCGGATTTAAGCTTACAAATACGCACTATGATGATGGAGTTCTAGTCAAAACCTTCGTAGCTCCGGTCAACAAAGGAAATTCACAGATCGACAAGGCAGAAGTGGCCTATGAAAATAACTTGCCAATTTTCATTGGTTTTTTTGATGCCAATGACGTAGCGGTTTCAAAAACTTACTACACCAATTATCAGTCTATCGGTATCTTTCCTATGCCGATGACCATCACTGAAATCAATTTCTTATCTCCTTCCGATTCAACAATTTCTCAGAAAAAATATAGCAATGTTAAAATCAACGCGGGTGTAAGTGAAGAATGGCTCAATTTCATCATACCAGCAGATGCACAAATCGTAAGCGGTATACCCAGCGACTTACTTGGTCAATGATGAAGTTTCAATTTCTTATAGTCACCCTAATATTCATTGCGTTTCAAAGTGCCGCTCAATTCGCTGATGCTGATTATCAATTGTTAAGTAACTGCCGATTCGAAAATCTTCAATTTGATGCGAGGCACCCAAGCTTTATGAAAGTCGGAAACAACATCTTCACCAGATATAATCCGGTTTCGCTCACCTTAGGCGGGTTGCTCTATGTTTACCAAAAAGTGATTTCCCCTCAATTGCAGTCTGACTGTCCTTATGAAATTAGTTGTTCTGCATTTAGCAAAGCTTGTATTCAAGAGTTTGGCGTATTAAAGGGTGTTGCACTCACAGCCGACAGACTTTCGCGTTGCACGCAGTTCACGATCCCGGATATAGATCCAAGCAGGTTTAATCCCAAGAACAATAAAATCATTGACCCGGTTGAAAAATACCGTGTAAAGCATCATCATTATTAATCACAACCACGCAGGTTGAAGTCTTCAATTATCCTTTTTGGGTCTATCATATTTGGTATCGTATTACCAACCAAAGCTCAGGTTCTGCCTAAAGACAGCCTCAACTTGATCCTGAATGACACAATGTCGATCAAGTCTCAGATTGCCAACTCAGCTGCCAACGTAATACAACTTGAGACAGGCAAACGAATAACTATAGGGCCAGAAATAGAATTTGTCAATTACTTAATCAGCAACGAACTCTATCCAGACGCGCGATTAGCGATCCAAAGATTAGAAGAGGATATTGAACAATACAGTCAAGAACAACAGGACAGCTTGATTTACCTCAAAGGATGGCTACAGTATTTCAGTAGAAATTTTGAAGATGCGATAGGCGCCTTAAGGCTGGTGAGTGAAGAATCAGAGTTAAAAAATAGATCGATTATTTATGTAGCAAACTGTCATGCCTTTCTGAAGCAATATGATCTTGCCAAGCTGATGCTCATGGAAATTGATACAATTGAAAACCCTGAATTGGAAAGATTTATCAATTTCGAATTAGCCTGTCTGGCCCTTATGCAACGAGACTATTGTTCGTTCGAACAGCTTTCGTCATCGTTTGACTTCAAAGACTATTCATTTGCTGACGAGGAATCCTCTCTACTTGCTTACTACAGTCAAATGAGTACATATGAACGAAAGTCACCCTTTTTAGCCGGCTTATACTCTGCCCTTTTCCCAGGAATGGGTAAGTTCTACGCAGGATACAAAGGCATTCCGTTTGGCATGATGAGCCTAGTTCTTCCACTGGCAGCAATAACGGTAGAAACAGCAATTATCGGGGGGATCACGGGTCCTGCATTTTTGATAGCAGCTCCTATCTTTCTAGTATTTCACATTAGCAATATCTGGGGTAGCGCACTGAGTGTCTATGCCATTCAAAAAGAGTTTTATGATAAAATGGATTACAATATCATGTTCGATATGCATATTCCTTTGCGCAGGGTTTTTAACTAACCAAGCGTATGGGAGAAGTATTGCCTATGTCGTAAATATCGATTCGCTCAAGATTGCTTCGCTAGATCTTGAGCGACAGGTTTATATGGCCCAAACAAATACGGAGCGCACAAAAGCCTTGATCAGCAAAGCCGACTGTTATGTTCGGTTAAGAGATTTAGACGAAGCGCGAAAAACGATGATGCGCGTCAATCACTTTGGGCTAAGCGATTCCTTGAGTGAAAGGGTTCGCTACCAAACCGCGCTTTATTCATATCTGTGTCAGGAATTTGAGCAGTGCAACTCTCAATTATTGCAACTCGAGCAACATTCAAGCGAGCGAACTAACAACGAATATCTTTTGTTATATGCCCTATCACTTAATGAAACCAGAGAGTGGACGATGGCAAGAGAAAAGTTGAATACATGGCTAAAGAATGCACCTCTCGATTCTATCCGCCACGATAGCATTTGGGATGCTGCCGATAGATTCTATAAGTTGTCAAAGCAACCTCGCTATGTTGATCCCGAAAGGGCCAAATTCTTTTCATCCATTGTTCCCGGGACAGGTCAATTGTATGCTGGCTACTTGTTTGAATCAGCCTTCAGTGCCACGATGGTTTTAGTTGGGGTTGGAGCCGCTGCATACGGAGTGCTCATACTGAAGTATTATGTAACCGGATTGATGACAGGGTTTGTGATATCACAGCAGTTCTATACCAGTGGAATCAGACGTGCAGACTTTCTGGCTCAAAAGCGCAATTTCAAAGCTGCCAGAAAATACAATGACAAATTGAAGAATTTTATTCTTGACTTAGGATCCCCGTTATAAAACAAAAAAGGCCGACTATGTCGGCCTTTTTAAACATTATTAATCTTTTATTTTCCGTTGTTCCAAGCGAAGAACTTAGGATTGTCCTTCATACCCTCCCAAGCTTCATCCTGGAAAAGTGGCCACCAAAAATCATAGAATGTAGCAACGCTGTTGGCGCAAACAAAGCACAAGTACTTATACCACATGTCTTCGCCTCCTGTTCCCATGTAACTTCTATGAAGACCAATCATGCTGCAGAAACAAAGTCTTAAATAATACCCACCTTTTGTAACTTCAGTGTCTGGTAATACTGCGCTGGAAAACAATGATTGATCCATCGATGCCTCGAAGGAAACATCTTGGGCAACCGCAAAAGCTGCATCTATTGAGGCCTCATCCATTTTGTAGCCATTGGCGAATGAACCACCGACAACGCCCAACGCAAGGGCATATGCTAGGAATAGTTTTTTCATAGTAGTTGATTTGATTTTTTGATTCAAGACAAATCTAACGTGTTTTTGATATTGGCAAAGTTTTATAACATCAAATCATCAACAACAATCTGTATTAAAACAAAAATGCCGATCCAAAGAGTGTTCGGATCAGCACCTTTAATTTCGGATTGTTCAACTAGATACGAGCACCATCAACAGTCACCAGTCTCATGCCTTCAGCCGTTGCTATGTTGAAGGTGGCTCTTTTTCCTTCAATGCTGTTTAATGAAGCAAGGAAATAAGATTCGCCATCCTTGATTGCACTCCAGGACATATCTTCCTCACAGTACTGCACGTATGCTTCGTTAACGGCCACTCCATTCTTAATCTCTTCAAACTTGAATTGATTTTTTGTTGCAGTAATAAGGTATTCCTTTCCGTCATTGAAAACCACTTGTTGCTCCATTTCGCCTTCCTGCATAGCTAAAGGATTGGAGCCTGTCCAAAATTCAACCAAATTGAGAATGCCGTCTATGGTAAGTGCTATCCCATAGACCGGAATTATGTTTAACCCGATGAATACTAATTGGTTGATAAAACGACCTGATAATGACCCTTTGTCGCCAACTTCCGAGTTCCAGGTGTAAACCTTGCGCACGAGCGGATATTCTCCAAAACATCCTGTCTGCATGACCCCGACAAAAAGCATAAAGGGCACTAATGCCGCTGAAAAAATTCTCTTTTTCATTGTTGATTGATTATTGATTTGAATGCAAAATAGGTTTTTCAATTCGCCATAAGGATTGATACTAATCAACAATTCATGTTAATAAAACAACCGAGACTGAAATGAATGGATGCAGATGCCTATCAACTATGTAGATTTTCTTGGATTTGAAACAAGCAAAAGAGCTGTTAGAAGGAACAAATCAGCAAGAACTGCTATGGCCAATGCAATGCTGATCAAAAGTCCAACATAGTGAGTGCTTGTGAAATTTGAGAACGACAACGAAATGAATCCGGCAATCAAAATCACCGATGTCAAAATGATAGCCTTTCCAGTAGAGATCGAGGTTCTCTTCAGCATATACAACTTGGACCTTCCAGTGCCTTTCAATTGCCGAAACTTCATCAAAAAATGAATGGAATCGTCAACTGCTATGCCAAAGGCTATTCCAAATACAACGGAGGTAGACACTTTTAAGTCAATACCAAAGACTCCCATTGTTCCGGCAATAGCTGCTAAAGGGATAATATTAGGGATCAGGGAAATCAATGCCAATTTCACTGATTTGAACAGGAGTGCAATAATCAGCGCCACGACAAACAATGCCACGAATATGCCAGAAAGCATATCTCGAGACAAATCCGCGTTTGTTCTATCAATCAACCTTGACATTCCAGTCAATTGAACTTTTCCATATTCCAAATCACCAAGGTCTTCAAGCAACTGTGCGTCTTTCTCCCTAACCACTTTACCGCCTAGATCATGGATTTTACCTGAGAACCTGGCATGCCTCATGTCCAATGTCATCAACGCTTTAAATTCCGGTCGTTTGGCCAACATGGTTACCAGAACGGTTGCCCTTTTCAGATCCTCCTCGGATGATGGAAGCACATGAGCTGAGTCGAGCCCACCGTGCAATGCTTGATTGGCGGAACGAATAATGGAAAGTGGCGAATTCAAAAAACCAACTCCATAAACATCCTTCAGATAGGATTCAACTCTCACCATCTCAACCACAACTTCATATGAGTATATTGAATGGCCAGAATCGCTGACCGAAAAGAGTAATTCGAAGGGTCGCACCCCTGAAAACTCACTTTCAAAAAACTCAAAACTTGCGCGAATAGGATCGTCATCGGCTACATCCTCCAGCAAGTGATTGTCCACATTGATCGAGCGGGCAAACCAAAGCGAAAAAAGAAAAAATAGGCCGGAAATTATGAGCACCAACCTGCGATTCTTTACCGACCGAATGAATATCCACTCCACCAGCTTGTTCCAAAAAACGGTTGAAGGTTCTCTATATGCCACTTTCGGAACCTTTCCCAAACTCAACAAGGCCGGCAGTAGCGAAAAGGCGAGCACGAAAGCTACCAATACACCGATGGCAGCATAAATACCTAATTCCCTAACAGGGCGCACTCCAGATGTAAGCAGGGTAAGAAATCCAATGGCCGTGGTAAGCGATGTCAGAAACGTAGCAATTCCTACGCTCTTGTAGGCATTGACGATAGCTTTCTGTTTTTCTACTCCACTGCGAATCTCCTCGAAGTATCGACTTAGCAAATGAATAACGTCACTGATACCCACCACAAATAGCACCAGAGGTAGCAGCGTGGTCATAATGTCAACAGCCTTACCGCTGAGACTCATAATTCCTAAAAGCCAAATTACGGATAGAACAACAATGATCAACGGCACTATAACACCCCAAACAGATCGATAAATAAGCGCCAAAATCACGATGATCAGGATGACAGCAATTGCTAGAAATAATGTGAATTCGCTTCTCACTTTGTTTACATAAAATGCCTGACCTATGGCTTTTCCAGCAGCGTGCATTTCATCAAAATGGTATCGATCTAAGATTTTGGTTACAGCATGATAAAGTGTATCTGTTTCAACCTTTGAAAGATCATCTTCAATCAAAACCAGCATTGAGATGCTCTTTCCATCCAATGAAAAGAGACTCCCCACCCGCTTCTGATGAGAATAAATCCGAATGCTGTCACCTTCGTAACGGGAAGGGTCATTTACATGTATATAGGGAATTGGCATGGG
>JAWKNJ010000050.1:0-25640 GCA_041391765.1 Flavobacteriales bacterium | reverse complement strand
GATCGGCCGACTGCATCGCAGCCTTCACACCACCGCAGTAGTAGTGACCACACACCACCACGTGATTCACCTGTAAGTGACGAACAGCATATTCAATCACAGACATCACATTGAGGTCGGTGTTGGGGACCATGTTGGCGATGTTTCGGTGCACGAATGCTTCACCGGGCTGAATTCCCATCAAATCCTCGGCAGTCACACGACTGTCTGAACAGCCGATGTAAAGGATGTCGGGATTTTGCCCCTTGCTCAAGTTTTCAAAGTAGTCCTTGTCAACGCCCAGCTTCTGCTGAACCCAGTCTTTATTATTCTCAAATATCTTTTTGATGTCCATGCGCTAATGTTTGTGTGCGTGTGTTTTCGGTGGGCAATATACTTCTTAGGCCAACAATAATTGGTTGGTATGAAGAACATAACGCTCTGTTAAAACGATGCCTGTTAGCACAGAATTAACCAAATTGCAGCTTTCTTACCATCAAAAAGAAGGTCACATACCTGGGCGAATTGGCCTCTACTGCGATCAGTGGAAACGACATCAGTTCATCGTGTCTCTACGTCTCCGCTCTGGCCATCGTGTATGCTGGTCAATATGCCTGGATCTCACTACTGGTGGTAGCCGGTGTCCTCTTCCTGTTCCGAAGAATTTATGGTGAAGTGGTGGGCGCATTGCCACTGAACGGTGGCGCATACAACGCCTTGCTCAACACCACCACCAAGTCAATGGCCTCATTGGCCGCCACGCTTACGCTGCTTTCTTACATGGCCACGGCTGTGATCTCGGCCAGCGAAGCCATGCACTATGCCCATGATCTGATGGAATTTTGGCCCGTCATTCCTGCAACCATCGCTTTGCTTGCGGTGTTCATGACGCTGACCATCATTGGCATTGGCGAGTCATCCAAAGTGGCTATTGGAATTTTCTCCTTCCACCTGTTCTCATTGGTCATTCTGTCTGGATTCGGCATTGCACACATCGCAATGAATGGCATTGAGGTGTTCATGCAAAACAATGCGCTGCCAACGGAGCACGGAGTTATCATGGCGTTGTTCTTCGGTTTCAGCGCGGCCATGCTGGGAATTTCCGGCTTTGAAAGCTCGGCCAACTTTGTGGAAGAACAGGCGCGCGGAGTGTTCCCAAAAACCCTGCGCAACATGTGGATTGTCGTGAGCATTTTCAATCCGCTCATGGCGTTTCTGGCACTTGCCATTCTTCCGAACGAAAACGTGATCGACCATCAGGAAACGCTGCTATCGCATATGGGTTTTGTTGCCGGTGGGCATTGGCTTTCCATCCTGGTTTCCATTGATGCAGTACTGGTGCTGAGCGGAGCGGTACTGACCTCGTTTGTGGGGGTTTCCGGACTCATTGAGCGAATGACGCTGGACCGGGTGCTTCCTCAATTTTTATTGAAGAAAAACAGACGCGGAGCAAATTATCGCATTGCCATCGGCTTTTTCATTCTGTGTACTTCCATCCTTCTGATCACTACCGGTGAATTGGGTGCACTGGCAGGTGTTTACACCATCGCCTTTTTATCGGTCATGGTGCTTTTTGGCATTGGAAATATCTTGCTGAAAGTGAAGCGCGCAGACCTTCCGCGCCCGGAGCGTGCCGGCTGGGCATCGGTGCTACTGGCCATTGCTGCCGTAGCCATCGCTATCATTGGAAACGCAATCCTCAATCCGGCATACCTGTTCGTCTTTTTGGAATACTTTATTCCAACGGTCGTTGTCGTGTTCATCATGCTTAATCGCGTTATGCTGTTGCGATTGTTGATCAGCATTCTGCGCTACGTCTTCAATCCAATCGAAC
Source organism: Flavobacteriales bacterium (assembly GCA_041391765.1). Classification (GTDB taxonomy): domain Bacteria; phylum Bacteroidota; class Bacteroidia; order Flavobacteriales_G; family Salibacteraceae; genus SHAN690. The sequence continues at coordinate 23,827 of JAWKNJ010000050.1, read as the reverse complement.
GCTATTTCAGTTCCATGAACGAGCGCCTGTTGCAGGCCATCAACCGCATCAACTCTCAGGAATTTGTGTTCTTCACCAAACACGATGACGTGGCCACGCTCAACAAAGTCATGCTCTACATCAAGGACAACGAACACACCCGCAAGCTCAAGATCGTCAGCGTTTTGAAGAAAGGCGAACACTTACCCGCTAACCTCAAGAGAGACGTGGACGTGCTCGATCGCGAGTATCCTGAAATCCATATTGAGTTGATCGAAGTCGTTGGGGAGTTTGGTCCAGACATCATTCATGAACTCTCCGAAAAATGGAAGATTCCCGTGAACTTCATGTTCATCGGTTCACCGGACGACCGCTTCCCTTATCGCATTGAAGAACTAGGAGGAGTCAGGCTTATCATCTGATCCTTCCATTCCAGAATTGGGAATTGACTGCGATTCTCATCCCTTTTGGCTTCCCATCTTGGGAATTAATTCAAATATGAGACGAGCGGCATTGCTCTGATCCGAAGGCGAATTCCATGACGACTTGTTTATCAGCGGTTTATGGAAATGACGCTCTGTTGGCATCGCTTTCGCATGGTTCCGACAAAACGTATAACAATGAAAATCAAATATTTAATCATCTTTTCCTGTCTTATTTTGACATTCATGTCGTGTTCAGGTCAGGAAGAGAAGAAAAGCAAGTTAGAACAAACCATCGAAGAAGTTCGTGAAGAAGCAAAAGACGAATCCAGTGATCTCAAGCGTGAACTGGATGATGAAATCAGCGATTTGGAACGCAAGATGGAACAACTGAAAAAAGAAGCCAACGGAGATACCGGTCCGTTTTACGAACAGATGAAAAAGGCCAAACTAAAAGCCGAAGAGCTGTCCGAGCGTTTTGAAGAAGTTCGTGAATCCGGTGAAGAAGGTTTCGAAGAGCTGCAAGAAGACATTGAAAAGTTCATTGCCGACACCAAGGAAAACTTCAAAGAGACCAAGGAGTCTATGGAGTAATTAGCTTCCTTCAAGAACATGAAAAGCATCCTTCGGGATGCTTTTTTTTGGTTTCACTCTTTTCAAACGTAACCTGAACCTCACTCTGAACCGGCAAATTCTAATTCAGAAGAACCAACACATCAAAATCAGATACATTCGCCCCTACCTAATCTGTGAGTAAACTCGCTTCCATACTTCTCATTGTTTTGACCTTCTCTTTAGGAGGTGTGCAGACGATCATCCGCATCGGCCAAGAGATGGCGCAGCAGCGAGCGATCAAGTTTCAGCGCTATCGCGGAGAAATGCGCAGCACCTTGGATGCGATGACCTTCACCGCTAAAGAGTTCAGCCAAATGAGCATAGAAGAAGTTGGTCACGGGGTGATCGAATTCGAACTGAACGGATTTAAATACGATGCGTTCGAAGTGATCGAATCCGATGGCTTTGTAAAGCTGTTGGTGAAGAAAGACAACCTCGACACGGCCCTTTCACGCGTATCCAAATATTCAAAACGACTCCTGCGCGATGGAGCTTCCATCGTGAAAGCACAGCTCTTCAACTTCTATTTCGCGCATGGCTTTAGCTTGCCGAAGTGGACGAACGATTGTATTCAACTCACTCGAAATCTGCAGATTTCCAACACCCTCGCTCCGCTCATCGGAGTGAGTCCTCCCCCGCCCTGGTGATTTGACCTTGCCCTGAGAACCCAAAGCGGTTCAACGGGAAACTATGTGTCAAATCAATTCTAATCATCATGCAAAACAACCGCTTGGTGCGGTGGAGCGTTGTGTGGTGCACCTTTCTGCCGGTATTCAGTATGGCGCAACTCACCATCGAGGGCGATTCGCTCAACGAGGTGGTGGTCAGTGCGCTGAAAGACGAGTCGGTCAGAAACACCAGCATCCACATCGATCCGCTGACACTGGAAGGAACGGAGCATTCAGCCGTTTTCAACGTCACGGATGCAGTATCATCCATTCCGGGCGTCACGCAGTTCAGCACAGGACCGGGCATTTCGAAGCCTGTGATCCGCGGACTGTATGGCAACCGAATCTTGGTGCTGCTGGCCGGCATGCGCTTCGACAACCAACAATGGCAGGACGAACACGGTCTTGGCCTCACAGACATCGGCCTGAGCCGCGTGGAAGTGATCAAAGGACCACTGTCTATCCTGCACGGTTCGGAGGCCGTGGGTGGTGTGCTCAACCTGATCCCTGAGCAAAAAGCCCCTGCCGGAACCCGAACATGGGATGTCGGAACACGCGTGCAGAGCAACACCCATGGACCGCTTTTACAGGTTGGCCACAAGGTCAATCACGGAAGTTGGTGGTGGGGTGTGCGTGCTGCCGCGGAGAGTCACAGCGACTATAGTGACGGTAGCAATGTCCGCGTGCTCAACAGCCGATTTCGTGGTGCCTATGGCATGGCCAACATGGGCTTTGTGAGAAAGCGCTGGCTGAGCGAGAACTACTACAGTTTCTCGTACAACCAGTTTGGGTTCATCTTCAGCGATCTGAGTCAATTCCTGACTCCGGACGAGCGCTGGAGCCAGAGCATGTTTGGCCCTCATCACCTCGTGCGATTGCACATTGTGAGCTCCGAAAACACAGTTCAGTTGCGAAAAAGCACCCTGAAAGTGATGGCGGGCGGGCAAAGCAACTTGCGACAGGAAGATGAAGGCGGTGGCAAGTTGAGCCTCCAAATGGAGCTGCTCAGCGCCCTGGCAACGGTGCGTTGGACGAAACCCATCAGCCAACGAACCACGCTGATCGTGGCCAACAATTCGAGCCTGGAGCGAAACACCAACTACGGTTTTCGCAAGCTGGTGCCGGACGCATGGATGAAAGAAAGCTCGCTCTCTGCCTATTTGAGACACGGTCTCGGAAAGTGGATTGTCGAGTACGGAGCCGGTGGTGGTTGGCGCAACATCGAAGCCCTGCCCACCCCTTCGGTCAATTCAGAGGAAAAGGACATCGGCCCGTTCATTCAGGATCGGTACTTCGCCAATGGAATGGCCGGACTGAGCTGGAACCCCAGCCGATCGTGGAACTTAAAAATCAACTCGTCCACGGGCGTGCGCGCGCCTAATTTGAGCGAGTTGAGTTCCAATGGATTGCACGAGGGTGTTTACACCTACGAGCTGGGCGACCCAAGTCTGAAAAACGAACAAAACTGGAACACCGACTTCACCGTGCTTCGCCTCGGAGAGCAGGTGCACAGTTCGGTGAGTGTGTTTTACAACGCATTCCACAACTACATCTACCTGAAGCCAACCGCAGGACGCTGGTATGGCTTTCCGGTGTATGAGTTCGTTCAGGAAAATGCCACGCTTCAGGGCGGAGAAGCCGCGCTCTACTACGAGCCGACTTACCTGCCCGGAATGGAGATCGGAGCATCCTACTCGGGCTTGGTGGGTCGGTTGAACAATGGAGACTACATTCCATACATGCCCGCGCAGCAGGTGACGCCCAGCGTGCGCTATGCGTGGAACCACCCGTCCAAAAAATGGAGCGGATCGGTGTTCACCAATGTTCAGATCGTGGCGGCACAGACGCTGACGGCTCCGGCCGAGTTCAGCACTCCGGCTTACGAACTGCTGAATGCAGGGATCAACGCACAATGGAAGGCCAAGGCGGCTGTGTATGACTTCTCGGTAACGGGAAAGAACCTGCTCAACGAGGCCTACTACGACCACATGTCCAGACTAAAAACATTCGGATTCCTGAACATGGGTCGAAACATTGTGTTTCAACTTAAAATCAAACTTAACTCAGCTGTCAGCCGCTAGCTATAAGCTTTCAGCTGACTGCTCATTAAAAACAACAAACTCAAAACAATGCTGGCGAACGCTAATCGCTGAAAGCTGACGGCTAAAAGCTGATAACTAAAAGAACGATGGCGCAGCCAGCACCTAAATTTCAAACATGAAAACAATCAAATATTACATCCCGATGATCGCCCTGATGGGCGCTGCACTTACGTTTAATGCGTGTGACCGCGAAAAAGACGAGGAAGAAGAAGCTCCTGAGCTGATGTTCAAATCAGGTGGCAGCTACACCGCTGCGGACGCCACGGTGAGCGTGGGTGACGTGGTGACCATTGGCATTGAAGCCGAGGTGCACGAAGAGAAAGATCCGTTGAAGAAATTCAACATCAGCAAGAGTGTGAATGGCGGAGCGCTGGAAGACGTGTACAACGAAGATTTGAGCAGCGAGTCGTTTGACTACGACTTCACCGTAACGATCGACAGCACACAGAAAGGCAACACCGAGAAGTACACCTTCACGGTGACCAACCGCGATGGCCTGACCGGACAAAAGAGCCTAACGTTGACGGTGAACTAAGGACAAGTCTGTTTTGGTAGTTTAAAGGGCTGCTCCGTAATGGGGTGGCCTTTTTTATTCGCTTACAGCATTCATCTCCGCTGTCTTTCGCTGGTTCAACATCATCACATAGCGTAATAAAATATCGTCAGAACCACGACCTTTTTCCTCTTCGTATCGTTCCAATAAATCAGGATAATCTTCAAGAGTATTTGCTAGATTGTGCTTGTCGACTTGCTTCACCTGCTTCTCTTCAAGATTCAGCACATACACCTTGGTTATACCCGATGTAGCTGCAGCGGCAATAGCACCACCTGCGAACCCTAAGGCCGCAGCTGACCCGTTATCCATACAAGCTGTAAAAACCAGATAGTACCCATGATCCAAAACCTTGCAATACCAGGTTTGAAGTCCATGATGTCTTCCATTAAGATAAAGCTGCCTTCCATCTGAATAAGCCCATACCTTCTTCTTGAGAATTTTAGGCTTTACTGATTCTTCGAATGGTTCGAGCTTGTATTCATTTCCGCCCACCATGGCAATTTCACCCGCTGTGCGCTTCGTAGTAAAAGCATCATAGTGTTGAGAGGGTTCCCTTTTTATCAATTCCTCCAAACTCATATAGCAGCCTGCCGGATAAGGATCCTGACAGTACGCTGTATTCGAAACGCAAAACAGTGTTATCGAACAAATAAAGTTTCCGAGAAAAAGGTATTTCATGAAATATGGGACAAACTTGAACAACCGAAAATATAGAATTTACCGCGAGTTCTCGGTGCATGATAACCACTGGAATATGTCTTAGATTTTGAGTTTAATAGCACGCAGAAAGGCAACAGCGAGCAATACACGTTCACGGTGACCAATCGCGATGGACTGACCGGGCAAAAGAGCCTGTGGTTGACGGTCAACTAACGAATCGTTAGACTTGCCCAATCAAAACAGCCGCTTTTGAAGCGGCTGTTTTCTGTTCTTATAGCCTTGTCAGCTTTCGGATTTGAGAATCTGAGAAATAACTGAAAGCGCTTCGCTCAAATCCGAATCCCGATGACTCTGAAATAAGGTGAGTTGAAACCAATTTCTTTTTACAAGATAAGCACTTTCATAGGAGACGAGTATTCCGAAGTCTTGTTTGAGCCGCTTTCCCAGCTCCGTGCTATTCTTGTTCATCACGGGGATTGTAAACACCGAATGACAGTTTTCCCCATTCAAAATATACTCGCCCAATTGCTCCTTCACCAGCTTCTTTTTCCGAGTGACTTCTTCCGAGCGAGCCGAATGCAGGTTAATATGAACAGCTTCGCGAAGAGCAAATACGGCATCCGAACTGATTGTTGTCGGCACACCACCTGTTCGTACAAAATGAATGAGGTCAAACGCCACCAATGTTTGGTCAGAGGTCTTAACGGCTCCGTTTGTGGCAACAATCCCTAACCCAGCTTTACTACCAATTCCTTTTCCTGAAGAAAACGTGCACATGTGCACTCCGGTCATATCAATTTCCATGCATCCGATCGTACTCATACAATCCACATAGACCTTACAATTTAAGTCTGTACAGAGTTCCTTGATGTCGTCCAGTGGCTGAACACAGCCCGTTGAGGTTTCACAGTGACAGAACAAAATCCAACTGGCCTTCGATTGTGTCAACTGCTGTTGGACTTCCGGAATATCAAATGATTGACCCCACTCTGTTTGCAACACATCAAAAACTAGTTGATGTCGTTGCGCTTGAGCTATTAAACGTTCTCCGAATTCGCCATTTGACAAGATAAGTCCTGGCCCACCTGCTAAGAAGATTTGATGCAACATGATCTCGTTCGCAAGAGTTCCACTGCCGGGAAAAATAAAAACCTGCTCGCAGTGCAGCGCTTCACATAGCTCCAATTGCAGTTGATTGAAACTCTGCAGGAAGTCGCCAGATCGATGAGAAATCCTAGGTTCTTGGAAAGATTCCAAAACCGAATCATTTAGAGCAACCGGCCCTGTACTTAAATTGATCACTTAATAAATCCCGTCTGAAGATTGTCAATGTGAAAATACATGGGCTGATAAGGCGCTTGTTCAGTTCCAACTCGATGTGCAAACTCAACGGCACCAAACTTTTTGTAGAAATCTAATTCCCACACAATGGCAGAGATTACAGCCAAGTCAACCTGTTGCGACATAAGTTCTTCAATGAGTTTTACCAGCATTTTAACCGCAACTCCTTTTCTGCGATACTCCGGTTTCACGGAGAAGAGACGAATTTCAACCATGCTCTTGTGTGCGGGCAGGTAGGAATCTAAGTCATTCAGCTTCTTGTCCAGCGAAAATGGTCGTTGATTGTTGTAACACACCATGCCGATTAGCTCGGCATCACGCATGGCGACTATGTATTTGTTCAAGTCGTGGAATGGGTCAATCAGCTTTCCATCGGATGTTTTCCGGTGCTGTGGGATTTCTTCCGCAAATACTTGATGGTTCAGTTGATGAATTTTATCAAACTCGTCCTGAGATGCCCGTTTGATGGTGACTTTGTCTTCCAAGATATTATTCCACTTAAATGTTGTGCTCCAAACGAATGTCGGAAATTCCAAGTTGAAACAATGGACGTTAAGAAGCACACCTTCACGGTGACCAACCGCGATGGCCTGACCGGACAAAAGAGCCTGACGTTGACCATCAACTAAGAACGATTCTGTTTTGGTAGTTTAAAGGCTGCTCCGAGAGGGGTGGCCTTTTTTGTTACCATGTTCTTAATCAATTGAAATACTTAATATTATCGATATCAACAGATAATAACACATGACGCTTTCAATTGCCTGGATAAGAAGAATAGGAAACTCTGAAGAATTAGTGATTGCAACAGATAGCAGATTACGTTTTGGATGCGCATGGGACTGCTGTCCTAAAATTTTCAATTTACCCCGGAGCGATAGCGCAATTTGTTTTGCTGGTGATACCATGCACGCATACCCGATAATGCTTCAAATCAAGAACTCCATTGAAATGTACCCTAAGTTACATTCTAGAGCAATGGATATAAGGGATGCTCGCGGACATTTTCTTAGATTAATTACTAAGATGCGACAATACATTCATGATTTGCCAAGTAACCTGCAAAGACCAGAAGCACCAGAAACGTTTTTCATTTTCGCGGGGTATTCTTGGGCTAGCCAAGCGTTTAAGATTTGGATTATTAAGTATGATAAATTCTCTGACCAATTCATTCATGAAACTCCAAAAACAATTATGAAGAACCTTATAGCCATTACAGGTGATGATGTAAAAGAAATAAGGAAAAGAATTTATGCATTAATGGAGAGTCGTGGTAAAAAACCGGGCGATGGAATGGATATGGAACCTTTTGAAATTCTAAGGGATAAAATTCGCGAAGAATCTAATGTTGCAATTGGCGGACCACCTCAAATTGTCAAAATATACAAGCACATGAATACTATGCCACATGGCGTTTTCTGGCCAAATAAAGAATCAAAGTCAATCAGCTATTTAGGAAGGCCGGTACTCGATTATGAAATGATCCCATACCCAATAATTGACCCTGATACACTAGAAACCGAAACATTAAAAATCGAAAACCCTGAATTTCCAAGAACTTTTGATGACGGTGCTAATAAACTTAAGTGACTATGGCTATAGAAATCAAAAAATGGCTAAAAAATTCATTTTCAAAAAACAAAATTCCAGATTGGACGTGTCCATCCTGCAACAATGGCTATTTAAAAATTATTCCTGCTGAATTTCACTTTGAAGAAACTACAGAATCTAAGGGTTGGCATTCGCATGATGACTGGGGGCCAGAATTCATAAGATACAGATTTCACGGCACCTTGAAGTGCAAAAATTGTGATGACTTCATAGCATTCCTAGGTAGAGGGTCCGTGGATTGGAGTCAATACTATGACGACATTGGTGATAGATATTATGAGAATTATTACGATATATTTTATCCTGAATTCTTTAAACCTTCGCTGAAATTATTTGATGTTCACACAAACTGTCCAGAATCAATTAAAGATGAAATCGAAGCTTCATTCAGTTTTTTTTGGAATGATCTCGCCTCATGTGCAAACAAGATCCGAATCAGCCTTGAATTACTCATGGATAATCAAAAAGTAAAGAAAACTTTTGAGCATGCTGGTCAACGAAAAAAACTATCCCTACACAAGCGAATAGAGGAATTTAAAAACATGAAACCTGAAATTGCTGATTTCCTATTGGCTATTAAGTGGATTGGAAATACTGGTAGTCACGTAGGAAAATTAGAAAAAATTGATATTCTGGAAGCGTATGAACTACTAGATCATTCAATAAATCTTCTATTCGACAAGACCGAAGAAAAATTGAAAAAAATCACCAAAGAGATTAATAAACGAAAAGGAGTAAGAAAGAGAAAATGATGACTCATGCAATTCTCATAGTTCATCGCATTTATTAAACGTGATTTTCTCGATAACTATAATAGCTACAGCAGACTAGCCCTCAGCGTTTTACAATCCAGTTCAACAATCTACATTTGATTTCAGTCACAAACAATCTAACCCCATGGCACACGTATCCATCTATCTGAACTTTAATGGCAATGCCGAAGAGGCATTCAACACCTATAAGAAGATCTTTCAAAACGAATTTTCGGCTCCCCTCAGCCGCATTGGAGACATGCCCTCTGCACCCGGCATGCCGGAGTTTTCAGCCGAAGACAAGAAGAAAGTCATGCACGTGGGGCTTCCGATCATGGGCGGCACCCAAATCTTGGGCACAGACGTGCTCGAAAGTATGGGCCACCAACTCGTAGAAGGCAACAACATGACCATCAGCCTCAACCCCGACACCAAAGAAGAAGCCGATCGCTTGTACAAGGCGCTTTCAGAAGGCGGTGAAGATGGCGTCCCTCCCCACGATGAGTTTTGGGGCTATTGGGGAACCTGCAAAGACCGCTTTGGCATCCGCTGGATGTTCAACGTGCATAATGAGGAGTATAAGTAGTTCAGTTGGTTTAACCTACACAATGATTCCAAGCGTCTTTTGCTAAACCTGAATGAATGAAATCGCTCTGTGCACTATGGATATGCTCCATTGGTTTTTTGGCTTCCATCCAAACTTCACATGCTCAGCGCAAAAGTTTGCTGATCATTGATGTGCAGGACAAGTTTTACAGGGACAAGTCCATCTATCCACCATCCGATGAGCTTGTAAATAATATCAATCGGGCAATTCAGACGATGCCTCCCGATGACGTGATCTACATCAAGGCAACGGAGAAGGTACTTTCTATTTCGTTTAAAGGAATTAAGACATATCCAATAACTCCTGCGCCCGGCATCGACACGAGATTAAATGTGGTCAGCCAGAACGTTTTCACAAAAAACGAGGCCGATGCCTTCACCGTTGACTCCCTCAATGAAATCTTGGAAAGAAAGCAGGTGCAAGAACTTTTCATCGTTGGTCAACTTGCCGAAGAATGCGTTTATCAGTCTGCAATGGGTGGATTAAAAAAGGGGTATGCCGTAACCATCGTTCCGGAGGCAATTTCTTGTTATTCCATGGATAGAAAAGAAAAGGCATATAAAAAGTTGATCAATAAAGGCGTGAGAATCGTTCCGTTGAATGAATTATCCAGTTCTGAATAAGGAACCCGAATCTAGGCCCGATCCAGCTAGTTCGAGTCTAAATCGTATCATTTAGCTTGATTGTCCTGCATTTAGGACAAGTACGTATTGCCGATCGTTAACCTACATTTGTGAAACACTAAACCCAATAAACATGCCCCTCGAGCGCTTGTGGCGCGTTCGCATTGTTTTAGGCTAAGATGAGCACGCGGCACAACCGCGCGCTAGAAGAGGAACCTGCAAAGACCGCTTTGGCATCCGCTGGATGTTTAACGTGCACAACAAGGAGTACAAGTAGCCAAACACATTTGAAATTTCTCGAAGCTTGTAATGATCAGGTGCATTCGGCCGAAAGGTTTATTCCTTAGCTTCGATAGAAAATACGGATATGATGGCTAGGTCATTCGGTGGGCTGTTGGTTATGCTGTTGATACTTACCGGCTGTAAAACCAAAGATTGCGAAGACCCCGAAGTGCCGGTGACACTTAGCGCGCAGATGTACCACTCCTCCTATAACTACCTGACGCTGCCATCGAACTCTTTGCTGGTGGGCCAGGAACTTACCGTGGGAATCGTCACTGACTACATTGACACATCCATATATGATTACTCCAATCAGCATTGGACATTGAACGGAGAGGTGCAACACTCCAAAACGTGGAAAGACACCGTGCGAGAGCCGGGAAGTTATCACCTCGAATACGAATCGGATTGTCTCCGAAAGGATGAACATAAACGAGAATGTTACTGCACGGAATCAGAGTATTCTGCCAGCATCGACTTTACGGTCTATGACACAGTGCGCCTGTTCATTTCTCAAATAAACTACCATCCAACGAAACAATGCAGCTATGACTTTCCCGGGAATGGATGTCCTGACATTTACATCTCACTTCCTCAATTTAAACTGCGCAACAAAACCACTTGGGACTATAACTTAGAGACTACGGGCCCCATTTATTGGGATTCGGTCATAGCAATTCCGGTGGTTCAGGACTATTTCAACTTAGAGTTTGAAGTCTTCGATGATGAGTTCGCTGGTAATCATGACATCGTTGATAGGTTCACCATAACCCCCGACATGGTTGGGAATTGGCAAGCGGGCACACACGCTACTAACCTGGGAATCGACTTTACGATTGAAATAAAGTAAATTTCAATTCAAGTCCAGCTTGCTCGGTGGATTGAAAGGAAGAAGCCGGCAAAAGCTGAATAACAGGGCTGTGTGCTTAGCTACTGCGAAACGTATGTTGCTGACGCATCAACAAGGCAAAACAGACTTCTTGACCTTCATCAAAATGTGCGCAGACACAGGAATCGAGAAATGGGAAATCAGTATCGACAAGATGACTTGCATCTGTTTTGACAGGGCTGCACATAAAGTGCTGGTTGAAAAGATCTATCCCAGCCAAATGGTTATTTGTATTTGTTTGCCTCTAATTTGTTTAATTGCCCCTTAAACCCTGCGAAAATGACCACCTATCTCTTGTATGCTACAGCAGAACTAAATTCAGCGTTGGAAGAAATATCAGAAAACAATGGTCGGGTGACCATCGTTTGCGCATGCACAGCGAATATTTTCATAGCGCTCTTGCCCAGTTCTTTTAACGTAAACACGCTCCAGCATTCTGTTACCTCGAAAGAAAACCTGGACTCGATATCTCGGCAATACAAATCTGCTGCGGATTTTGCTTTTTTCGACATCAGAGGGTCAGAAGAGGAAGATATTGATCTGGAAACCAATGATCTTAGGGTAGCTAATGATGACTCCAAATTAAAGGCTCCAAATCCGTTCATCGATTATTCAACCGTGATGAAAGGAACCGTTGCGGTTGGACTTCTCTCTGTAGGAAGCTCGTATGCGGGAGGAACATACATCAACACCGTTGATCAAAAGAACATTTTAAGTCAATCCATGCTGGGGCTGTACAAACTGGCCACTGCAAGCTCATTTTCAGAGGTTACATTCTATCTCGACTATAGGTCCGTAGCCATCAATGCCCATCCAGAAGGAAACCCTATTACGGATGATCAATGGAGAGACCCGGCACTTGTGAAGTTGGGGTATTCTGCCGGTGGTGAAGGAATTTACCAATACAATGCGTACCTCGCTTCCTCACTCGGAACGGACTGGGCAATCACAGTTTTTTTTGAGGCTTGGCCTTACACCGATCTGGCCTGGGTTACAAAATTCGGCCCGCTTAATCGCTATGCAGCGGCTAACTATTCTCAATTATCATTGCTAAGACAAGACAATGATCTCATACCCGCTTATTTGGGGAGAGAAATATGCATGCTGTTCGGTGCTCAACGAGAGGATGCGGGCTGCAGTTGTGATTCATCAGGATATTTTGAAATACCGAATAATAACTGCGCTACATGTGTGCCGCCTGGTAGACAATCGTTTTGCATCATGGCAAGTCCATTTGAAACATGGCTTGGACTATGTAACTGGACACAAGCCCAAATTGGTTGGTCATTCAATGCATATCAGGCTGCGTTTTCCGGAGTCTCGACAATCAGAATGGCGTCAGGGACGGTTGTTATGGCGTTCTCGGCTCACAACGAGGGCAGATCACTTTTACTTTCTACTTCTGAAGATGGGATGAGTTGGTCAACCAATATTGACACGAACCATAGCTCCTATTTGAATGCTTCACTTTCTGAATTCAGCGATCGGTTGTACATCGCATTCAGAAATCGAACTGAAAACACAATAAATCTGATGAATGCATCTCCGGAGCAATTGCACAATTGGAGTAATCCGATGATGATAGAAAACACGGCTGCGGATTCTTCTCCGGCTTTGGAAGTTTACAATAGTCAAGCATTGTGGTGTGCATACACCATGTGGGACAGTGGTTCAAGAAACCTATACTACAGAACATCAAACGATGGTAGCGGATGGAGTGACAAAATCAAAGTCGGATTCAGTTCTCTGGTCGAACCATCATTATTATGGTTCAACAACACCATGTTCATGTCCTATCTGGAACCTATAACAAACGGACCGAGTGAGGTACATGGAAAAGTCGCGATAGTCCATTACGATGTAACCAATGAATCTTGGACCGGCCGTAAATATATTGGCAACAACCTATCGCGTTATGGTGTTGCCATGACTGAGTTCAATGGTAAGCTATACATGGCTTACGTGCTTTCAAATGATGGTAACGAAACTCTGGTGTTCAATTATTACGATCCCCAAACCGGCAGTTGGTCAAGACACAAAGAAGTCTTTGAGATTTGCTCACTCGCTCCCTCTTTGTTTGTGAAAAATAATTTACTCTTCCTGACTTTCACAAAATTGAACGGTCAGATCGCTTCAAAGATCATTGCTTCGACATAAAGGTCAGTCCCCTCGAGCGCGCTTGTAACACGTTCGTATTGTTTTGAGCTAAGGTGAGCATGCGGCACAACCACGCTAGAAGATGCATTCAACCTGCACAACGAATAGCACAAGTAACGAATCAATCTCGTTGGCTTAGATTTGTTCGAACACCAAACTCACGAGATATGTTTATAGGACACTTGCTGCCGGGCTAGCCACCAAGAAGTGGAACACCACGCTTCCTTGGCCATGATGTTTATCGCTGTTCAATTCCTGGATTTGATCTGGCCGGTATTTGTGCTTTTAGGGCATAGAAACCGTGGGCATTGAAGAAGGAATCACCGTGCTCACGCCCCTTGATTTCACGTTCTACCCCTACTCCCACAGCCTGTTGATGTCGGTGGTGTGGGGTGCGCTCTTTGGGCTGGTATATTTCCTCGTCACCAAGAACCGCAGGCGCGCACTGATCTTGGGCGCCTTGGTGGTCAGCCACTGGTTCCTCGACCTGTTTGTTCACCGCCCAGACTTGCCACTGAGTCCCTTCAGCGACTTCAAGGTCGGCTTTGGCTTGTGGAATCACCCGGCCGCTGAGATGATCATTGAGTTCAGCTTGTTCTTCGGAGCCGCCTACCTCTACTTCACCTCCATCCAACCCTGTGAAAAGATCGCCTATTGATCCTCATCGGCATTCTGCCATCGTTCAGCTGCTGAACTTCTACGGTCCACTGCCTCCTGATCCGGACTCCATCGCCCGGCGCCAACATGATCTTGGATATTCAACATCCTGCCTGGTGGACGAACGGAAGAAGCCGCAGCAAAGCGCATAATCCATGTACGATAAGGATCTTCCGGTCAATCAGCAGCCCAATTTCTGAATCATTCCCAGCATCCTCGATGAGCATTTCAGCTACTTGATCGATGAGTCGGCTTCGAATGTGCTTAAAGATTGGGTTCGGTATGAACATACCACCATTTATAAGAAGAGCAACTACGAAGTGGTGATCACGTTTGAATTGCCGGACAGCTCCAATGTGAGTCTGGTGGACAAGAACTTGCCGTACGATGAATCAAAGGGCCTAACCAACCTTCAAAGCTTTGGAGCTCGCAGTGCCAATAGTGCGGAAATATTTGAGAGCTCGATTGCGCAGTATCGAAAGTCATTTGGAATCGGTAGGTGAATAAAAGCTGAGGCAAAGGGCTCAAAAAACGGAAATGGAAAGGCTACTGGCCGACATAAAAAAGTGCACTATTTGCCTGCCTCACTTGGCTCACGGGGTGAACCCAACGATGTCGGCCAGCGCTAATAGCAAAATAGTCATCATCGGTCAGGCACCGGGAAGTGCGGTGCATAAAACAGGAATACCCTGGGATGATAAAAGCGGGGATCGATTGCGGGATTGGTTAGGCGTTTCCAAAGGTGAATTTTACAGCACAGAAATATTCGCCTTGGTTCCAATGGGGTTTTGTTATCCCGGAAAAGGGAAAAGTGGTGACTTGCCTCCCCGACCCGAATGCGCACCACAGTGGCACAACCTCGTTTTGAATCAAATGAAGAACATCGAGCTGATCATCTTGATTGGCGACTATGCTCAGAAATATTATTTGAAGGATTTGGTCAAAAACACGCTCACGGAAACCGTGAAGAATTACGCGGAATACCTGCCATCCTATTTACCCCTTCCTCACCCCTCTCCGAGAAACAACATTTGGCTCAAAAAGAATCCATGGTTTGAGGAGCTTGTCATTCCAGAATTGAAACAGAGGGTGAAAAATATTACCGGCAACTAGCATAGTTAAAGGCAATTAAACACATTTACAGATCAAACTCAGAATTTCCATTACACATTGACTATGAAAAAGCTACGATACAAGAAGGAGATCAACGCACCGGCAGCAAAGGTGTACAAGACCATGCTCGGCCTTGACAGCATCGAAACCTACAATCAATGGACGGCTGAGTTCAATCCGACATCTACCTACAAAGGAAGCTGGGAAAAAGGCTCCAAAATCCTATTCATCGGAACGGATGAGAGCGGCAAACAAGGAGGTATGGTCTCTGAAATTGCCGACAACATTCCCAATGAATTTGTCTCCATTCGCCACTACGGTATTTTGGATGGTGAAAAGGAAGTCACCGAAGGTCCAGAGGTGGAAAAGTGGGCTGGTGGCTTGGAGAACTATTCCTTCGATGAGCATAATGGCGTCACCACGGTCACGGTTGAAACGGATACCATCGAAGATTTCATGGACTACTTCAACTCCACTTGGCCGAACGCCTTGAACAAGCTGAAGGAAATTGTTGAGAATTGAAGTCTAAATATCTCAGTTTCGTTAAGCACAAACAACACGGTTAAAACCAAGCAGCTCCTTCTTTATTGGTCAAGGGTTTAACTTTCCAGCTTCCTGAAGAATGAAGTGCACATGAAGCTGCTGTCGTTATTTGAGCAATACTACCTTCAAGTCAAGGGGAACCGGTGGCACTGGCTATTTTCCATTTTTTGCCGCTTGATTTTGGCCTATGCCTTTATCGTGGCCGGAATGGTCAAGATTTTAGGTGAACGATTTGCAAGCGGCTTGTCTGAGCTGCATCCTATGGGCGCTTATTTGGAAGCGTTGCACCACACCGGTCACTACTACACCTTCATCGGAATAGCACAGGTGGTTGCTGCTATTTTGCTGCTCATTCCCAGAACCGTAACGCTGGGCTCGCTGCTCTACTTTCCCATCATCGTCAACATTTGGCTGCTCTCCTATGCGGTGCGGTTTGAGGGTTCTATCGTTACCTCACCACTGATGGTTTTGGCCAACCTCTATCTGCTGGCATGGAATTATGACCGGCTTCGATACCTTCTGCCTTTCAACACGTTTTCAGACATCGGAATCCTACAAAAGCCAGCGAAATACAGCATGAAATTTCCCTGGCTGTTTTTCGCAGGAGTGGCGGCTGTGGTCGCCATCGTAGTTTCCATAGCCCAATTCGGATACGAGGTCATGCCAAGGAATTCAATGAAGGATTGTATGCTGCAATTTGAACACTCCAACAACGATGAAGCAGGACGCTCGTTTTGTGAGTGCATTCATCGAGAAGGCCAGCCGTTAGACAGCTGTTTGGCGCGATTCGAAGGCTCTGACCCATGAGCTTTAACCTGCTTCTCATCGAAAAACCCTGACAGCTCAGACTTGCAGTCCGAGTATTCAATTCCACATCGTCAAACATATTTTCAACGCCCTTAATTATACATATAAGTATTTTATTTAAGACATATTTAATATATATATGTATATATTTATCTCTTAAAAGATACATATACGTATGTTTATTACCCATTAAGATGAGAAACAAAAAGCAACTTCTGGTAGGACAATTAGATCAGAAATTAGCGAAGTTCAAAGAGTCGGAATTGGTTCAGACACCAGCCGAGGGGTGGATAAATGCCATTCGAACTACGATCAATATGACGCGCGAACAATTGGGCGCCAAACTAGGCATGACCAAAGGAGCCGTACAAAAGATCGAAGAACGGGAGGCCACTGGTCAAATTACCATTAATAAACTAAGAGAAGCGGGACAGGGATTGAACATGAAGTTTGTTTACGGATTCGTGCCCATGGAGGGATCGATTCAGAACTTAATTGATAAAGAATCGGAGAAATTAGCTCGGAAGATAGTGCTCAGAACCAACCAAAACATGAAACTGGAAGATCAGGGAATTGGCGATGAAAAGTTGAACCAAACCATCGAGGAACTCGCACTAGAAATAAAGAGAGAACTACGAAGGTCTTTATGGGATTAGATATCACACATAAAGATGGACAAACCCCTTTGGATGAAGATGAAAAGGAGGGTTTGAAAATCAAGTCGATCAACACGCATGGTGAGTTGGACGAATTCGAACAGCTCAACATTGAGAAAGCAGTGGAATGGTCCATTCGGACTAAATTGAATGCGGAGAAAATATTGACTGAGCAGTTTGTGAAAGACTTGCACAAGCGGATGTACGGTGAAGTTTGGAAATGGGCCGGTGAATTCAGAAAGTCAGAAAAGAATATCGGTATTCCCTGGACGCAGATCGGGACAGAACTGAGAAACCTTCTGGACGACACTAAGTATTGGATTGAAAATCAAACCTACTCGGAAGAGGAAATAGCCATTCGATTCAAACACAGATTAGTGTCGATTCACTGTTTTCCAAACGGCAATGGAAGGCATTCCAGACTCATGGCTGATATTATCATGGAGTCAATTTTCAGGAAAGAAATTTTTTCATGGCAACCATCCCACATGGTCAAAGCCGATGAAATGCGAAAAGATTACATCAATTCATTGAGGCAAGCTGACCAAGGAAATATTCATCCGTTAATCGATTTCGCAAAAGGCTAACTCAATGGCTATTTGGAACGGATCATTCTCCCAATACGCTGGAAGAATTTCTTTTCATAGTTCCAGAAGAAGGAGAATTGGCCAAAGATGAATCCGTAGGTTAAGAGCAGTAGATTGTAAAACGGAAGGACGAGTAGGTAGTACAGCAGCGTCATACACCATGCCATCTCATCTCCTCCAGTAAGGAATTCGAGTAAAGGCTTTTTGATCAAAACCACGGTGGTTCCGGTGCAAGCAAAAACCACCAAAACAATGATGACTTGCCCGATAGAACTCAGGCCCCAGCGCGTCTTTAGTTTCTCAAGCCAGCTCATGGTTGATGGCGCGAAGTTGCCACTATTCTATCCAATCAGCAACAAACAGGTTGGTTTCGTGGGTGCCTCCGTTGTTTCGGTTTGAGCTGAACACCAAGTGCTTTCCGTTGTTGCTGAACACAGGAAATGCATCAAATACCTTGTCGTGGGTGATTTGCTCCAAGTTGTTTCCTGCCGTGTCGATCATGTAGAGATTGAACGGGAAGCCACGCTCTGTAGCATAGTTACTGGCAAAAATCACACGATCGCCTTTTGGGTGGAAGAAAGGACACCAGTTGGCCTTGCCTAAGTCGGTAAGCTTTTTCAAGTTCGATCCGTCTGCGTTGCACATGTACAATTCCATGTCGGTCGGCATCACCAAGCCTTCAGCGAGCAGGTCTTTGTAAACCTTAACGTCCTCTTCGGTTTTTGGTCGGCTTGATCGGAAGATCAGCTTTTTACCATCCGGTGAGAAAAACGCCCCCCCATCATAACCCAACTCACTGGTGATCTGTACCACGTTTGAGCCATCAATGTTCATCGTGTACAACTCCAAATCGCCTGAACGCATCGAGGTGAACACAATCTTGTCGCCTTTGGGAGAAACGGTCGCCTCGGCATCGTACCCGGGCTCATGGGTCAGCGTATCGATGATCGTTCCATCCAGCTTCGCCACGTAAATATCGAACGTGGGATAAACAGGCCACACGTATTTTCCATCCGCACGTTTTTCTGGTTTTGGAGGGCAGTTCTTATCAGCTTCGTGTGTAGAGGCATAGACAATGGTTGTATCGCCCGGTAAGAAATAAGAGCATGTAGTTCTTCCAAATCCTGTGCTTACCAAATCACCCGGCTCTTTGCTCATGTCCATGTCATTCCATCGCGTGATGTAAATCTGGTCACACTTTGCATTCCACTCCGCGTTCGTGGCCTGAAACACGAGCATCTCATCGTTCGTGCTCCAATAGGCTTCCGCATTATCACCACCAAAGGTCAGCTGGCGAACATTGGCTAAGTGAGTTTCACCTTGATAGTGAACGGTATCTGTAATGGTAGCACCTGTGTAACCATCAGAGTGGCTATCATGCTCAGAATTGTTGGACTGACAAGCGGCCAATAGGGCGACCGAAACATAGATTGAAAACTTCTTAATCATCATTTTGATTTGGGGCTGCAATGATACTAGTGATAAACAACATGTTGAGTAGTAGATTCGCGCAAAATCAAATGGAATGAAAAAGTGGATTGGATTGGTGGTCGTGTTGGTCTCCACAACAACAGGATTTTCCCAAAGTGGTGATCAGAAGACAGGCATTAAAATGATCACGAAGGATGTGAAAACCCTGAGTGACGATAAGATGGAAGGCCGCGAAACAGGCTCGGCTGGAGAGGCCATGGCAGCGGATTACATTGCCGGAAGAATGGAAAAGATAGGTCTCAAGCCCTATGGTATTGGTGGCTATTTTCAACCCTTCACCTTCACTCCGAAGGCCAATCCACATGCTGCGGATTCTGCGGCTGAAATGAAGCCTATTACGGGTAAGAATGTGATTGGATACTTAGACCATGGGGCTGAATACACGGTAGTGATTGGTGCGCACTACGATCACCTCGGCTTTGGAGGCGGAGGATCGCTGCACGCAGGTGAAAAGGCCATTCACAACGGAGCGGACGACAATGCCAGCGGTGTTTCAGCCATGTTAGAGCTGGCGCGCATGATTAAAGCCAATGAAAACCTGAATCAAAACAACTACCTCTTCATTGCCTTCAGTGGGGAAGAAAAAGGATTGTGGGGAAGCAAAAGTTTCGTGGCGAATCCAACAATTCCGTTGGCCAACATCAACTACATGCTCAACATGGACATGGTGGGCCGACTGGACAGCAACAAGCTTGCGATCAACGCAGTTGGCACATCAACAAAGTGGGCTACTGCATTGGATGAAGCCAACACTGAAAAGATGGAATTGGTGGAAGGAGAATCCGGCATCGGGCCCTCGGATCATACGAGCTTTTACCTGGAAGGCATTCCTTGCCTCCACTTCTTTACCGGTCAGCACGGTGACTATCACAAGCCTAGTGATGACTTTGATAAAGTGAATGTAGAAGGAGTCAAAGTGGTTGCTGACTTCATGATTCGCGTCATCGCAGCGGTGCAGCCCGATGGAAAACTGGATTACCAAAAGACCAAAGGCAACGAACAAGACACTCCCCGATTCAAGGTAACCTTAGGGGTCATGCCGGACTACATGTTTCAGGGTGAAGGCATGAAGATCGATGGTATCATTCCGGATCGTCCGGCTGAGAAAGCCGGCTTGCAGCGTGGCGACATCGTTGTTAAGATGGGCGAAGTGGACATCAAAAACATGCAGAGCTACATGCAAGGACTGTCACAATTCGAAACCGGAGATAAGGCAAAAGTGGTCGTCAAACGCGGCTCAGAAGTAGTCAATGTAGAAGTTGAATTCTGAGGCTCAACGCACAATTCAAAATCGAAAGAAAAGATGTCATTTCAGGCTTATTTGGATAATATTCAAGCAAAAACCGGCAAAACACCATCAGATTTTAAAGATTTAGCCGAAAAAAAGGGATTTACAGAAAACGGTAAAATCAAGCCAGATGTAAAAGCCACTCAAATCACGGATTGGTTAAAGCAGGAATTTGAGCTTGGTCATGGACATGCGATGGCCATCTATGCTTTGCTGAAAGGGAAAAAGGCTTAACTCAAGCCTCTGGTTTGAGTAGGAAGCGCAAAAATTCATGACTATTTTTAACCCTCAATGAACAGCATCAGGCAGTTATATCACAGGTCTCAGCACATTCTGCTTTACGGTGGTGTGATGGCCTTGCTGATCATGCTCATGAAATGGCTGCAATGGAAGTATTTGATCACGGACAATGCCATCGATATCTACATCGGTCTGCTCGCGGTGACATTCACCGCACTTGGTTTGTGGCTCGCCTCCCAGCTCACTAAAACAAAAGTCCGCACAGTAACGGTGGAAAAAGAAGTCTTGATTCCGCAATCAGAATACTTTGTCCTGAATGAAGAAGAACTCAATCGATTGGAGCTTACCAAGCGTGAGTACGAAGTATTGGAACTGATCACCCGGGGCCAAAGCAATGCAGACATAGCAGATCGACTTTCGCTATCACTGAGTACGATCAAAACTCACGTTTCCAATGTATTACTAAAAATGGATGTGAAGAGCCGTGCTCAGGCCATTGAAAAGGCAAAGCGATTAAGAATCACTCCTTGAGCCAAACCGGTACTTTGGGATGATTTTTACGAATTCCTCCATTTCGGTACTTAAGTATGAATTCCGAAAAGCCCACTGCGGATAGGTTTGCTGCAAATTCAAAATAGCATCTCATGAAAAAGAACGTTCTCATATTCGGATCCATTCTAGGTACCATCCTTTGTGTAAACATGCTCATTATGGTGAACTGGGTGTGTCAGGACCCCGAGTTTCAAGGCAATGACTTCCTCGGTTACGTGGCCATGGTCATCGTGTTCTCGCTTACCTTCTTCGGCATTCTCAACTATCGGAACAAACAACTTGATGGAAGCATCACCATTGGCAAGGCATTCCAAACTGGAGCGTTGATCGCGTTGGTCGGATCCACAATGTACGTGGTGGTGTGGTTGTTTTATTACTATTTGTTTGTCCCTGAGTTCATTGACAAATACACCTTGCATGTCATGTATCAGGCCGCTGCCGAAGGACTTTCTGAAACCAAATTGGCAGCCAAACGGGAAGAAATGACCCAGTTCAAGGAAATGTATCAAAACCCTCTGTTTGTGGTGTTGATCACCTATGCAGAGGTGCTCCCTTTGGGCTTGGTTGTGGCTTTTGTTGGTTCGCTTATTCTCAAGAGGAAACCTAAAACGGTAGATGCTAAGTAAGCGCCTGTGCTGTTCTTGGAGATCCACAACACTCTTGCCAAAACGATACATACTTTTACCAAACGTCACAAATAGATGTATCAACATATATTTATATCTTGTACTAAATTTGCTCGGTCATGGAACAAGAAAACAGTCGTAGGAAGTTTTTAAAAAATCTGTCGGTGGCCGCAGCCGGAAGTGTACTGGCCGCGAAAACCGGAAATGCAATGAGTATGGATATTCCAAAAGAAGAAGTGATCAAAAAAATCAAGCCATTAGGCTTCCAGTGGGAAACGCAGGACCCTTTTATTTTCTGTGTTCATCACGAAGATTTTTTCCCCGAAGGAAACGAGCAGATGGGGCCAAAAACCGGCATCGAAGGACGTCAACTAGGTCAAGACTTTCTCGTCAAAGACGGTTATCGCATGTATCACGGCCGAAGAGTTCCGGGATTTCCGGGTCACCCACACCGTGGGTTTGAAACCGTGACGGTCGTTCGCAAAGGATTTGTAGACCACAGCGACTCCGCTGGAGCAACTGCCCGCTATGGAAATGGCGATGTGCAGTGGATGACAGCTGCCAAAGGCTTGCAGCACGCGGAAATGTTTCCGCTGATTTATGAAGACCAACCCAATACGATGGAGCTGTTTCAAATCTGGCTAAACCTTCCCAAGAAGAGCAAAATGCTCGAGCCGCACTTCAAAATGCTGTGGAGCGAACAGATTCCTAAAAAGACCATCCAAGACGAGAACGGAAAGAACATCTACTTGGAGGTAATCGCGGGCAAGCTTCAAAATGAAACAGCCCCCACCCCTGCTCCGAACTCTTGGGCAGCCGATCCCAACAACGATGTGGCAATCTGGAATATCAAACTGGATGCTGGAGCGCAATACCTTCTTCCCGCTGCCAAGGCTGGAACCAACCGAAGCATCTATTTCTATGAAGGCGATGTGATGCACCTGAACGAACAGGAACTAAAACATTACCATCAGGCGGAGGTGAAGGGCGATTCGCAGATTGTGTTGACCGCAGGTGGAAAACCCTGCAGTATCCTGATACTTCAGGGGCAGCCGATCAATGAGCCTGTAGTACAGCACGGTCCGTTTGTGATGAACACGCGCGAAGAAATCCAGAAAGCATTCTATGACTACCAAGCCACTCAATTTGGCGGCTGGCCGTGGGATCGAATTGATCCTGTTCACGACCGAAAAGCAGGTCGCTTTGCCAAGCACTCAGACGGACGCGAGGAGTTTATGGGTTGATGCCTAAGTTGACATTAGGATTTCCTTTAGTTGTGGTCAAACAAAGCTTAAGAAGCTGCGTTGCACGTTAACTAGGTTTCATTAACTGCTCGTTGACCTCTGAAATTATACGAGATGCCTTAATTTGGCAACATGGACTTGAAGGTTATTCGCCTATTGACTCTTTTGTCGGGAATCCCTTTATGCAGCGTGGCACAGCCTTTTAATGCATACATCAAATTTGACGG
Source organism: Flavobacteriales bacterium (assembly GCA_041391765.1). Lineage (GTDB taxonomy): Bacteria > Bacteroidota > Bacteroidia > Flavobacteriales_G > Salibacteraceae > SHAN690. Next base: position 535 of record JAWKNJ010000050.1, on the reverse strand, counting down.
ATTCGGTGATGCGCTTTTTATCGATGCCTCGGAGGTTCTACCAACTGAGTCTGATTTTACCGTAGAATTTTGGTTCAAAACCTGCACAGACACAGTCTATATTCAAGAGGCTTTCATGGGAAATGGAGACGACCTGGAAGTCAATTTTTTCAGCAACCCGCCTGACACGCACCATCATTATGATGTCTGCGCCTTGGAAGCATACGGCAGCCCATATCATTGTTATCAAAACCACTTTCTGATAGACAGTCTATGGCACCACATTGCCGTAACCTATCATTATTCCAGTACCGATTTTGGATTCTTCTTTGACGGCCACGGTGGGATGGTGACTTTTGATGATGATTTTGATCTGGAATTTAACGGCACTTTCTACATAGGCCGAGGCGACAGGGACAATTGGCTCTGGAACCACTTTGATGGATCCATGGATGAGGTGAGAATCAGCAACAACATTCGTTACTACTCCAATTTCAGTCCTGACACGATGCCTTTCACATCGGACAATCATACCATGGCGCTTTGGCACATGAAC
>JAWKNJ010000049.1:0-26772 GCA_041391765.1 Flavobacteriales bacterium | reverse complement strand
TAGCGAACCTGGGAAGATTTTGGACCAAACCCGTGAACTGGTGATTAAGGAGTTTGAAAAAAGCGAAGAAGACGTTAAGGACGGTATGGACATCTCCATCTGCTCACTGAATCCAATGACGAAGGAACTCAAATGGGCGGGTGCCAATAATCCGCTGTGGATTATCCCGAAAGCCATAGCAGAGCAGCAAGAACCATCCCTGGATGACGTCATCGAAATTAAACCGGACAAACAACCCATTGGAAAGTATGCCGATCCGCAACCGTTTACAACGCATTCAATGAGGTTAAACGAAGGTGACACAGTCTACATTTTCACAGATGGGTATGCCGATCAGTTCGGAGGACCTAAGGGCAAGAAGTTTAAATACAAGGCCTTTAAAGAGCTCCTGCTTGAGGTTAGTCTAAGGCCAATGAACGAACAACGCACCATCATCAATGATCGATTTGAAGCATGGAGAGGTGATTTAGAACAAATTGATGATGTATGCATCATTGCTGTCAAAGTCTAGATGGAGGCGTTTTATTTCCTTCATTTGTACAACGTATAACCCTGTATCAGAATAGTACCCCAATGTTCTTCACCAGCTACGAAAGAGTAAAGAAGCAATTGCAACAACTAAGTGCGATAGTCACTCTTCTATTCGTGTCATTGAGCGTTGCCATCAGTCAACCGGAAACTAGTACCGGATGTCGCGTAGGGCATGAATTTCTTTATCCCGGCAATGTGACAGTGTTCAACTTAGGCTCACCTCTTAATAGCGAGTATTCGGAGTACAATGCCGTGATAAGCAAGGATGAGAGCTACATGCTCTTCACCTCACGCAGTGACTCTACTACCGGAGAAAAGATTTATAAGGTCGATCTCAAGCCATACGAGGATATGATGATCTCGTCCATGAAAAACCGAACCTTCGAGTCAGCGGTCAATCTGGAAGTTAGAGCCGATTTGTTTCCATTCAACATCAACACATCTAAACACGAGGCACCTGTGTTTCTTGGAAAAAACGACAGCCTTTTGATCATTTACAAGGAGGATAAACTTTGGTTTTCAACCCTGACCGACACAGGATATACTCAAGCGAAACTTTACCCTAACGAAATCAACAAAGGTGATTTTCAACCGCATGGTTCTATCACAGAAGATGATTCGGTGATCTATTTTTCCTCTGAAGTGGTTGATAAGAAGAATAACTATAGAGTTCATCTCGACATTTTCATGTCCAAACGAAACAAAGATGGTGGCTGGAGTAAGCCTGAGGCGCTTCCCGAACCAATCAACAGCTTGTATAACGAAGACAGTCCCAATGTTTGCTATGGCGGAAGTTCGTTGTTTTTTGCAAGCGATCGACCAAGCGGGTTTGGTGGATACGATGTGTATTTCACTGAAGTCATTGACGGAGCATGGTCAGGTCCGGAATTGCTTTGTGAGCCCATCAACTCCGGAGCACACGACATCTACTTCACGTTAACCAGTTCGAACAGGTATGCATTCTTCTCCTCAAACAGATTGGGAGGACTCGGAAACATGGACATCTATAAAGTGGTGCTGAACCCAACTGAATTTGGAGATTGTGTAGACCAGAAAAAATCGGCTCACGTGGAAAATGATAGCGCCATGTATAACGGACTGATCATCGAAGGACGTGACATAACAGGGGTCGGTGTTCTACCATCTTCAGCGCACTCCACTATGAGCAAGAAAAACCAGACTACCTTTGGCACATTACGAGATATTCGAAAAGAAGGAGCGAGGTCATGGGACATCGCTTCGATGAACCCGCACCACACGACAACTCAAGGGGAATCAATATTTGAAAGCTGATGATCTTAGAACACAGTGCGTTCAACGCAAAGTCGTTGTGTTGTCAAAAGATGATTTCAAAGCTTATAAGAAAAGAGCGTCCAAGGCGAGTGAATACGCTGACTTGATCGATGAGGACGAGGTTATTCTTGACTAAGGGAGCGGAGCCAAAAAGATCCAATGGCCTATCCGTGAAAAACGATTGGGTGACCACCACGGTCAACACACCCATTCGAATTCATCCGTTGGATAATGACCGCCATGAGTCCGGTGCCGAAATTTCCATTAGCAAAGTGGAACGTGCATCTGTGGGTACGGCTGTGATTGACGACAATGATGTACTGTATATTCCACCAAAAGGATTTGAAGGATACGACAAGTTTACTTACAGCGCTATGGCAAACGGTCAAGAAAGTCCTATGGCCACGGTAATCATCAGCATCGTTCCCGAGAAGAAATTTTTGGAGGGAACCGGCATTGTGAACGGTAGCGCAAGTGCGAGATCCGGAGAGGAAATCAGCATCGACTTGAAAGCTATTGCTCAATTAGGAACAAACGGTGTGATCACCAAGGTAGGTAACTCACAATGGATTCATCAACAAATTTCGACTCGAATCGGAGTTGTGAAATATCAATCAAAAGTAAAGCTTTGTTGGGCAGGATGCTTTTACTCTATTGTCATTTTGTATAAGATGTAGAACTGCTTAGTGGTATCAAGGAAAGTGAGAATTGGGAGGATCCCGACTCGTTAACACGACTGACATGCAAACGACAGATATTGTGCCCATTGGTCTTCTTCGATTTGTTTGGTAACGATATTCCAAACCGAAGGCTCAACTGCTACCGCTTCATTGATGTGAGCCGTCCCCCAAAGTGGTCGAGTTCAAATCGTTGATGCCAAGCGAGGAATTGTTACTCTACTACCCCGCTACGGACATATAGAACGACGCATTCATCGCCCACACTGGTTCAAACAGAGTTCACCGTTACAGAAGGCGTAAACGTGATCGTTGGCAAAGCGGAAGAGAGACAGAGAAAAGAAGTTGTTCAGGACTACATCTTCATTGATGTGAATGAAAACCGCGATAAACCTTCAACTAAATGTAGATAAACAGCCGGCAGTGAACTTTGATTCGGTTCTTTAGCTGAAGGTAAAACGGAACGGTTGAGGTTGTTGACAAGTTCAGCGGCATCGTACGTTATATCCCTAACGCTGGATTTATCGGCAAAGAAGTTCTCGCCTATGAAATCAAGAGCTCCACTGGTTTGACCTCCTCATCTACTCTTATAATAGAGGTAACCCAAGCCAAAGTTGATCGTAGCTTCAGGACTCATTTTTACGATGATGTGATTGAACCCAATAACACACCGTCACATTCGAACCACTGAAAATTGACAAGCATCAAAACGTAATGAAACTTTGAAATCATCAACCTGGGACAGGCACAAAACGGTTCGTAAGAATATCGATAACAAGTAACAAGGTATTGTATTCACCTACCCAATGAGAACTTCGAAGGCGAGGATGAGTTCACTTACGAAGTCATTACATCCAGAGGATTCAAGGCTTCAAAGGAAATTGTGGTGGAAGGGCAAGGTCGAGCTGATGAAAGGAATATTCAAATTCAGAACCTTCCTGAAAAATCGACATGGGAACCCATGGGACTTTTGATTACATGATGATGCTCTCCATTTTGAAATCAGAATATGCCGCCTCGATCGGAATATTGAAAAACTGAAGCAAGATCCATCACTTGTTATCAGCAGTATTCATTGCGATTCCAGGAGGATCAAACGCCTACAACTTCTGAAACCAGCATCGCAGCAGGGCTGGAGTCCATTTGTGATCTACCCTGATTGGGCACGGAACAAGTAAGTCACGCATTTTGGCTGTGTTAGGCGTTGGGTGAAACCCAATTTGCCACAACGATTGTGGCGATGGCATTCCCCTGCAACGACTTCCAGCACGTCAAAACAGACGATCTGAGTTGAGATCGGAACAGCGCAATAAGCTCCTTTTAACTTCCATCTTCTGAATCTATTGCTTGTTTTGCAGCTGCAAAACTGAGTGCACATGTTTGATATGATGAAGAAGCCGCACAAGTGCAGCAAGAGATGAAGAAGATTAAGGAGTGTTTGGACAAATATTACAGTTCAGGGCTCTTCTGCTGCTGGAAATGTTAAAATCGAAATTTCCGGAAATCGCGTGGTGAAAGGCATAACTATTGATAAGTCGTGGCTCAACCAAAACCAGGATCACGTTGAATCAGAACTCATATCAGCTATGAATAACGCCATCGAACAAGCCGACAAGGTCAACGAAGCGGAAATGAAGTCTGCGGCAAGCTCCATGATGCCAGGTTTGGGTGGCATGTTTAAATGACGAGACCAACTACTTTCATATGCTCCCTCCTGCTGGCTAGCGCCCATGTTCAAGCACAGCAATCTCCCATTGACCGCGTGGATGCCTTTTATGAATCCACATCAAGTGGTTCTGTGGAAACCGACCTATTAAGAACGGACGCTGTCATTCGTTCCATCCACTATGATAGCGTGGGTAATTCCAGTTTAAACTCCTTTACAGTAAGCGAGTTCGACCACGAGATCAAAAACCTTGGTAGCGTTTTTGAAATCAAGCAAACGCCTCTGGTCTTGGTGGAAAGGAGTTATGGAAACGTTGCCTCCGTTTATAGCAGCATTTACATGTCGCTTAAAGATCGTGAGTCGGGTGAACTATTGAACGCAAATAGCATTCAATCCATCAAACTCATTCGAGATGCGGACCAATGGAAAATCAGCAGCATCTTAATTCAAAACGAGCATCCATCCTATCCGATCAGCGCGGATATGCTCCCGGATGAACTATTGGAACACTATGCCCCTAACACAAGTTCAGAAGCATTTGAAACCTATGACACTTTGCAGGTTTACAAGGTAAACGAGGTAGATGAGATACCGGTATATCCTGATCAAGGTGCCTTCGATGATGTGTTGAGGACCTATGAGGTTGTCACCGAGGATCAACCCGGCTACACTCCCTTCTTCATCACCATTGGTGAAGACGGTTTTGCCACACTTAGCTATGCGCACGACCTAAGTGCATTCCAAATTCAGCGGGCAGAATCATTTGCCAGATCAATGCTCGTGTGGTATCCCGCCATTAAAAATGCCGCCAGCGTAAAATGCCGACTATTGTTTTACATCCGTGAATAAACTCATCGCCATAGCGCTCCTGCTGTTGTTTTCCACGCAAACCATGGCGCAGGATACTGCCTCAAATTCACTCGGCAATGTGATAGACCGCTTTTACAAGGCACTATCAGAGAGTGACTCTGCGAAGCGAGCAACAATTTTGGGTGAAATCATGGCTCCTGGGGCGGATATTACATCGGTGATTCACAACAATGGATACGCTAGTGCTACAAAGGGAAGCGTGACGCAATTCATGAGTAATACACGCAATTTCTATAGAGATTTTCGAGTAAGCTATGCGGAGATTGAACGCGAAGCCGAATATTACCTGGACCTGGCATCCGTGCATGGGATTTGCACTCAAAATCTAAACGAACTCGCTACGCAAAAACACTATTCGCAAGACCTCTGGATGCAACTCGACTGTGCCTTCGTTGGAATCGAATGGAAGATTGTGAGCGCAACCTGGACCAATCAATTTGGACAATACTCCATTGACAATGCCCTGCTGCAGGACACCCTTTGGCACATGGAAAAGTGACGCAACCCTAATTGGGAACTTTGCGTAAACTTGCGTTTATAAACCTGTAACAAACCTTGTCTTATGAAGTACGCACTAAGTACTCTGGCATTTGCTGTCTCTGCTATACTACTGCACAGCTGCCTTAAAGATCGCGACCTGAGTTTTCAACCCACCTTAGCCATTCCGATTGTAGAAGCGGAAATGACCATTGCTGATTTGGTTGGAGCAACACCATCTGAGATTAACCAAGTGGTTTATAGTGCAACGGGCACCGACACAATCTGGCAATATGAGTTAATCTATGTTGACACACTTGATCCGCTGACGTTGGCAGACTTCGGAGCACCAGCTGGAAGCACGGTTCCTTTTGTCAATGCTTATACGCGAGTAATGGATGAACGAAATGTATTCCTGAGGATGACAGGTGAGGCCGATGCTGGTGAATTTCAATTTACTAACCCGCGAGTTGAGTTTCACTTTGATAATCAAATTGGTTTAGACTTCGAATTAACAATTGGCAATACATATACCAAGGCAAAAACTGCGAATGCAATTCCATATCGATTTAGAATTCAAAACCAACCAACGACAATTCCTGCTAATAGCAAGGCTGTATTGCTAGTTTCAAATGAAACGACCAATGATTCATTGACTGAAGTATTTTCTCCTGTTCCTAAATTCCTCTATTACACTCCAACGATCTATACACCGGGAAAAACAAGTGAGGTCAATAACGGCAACTTAAACATATATTCCAAAGTCATATTACCTTTTACAGGTTACGGCCAAGTAAGCTATAGCGACACCATGGAATATGATCTTGATGTTGAACAAGTCAAGGATGTACTTGATTTCGCATTCTTACGCTTGAAGTTTGAAAATTCCATGCCGCTTGAGGCCACGGTTACCGGTCAAATTGTTGACTCTAATTTCAACTATGTGGGCGACCTTCCACTTTACGATTTTCTGAATAGTAGTCAGGCCGATGCTAATTACGCCATCATTCCCGGTGGCAGTTTATCAGATCCCCAAACTGCAGTTACAGATGTTAGAATCTACAAAGAGAAAACCGAAGCTTATCAGGTGGATCTTGAAACGTTGGGTAAAGGAAGGTATGTAATGATTTACATGACCTTCGGCACGGATGGATTTGAGAATGAAAAACCTATCACAATGAGAAGCGATCAAAAGATTAAATTCAGCATGGGCATCAAGACCAAAGCCGGATACGAGATCAATTCAGGTGATCTGAGAGATACCCTTGGACTTTAATTTCTTACCTACTACACCTAAGAATTCGAAATGAAAAAAGCACTGATTTTATCGATTGGAGTGATCGCCTTAAGCCTCAGCTCCTTCGCTCAGCGTGATTTGACGCTGTACAATGCTCGTTACCTCCAACAATCAAGTTTCACAAATGCCTCATTCATGCCTGAGTGCAAAGTCAACGTTGGAGGCATTGTATTCGGCTCAACATATCTGTACTATGGGAATAACGGGTTACCCCGCAAAAGCTTTGTTGACTTTGTTAGCGGCACAGATGGCGTAGTCACCGCTCTGGATCGCATGAAGCCTTTGAACTACATGAACTTGGATTTTCGCAAAGACATCATCCACTTCGGGTTTAGAGTGAAGCGAAACTATTTTTCGCCAAACATCAGCTTGCGATCGCAAACCACTGTCTCTTACCCAAGAGACATTGCCACGCTGATCTTTTTAGGTAATGGTATTGACCCTTCTGATCCTGGAGCATCAGATATTCCTGCTGAATACATGCTACTCGGAAACAGAGCAAGCTTTGATGGACTGGCCGTGGATCACTCCACCTGGACTGAAATTGGATTTCAGTATGCCCGCACCTTCCTTCCGGATGAACAACTGACCATTGGTATTCGCCCAAAGCTGTTGATGGGCTTGGTGAACATATACACAAAAGAAACCACTCTCGGCTTGACAACGGACGCTCAAAGTTTTGCATGGACACTCGATGGCAGCTATCAATACAGCACATCGCTGCCTTTTGACACTTCAGGTGAGTTTAACTTTAAGCCTTTCGACAACCTGGGTTGGGGTGTCGATCTCGGTGCTACTTATAATATTAATGACAAGTTACAGGTAAGTGCATCGGCCAACGATATCGGTAGAATTAAGTGGAAAAACAATCCTCAAACCTATTCAGCGAGTAACGGAGTTGTAGATTACCGCGGAGCAGTGCTAGACGGTTCCATTCTGAGTGTCGGAACTCGGTTTGATTCTTTAGGTGCTGATTTTGCTTCGCAAATGGTCGACAGCCTAAACAGTCAATTTGGCCCCGACACCAGTGACGCAGATTACTCGACTTGGTTAACCACACGATATAACATTGGTGCGAATTATCAATTTGCCGATCGTCACAACGTAGGTGTCTTATTGAACGCTCATACCATTAAGCGTAAGCTTCGCGCTGCGTTCAATGTGTCCTACAACTTCCGAGTTAGAAAGTGGTTTGGATTCCATGCTAATTACAGCATATACAACAGAAGCTATACGAACCTAGGTTTAGGTTTGAGCTTCAATATCTGGCCATGGCAGTTCTACGCAATGACCGATAATGCGCTCTTCTTCTTACCGGGATCACGAAACACGATGATTCGAGGCGGCATTAACTGGACCTTTGGTTGCAAGAACGACAAAGACAAGGACGGCATAGCAGATAACAAAGACGATTGTCCAAAAGTTCCTGGATTGGCTCAGTTCAACGGATGTCCTGACACCGATGGCGATGGAATCATGGATCAGAATGATAGCTGCGTGACCATCAAGGGGCCAGCCGCGACCAACGGCTGTCCAGACGCTGATGGCGATGGCATCATTGATAGCGAAGATGACTGTCCGGATACTCCTGGCATTGTTGAATTCAAGGGATGTCCTGATTCTGACAATGATGGCATCATGGATAAATTAGATTCATGTGCACAGGACAGCGGATTGGTTGAATTCAATGGATGTCCTGACACCGATGCTGATGGCATCATGGACAAGGAGGATGCATGTCCGGATAAGTTTGGACCTATTGAAAACGAAGGATGTCCTGACACCGATGGTGATGGCTTGCCTGATCACAAGGACAACTGTCCGGAGGTGGCCGGCCCTAAGGACAACAACGGATGTCCATACGGAGACAAGGATGGTGATGGTGTTCCGGACAAGGATGATGCATGCGTTGATGTGAAAGGACCGGTTGAAAACAAAGGTTGTCCTTACGCTGACCTTGATGGTGATGGAGTTCTTGACAAGGATGATGCGTGCATTGATGTTCCGGGTCCGCCTGAAAATAACGGATGTCCTTTCAGTGATATTGATGGTGATGGTGTCTTAGACAAGGATGACCGTTGTCCTCAAACTCCTGGAGTTGCTAGTAACCAAGGATGTCCTGAAATCAAGGCTGAAGAGAAAGAGGTACTAGACCAAGCCTTCGCAAACCTAGAGTTTGAGACAGGAAAAGAGAAAATCAAGGCAAGTTCTTATGAATCACTCGACAAGTTAGCAGCATTGCTCGTTGAGAAAGAGGATTGGAAGCTTCAAATCAGTGGACACACGGATAACGTGGGTAACGATGCCGCCAACATGACGCTTTCTGAAAAGCGATCTAAAGCCGTGGCTAGTTACATCGAAAGCAAGGGTGTTCCAAAGAGCCGCATGATTGTTCAATGGTATGGAGAAACCAAGCCGATTGCAGACAATGCAACCGCTGAAGGTCGTGCCTTGAACAGAAGGGTTGAAATGGAAGTGATCTTCGATTAATAGATCGGAACTCTATAAGAAAGCCCCGACCGGAAATCCGATTGGGGCTTTTTATTTTCAAAGTCAGAAAACCGCATATTCGTTCAATGAACCACAAGCTCCCTACCCTGCTTGTTGCAATCCTTCCCATTGCGTTGCTTATCGCATTGCTGGCTGCCAACGTGATCACCTTTGGAGACGATGCGCTGTCCTACGCCAATCAAATCGCGCTTTTGATTTCTACTGCGGTAGCGGGTGTCATTGGTTTGCTTCACAAACGCACCTATGCCGACTTGATTGAAGGAGTATCAGACAACATTCACAAAGCCGTTCCGGCCATTATGGTGCTGTTGCTGATTGGAGCCTTAGCCGGCAGTTGGTTAATCAGCGGGGTCATTCCTGCCATGATTTTTTACGGACTAAAAATACTCCACCCATCCATCTTTCTCTTTGCGTGCTGCGTAATTGCTGCAATAGTTTCGTTGGCATCTGGTTCGAGTTGGGGAACGATTGCCACAGTTGGAATTGCACTACTCGGAATCGGAAAAACCATGGACTTCAACGTGGGCTTAGTTGCGGGTGCCATCATTTCTGGGGCATATTTCGGAGACAAGATGTCTCCCCTGTCCGACACAACGAATCTGGCTCCGGCAGTTTCGGGCACCGATTTGATTTCACACATCCGCTATATGACCATTACCACCTTCCCCAGCATGGCAATTACGCTGCTGATCTTTCTGGTAATAGGCTTCGTTCAAAGCCCGGATGCATTGGGAAATGAAATTGATATCGTCAACGCTGAATTACAAAGTCGATTCAACTTGAATCCACTGCTCTTTCTCGCACCCGCTGCTGTGATCGTTGCCATATCCAGACGCATTCCGGCTATCCCGTCCATCGCCATTGGTGCAATGACAGGGATTCTGTTGGCGTTTGTTTTTCAGCAGCCAATGCTATCGTCCTTAGAGGAAGCTAATTCTGTTTCAAGCTATGCCTTAGTGTTGCAAGCACTTGGTTCAGACCTCGGTATTCCCGCTAATAATCCTGTGTTGGCGGATTTACTTTCAACAGGTGGAATGAAGGGCATGTTGAACACCGTGTGGTTGATTCTGTGCGCCATGGCCTTTGGTGGTGTAATGGAGCGCAGCGGCTGCTTGACTGTAATTACGCAATCACTCCTGAAACTAGCCACCGGTAGAACCAGCTTAATTGGAACCACTGCGATGAGTTCTGTCATCATGAACTTCACAGCCAGCGATCAATACCTAGCCATCGTTGTCCCGGGAAAGATGTTTGAACAGGCCTACCACGACCGTAAACTGCACGCGGTCAACCTAAGTCGAACACTGGAAGACGCTGGAACGGTTACTTCGGTATTGATTCCTTGGAACACCTGTGGAGCGACCCAAGCCGGGGTGCTGGGTGTTGCTACTGCCGTCTATTGGCCGTTCTGCTTCTTTTGCCTCATCAGTCCGGTCATGACACTCGCTGTTGCCGCTTTCAACTATCGCATTAAGACAACGGAGCAATAAAAAAACCGATGGCGTAACGCCACCGGCTTTCTAACCAACCTACCTACGAAATTTCTTATTTGACGCTGATACTCTTCGAAGTCTTCACCTCTGCAGCACTACGCTTTGGAATGTTGACATGTAATACACCGTTCTCATACTTGGCATCCACCTTTTCAGCATCGATCATATCCTTTGGAAGGGTGAATGATCGCTTGAACGCGTAGTAGCTGAACTCTTTTCTAGTGTAGTTTTCTTCACTTGTTTCATTCTCAGATTTCTGCTCCGTTGAAACCGTCAGTTGATCATTGTCCAATTCAATATTGAAGTCTTCCTTGGTGAATCCCGGAACCGCCATTTCAAGCGTATATTCTTTTTCACTCTCTTTTACATTCACTGCAGGAACCTTGCTTCTGGATGGCATGGAGCCTGTGTTCCAATCGCTGAAGAATTCGTCAAACACACTTGGAAACGAATACATCGGATGTCTTTTTACAATTGCTTTCATGATTATGTTGTTTTTGTTTTTTTCAATTTCTTCTCTGTTAGTCAAGGGATATACCATCTCCTTTTCACTGACTTTTTTTCAGTTCAAATCGATTTTCGATGACATTTTAACCGATTCATTAGCAATTAATTACAATTCGACTGCCATTCATTCCGATGCAGCGAATTCAACAATGTGATTGACCTAATTCAATCATCATTTCCCCTCCTATTCTTTTCGCCTTTGGTAGCTTTGCAAAAATTTTCTAGAAGATGTTGAATACGATCGAGGAAGCGCTGGAGGATATCAAGGCGGGCAAGGTGATAATAGTAGTAGATGACGAGGATCGTGAAAATGAAGGCGACTTTATTGCAGCCGCTGAATTGATCACTCCGGAAATCATCAACTTCATGGCCACCCACGGTCGTGGATTGATCTGCACTCCACTGATCGAAGATCGATGTGATGCCTTGGATCTTAACCTCATGGTGGCGAATAACACAGCACTTCACGAAACTCCATTCACCGTTTCTGTTGACTTGATTGGACAAGGTGTTACTACGGGAATATCAGCTTCTGATCGAGCCAAGACTATTCTCGCGTTAGTAAACCCGGAAACGAAACCCGAGGAGCTTGGAAAGCCGGGACACATTTTCCCTCTTCGGGCCAAGCGCGGAGGTGTATTGAGAAGAACAGGACACACGGAGGCTTCCATAGATCTGAGTCGCTTGGCGGGTATGCAACCCGCAGGTGTTTTGGTTGAAATCATGAACGAAGATGGCACCATGGCGCGCCTTCCGGAATTGAAAAAAATTGCCAAGAAGTTTGACCTCAAGATCATCTCCATCGAGGATCTGGTAGCGTATCGAATGCGCAATGAACGCATTATTGAGAAGCAGGTCACTGTTCAACTTCCTACACAGTGGGGAAATTTCGCCATGCATGCTTATAAGCAAACCACAACCGGTGAAGAGCACATTGCTCTAACTAAAGGAACTTGGACTCAGGACGAATCTGTTTTAGTTCGCGTGCACTCTTCTTGTGTTACCGGGGACATCTTTGGAAGCTTCCGATGCGATTGTGGACCACAACTTCACGAAGCCATGGAAATGATTGAAAACCATGGTAAAGGGGTGTTAGTGTATATGCAGCAGGAGGGTCGCGGAATTGGTCTTATCAACAAACTAAAAGCGTACAAATTACAAGAAGAAGGTCTCGACACTGTAGAAGCGAACCTAGAACTTGGATTCAAAATGGATGAGCGCGATTATGGAGTTGGAGCTCAGATTCTGAATGACCTAGGAGTCAGAAAGATGAAGCTCATGAGCAACAATCCGAAGAAGCGAACCGGTCTAATCGGTTATGGACTGGAAATCACCGAGGTGGTTCCGATTGAAACAAAGAGCAACCCTCACAACCATCATTATTTGCAAACTAAGAAGGAAAAAATGGGTCACTCCCTGCGGTTGGACGAAGACGCGCACACTTAACCATTCATTATTCAATCCTTCATTTTAATTAAACGCACACGTGAAGCTCGTTTAATTCTTTGCATGCATGAATATGACAGCACCCACATTAGATAAATCATATTGGGAATCCAGATGGACTGAAGGTCAAACAGGCTGGGATATTGGATCACCTTCTGCCCCCCTGGTTGAATACTTCGACCAGCTCGAGGACCGCAAGATGAAAATCCTTATTCCGGGATGTGGGAATGCCTGGGAAGGTGAATACCTCCACCAGCTTGGCTTTGAAAACGTGTACTTGATGGATTTAGCACCTTCAGCGCTTGAGCATTTCATAAAGCGCGTGCCTGACTTCCCTGAAGAGCATATGATTTTAGGTGATTTCTTTCAGCTGAACGAAAAGTTTGACCTGATCATCGAACAAACATTCTTTTGCGCAATCTCGCCAAAAATGCGCAGGCAATACGCAGAAAAAGCACACAGTCTACTCAATGAAAACGGCAAACTGGTAGGACTGCTCTTTGAAACTGATTTCGACAAGGATACTCCACCCTATGGCGGGCACAAGCAGGAATACCTTGGATATTTCCAACCTTGGTTCAACATCAAGTATTGCGACATCGCCTATAACAGCATTAAGCCTCGTTTTGGACGCGAACTATTCGTAAACTTTATCAGAAAGTAATTGACTATGCCTCGGTTGGTTTGATCGATGCCATTGAAAGGTGCTGGCCACTGAAGGTGCACTCCATTTTCACGTGAATGTTTACCGATTTGCCTTCTGACGGGAACATACTTAAAAGCTGTACCAATTTATCCTGCCCTAACCACGTTTCGAAGCGAGTTGGCCGGAAAATGCCTGTAGAATCAGACTCAATCATCAATCGATACGAGTTTTCTTTCTGATCTCCATTAAAGGCTAAGTACAGTTCATTCTTATTTCCTCGATAAGCTCCGGTTTGTTCGTCAAACACCTGCTTGCCTAGGGCTAACAAGTTAGGCATCATTTCACCACTTTCAGACAGATCGAAATATACGACCATAGAACTTACAGATTCCTGTGTGAAGCTCATATCGATGGTGGTGTCCGAAAGCTCACCCGTGATCATATCCTCCACATAAATCGTATCGATTTGCTTTAGGTGTTCCAAAAGCCCCTTCGGGTCAACCGGATGCTCATAGTCAGGTTCGCCAATAATATTTGGAACATACACATTCTGATCACCACTGAATGCCATTTCCCATAGTTGCTCCAATAGGGATTCGTAAGATGCAGAAGAGCTAGATGAAATTAAACGCGCGACACTTACATCACCATCTGAAACTTCTTGGCTGACCTTCATGGAGATATCCGATGACCAATCTGCAGGACGATGAACTTCATCGCTGGCAACGTCATTTGTGTTTTGGTGACTACAGGAAAAAAGCGAAATGGCTATTGCTGATACGGCAATGCCCTTAGCTGCGTGGTTCATGGTTTATGATAATAAAGGTGATGTCGTCAATCTGTTCCAGCATTCCGCGCCAATCGGAGATTTCCTTCTCCATCATATCGAGAAGGTCGTTTGAATCGAGGTGTGAGTGTTCATTGAGTTTCGAAATCAAGCGTTTCTTGCTGAACACTCGCGCACCGTTGTCAGAGGTAAGATCAAAAAGACCGTCCGTTGAAATAAATATTCGTTGACTCATATCCAGCGCAGTAAAAGGACGCTCATCTGTAGTTTGATTTTCTAACTCAACCACACTACCCTTTTCAATCATAAAAAATTGCAGTCCCTCCAGGTTCAACAAGTTAAAGCCATCTCTCTTAAACCAAAAGACCCATTTAGCTCCTTTGTGTTTATCTAAAATCGAAACCGTCTGCTGAATGGCCAACTTGAACTGCGTGAGCATGTCTTCCTCGGTAGTTATAATACTATTCTGAGCGAGCTCATAAAACCTGAGCCTTATATGATCTACCATGTGCGCACCAGAGGCATCAGCCACACCTATGTCCAACAGGACATTCACATTCATATTATTATACTGAAGAGAGAATAAATGGTCAGAAGAAATTCCAGAAGCCGAAATCGATTTCACCAAGGCACTGTTATCTTGAATAGCGTGTTCACTTAGAGCCTTTGAGACAAACAAACCATAGGTTCGGTATCCCTGAAGTGAAGTGAATTCTTGTTCTACTTCAACTAAGTATTGCTCTTTGTCTGCTAACTGCGTAGCCAAAGCATTTCGCTCATCTAATAAGGCAAGGACACGATAGCGATCCATGAAGTATATCGCTAACACAATGATTAAAAAGACGAAGGTGTAAAACCACCATGTTTTGTAAAATGGAGGTGCAATGCTGAACTCAACCACCTTTGGCTCCACATTGCAGTGCCCTGAATTATTACAGGTGCGAAGTTCGAATCGATACGTTCCCGGGGCTAGGGATTGATATTCTATGGGTAAACCATAAGTAATTGTTCTCCAATTTTCATGCACCCCGATCAATCGGTATTCAAATTTGTTTGTAATCGGATTAACCAACGAAACGCCTTCAAATGAAACTTTAAAGTCTGTTCCGCTTAAATCGGATTGCCTCACTTCATTTTGGGCAATGACATCATGATTTCCTACTGTGGCGGAAATGATTCGAGTAACAGGTTCAGTCAAGTTTAGGCGATGATCCGTAGGCTTGAACATGAGCAAACCCATTAGGGTTCCCATCCAAAGGTTTCCTCGATCATCGCACTTGATTGTTCCTGGATTAACCTCAATACCCATAAACCCATCATCGGAGCTATATGAATTAAGGTCTTCGAATGACATTCGATAGCGATCCAAACCCCAACTATGACCAATCCAAACTGATTGATCGTCATCAATCTCAATAGCGAAGGTGGTCGTGGTTTCCAAAGTGACTTTTTCGCTCAAGTTCTTGAACTGGCCTTCATCCATGAAATAGACACCATCATCATAGGTAGCCAACCAAGGGTCCCCGTCCTTATCAAACGCTAAATCCTGAATTACGCTTGATCGAAGTCCCTGTTCCGCTCCAAATAATTTGAAGCGACCATCGCGATACAGTGTCGCTGCACTGCCCAACGAGGTAATCCATGTTTCATTTTTGACCTTTGAGTAATAGATACCATTAACTCGATCTCCTCCGAGGCCAGTTTCACGTGTGTAATGTTCAGTTGGCTTATCATCTTCAAGTTTGTAGACACCATTGTCTGTTCCGACCCATATCTCTCCATTCACTTCAGCCAGACATCTAACAGCTTCAGGAATAGACTCCAATCGCTTATAACTTCCCGAATATCCACCTCGCCACAGCTGACCATTGGCGTCAACTGCGTAAATGACTTGAGCATTTGCGGTTGCATATAGCTTTCGAGGCTCGGCCTCACCCAAAGTGATTGGGATAACATTTTCTGGTCGACCTCTTGGCATCAAGCTCGTAAGCATGAAAAGGCCCTCCTGTGTGGCCACCAAAAAACCCTCAGGACACTTGATAAAATCCCAAACCAAATTGTCAGGGAGACCTGCTCGTTTTTCATAGAGAACAAACGCGTTTCCCAAGTATTGATCCAAACCTGCTGCAGTAGCAACCCAAACCGTCCCTTCACGATCCATGAATATTTCTCGAATCTGATTATAGCTCAACCCATTGTCTCGCTTGATTAGCGTTTTTTCCTTTAGTATCGGATGATAACGGATGATTCCTTGTTCAGCCGTTCCAATCCACAGATATTCCTCCATGTCCTGTACAATGGAAACCACTTTAGTTTCAATAACATTCGAATGAACCAATTCCGATTGACCGGTTTGAGTGTTCACTATTCGGATGTCTGAAGCAGAACAAACAAGCCATTCCGCAGGCTGTAAACGATATGCTGCCTGTATGCTGCTCTCCTTGGATTCATAGACATAGTTCCAGTTTGTGTAGGCTTCATCATCGTTTGTGAACACTCCATGATCCGTTATCACGTATAGATCCGACTGTTGGCTTCGTCCTATGTCCAGAATCTTCAAGGAGGTGGGTGCACCCGTGATTAATACCTGTTCCACACCCGAATTGGTATAGTGAAACAATCTGCCCTCTCTAGTAAGAAAGATAGCAGCACTATCCTTCAATGGAACCATCGCCATGATGGAACTGTAATTGACTTGCTGTTGAAGGTTTATGGTGGAAATTGAACCTGTGAGGGAGTTTATAATTGAAATACTTCCGGCCCAGTGTCCAAGCCACACCTGTTCATTCTTAATTGCGATCGAAGAAATGGCATTTTCACCCAATCCATCCCGAACCGAAAACTGATTGAACGCATAGCCATCATAAACCACTAAACCTGCTAGTGTTCCTATATACAGCTTTCCGGTAGTGCTTTGTTCAATGCATTCAATCCGTGATGGAAACACGTTCTTATCGAGACCGTAATGTCGAAACGAATAAACCTGGGCCGATGCATCGAAGCTGACAAAAAATGCCAACACAATAAATGGAACCCTATACCAACTACTTAAACAATTGCGCAATCGCTGCATATGACTCCTCAGAAATTTCCTCCTTGTTTTTATAACAATAAACCAACTCAATCACATACATGTCATAAGTAACTTTTTCGTACTGATTTTGGATTCCTTGTTCGTTGACGATCAAGCGTTCAACGCTGGAAAACAAGTAGTTTTCGACCTCTTTAGTGAGGGGTACTGGGACAAGGGTGGTCGCCTTATTTTCAGCTGTTAACGAAGCATTTGAAGCCGTGTATTCTAAACTTGAGATCATGTCATCATGCCTGGCAACCCTAGCATCAGCGATAAAATCTTGATTACGCTGTTGTTCCATTGCATAGTCGTGTCGATTGGTTTTCTCGATCACAGCATGATCCTCTTGAACCGTCCTCTTCGCAACTGAAGTCTCTGCCTCAACTTGAACCTGTTCCCGTTTCAAGTTTGCCTGCTCTAGCTGACTGTTTTCAACTTGTTGAAACCGTCCAGCGGTTCGATCAGCTCTTTCCTCTTCCAAACGAACTTTATCATCCGCAACGTTCTCCGGTGCCTTTTTAGCCGGTTGTGTGCCTGTGAAAGCGACCGCAGAACCCGTGGGAACTTCCACCGGCTGTTCACCATTCTTCAAGCGCTGCTTTGAACCCTCATTCACAACTTTCATCGCTTCAACGTTGGCGGCATCGGGTATGAATCCAAAAGTGTTTTGGCCAATTCCGTTCTGCTTAATCTCTCCTATGCTTTGATCATATGGTGTAATTTCCAATCCATCGAAATAGCAAAAAAGCTCCATATTCAACGGAACATCCACCTCGAGAAACTCTTTATTTCGATCGCTAAGCGTTGTGTTAACATCAATGCGAACAGGAATCATCATGGATTTTTTGAACACAAGAACATATTCGCGATCAAATGGAAGATCCATCAGGTATTGTCCACGCTTGGTTGCTGCCAAAGACGATATCTTCACGCCAGCTTCATAAACCTCTATAATCACCTTGTCCGCAGGCTTTCCGTTATGATTCACCGTGCCACTAATCCTCACCTGAGCGTAAGAGGTGTTTGCAACAACAAATGCTATGACTAACAGGACAAAATAACGCACTCACCAAAATTTGCATAAAAGTAATAAACGCCATTGGTGATTTGGATTTCTAACTTTGAACTTGCTGAAAATCGCGTATGAAAACCGTCATTCTAAATTCTGACCAAATCGCCAGGATAACTAAGCGCATTGCGCTTCAAATCATAGAAACTTGTTATAGCGAGAAATCACTCTTGATTGGCGGCATCAAGCCTCGCGGAGAGTGGGTGGCCAAGGAAGTTATTACACACCTAAGTGATATCAGCGACATTCCCTACTCTTATTTCGATGTTGATCCCTATGACATCAAGATTCCCGAAATAAACTTCAAAGATCAATGTGTAATTCTAGTGGACGATATTGTGAACAGTGGAAATACGATGATGAAATCAGCATCTATGATTTCGCTGCAAGACCCAAAGCGCCTGATGACTGTGTGCTTGGTAGATCGCATGCATCGTAAATTTCCTATTATGGTGGATTTCACAGGTCTCAGCTTAGCGACAACTATTCAAGAGCACCTCAGCTTGAAAACTGGTTCAAAGCCCGAGATCATTTTGGAATGAACGCACCTGCCCTGTCAGCGAGACCAAATCAAGGTTCATTGCAGACGCCTTCAGCGTTGCTTTTTCATAGTACGGAGCGCGCTCTTCCAGAATTGACTCCAACTGCTTAAATAAAGCCTCCTTCCCACGGCTATCCTTAAGCAACGGTCTCTTTTCAGTGGACTGCCACAGTCGTGAAACAAGTTGATCGGAGGACGCCACCAAGTAAATGCAGATGCCGGCACCGAGCATTTTAGAAGCATTGCTTTTGAAACAGGGCAAACCACCTCCGGTAGCCACGACCAAATTTTCCCTCATATCCAGAACCTGATCCAAAACAGCTTCCTCAAGCAAGCGAAAATATTCCTCACCTTTCTCTTCAAAAATTTCGTTTATGCGCTTTCCTGTTTTGGCTTCAATGAGTTGATCCGTGTCGACAGCACTGTAACCTAACCTGTTAGCGAGTTTCTTGGCTACAGTAGATTTTCCAGAACCCATCATTCCCCACAAAAACACTTTAATCACGGTCTCTATTTGTTTCCATTCTGAAAAAATATGCGCTTAATTTGAGCCGCTATTCACGCATGCGGATCATCGAAATTAAAGACAAGCAACAGATTGAAGAGTGGCGAAAGCTCCCTTTTCAATTATACAATGCCGATCCAAATTGGATTCCCCACCTCCGACAGGACATTGAGGCTGTTTTCGATCTGAAAAAAAATAAGTTCTTCCGCCACGGGGAGGCTACACGATGGTTACTCTACAATGATGATGGAATGTGCATCGGTCGCGTGGCCGCTTTCATCAACCGAAAGCTCAGTAATACCTTCAAACAGCCTACTGGTGGTTTAGGCTTTTTCGAGTGCGTTGATGATCAAAATGCCGCAAATCTGCTTTTCGACAAAAGCAAGAAATGGTTAGAAGAGCGAGGCATGGAAGCTATGGACGGCCCGATCAATTTCGGGGAAAAGGACAAGTTCTGGGGAATGATCACCCAAAATTTCAAGCTCCCACCCTATTATGGACAGAACTACAATCCAGAATACTACGTTCGATTGTTCGAGAACTATGGATTTCAGGTTTACTATAATCAGCTTATTTTCTACAGAACCGTCCACGATCCGCTGCAAGAGAAGTTCAACGAACGAGCCGAACGCGCCCTACACGATCCCGCCTACCGTTGCGAACATGTAAAAAAGAATAACCTTGAAAAGTATGCAGAGGATTTCCGCACGGTCTATAATCGTGCGTGGGTGACACACGACAATTTTAAAGGGATGCCAAAGGAGCAGGCAATGTCGATTATGAAAACACTCAAACAGGTGTTAGACGAAAAGCTGATTTGGTTTGCCTACCACAATAACACACCAGTAGCCTTTTACATATCTCTACCTGAACTCAACGAAATCTTCAAGCGCGTGGGAGACAACCTAAATTGGTTTGGAAAAATCAAGTTCCTGTATTATAAACTCACCACGAAACGCGTGAATTCCTTTGGTGTGGCCTTTGGCATCGACCCCGACTTCCAAGGCAAAGGCATTGAAGGCCTGATTTTCAAACACCTGGAAAAGGCCATACAGCCATCGCTTCGTTATGAAGGCATCATTATCACATGGATTGGCGACTTCAATCCAAAGATGATCCACATCATAGAGGCCTTGGGAGCCAAACAGATACGGCAAATGGCCACCTACCGCAAACTTTTTGATCCAAATGCGTCCTTTGAGCGCTCTCCTATTATTGAGGGGGAAAGAGCCAAAGTGAATGGCTAACATTGCAGCCGAAATTTGAACACCTTGTCAGCACGCCAAAAGCTCGCGATTGCGCTACTTACGTATAACAACCGGGACCTTCTTGAGAAGTTTCTTCCGGGTGTGATTGCGACCAAACCGCAGCGCGATGATGTCGCTATTTATGTCATTGACAATGCTTCAACTGATGATACAGAGGAATATCTGAAGCAGTTTGGTGATGCCATCAATGTCATTAAGATTGAGGTAAACAAAGGTTTTACCAATGGCTACAAGCTCGGTTTGGCTCAGATTGACGCAGAGATATACTGCCTGCTCAGTTCCGATGTGGAAGTAAGTCCGCTCTGGGTCGAACCCGTGTTGGATCTTTATGCCACGGACGATAAAATCGCTGTGGTGCAACCCAAAATCAAGTCGTGGCACCGCAGAGACGAGTTTGAATATGCGGGTGCCTGTGGCGGATTCATGGATTACCAAGGCTATCCGTTTTGCCGAGGGCGTATTTTCTACACGGTGGAGAAAGACACAGGACAATACAACGAACCCATGGAAATATTCTGGGCCTCCGGAGCGTGTTTCTTCATTAAGTCTGAGTTATACCGCAGCAGTGGCGGGCTGGATGACGACTTCTACGCACACATGGAGGAAATCGACCTTTGTTGGAGACTGAAAAACCAGGGACACAAAATCATGGTGTGCCCTGCCTCGGAAGTCTATCACGTGGGAGGAGCAGTGATTGCCTATGGCAGCCCACAAAAAGTATTCAGAAACCACCGCAACAACCTCATCATGCTGATGAAAAACTTACCAAGCGATGAGCTGTTTGGGAAGATTTTTCTTCGCCTATGCATGGACGCTCTCGCTTTTGGCAACATGATCATTAGAGGTCAAGTGAAAGCCTCCTTTTCTATCCTGCATGCGCACTGGAGCTTCTACACCAGCCTTGGGAAATGGCGCAGGAAGCGCAAGGAAATACAGCAACAGGTTACATCCTATTCTACAAGTGGAATTTATCCGAAGTCAATCGTGAAGGAGTATTTTTTGGGTGGGAAGCATCGATTTGATGAGTTGGATTGGCGTCCTTGATTTGAGGAAAGACTGTAAGACAAAGGAATATAGACTGTTAGACGAAAGACTAATCAGAGCATGTCTTGTGTCTTGTGTCTATCCACGGAGCTTCGCTCTCTTATCTTCACGTTCCACCACGCAGCTGTCAGTTCGAGTGTCACGCTGAAAGCGTGAAGTATCGAGAACGACAGCGGATTAATAACGATCGTGCTCGAATGTCCAACATCTCGCTACGTTGACCACGCTGCGCTAGTCAACACTCGATGTGACATTCATGAGTTGCTAGTGCAATTTTGCTTGCTGATTCGCTTCTTTGATCTTAACGTTAAGCAACTTAAAATCCAGTTCTCCCCGACTCTCGGCCAGATGCTCCATGAGCACCAACGCCCTTCGGATTTTGATTTCAGGACTTTTCACATTGTCAGCCCAATAGATGAGCGTGCGCTGCCTTCCTCGAGTAAGTGACATAAACACCTCACGCGCTTCATCGCTTTGATAAAGCACCTCACGAAATTCTTCGCTCATGTCCATGCCAAATTCGGAAGTGTCTTTTTCGAGCGTCACTTCAATGACTTCGCCCGGCACCAAGCCCAGCTTTTTTCTGCGCTCTCCATTCACAAGGATGTATTTACCATCGTTTCCATACATGAGCGCGCAGCTGTAGGGCTTCAAGCCTTTAATGGTACAAATGACCCTGCGATTGTCGCCTTCAATGAACTGCTCGGCAATGTCATCGGGCACGTAAAACAGGTGCTGCCACAGGTCGGAGTCGATGCGCTCCAAGCGCGAGGTGAAGGTGGTTGCAGACACAATTTGGTGTTGGACTTCAAAGGAAATAAATACCGACAAAACAGAGGCAGAATAGCTAGTTCTAGCTATTGCATTGAGTGAGTGGTTGTTTTAATATTGGCAGAAGTAATGACAGAAGGTTGTGATCTTGGGTTCAAAGAACTGATCATGCGCACCTTTTGTTTTACAATAAAAGTTCGATCAAAACAGCATCCATTCATACGCCCTAATCATGAACAAAGACAACCGCACCGAAAACCCAAATGCCCACAACTACCTCAGCCAGGCATACCAATACTATCAAAAACTAACTTCAAACTTTACTGGTTCCAACGGGTATTGGGAGTTGGGCTGCATTCTGGACAGTATGATTGACTTCCTGAACCTGGCAGTACCTGCGGGATTGATCTCGCTCAACGATGCCCGATCATTTTTGGCTAGTGCGGCCTCGAATTACCAAACCCGAAAACTAGCGGGTGGGTGGTATGATGACTGGGCGTGGTGGGCCAACGCCACCGGCAAAATATATGATCCAAGGTATCATACTCTATTTGAAAATGAGCCTAATCTAAACATGAGCTTTCACCAAATTTGCTTTCCAAATTTCCAGTTCATTAAGAATGGAGTTTTCCCGCCAGATCGCCCAATAGCCGACTATTACAAGGCTGGGACAATGAATGCTTACAACTACGCTAAAACAGAGGCAGAAAAGAACCTTGGAGAAGGATGGGAAAGCATCGTTAAGGGTGCGCAACCAGTTTGGAATATAGGCTGCTGGCAGGCACCTATGGTACCATCCGGTTATAGTCCGCAGCCCAGTCCAACACTTGATCCTGCCGATGCCGGACTTGGCCCCTTTCAGGATTCGGTGATCAATGGACTGTTCTACCTCATGGTTCACAGAACGTTTGGACAACCCAACATGGGTACCAAGGAAGACATAGGCACACAATTAAATCTAAGGCAGGATTGAGCAGGTTAAAGTGGGCTTTTACCGCGGTCGACTCGGGTTGAAAGTGCAGTCTTACAGCATCTGGAACTGCCTTGAATCCCTGAGCAATGCCAATCCTTTCAAATACTCCCCCTCCGGATGGTAAATGCTCACGGGATGGTCTGCCGGTTGGCGCAGGTGATGAATGACGCGAACGTTACGTCCGGCATTGATGGCCGCGCTGGCCACGGTGTCGTAAAACAACTGTCTGTCAACCACCTGGGAGCAACTGAATGTAAACAAGACACCTCCAGCGTTGATTTGCCTTAATGCAGCTTCATTTATTCTGCGGTACGCCTGAATGGCATTATGCCGCGCGCTTTTGTGCTTCGCAAAAGCGGGCGGGTCGAGCACGATTACATCGTAGCGCTCGCTCATGTTTTCCAGGTACGGCACAGCATCTGCCTTCAAGCTTTGATGTCGATCACCAAATCCATTCAACTGAGCATTTTCATCAGCCATGACCAGTGCTCGGCAGCGCTATCCAAGCTGATCACGCTTGTTGCTCCCCCTCGCAACGCTGCAAATGCTGAATCCACCTGTGTAGCTAAAAGCAATTTCAAGACAGACTTGCCTTCCGTGTAGTTCGCAAGTAACAATCTGCCGCGTTGATCAAGGAAAAACCTGTTTTCTGTCCGCACAGCGCGTCCACATTGAACTGCATGTCATTTTCCAACACCTGAACACACTCCCGAAAACTTTTCCCACCATGTGATTCTTGCTGACGGTTTATTCGTGTTCTTCACCCTAAAGCTTTCAAACCAGTGGCGATCTCATTCATCGAGCGTTCCATGCCTGCGCTGTGCGCCTGCACCGCAGCAACCTCGTGTAAACATCCACAATCAATCCGGGAGAGACCGTCTCACAGACCAAGCGATAAGCGTTTGTGTGATAGATGGTAAACCGATGGCCTGCCTTACTTGTTTCTTGCCAATGCATTGGAAAACCACTGCTGATCAATGGTCACTTCCTCCATCAGCACTTTCACCGTGATGGATCGGTGGCATAATGACAATATGGAGCCATCTGCAGCAAACCAAGGAAACCAAGTCACCCTCAATCGGATCGCCCTCTACCCTGTGAATCGAACCTGAAAACACCCACGGGTGCCTGCGTTGCAGCGACTTTTCACGCCCCTTTCTAATATGCACAATTGCCGTCATCAGCCGCGAATCATAAATTTTTGCTTGTTGTGAATTCCCTTGCCTATCACTTCAAGTCGATATACTCCCCAGTCGAGTTTATCTGTTTTCACTTCAAAATGATGTATTCCTTTTCCGAGCATTAATTTCTGTTCTTGAACCACTTGCGCACTCAAGTTGATCACCTGAATGGTGTATTCTCCCGGCAAGGCCACCTTAATGCCCATCTCAATTTTCTGCCCCTGACGCAATACTTCGGGCACCTTTCCGGTTAACCCAGCGGTAGCGGCATATTGAGCGAGCAATACACTATCGTGAATTGCGAATCGAACAGAATCGAGCCAGTCCATGGCGTGATCAATGCGCTCAACATAATTGTCCACGAAAAAAGGATGCTGTGACTTGGACTCCTCCAATTTGACCCAGTGTCCAGCCATGGCGAAAGAATCCTTGAGTGAATTCTGAACCTGATCCACCGCATCCAAGATGTAAACAGCAGACGCAGACGACCTTTTGAGTAAGTGAACCGAATCCGCTGTCGGGGAAATGATCAAAGCCGGAAGCTTAGGATCGATCAACCGCGTTGCCCAAACAGCCGAACTTCCCAACGACAGGATTGAAGCACTTCCGTCAGTATATTCTCCTAAATACTTAACCGGATCAATGGCCGCCCAACGCTCATATGCTTCAATGCCTTGAATGTAAGGAACAATCAACTTTGCATTGCGCTTATTCGCTATAGGAATCAATTCTTCTCCCCAAATTTCCGCGGTCCAATCACCGCTCTGCGCATCCCACAATCCAATAATCACTTCGTCCGGACTTCCAGAAGCCTGATAATGGTAGTATTGAATCTCGCCTTTTTTGTCTTTTACCGACTTCGTTTCGATGCCTTGTGCATTGACATTCAATTGGATAGACAGAAAAGCAAGCAAGAATGTGGTAATTCGCATGAAGCGGCAAAATTAGTAATGCATCATTGCCCATAAAAAAGAGGGTATTCTTACTTTCGCGCCCCGAAAAAGAAATACATCATGGCAGGAATGATCACATTTACAATGATAAAACCCGAAGCGGTTGAAAACGGACACACTGGAGGAATCCTTGCAAAGATTCAAGAGAGCGGTTTTTACATTGTTGCATTAAAGAAGACACGATTAACTCCGGAGCGCGCGGGAAAATTTTACGAAGTGCACAAAGAGCGTCCATTCTATGGTGAATTGGTTGACTATATGTCATCAGGACCAATTATCGCTGCTATTTTGAAAAAGGACAACGCTGTAGCTGACTTCCGAACATTGATTGGAGCCACAGATCCAAGCGAGGCGGCTGAAGGAACAATCCGAAGAATGTTTGCTGAATCAAAGGCAAAGAATGCTGTTCACGGTAGTGACAGCGATGAAAACGCTGCGATCGAAGCTGACTTTTTCTTCACTGCTGAAGAGCGATTCTAGATGATAGCTGCCGACAAGGCATATTTTCTAGGCTTAGCGCAAAAGCTGCGCACGCTAAATGAGACAGACAAACCGCTGTGGGGTGGTATGACCCTACAGCACATGGTTGAGCACGTGGTTGGCTCCTGGCGCATTAGCAATGGTCGTGCTCAGGTGAAACTCACTATTTCTGAGGAAGAATCAGAGACCAGAAGAGCTACGCTTGAAAATGAACCAACCTACCCAAAGAACCTAGCGAACCCGATGTTTGCCAACGGTCTTCCACCATTGAGAAAGGCTTCGCTTTCGGACGCCATCGATCAGTTGGAGGATGAAGTGACCGCCTTCTTCGCTTATCACAAGGACAATCCTGACGCTATTGAAGTGCATCCTATATACGGTCCAATGGACTATGCGGCATGGATCTACTTCCAGAAAAAGCACATGGGTCATCACCTAAGTCAATTCGGACTGTAAGTCCAACATTCCATGGCGAAGTATTCAGCGGAAATAAACAAGCGTAAAACCTTTGGCATCATCTCTCACCCGGATGCCGGTAAAACCACGTTAACAGAAAAGCTGCTTCTCTTTGGAGGGGCCATTCAAACGGCCGGTGCGGTCAAGTCAAATAAGATTAAGAAAACCGCTGCTTCCGACTTTATGGAAATCGAGCGCCAGAGAGGTATCTCAGTTGCCACTTCGGTCATGTCTTTTGAATACAAGGACAGGCTGAT
>JAWKNJ010000048.1:0-30455 GCA_041391765.1 Flavobacteriales bacterium | reverse complement strand
AACACGCACACATACTACTCTTATAAGTTTGGTGCTTGGGCTCCCAAGGCCTTACTGAATCGGGCAGTTGAGTTTGGTTATGGCACTGTGTGCATCACCGACATCAACAACACTTCAGCTGTGTTGGAATGCATGCGGCTTTCGCGCACCGAAATCAATATTCGGGTAATCCCGGGCATTGATTTTCGCAACGGTGCCGAGCAGTTGTTTGTGGGCATTCCGAAAACAAATGCCGGATTTCAGCAGATCAATCAATACCTGAGTAGCTTTTTGCACAGTAGAGAACCCATTCCGTCCATTGCTCCAGCATGGGATGATGTTTTTGTCATCTATCCGTTCAATAAGTCGACAGCTAATAGCCAACAGCTATTAGCTAGTGGCTATATCGGTATTCGCCCCCACGACATCCCTCAATTGAGATTGTCACCGCTGCGTCATCATCCGGAAAGGCTGGTCATGCTGCCCACCGTAACGTTTAGTGACAAACACAGCTTCAATGCCCACCGATTGCTTCGGGCCATGGACAACAACCTGTTGCTGAGTAAACTTCCTAAAAGCGAAGAGGGTGACCCTCGCCACCAACTCCTACCAAAGAAGGAGTTACTCGCCTTTTATCAGGACTTTCCTGAGATCGTGAAAAACGCGGAAGCGCTGGTTGAGCAGTGTGATGTGAGTTTTGAATTTAAAACGAATAAGAACAAACGCTTTTACACCACCTCCCATGAAGAGGATATGAGGCTGCTTCGATCCGAGTGTGAAAAAGGCCTGGATTATCGTTACCCAATGGCTGGGGATAACATCCGCAAGCGTCTGGATCACGAGCTAAAGGTTATTTCAGAAAAGGACTTTGCCTCGTACTTTCTGATCAACTGGAACCTGATCAATTATGCCCGCCATAAAGGCTATTTCTACGTAGGCCGTGGAAGCGGGGCAAACAGCCTGGCTGCCTACCTGCTCCGTATCACCGATGTTGATCCCATCGAACTAGATCTTTATTTTGAGCGCTTCATCAACCCCCATCGAGCTTCCCCACCTGATTTTGACATCGACTTTTCGTGGCTGGACAGGGAGGACATCACACGCTATATTTTCGACACCTATGGGCATGATCGAGTGGCGCTGCAAGCCACTTACAGCACGTTTCAGTTCAAAGCCGTGACCCGCGAGTTGGGAAAAGTACTGGGTGTTCCCGCTCATGAAATAGATCAGCTGCAACGAAGAGGAAAAGCCCACGGCATTGGTCAATACGGAGATTTGATTTTAAAATACAGTCAGTTGATTGATGGCTTTCCAAGTCATCTGAGTATTCACTCTAGTGGGATACTTATATCTGAAGAACCGATCAATGCTTATAGTCCGACATTCTTGCCACCAAAAGGCTATCCCACTACGCAGTTTGATATGATCTCTGCCGAGGACTTGGGGCTGTATAAGTTTGACATCCTCAGCCAACGTGGCTTGGGAAAGATCAGAGACTCCATTGAGATCATCAAAACCAACACAGGTGATGAAATCGACATCCACGACATCAAGCGGTTTAAACAGGATGAGGAAATCAAAACCCTGTTGCGCGAGGCGCGTGCCATAGGTTGTTTTTACGTGGAGTCACCTGCCATGCGCATGCTGCTCACCAAACTTCGGGCAGAAGACTATTTAGGCTTGGTCGCGGCCAGTTCCGTAATTCGTCCGGGGGTGGCAAAATCGGGCATGATGCGCGAATTCATCATCCGATTCAGAGACAAGGACAAAAGGGAAGAGGCGCGTGAAAAAATTCCGGAGTTCTATGACTTACTCAAGGAAACTTACGGAGTCATGGTCTATCAGGAGGATGTGATCAAAGTGGCTCACTTTTTTGCAGGGCTCTCACTGGCTGAAGCTGATGTCCTGCGTAGAGGGATGAGCTGGAAGTTTAAAGAACGAAGTGAGTTCCACAAAGTAGAGGAGAAGTTTAAGGCGAACTGTTTAGCAAAAGGACACTCGAGGGAACTCGTAGAAAAAATATGGAACGAGGTGAACAGCTTCGCCAACTTCGCTTTTGCAAAAGGACACAGCGCTTCCTATGCCGTGGAAAGCTATCAGGCGCTCTTTCTTAAGGCATATTACCCGATTGAATACATGGTGGCCACGATCAACAATGGCGGTGGCTTTTATCGGCCGGAGTTGTACATCCATGAGGCTCGTATGCACGGGGCGGTTGTTCAACCTCCTTGTGTGAATCGGGGTGAACGAAACTCCATATTGTTTGATAAAACAATTATCCTCGGTCTTAACATGGTGGGCGAGTTGGAAAGCAAAGCCATTGACCTCATTCTGTCTGTGCGAAAAATGGGCGAGTTCGACTCTCTGGCTGATTTCGTTGATCGCGTTCCTATCAGCGTGGAGCAACTCCGAGCTGTTGATTCGCGTGGGAACATTCCGCTTTACAGGGCGCAGCAAAAAAGGAATTGATATGGAAGCAAGACTCATGCTGAGTAAAAGCAAGCAGAAGAAGGAGGTGCAGCCCCGTTTGTTTGCCCCTAAACCAAAGCCTTACAAGTACCCCGACTTGTATACTGCCCCGCTCGAGGAAGCCTTTGATCACATGGAACTACTCGGATTCCCGTTGTGCGATCCGTTTCTTTTGGCTAAGGATGGGATGAAAGGCGGAGTGTTGGCAGCCGATGTTCCTAAGTACTTAGGTAAAACCGTGGTTGCCTACGGATACCTGGTAACCTCGCGTAAAACCCCAACTGCTCAGGGAGAAACCATGTATTTCGGAAACTTCATTGATCAAAAGGGGCACTTCCTGGATTCGGTTCATTTTCCACCCGTGGCCAAAAAGTACCCGTTCACCGGAGGAGGCATTTACCGCATCGTGGGCAAGGTCACGGAAGACTTTGGCTGCATCCAGATCGAAGTTTCAGAAATGCACCGCGTGCCCTATATCGAGGATCCGCGCTACGCAGAAGACCAGGACTACAAAGGCACGAAGGACCACAGCATGATGAACTTTTTGAAAGGGTAGCTGATCAATATTATCTATCAACTTAAACAAGCGATTGCATTGCTAGTCGAATAGTTGTGAGTTAGAGTCGAGACCAAATCAGATATCCTCACCTTAGCCCAAAATTTCGCTATGAACATCCCAAGGCTCGACCTGCCAAGGGTCGTAGTAATTGGAAGCGGCTTTGCCGGACTCAAGCTCATCAAAGGCATCGATCAGCGACTGTATCAGACGGTGCTGATCGACAAGAACAACTACCACACGTTTCAGCCGCTCATGTATCAGGTGGCCAGCGCAGGCCTCGAAGCAGACTCCATTGCCTATCCCGTTCGTAAGATTTTCAAGAACAAGAAGAACTTTCACTTCCGCATGGCGGAGGTGCTGCGTATCGAAACTTCCAAAAAAGTCATCTCCACCTCAATCGGTGATTTAGAATACGATGTGTTGGTCGTTGCTACGGGAGCCAATTCCAATTTCTTCGGTATGGAAAACGTGGCCAAACACAGCATGCCTATGAAGTCACTAGTAGAGTCGCTGAATTTGCGCAGCCGCATTCTACAGTGCTTTGAACAAGCGCTCAATATCACCGACCTCAAGGAACAGGAAGCCTACATGAATTTTGTGATCGTTGGTGGAGGTCCAACAGGGGTGGAACTGGCGGGCGCTCTGGCAGAGTTGAAAAAGCAGGTACTTCCCAAAGACTATCCTGACCTGGATATCCGAAGAATGCAAATCCACATCATTGAAGCAGCGGATCGATTACTGGCCAGCATGACCGAATCGTCCTCAAGGAGAACCACTTCCTTTCTGAAGTCTATGAATGTGAACGTTTGGCTCAACACCGCAGTTAAAGACTATGACGGCACTTTGGTGACCACGAACAAACAAACGTTTCACAGCAAGACCCTGGTGTGGGCTGCCGGGGTATCGGGAACAGCTCCCGAGGGGATGCACGATCACATGACCCGACAACATCGCATCATCTGCGGTGAGCACAATGAAGTGAAAGGTTTGGAAGATGTCTATGCCATTGGCGATATATCAGTAATTCCTTCCGATGCCAATCCGAATGGTCATCCGATGCTCGCATCCGTGGCAGGGCAGCAGGGCAGTGCGTTAGCCAACAATCTGAACCGCAAGCTGAAAGGCAAGTCCATGAAGCCGTTCAACTATACGGACAAAGGAACCATGGCTACCATAGGCCGCAATCTGGCCGTTGTCGACCTTCCTTTCATCAGCTTTGGTGGTATTCTGGCATGGCTCACATGGATGTTCGTACACCTCATGCTGCTCGTAGATTATCGTAGTCGGGTGGTGGTATTCATCAACTGGGCTTGGAGCTACATCAACTTCGACAAGGGAATTCGCCTCATCGTGCGCAAAGAGCGCATGAGCAACTAACCGAAGTTTTCCACATGTGGATAAGAGCCCTCCCCAAATATCCATAAGATGTAAATAGGTTACGACCTTTAACATGTCCTTTGGGCATTGGATATGAAATCGCATCAGAAAGGTCAAGGAGCACAGATTAATCCAGACAATCGTTTCTTCGAGCAGCGCAAGGAGCGCATTGGCGAGTATCTGGATTATTTGGAAGCTGAAGGCGAGCAAGAATCGAACGACACCAAGTTTGTAGAAGTCTTTCCAAAGACCATCGTCAACAAGGTGCCTAGTCCGGACGTGGGCATGGATTGGTCCATGAACCCATACCAGGGCTGCGAACACGGCTGTTCGTATTGCTATGCTCGAAACACGCATGAATATTGGGGCTACAGTGCCGGCATCGACTTTGAGCGAACCATCCTGGTTAAGAAAAACTCACCGCAACTGCTGGAGGAAAAGCTGCTGTCAAAGAATTGGAAAGCCGCCACGATCGTCATGAGCGGCAACACAGACTGTTATCAACCTGCAGAACGCAGATTTCAAATTACAAGGCAGTGCCTTGAAGTCTTCTGGAAATACCGCCATCCCGTTGGGATCATTACTAAAAACGCGTTGATTCAGCGCGACTTGGACATCATCGAAAAGCTGGCCAGCGAAAACCTGATCATGGTTGTGGTCTCAGTTACGACACTGGATGAAGACCTGAGGCGAGTTATGGAACCCAGAACCGCATCAGCTGCAAGAAGGCTTCAGACCATTGAGAAGCTCACCAAAGCGGGGGTACCCGTGATGGCTATGATAGCACCTATCATTCCGGGATTGAACAGCCACGAAGTGTTTGACCTGATGAACGCTGTTAAAGAAGCGGGAGCCGTTGATGCCGGATACACCATGGTTCGGCTCAACGGGCAAATTGGCGACATCTTCAGCGACTGGGTGCAAAGGACCCATCCCGATCGGGCTGAGAAGATCCTCAATCACATCAAGTCTGCACACCACGGTCAATTGAATGATAATGAATTCGGTCGCAGGATGAAAGGCGAGGGGAAGATGGCCGAGCAGATAAGAGACTCTTTCAAACTTGCCAAGCGAAAGGCTTTTGGCGAAACCAAAAGGATAACGTTGAATACCAACTTACACGATCAATACAAATCAGGACAATTCACCCTTTTTTGATGCAAGACGCTAAAAACCAATCTCGTCCGTTAAATTTGGTCTAACAACCCAAGCTATGAAACTTCAAACCATTCTCCTCATCGTTGTTGCTACTCTCTTCATCCAAGGCAAGAAGTCTATTGATTACTCCAAGGTATTGCCGGGAGTTGTCAAGGTCAACGATCACCTCTATTACGACAAATCAGAGATCACAAACATCAGTTGGCTGGAATATGTTTCTTGGAATGAAAAAGTGCACGGTACGGGCTCCGCTGAGCACCTCGCTTCATTTCCCGACACCAACGTTTGGGTGCAAAAGGGGCGTATAACGAGCCCTACGTCAGGTATTATCTGAGTCATCCTGCGTATCATCAATATCCTGTGGTTGGGGTTACTTTGAAACAGGCGCAAGACTTTTGCGCTTGGCGCACAGAGCGCGTAAATGAATGGGCGCAAGCGAATAAGAAAACGGACAAGCTACCAGCATATTTCAACTATCGCCTGCCTTCGTTGGAGGAGTATAAGATGATGTATGCGGAGATTTCTGAGCTACCCAATCAAATAGGCGAAGAAGGTAAGAAAGCCTACCGCGGAATGATGCGATACAACATGAAGCGTGATCCGAAGGATTTTATGGGCGTGGCCGGACACTTGAACGACAACGCTGACATCACTGCTCCGGCCCTTAGCTACTGGCCCAATGAAAGCGGAGTTTGGAACATCAAGGGCAACGTCAATGAGTGGTTGTTGAAAGAAAACACATACATCGGTGGCGGTTGGAGCACACCGATGGAATCGGATGTGAGCGTCCCCATGCACCTTGATAGCACATCTGCCGCAGTTGGCTTCCGCTGCGTGTGCGAGGTCAGCGAAGAATCCCTCTGATTAGTCCTTTTTTCAAATGAATAGAAATACATCTTATAACATTATGTTTTATAACAATATATGTATGTACATATTTCTGATTAACATTGCACTCTAAATCAGTAATAACATGAAACATACACTTCTACTATTGTCCATTGCTGCATCTTCAATGCTTATGAGTGCTTGCGGTGGAGCCAACACGAGCGCAGACGAACATGCCTCAGAACAAGATGCCACTAACACCAGCGCTGAATCCAGCAGTTGGACTATTGACACCGAAAATTCAAGCATCCGTTGGGAAGGCGGAACTTCCGGTGCCATGGTTTATTCTCATTTTGGCACTATCAATTTCAAAGAAGGAGCATTATCTGCCACAGGTGATAAGATCAGTGGAGGATCCTTCGTTGTTGATCTTTCTACCATCAATCCTCAAGACAATGGCTACTCCGAAGAGCATCCAGCCTCTGACTTAGTGGGTCACTTAGGTAGTCCTGACTTCTTTGACATTGCCAATCACCCAACTGCTTCTTTTGAGGTAATCTCCTCGGAGGGCAATGATGTTAATGGCAGCTTGACCGTAAGAGGTATAACAAATCCTGAGACAATTCACGTTGAAACCATGGAGATGAATCCTGATGGAACCATGACAGCAAAAGGCAAATTGGTATTCGATCGTCAGAAATACAATGTGAAGTGGGCACACTATGTGCAAGATGTGATCTTGTCCGACAATATCACCTTGGACTTTAGCATTGTAGCCAAAAAGAAAGGCTAAGAATTTAGGTGGTTTTCGATGGTTTAAGGGTTGCCCAAAAGGCAGCCCTTTTCTTTTTAACTGTGCTAAGCGTCTGACTCCGTTACCAACATCATCGCATCTTCCACGCCCACACTCACCAATCCGTTTCTCTCAATCTGGTTGAGTGTCACAACTTCACACGTATTGATGCGTTGCTCATCGAATGGCTGCTGCACCTTCACATAGTTGTCCGTGAAGCCGTTCATCAAGCCTTCACTTTCTGAAGCCTCCCAAAGCACCGGACGGTTGAGTCCAATTTGTGACTCATAGAATGCACGCTTCTTTTTAAGACTCAACTGGGTGAGAATTTTGTTGCGTTCCTGACGAACATGCATGGGTATAACCTCATCCATTCGTGTGGCTGTAGTATTTGCTCGTTCACTGTAAGTGAACACGTGTAAGTAACTTAGATCCAGTGACTTTATAAATTCAACGGTCTTCATGAATTCATTGTTCGTTTCGCCTGGGAATCCCACGATCACATCCACACCGATGCACGCATCGGGCATCACCGACTTAATGTGTTCGAGGCGGTTTCTATACAGGGCTGTGAGGTAGCGCCTGCGCATGGCTTTTAGCATCTCGTCTGACCCGGATTGCAATGGAATGTGGAAGTGAGGCACAAAGCGTTCGCTGGTGGCCACGAAGTCGATGATCTCGTCCGTCAGCAGGTTAGGTTCAATGCTTGAAATCCGATAGCGATCAATGCCCTCCACCTTATCCAGTTCTTTGATGAGTCCCAAAAGATTCTCATCCTTTCCCTGGCCAAAGTCGCCAATGTTTACACCCGTCAACACCACTTCTTTTACACCAGTAGCTGCCACTTCGCGCGCCACTTTGAGCGTTTCTTCAATGCTTTGGTTTCTGCTACGGCCACGTGCTAGCGGAATGGTGCAAAACGAACAGAAGTAATCACAACCATCCTGAACTTTAAGGAACGTGCGTGTTCGATCTCCAGCTGAATAGGAGGGAATGAACTCTTTGACCGTTTTGATGTGCTCGTTTTCAATGTGCGCCTTGCCTTCACTCGACTGCTTATCAAGGTAATCCAGGATGTTGAACTTCTCATTGGCTCCCAACACCACGTTCACGCCTTCAATGGAGGCGATTTCATCGGGCTTCAGTTGCGCATAACAACCAACCACCGCTACAAAGGCATCAGGGTTTTTGCTCTTCGCCCTGCGTACCAGGTTTCGGCACTTTTTATCGGCCATGTCCGTCACCGAGCACGTGTTGATCACATAGATGTCCGGCCGATCATCGAAACCCACCTTGGCATAGCCGCCTTGCTCAAACAAGCGCGCAATGGTGCTTGTTTCGCTGAAGTTCAGCTTGCAACCAAGGGTGTGAAAGGCTACGGTTTTGTATGGGTTCATGATCGAGGCCGCGAAAGTACGAGTAGTTTGAAGATGCAACCTTTCGTTACTCATGAGTCTGTTTATTTTCAGATGTATTCGTGGATGCTTCGCATTACGAGACACTCGCTTCGCGAGCCCTCGGTGTGACGGTTAACTAAATCCTCTCCATCCGCACTTCTACTGCCTTCCTTGGATTGTGCAACTGCTCCGCCTTGTAACCATCCCTGGCAAACGTCACATACAAATCGCAGTTCGCAGCACCCTTGTGCGCGTTGTTCGAAGTGAAAGCACCGGTGCTATCCGTCATCATGTAGAAGGTTTCATTGTCCTCGTTGATATCCCCATAAAAGGAACGCACATGCACGGAATCCAATGGGATGCCGGTTTCATCATCCAACACAGTGCCCGCACTTTGCTCGTTGCAATCGCAACCGGTGATGAGTGCAATGGAGAAAAGGATCAAGACACTGCGGATCATCTGCACTCGTAATAACAATCGTCCGAAAGGCAAACGAGGTCGTGGTTCAATTGGCGATCAATTTCGGCATCACAGCGCTCCCCAATGGAACTTTCGGTTTTCACTCCGGCTGTTATCTCGATGAGGTAACACTCTTTGCATTTTTCACACGAGGCGAAGGCGAGGAGAAGAGTGAAGTATGCGATTCGATGCATGGTGCGAATTTATGCGGTGGAGTTTTATGAATGAAGTTGAATTGTATTTCGCAACCTCGTCTTCGACCAGTCCGCTTTCAGCGCACGCTCAGACTGACGGTTGCTATGCGCACTTTGATCCTTCTCGTCATCCTGAGGTTCAGCGCAGCTGGAGTCTCGAAGGAAAGAGAAGGATTTACTCTTTATCTAACGATCAATAGCTGCTCAAAACCACTTGATCCATCCGTCTTCACCACAGAAACAACATAGTGCCCCTTGGAAAGCCCATTCAAATCCATCGAATTTCCGCTCGATTGCCGAATGATCGTCCCCTGCATGTTCATCAATTGCATAGACACTGCGTCCGATGCGGTTACCCGATCCGAAGCCGGATTCGGATAGAGTCGGAGGGAAGCGGCTTCTGAGTATGGGTCAATGACTCCGGTTTTTTCCTTGCCGTTGTTGTATGCCACTAAGTTTCGGCAAATAAGCTCGTTGGCAATTTGAAACACCCCACCAATGTATAAGCGACCTCGGTATGCCTGCATGCAAAACACCGTGTCGTTGGTGCCTGTTCCGAGCGGATGCCATTGACCGTTGTCCAACTGTGCCAGGTTGTTGAGCTCCAGCAAACCAGACTTATTTAAAACGCCACCGGCATATAGCGTGTCGCTGTAAACTGCCAGGGCATAAACCACGTCCGCGGAATCATTAAACCCGCTGCCCACGGCTGACCATGAGGCGCCATCCCAGGCGGCTATGCGCTGTAGTGAGGCACTGTCGCGGCCAAAGGCTCCACCCGCGTATAGCTTGTCTTTAAACGTGAGCAGGGTGAAGATGGTGCTATCCAAGGTGCTGTCCAGCGCCATCCATTGGCCATCGTTCCACCAGGCGATGTTGGCTTGAACAACGGTGTCCGTGTCCGACACGGTGAAATAACCCCCGGCATACAACGTGTCTCGAAACACCTCAAGGCTGTGAACCACGCCACTCAGGTTGGTGCCTGCAGGCATCACCATTGGATTGGGGTAGTCGTCTGACTGTATGTAGGCCACGGAATGATTGAATCGCCCTCCGATAAAGAGCTTTTCGTCAAAGCTTTTCAAACATAGGATCTGCTCTCCGGCAGTTGTCTGTTCTGCGTAGCCCATGAACACGGTTTGGTCTGTGGCCGTGTCGATCTCAAAGTAGCCCATGCCTACTTCTGATAAGTAGCCCGGGTTGAAAAACTGTCCCCCCACGTGCAGGCGATGGTTAAAGCCGGCAAAGGCGCTCACTTCCGTACCTTGCTCCTTGGCAGTGGAGGATCGCTGATCAAAGTCATCGGAGTAATTGGACAAGTATGCGTAATCTCCATTGGAGTTTTCGCGGATCAAGCAGGTGTTGATGCGGTTAAACTCATTGATGCGTTTGAATTTGCCGCCCACCGCCAGCCCGTCAGAATAGGGAGTCAACACGCTGACCTTGCCATCGGTTCCGGTGCCCACCTTGGTCCAGGTTTGGGCGCTGGCCACAAGGGTGGTGAAGAGCAGCGAACAGAGGAGGAGATGCTTCATGGATTGCGAAGCTAAGTTTTGAGCGGATGACTGGTGGGTTGAAATTAGAAAATGGCGACTTCGGCTTCTTATGGCCACTAATATGATGGCTTAACAGGATATGTATACCTATGCGAAATGAACTCCTTGAAGAAAAGGCCAAGAATCATTAAATAATGACACTTAAGAGCGATGCGTTTTGGAAGTGAATTTGCTACCAGAGGTAAGATTCACAGAAAAATCACGGTTGATGAAAGTTAGTTTTCAGAAGACTCAGGAGTTGACTTTAGAGCCTTATAGCAACGTAATCTGAGCAATCAATACTTCACTACACGCACCTGACTGATCCTAAGTCCCTGGCTTTGCAGTTGCAGCAAATAAATGCCAGCCGAACCTTTCAGCGTTATTTCCTGTGTTTCCAAGTTGTTTAATTCATACGCTTCAATCGGTCGACCGCTCAGGTCTAGTTGATGTACTGTCAGATAAGGGTAATTCTCAGGAAGAAAAATTGTCAACCTGCCTTGTGTAGGATTTGGATAAACCTGCAATAAGCCCTGCACTCTGGTTAACAAACCAACATTAGTGATCGAAACGCATTGAGAAGTGTCAACGCATCCATCCTTATATACCGCCAACGCATAGCTCCCCGTATCCTGAACGACATAGGTTTGGAAGGTGTCGCCCAGTAAGTTCACAAATGACCCGGAGCATTTTAACCATTGATACGCAGCAAACGAGTCTGTTGCTTTTAAAACACCTGCGCTATCAGTAAAGTCTGAATTAGCGTCCTTCACTTTCAAGCTTAAATTGATAGTGGAATCGCAACCTGTTGCGCTGGTGAGCAAGGCGACATAGTTACCTGAAGAATCGTAGTTTAATCCGGTTGCTACCCAATTATATGTACCACAGCTAGTGATGCTATCATACATCATGTATGCATTGTTGATGGTTAGGTTTAAGACTTCGGTAGAATCACAACCAGCTGAGCTGGTGAGCAAAGCGACATAGTTACCTGAAGAGTTGTAGTTTAATCCGGTCGCTATCCAATTATATGTATCACAGCTAGTTACGCTGTCATACATCAAGTACGAGTTGTTCATAGTTAGGTTTAAGACTTCGGTGGAATCACAACCTAAGGAGCTTGTAAAAGTCTCCATATACACCCCACTTTGTGTATAGGATTGGCCATTCACGGACCAAGAGAAAGAATCACACCCATTTACCACTGCCTGATTGCTGTAGGTGCCTAGGCTCAGGTTGTAAACCACCAGCGAGTCACAGTTGCTTCCACTTATCGTGTCAATATAGGTTCCACTAGATGTCCATGTCCAATTTCCGCTCTGTGAGGTGTAGCTACAAAAGCCTGTATCATTCACAATGGCCTGGCAAAACAATGGATCATACAACTCATAGATGAATCCGGCTTTTCGCAAAGTAGGGTGATTCAGATTGCCTCCTGCCAAAACCCTCCCATTGGGAAGCACCTCCACGCATTGCCCAAAATTGTCACCAGGAAAGGCTCCATGCTTGACGATTGTGTCTATTGGGCTGCCATTGGTGTCAATTACCCCTATCCAAACACTTTTATAGTTTGATGACCCATTTAGGTGTTGCTCATAACCTGACAAAACCAAGTGACCACGAAAGGGGTCAAAAGCAATATCTAGAGCATTGTCTTCCAGGCCTGACTGACCGTTGTAACTTGTGGCCCACAGCTGAACTCCTGTTGTGCTATTAACCTTCTTTACCACTATATCATTCGATGATTGACTCATGGTGTATAGGTAGGTGGAATCGGCATCGAAGACAAATCCATACATGTGCGAGGATGGATCATAGGTCTGAGTCCAGTAGATGGATTGAGATAGATAGTTGTAGTGAATAAGTTGATCGAATCCTGAGGTCGATTTCCCGCAAATAAAGAGGTCGTGTGAATCACCCTTTTCAACGTGATATACCGATTGGAAACTATTAATCACACCTATGTTAGTTGAGGTCAATGTGTTTTTGTTCAAGGAGATGACTCGGTTCATTCCGCTTTTGAGTCCACAAATAAGTGCAGTGTTTGAATCGCCATGGACGACATATTTGGGATGTCCGAGCGAGGTGCTGTTCACAGCGGTAATCTGTAAAAGTGTTTCTGAGGATACGTTTGCCGATGTTACTCTTAGACAATAAAGTACATTGTTCTTTGAATAAAACACATAGGCTTTGTTGCTGTCACTGATGATGTCCGTAACGCGGATGTTTGCTAACCCAACCGGTGCTCTCAGGTGGGAGATAAAGGATCCATTGCTTGCTATCCAGTAGAAATGGAGGCTGTCGCGATTGGCTGAATAATACGGATAGGAACTGGTTGTGCCTGATGTAGACGCTACCACCAGCGTGGTGCTATCCATGAGGTGGTGAATGCGTTCACCAAACAATACTTTATCGGTAGAGCTAAGGGTTTTTATCCAGTTCTGATTTCCATTGAAGTCGTAATGTTCAATACGGATTGTGGTTCCGAGTTGTTTCAAGTAGCTGGCATTGCCAAATGCATCGTTTGTAATATCCAGCGTCTTTGAAGGAAATTGATGGCCGGGATTGACATACTTCTTCACTAAGGTTGTTCCTGTAGCCGGGTCCATCCGAACATAGCACAGCTTGTTCCGCTCATAATAGTTCAGATGATATGTTTCCAGTTCGCCAACGAAGTAGAGTCGGTTGCTGAACACGCAAGCCACCATTCCTACACTGATGTTGTCAAATGTTGTCACGTCTTCCGTAATGGTCTTTTCGAAAGCTGTAATACCAGTGGTTCCATTCACCTTGATCATGCCCCAGGCTTCAGGACCATAGTTTGCATCTCGATAGTATCCGGTCAGGTAAACATGGCCGCTGTTGTCCACATCAATGGAACGAATACCCATACTATTCCCACTGTGTACATCCGGGCTTCCTACCCCCGTAAATACGTGCGAATTTATCCACATGAGTGAGTCGCCAGCCTTGTCGATTTTACAAGACATGAACGGGTACGATCCACCCCCTACATAAATGTGCCTCCAAGCCACGTATAAGTATCCATCGCGGTCAACGAGGTCTTCAAATGCCATACTGCCATAGGATGTTTCCAAATGCCAGTTCATTTCTCCGGTCAATCGATTGATTTCTAAGACCTTACCAAATTCAAGGCTCGCATCTCTGCTGCCAAAAAAGTAGAGGCTGTCGTTTTCATCGAGATGCACGTGTTGAAACGCTGAGATTTGTGCACTTGAATGTTGCACATCCCATAGTATTGTGTTAGGGTTGGCTGCGCTGCGCTTCACCATGTGGCTGTTGTATGTTACGTAAAGGTTGTGGTCACTGTCTTTGCCAATACCAAAACGAGCAGAGTAAGGGTAGTGTATTAAGTGAGTAGAGGTAGTGTCGCCTGTGAGTTTGCTGATGAGGGCAAACTTCGGATAGAGTTGCGCCTCGTTGTAGGCGATAATGAAGTGGCTTGAATCATAGTCGATCAGGTGCTCGGGTCTTCGCAGGTAGCTGGAGTAAAAATCATTTCGCCAGACAAAAGCTCCGGTTGCAGCATCAATCTTCCACAGCTCTTTGTACATGTATGGCCAACTTTCGGTCACTATCACGGCATAAATGAAAGAATCGTCCATGCAGATCTGGTGAGCATAGTGCGCGTTGAAATTGCTGTATACAGCCGTATCAAAATCGATGGTCGACCAAACCACATCGCCAAAGGAGTCTAACCTAAAAACAACGGGCTGACCACTATAGGTGCCCATAGCTGCGCCTGCCAGAATCATGGTAGTACTGTCTTTGATGTGGTCTTTAATGGTGCCATCTTCTAACCCTTCAGGGTTGCTGTAATAGGTTTCGGTGATTTGTGCCGCAGCTCCAAATGAAACCAGGAATA
This sequence comes from Flavobacteriales bacterium, assembly GCA_041391765.1. Taxonomy (GTDB): domain Bacteria; phylum Bacteroidota; class Bacteroidia; order Flavobacteriales_G; family Salibacteraceae; genus SHAN690. Next base: position 15,820 of record JAWKNJ010000048.1, on the reverse strand, counting down.
TGCAGAACAATAAGGCTTTAGTGCACATGGTGTGTGAATTGGCGTAAAACTATTCATAATTAAAGTGGAATCGTTCCGTGAATGGCTATTCGATGTAAAGCGCCTTTTCTGCTTCTAGCCTTATCCGTTGAGCTTCCGGCAGGCCTTTAACGACCATAGGCCCAACGGATTTGGGATTGTTCCAAATGTTTCCGATAGCCGATTGCTCGTGCGCATTACGAGCAGACGTTTGGTGGTTTTTAGCTAAGATCCGACCCTTATAGCTGAATCCCGCTATTGTCCCATCTGAACAAAAACTCCAGTTTTGACCCAAAACCACTGCTATGAACCGCTACACCATTGCATTTGCACTTTCTTTACTCGCCACATTTACTGTCGCTCAAAACGCCTTCGATGACTCTAATGTCCTCGATACCATGAACCTCAATCTCAACGAGTTGGATACATCGAATGATGTATTGATGGACACGCTCAAAAACTATGTTAAACCGGGCTATACTATCGCAAAAGCCATTCAGGACAACCCGTTCTTAGGCCTGGCTCCTGTAGTTGAATTGGCCGGAGGAACGAAAAGAGTAGCCCCCTCAGGAATAGCCGCTGCCGCACCCTGGGCCTTGGGAGCGCTGGCCCCTAGCAGCTTACTCAACTACAACGCCACCGCGCTGGCAGATGGCCTCAGCGATCTCCTCATCGAACGCGCCAAGGAAGAACTCAACGTGGCCTTCTTCAGTCGATTCGAGCGATTTTTAGAAGAACATGAGGAAGCCAAGCACCTTTTTCCCGAAACCGTGGAAATGATTCAGTCCGTCTTTGACTATCAGTATCCAAACCTGTTGCCCGCCTTGCGCGAAGCCTTTGCCGATGACCTGGAACACATCCACGAGCGTGTTCCGGGCGTGTTTGACCTCGATCCCTACCATGCGTTGGTCAGCGACTTACCCCACTTGCAGCTGGCCATTCAGGCTTACCCCAATTTCCTTAAACTGCACAACGGGCAACTGAGTCCGATTGACTTGCTCGACAACCTTGCCGCGCTTCCCATCATGGGCGACTCACGCTATCAAAACTCCGACTTTCGAAATGTGGTTGCCAGCATCCAATGCGCTCAGATCATGCTCAGCGCTGTGCATTCCGCTGCCACCAGGAAATGGGTGAGCAAGGCCGAAATGCTGGAACTAACCACCAACCCCAAGCGTTTGCAGGCCTACCTGGCCCTGATCTGGTTTCAACTGCAATGGAAGGATGTGAAGGTCTTTGTAAATGGCGACACCGTGTCCTTAGCTGGACTGATTAAAAAGGACCAAAGCGCGATGATTGCAGGCTTCATGCTGCGATTGAACACAGCCGTCTCTGACATTCAAACCATCGAAGCAGAGCTGAAAACCGCCAACCTTGGAGATAAGATCAAAAACAAACTGGCCTTTCAATACATCAATCGCGTGGCCGACATGATCCTGTCCGCCTCCGATCTGCTGCCCAAGCTCAACAAGGACTTAAAGGCCGACACCAAACTCATCGGCCTGTTCATTGACCTTCAGCGCAACTACGAGTCCGGTCAATACGCCTCGAGCATGGTGAAAACCGTGGCCGTTCTCGACAACGTTTTGGAAGCCGTGGACAACAGCGAAACCATCAAATCCAAGCTGAGTGATGAGCAGCTCAAAAAGCTGAAAAGCGCCAAAAACTTCCTGAGAAACCTGAGCACCTACGGCATGTTCATGGTCAACATCGTAGAGGCGGAAACAGGGGAGGAAGTGAAAAATGCCATCAGCGCAGCCGCTTTGCCGGTCGGCAGCTCGAGTATCAAGAAGCGATCGTATTTCAACATCAGCGTTCAGTCTAACCTTGGTGTAAACTTTGTTTCGCACACCAGACCATCGGGAAATTTTGGAATCAGCGCCCGACCATTCGTTGTCACCGCACCCATTGGGCTCAGCGCGAACTGGGGACTCAACAGACACGGTCGAAACTACGGAGCCGCAGGGTTCAACCTAGTGGTGTTGGATGTTGGGGCCATGGTAGACTATAAGTTGAGGCAGGATTCAACCATAGATGCTACCGGCACGGTGACCACCTCCTATAATCAAGACTATGAAATTGAACTGCGCAACATTGTCTCACCCGGACTGATGCTCAATTACTCCTTCCCCGGCAGCATACCGTTGGCAATCAACATTGGAGGGCAATACGGCCCCGGACTCACCAAGCTCACCTCCGCAGGCACCACCATTCAAAATCCGACATGGCGTTTCGTGGTTGGTCTCTCGGTAGACATGCCGCTCTTTACGATTTATCAGTCGAACAGAAGGCTTAGCAAGGCCAAGTTCGAAGCATCCAAACCATCAGGGAAGAAGGGCGGGAAATAACCTAAAACCCCTGACCATTGGGCTCCCAACCAGAGCATTCACTTAATCATAATCACCTAAAACCATCTATCATGAATACTTTCCTAACCATACTGGCCACCGCTACAGGCGTGGTGCTTTTGATCCTTTCCATTTTCAAATGGAACATCCTTCGGGACGATCCTGCTCCCAGTCCAACACCCGAACCTCCCAATCCAAACCCTGAACCTCCCAATCAAAAACCACCATTCAGCCTGAGCCGCGTGCAAATGATGTGGTGGCTGGCCATCATCTATGCCTCTTTCGTCATCATCATGAGCAAGCTGGGGTGGAGGATTGACGAGGGCACCATTGTGTTCAGCAACACCGCACTCATCATTCTCGGCATCGGCACAGGCACCACAGCCATGTCCCAAGCCGTGGACTCGGCTCAGAAAGGCAAGGCACTGAAGCTGAAGCCCGAGGCCTCCAAAAGCCTCTTTTCAGACGTAGCCAGCAACAGCAACGGACTGGCCATTACCCGCCTGCAGCAGATCCTCTTCAGCCTCGTGTTCGGCATCATCTTCCTAGCGGAGTGCATCCTCCGAGCCAAGAACATCATGCCCGACTTTGACGATTCCTGGCTTGCCCTCATCGGCATCAGTGCCGGAGGCTACGTGGTGAGCAAAGGGGCCGGTGGATTGTAGGACTCAGTAATTGAACTTCTTCAGTTTCATGCCCAGCAATTCCTTCGGTATCGGATGCATTGGATTTCCAATCAGGCTTAGCGTTTGAAGTTTTTTCATGGCCACTATTTTCTCCACGGGCACGGCATCGAGGTCACAATGGTCGAGGTTCAAATAACTCAGCTTTTTGAACGAACAAACCGCATCCAAGGTGGCACGGTCAAAACGCGAGAAAATAAGGTCCAGCTCCCGCAGGCTTGGGAAATCCTCCGGACTTGCAGCCCATTTCAATTCCCTGCAATTGCTGATGATCAGGTATTTTAGCTTCGGGCAGGCATGACTCGGAACGTTCAGCGCCTGCACGTCATAAAAGCTGATGAGCTTGATGTAGGGACTGAGCAGAAACGCGACTTCAGGATTTTCAAGCGGGTTGGCATCCAGGTATATTTTCTCCAATGATTCCAGTCCAGTTTGAGCATATAATTCGCTGATCTTATTGTATCTGAGGTCGAGGTCCTGAAGCTTCCAGTGCGATGGAAATTTTGGAACCTCCCTTAGCTCGTTATACTGCAGGATCAGTTCCTCGATGAGCCGGGCAGATCCTTCTTCAAAAGTGATTTGACTGAGTTTGTTGTTTCTTAAATCCAGGGTGGTCAGCGCAGGGAAGGCGCCAGCCGGAATGGTGATGGACCGCAGGTTGGTGTTGGTAATTCTGAGGTAAGCCAGGTTTGGGAGTTTGTATAGTTCTTCAGGAATCTCCCGCACGTAAGGCCCGCTGATGCTGTAAATGAACACCTCCTGCGGCTTCACATTTTCCAGCGTAGTGTGCACCTTGTTTCGGATTTCATCGCTGTAGCCGGTGATTTCACGTTGGGAGTAGGCACCCACGCCATGCAGCAACAGCAGAACCACGACCAGTCTATTCATTGGCCTAAAATAGTGGTGTACACAAACAAGGTGGGCCGAAATGAGTGACCGGATGCTGTTGATTGGAATTCGGTTGCTTTTAGGTGGTTCTTTCAACGTTAAATAGCCAGAACTCACTATAAGGCTAGACACTCAGCATGACGGTTGCTATAAGCGAGGACCCAAAACGTAGCGTCAGTCTGAGGGCCGGACACAACGTGGACGGTGTCTCGAAGACGAGCGGATTGAAACCGCAACCCGCCTTTCGACCATTTTTTTGCGCAAAAGCTAAGGCTGCCTTTTGCTTTTGAAGCAAAATAGCTAGAACTAGCTATTGCACATCCGCTTCGGATGCTCCAGTTTTGATGCAAACCACGAACACCTACAGCTATGAAATCAATCCACCTTCTTTCCGCGCTCTTTTTGTTGTGGCTCAGCCTACCACTTCAGGCGCAAAACTCAAGCAGCGACTGCCCGCCCGAGGGCCGCGCCCGCGAAGGCAAAGGCGAGCTCAAGGAAGAGCTGAAAGAAATGAATCGCAAAAAGAACAGAGATGCTTCGGAGCCGGACGCTGAGCCCGTGCGCCTCACCTTCGATCAGTTTCAGCAGGGAAGAACCAAAACGGACGACCACCACCAGTGGGAAGAAGGGCAATACGTGGAGCTGAGCGGGGCCTATCTGATCGATTTTAAACAACAAAAAGGGGAGTCGTGCAACTGCTACGAGGCGGACACCAATAAAGCGATGGGTGACATCCACATCAACCTGGGCACCAAGGCCGACATGGACGAGGGCAACAACAACCACTACATGATTGTGGAAATCACGCCTACCTACAAGGCGCAGCACCCCAACGTGATGGATGAGCTAAAAGCCTTGGAAGGCAAAGAAGTGCTGGTGCGCGGCTACCTCTTCTATGACCACGAACACGAGCGCAACTCCATCAACTATTGCAAGAAATGCAGCGACCGGGGCGTGTGGCGAAAGTCGTGTTGGGAAGTGCATCCGGTGACGTTTATTGGGGCGAAAGAATAGGGATTAGAAAAGACCTCGAGAAACAACTCAAAAAAACAAAAGGACTTCCCCGCGGTGGAAGGTCCTTTTAGTCGGAAGGCTCAGGCGCCAGTCGCCATGAGCTGTCATCAGATCGCATCGATTTGTGCGATTCTGTTGGTGCGCAAGATGCTCGCTTGTTCCAGTTCGTCAAACTCCATTTGCTGAAGCCAGGCGCCCCTGTCGCTCACGTAGCTTGCGCTCAAGCCGAGGCTGTTCACCGCTTCCTGAGCCTCCGCCACCACCACCTCCTGCGATGCGATCACAGCCGGGTCGGCATTGTTGGCTACCAGAATAGCAAGAACAGCTTGCGCATGAGCCAGATCGGCTTCGAGTTCGGCTTGGGCAGTGGCGCTTTCGCCCTGCGTTTCCAAGCGTTTCTCGAGGCGATCAACCCTGCGTGCTCGTTCCTCATCGATGTCCTTAATCTCGGAGGCCCACTTCTGACGCAAATACTGCAGATCATCAGCGGACAATTGATTTAACGCAATCATCGTTTCTAGAATTAAGTTAAACTCCCCTTGATGTTGTTTATACTCCTTGAAGGGTTTCCGGAGTTTGTCATTATTCGTTTCCAAAACGCAGCGTCAGTCCGCGATCGCTCGAAGCTCTCAGCGGAGACGCTCTGAGGTTCTCCGACAGAGGAGGAGAAGTCTCGAAGACGAGCGGATTGATATCCTTCTCTTTCCTTCGAGACTCCAGCTGCGCTGGACCTCAGGATGACGAGAAGGATACTCACGTTCCCACTATTTCCCCAAACTTCCTTCATGACCCATTGTTTTAGTAATATCCAATACACTTCTTTTTTCCCGATAGTGTGCAAAGGCCGTGTTGATCAGCGCCATGTAATTTTCTGCGCGCATCAGCTTGACCATCTTGTATTTAATGTGGGGCGTAGGGCTGCTTTCGCCACCCACGTATCGCTGCCACGTGCGATGGTGTATGCCCAGCGCCCTTGCCACAGCTCTATTGCTCATCTTCATTTTGTCGAGTATGTATCGGCAAACGGTTATGGTGGCGATGTGTGTCATTTATTTCCTTTTTCTGAGCCGTCATACTGAGGTCGCGCTTTGCGCGAGTCTCGAAGTATAAGGCGGTTTTATAGTTCAACTCTTCATTTCCCCAAACCGACTGTCATGCGAGGTGTTCGTCCTGAGCGAACTGGTCCCCGCCTGTCCGGCAGGCAGGGAAGCGCGACAGTCTGCGTTTCAGCAATTCAAACTCTCTTTGCCAGCTCTTTCGTATAGCCATGTTTGTGAAAAAATGCAAAGCCCAAAGGCTTGTGTGGCGCATGTGCTCTGCGCTTGCGAATAACAGCCTGGGCTCGTTGAAAATCTCACTGGCGCACCCCCGGGGTGGCGCAGGGCGCACCATTTTTTCAAAAAGTGGCGCACCTTCAGAAAATTTTCAAACCTGCGCCACCCTATTGAGCAAGGGTGCGCCACCTGATGTTGACTTAACCTGCGCCACTTTAGTTTCATTTCGGCCGCATAGAAGAATAGCTAGAACTAGCTATTGCAGCGTATAAATCGAAGAGGTATTTTGCCGCTCCTTAATCGCAACATGATCGAAAAATCACCCATCCTCAATTCACCCTACGAAGAGCCCGAGCTTCATTATGCGACTGACCAAAGTGGATCACTAGATTATGAGCGTATAGTTGAAAGTAGACGCGTGTTTTCAACGGACACCCCCACGGTGCCCACAAGGCAAAAGCAGACCTCTGCATTTGATGTGAATGATTTTGAGGCAGAGTACGGAACTCACGTGATCAATTTGACGCGAAAGGAGGTTGGGAATTGGAGGAAATCAGGATATCCGAATGTTACAAGAGTAACCAATGACTTACTCAAGTATTGGTTCTTGAATGAAGATCGCGATCCAACCAAGCAATTGTTTTTTGCGCAGCGTGAAGCCATCGAATCTGCAATTTGGCTCAATGAAGTTGCACTAAAGTCGAATGCTGGTCAGAACATCATGGACAAGATCCATAAGTCTAGATGGTCGATTAGCGCAAATCCTGAAGAGCAATTGCCTCGAATTGCATTTAAAATGGCAACTGGCACGGGTAAGACGGTCGTGATGGGCGCCTTGATCGTTTATCATTTCCTAAACCGGCAAGAATATCCTGCCGATACTCGTTTTGCAGATTACTTTCTACTAGTTGCTCCGGGAATCACCATTCGTGATCGACTTGGTGTGTTACGGGTTGATACAAGTTCTAAAATCAGAACGGAGCGAAACGACTACTACGCTGAGCGCAGCCTTATTCCTCCCAAATATGCCATGCAGATGGACGGGCTGAATTCTAATCTGGTTATTACAAACTATCATTCGTTTCTTCAACGCACATTGCAAGGCAATAAGAAAAGCCCTTTTGACGGTAAGCTTGCTTACAGCAAGGAAGGTGAGTTGGTAAAGCAGGAAGCGCTGGAAGATTGGAATCAAGTCATCAAGCGCGTTTTGGGTGATTTCAAAAAGGGGAAGCGTCTGTTGATTCTTAATGATGAGGCGCATCATTGCTATCTACCTCAGTCCAAAGGCAGAACCAGCGATACAGAAGGCGATGAGAATAAAAAGGCTGCCGTGTGGTTCACAGGCCTCGTAGAAGTGGCAAAGCGGTTTAAACTCACCAATGTTTACGACCTTTCAGCAACGCCTTACTATTTGAGTGGTTCGGGCTATACGCCTTATAGCTTGTTTCCTTGGGTGGTGACGGACTTCGGTTTGATTGAAGCCATTGAATCCGGCTTGGTTAAGATTCCATACATACCACAGTCGGATGATTCACAAGAAATAGATTCTGCCAAGCTCAAACACTTGTATGAGCATGTGAAGGACGACCTATCAAAAATGGGTCGGACAACGGCAAAAAAGAAAGCCAAGGAAGAAGGTAAAAGCTACAAGGAAGAGCCGCCAAAGCTTCCACCATTGGTGAAGAACGCATTCGATCAGTTTTATAATCACTATACAGAATACGATAAGAACATTCGAAAAAAGGGTGAAGAGACGACCAACTTGTTTACCCGACCACCGGTTTTTATTGCGGTTTGTAACAACACGGCCGTTTCAAAGGAGGTTTATAAGTTTATTGCCGGTTACGAGTATGAAGATGAAGATGGTGCAAAGTATGTTCACAAAGGTGCGTTCGATTTATTCTCAAACTATGACGAATATGACCGACTAAAACCTAAAGCACCAACGCTTTTAATCGACTCAGATGCGTTAGAAGATAGCGATCAGGTAAATGATCAATTCAAGAAGATTTTCAATTCTGAAATTGACGAGTTTAAGAAGGACTATGCGCGCCAATACGGACAAGGCGCAGCTGATCGAATCACCGATGCCGAACTATTGCGTGAGGTAGTAAACACAGTTGGGAAAGAAGGGAAGCTTGGCGCACATATCCGGTGCGTGGTCTCTGTTTCGATGTTGACGGAAGGCTGGGATGCTAATACGGTAACGCATGTGGCGGGATTGAGAGCCTTCGGTTCTGACTTATTGTGCGAGCAAGTGGCTGGTCGTGCCTTGAGACGAAGGAGTTACTTCCTTCAAGGGTATGACAAAGAAGGTTTACCAACCAACGACAAGCGTAAAATCACCAAGTACAAGTTCCCTCCAGAATACGCCCACATCATTGGTGTGCCGTTTAAGATGTTCAAGGGTGGCTCTACGACTGAAGTTGACCCACCCGACTTGACAACGGTAAAAGCACTTCCTGATCGCATTCATCATGAAATCACCTTTCCAAATGTGTCGGGTTATCGGGTGGACTTGCCTAACGATGAAATCACCTATGATTTTTCAGATTTGGAGCACTATGAAATTGATGGTGCTGCCCAACCGATGAAAACGTGGATGGAATCCGCATTCAGCAATACGCGCGAAGAACTCGAAGTGAAAACGGTATTGGAAAAGCGAGACCAAGAATTGATTTTTCTAATTACCAAGGACTTAATGACCGCCCACTTTTCAGATGAAGACGGCAAACCTAAGCTTCAATACTTTCCTGTGCTTAAAGGCATCGTTGAGGAATGGTATCATACGAGAGTGCGTGTGCTCAACCGGTCTGAAGACAAGTACAAGCGCTTGCTTTATTACGAAGACCAGCGCAAGGTTAGCGGCCACATATTCAGGGGTATTAACACGGATAAAAACACCAAAGAATTTATCCGACCTATCTTCAATCACTACAACCGATTTGGCAGCACCAAGTATGTAAACGGACAAACATCTAAAGAATGTTTTGATACTCAGAAAAGTCATGTGAACAAGGTTGTAATGGACAGCGACTGGGAAGCCATCTGCGCTAAAACGTTAGAGGAATTGGATGAGGTTGAGTCATACGTAAAGAACCAGTTTTTAGGCTTTGCTATACCCTATGAGAAGAACGGAGAGACTCATCAATACTTCACCGACTTTATTGCTAAAGTCAAAACAGGAGAGAACAGTTATGCCAATCTTATGATTGAGATCACGGGAATGAGCCGTGATAAGACAGAAAAGAAATGGTACGTAGAAAATCGCTGGCTACCTGCTGTGAACGCGGTGAGGGAGAAATATGAAATGGATGAGTGGCACTTTATTGAGGTCGCAAATGACATTCGTAATATTCGATCACAGCTTAAGGATGTGATTCTATCGATTGTTAAAAATCAACCTATAAGTTGATCCATGGAATTTGTGCCTATCTTTGCCAATCCAAATGAGACACCGTTTCGCGGACTATATGCGGTACGCTATGAAGATATGCCAGAGGGCGAAAATTCATGGTCACAGTTTATTGACAAGCTTAGTGACGCTGAATTTCGGAGGAGTTTCATTCAGGCTAGACACGCAAACCTTCTCGTCAAAGGATATTTCGGAACCTATACAGTCAGCGAGGCATCAAACCGTGTACTCGATGAGTTTCTGGATATTACGGATGAATTAGCTGATGCTTACCAAAATGGAATACAAGAACTTATATTGTTGCTAAACGAGCGTTTCAAGCCACTTGACAACCAGGTTGTTAGTGAAGAATTGATGCGATCAAAAGCGAAACCCATGAATCCGAAAGAACCCTGGGTCAGGTTGTATGCGGTTAAGGTTTCTCCCGATTTGTACATCTTTTCTGGTGGAACAATCAAATTGACACAGTACATAGATCAAGATGAAGCGACAAAACACGAAAAAGCAAAAGTCGATCGTTTGCGCCAATGTTTGATTAATGAAGGAATGTATGACCGAGACGCTTACACTGAATTAGAATTGTAAAATATGGACAAGAGCGAATTCGAAAGAAAATTTAAAGCGAAAATCAAAGCTGACACTTCCGCATGGAAGTCAAAGCTGGCAGCTGACCGAGCAAATCGCAAGGAATTTCGCAGGTCACAGCGTGTAGCTGACCGAATATTGGAATTCCTAGAGCAGAACAAAGATTGGAGCCAAAAACGGCTGGCTGAAGCTCTGGACGTTACACCACAACACATCAGTAAAATACTAAAGGGGCAAGCCAACTTTACCTTAAACACGATTGAGGCAATGGAACAGGTGTTGGGTGTAAACCTCCTTGAAGAGCGGCCAATTAAAACAGAAGCTCAGCTTCAGACAGTACCTCATGCCGATGTGGTTTACAAGGAATTTTTTGTGACGGAAATGAACCTAATCGTGGCTGCCGAAGAGGTCGAGACATATACCTACGATGGGCTTCAAGTGTTCTACCAAAGTTGTATTAATTATACGCAGGTGAAATCACGACTACGCTCAGGTGAAACTAGCTACGCCTTATCTGCTTAAGTATGGCAAATGCATCAAATAAGAAGGACTTTCAGTTTGCTATTGCAAACGTCAGTACGGAACAGTTTTCAGTCACCCCTGAGGAGTTTCGACCGAAAGAAAATGTAGACGTTACAATCCATTTTAGTTTTAAGCTGGCAGCGAAGGAGCAAATGGTGGGAGTATTCATGCACCTGAGCTTCCATCAGCAACATTGCAAATTGATTAATCTGGAAGTAGGCTGCCATTTTAAAGTACATCCTGATACTTGGCCACTGCTTTTGGATGATAAAAGGGAGAAGTTGAAACTACGGCTTCATTTAGCATTACACCTGGCTACCATCACCACAGGAACTGCCCGTGGAGTGTTACACGCCCGATTGACAGGTTCGCCATTTGCGCATTTGGTGCTGCCGGCTGTTGATCTAACGACAATGCTGAAATCAGATATAGAATTGAGCTTATCCTAATAAATAGAAGCAGGAAATGATGGACTCAACATGGACGGTTTGGAAGCCAATGCCTAAACCTGAACAGTGCCGATCCATTGAAGCACCTGAGGGTCCAGGTGTTTACCAAGTTCGTCATTCTGACTCTAAAATCAATGTCCTGTTCGGTATTGGGGTTGAATGTCAGAAACGAATGAAATCGCTTTACCCTAAACCTTATGGTGTAGGAACCAGAAACAACCAAGACAAACGCAACCATATTCTCAAAAATTGGAAAACGCTGGAATATCGAACCATGCGGACTTCAACTAGAGAACAAGCGAAATTGATTGAGGATCAGATTAAAGCACAAGAAAGTCATCTATTCAATACGTGATGTTCGAACTCTATTTTATAGAACAAATGCAAGGATCGTCAAGCGATTGGTGGCCAACAATAATTGGCTCGTTTGGTGGTGCTCTTTTGTCAGGATTAATTGCTATCGGAATATTCTGGCGAGGCAACGTAGTTGCAAGAAATAATGCCGAAAGGAATAGGCTGGAAGACCAAAGGATAAGACGAGAAGAAACCGAAGAACTACAAAACCAAATCCTCGATCATTTTATTCAACTTTTAAAAGGAATCGTAAAAGACAAGCACAATACATACGAATTCAATAAATCCTTTGCAGAGAAATATCGGGATGATCCTTTTGGATATCATCAACACAAAATTGAAGTTCCTGAGAGTCTTTATCGAATTCACTTTCCTCGACTCCTACTCAATAAGAAAAGGTCTTCATCAGAAGTTTGGGGCTGCAGAGGAAGCTGAGAAACATTTTCAAAACCTATACCGTGCAATCGACTTCTACAAGGTTCATGGGGAAATCAATAAGCAGAACGTTTTAGAGCTAAAAACTGACTGGTCGGAAATTGCTAAACAGATCAAATCAGCTACAGAATCCTTTACAACATCGGTAGCGAATTATACACTTCGGTTAGCAGACGTTCTTGGCGATGGATATGGCGAAAATCCCTTTTGGTCTTCCATAGATCAATTATTGGTAGAATTTAGCAGGGAATATTATGGTGAAGTGCAAATTCCCCTTTCTAGAGCATTAGATGGATTTGTAAATCCTATACTGAGACTTGCGACAGGTGAAAATCCTAAGATTCCAGGGGCAGCGGAGATGTTTAATGAAGCAAAGCGAATTCAAATTCTATTCAACGATCTGTCTACAAAAGGCTTGGAAATATTCAAAGTTGTTGAAATGGTGGATAAAGACCTTCCAAAGACTAATGAAAGAATGGAAGTGCTTATTCAAACCCATTTCGATCCCAACTTCACCAAAGAAAAACAGGAAGAACCTAAAGAAACCGCATAACCATGCCCAAATCCTACAAACACTCCAAATCAAAACGTGCGCACATTCCGAGCAAGGAAGAAGCCGGATATGAAAGCGCTAGCCAGAAAGTAAAGGAAGGACCGGAAGTGGCCGAGTACGACAAAACCCCAAAGTACTTTCAAGGCAATCCGGTGAACCACCGCGGGCAAGACCCCGAGCTGTGGTGGATGAATAAGTATGGTGAGGACGATGGTGATGATCGACTGAAAGTCGACATCCGTTCGCTCTACCGGCACGAGCACATTGCACCCGAAAAGCTGATTGAGGGCCTATACAAAACTACGGTTGAGCGACCCGACCCCGATCAATTGGACTTGTTCAATGCCAACGAACTTTTTGGCAATGCGTTGGAAAAGGACGAATTAGAAAAAGTGAGCGAATACTACCAACACAGTGATGGTTGGAGCAACCGACTCATACAAGGAGACAGCCTGTTGGTGATGAGCAGCCTATTGGAACGTGAAGGCATGGCCGGGCAAGTGCAGTGCATTTACATCGACCCACCTTACGGCATCAAGTACAACAGCAACTGGCAAATGAAGCTCAACGATCGCAACGTGAAGGATGGAAGCGATGAGCATTTGAGCGGAGAACCAGAGATGATCAAAGCATTTCGGGATACCTGGGAGTTTGGAATACATAGCTTCTTGAGTTATTTAAGAGACAGGTTCATAGTTGCGCGCGACCTCCTAAATGAAAGTGGCTCTTGCTTTATACAAATAAGTGATGACAACGTACATTTAGTGAGATGCTTAATGGACGAAGTGTTTGGGAGCGAAAACTTTTTAAATGAGATAGTTTTCAGCAAATCTGCAGGTGGCCTGCAGTCTTCTCACAGGGTTGGAACAACTACTGATTTCATTATTTGGTATGCAAAAGACAAGGAGAAAGTAAAATACAGGCCTGTTTTTGAACCGAAAGATAATCCAGTTGAATCTGGATATACCAAAATAGAAATGCCAGATGGAAAAAGGCGGTCAATGACTCTGAAGGAAAAAAAAGGAGAGGAGCCCATTCCGGAAGGATGTAAAAATTATATGACTGTTTTAATGACCAAACCCGGTCCTGGTAGAAAGTTTGAAATTAATGTTAATGGTGTAGTATACGATTCTGGAAACAGATGGTGGGGGACAACTGAGGATGGGTTAAAGCGAATAATTGATCATAATCGCTATGAGGCAACGGCAAACAGTTTGAGATTCGTGAGTTATTTCGATGATTTTCCTTTCAGATCAATAACAAATCTTTGGAATGGCTTTGGTGGTGCAGCGAACCCTCAATATGTTGTCCAAACAAATGACAAAGTAATTGCCCGCTGCCTTTTGATGACCACAGACCCGGGAGATGTTGTAATAGATCCAACGTGCGGGAGTGGAACCACAGCATATGTAGCCGAACAATGGGGGCGCAGATGGATTACAATTGATACCAGTCGCATTGCGCTCAACATTGCTAAGACACGGCTAATGACTGCCACATACTCCTTACTATCACTTGCACAGCGATGTGAAATGAAAGTCGATCACAATGATGGCAAAGCAAGATCAAAAAAGCATTTCAGAAAAGCCAGCGAACGAACAAGAAAACGACATCCGCCAAGGCTTTGTATGAAGAGGTGCCGCACATTACGCTCAAGAGTCTCGCGAATGACGAGCCGCCAGCCACGGAAACATTGTATGACAAGCCTTTTGAAGACAAAAGCGCTTGCGTGTTTCAGGGCCGTTTACGGTAGAAACCCTTGCAAAATCTCCTGAACCCATGCGCCCCCTGAAGAACTCAAGGCGCGCTGCTGGAGAGCATGACAATGAAGAAAACGCAAAGTTTCGAGCAGCGCGTATTTGAACACTTACGTTCGGCAGGAGTCAAGACCGACAAAAAAGCGAAACGGCTAAGTTCATTCGCGTGATGCATCGTTTCAGAATACTCCATGCTGAAGGCTTTTACAAAGACGCTAAGGGCATGGAGCGTAAAGCTTACATCTACATCGGTCCTGTTCGGCACCGTCAGCAAGTTGGCTGTAAATACTGCTGCCAAAGAATGTCGTGGCTGCAGGGGCGATGCCGATTGGCTCATCATTCTAGGTTTCAGCTTTGAAAGTGACATAAAGAGTGAGAGTGTCACAACGAGCCTAGGAAGCTTTGAAGTCACTAAAGTCCGCATGCATGATGACCTCATGCAAGATGGCCTTCTGAAAAAGGACAAGAAAGCAGGCTCGTTCATCACCATTGGTGAACCCGATGTGCGCTTGAATAAAGCCAAGGCTCCTGTCAGTTCGAGTGATTCAGCGAAGCAGAATCGTATCGAGAACAAAGGAGCCACATGGCACCAAATTGAAATTGCCGGTTTGGATATCTACGATCCAATAAAGGATGTGGTCAAGAGCCGTAACGTACAAGACATTGCCTACTGGATGTTGGACGACAACTACGATGGAAGCAACTTCGTAGTGAAGCAAGTATTCTTCTGTGGAGGAAACCAAGACGAGTTTCAGAAGTGGCAAAAAGGCCTGAGCGATCTGGCTAAATCTTCAACCAAGAAAAAAGCAGAAGCTACACTCAAGATCGAGATTGACGAAGAAGCCTTTGATCGTTTGTATGGACATGAAAGCCATCCGTTTGAAGCGCAAAAAGGTCAGAAGGTTGCTGTGCGGGTGATCAGTCAGTTTGGAGAGGAGAGTATGAAAATTCTAACAGTATAGTCATATGGAATACGTTGATCGCACAGGTGATGATGAGCGTGATTTAAGATTCTTTCTGATCATCCTGTCAAAAGGATTGCGTGAAATTCTTTTTGAGTCAGATTTCAGGAAACTCTACGAGCGTTCAGACTATACAGATTGGAGATTGTTTGAAGATGCGTTTCATGAGTCATACAATGAATTTGTTGTATCAGTCGAAACAATGAATTACGATGAAAAATCAGCTTTACGAGCAGGTCTTGCTGGAAAAAGCTTAGAGCTAAAAATTGAATTCTGGAATTCACTTGTCAGAAGGTTTTCCAATCTGAGAGAACGTCAACAGCGCGCAATGAGCTTTATTGGTATGGGAGGTATTCTTAAAAAGCTGCTGAAGTTCATCAATATAATACTCAAATCAGCTGGCGTATTTGGATTGGCGGAGGGGCTTGAAGAAATCAAACAGCTCTCTGAGTTTGTGATCAACGAGTCTGTCCCAGACGATTGGGATGAGTAAGAAGTCCAATACTACAAGTTCCTTTGTGAAAGGCACCGCATTCGAAGACTTCGTTGAAGAATTCATCTTC
>JAWKNJ010000047.1:0-32181 GCA_041391765.1 Flavobacteriales bacterium | reverse complement strand
CATACCATGGCGCTCTGGCACATGAACGACACAGCAGGACCTCAGGTTCAGGATGCTTCAGGTAACGCACATCACTTGGCCATCATTAATCACCCACATGTGTTAAAACCGATTTCGAATCAAATGATGAAAAGCAATGGGCGATCAAATGTATCAAGGTCGCAATTGCAAAGTAAATGTGCCGTACCTACCGAAGGTTATGAGATCTACATCCTTAGTGGCGCTGATACGACTGTCAGCAACGACTCTACCGACCAAGATCCGTCAATCATTGAACGGGAACATGGTGACTCAAAGCCTATTTCCATCGGACCCAATCCTTCTGAAGATCAGATGCATGTTTATGGGCTTGGCAAAGATGTTAAGGCAAATTATAAAATCCGAAATCTGCAAGGACAAGCTGTGCAATGCGGGATTCTAGATCGCACCGATCGTTCCATTTACGTCTCAAGCTTACCCACGGGCATTTACAGCATTCAGTTTGAATCAATACAGGGAAATCAACTCCTTTTATTTTCGAAACAATAGTTTAAAAATTCCAACAGATATAGTCTCAGAACCTAATTAGCTGATTTCCTTTGATTTCATAAAAAGAGATTTAGTGTTGTTTGGATGGTTTCCAAAAGAATATTTCGCCTAAGTTTAGATTAAGCAAATAATGATATACTCGCGGTCTTGAATTCAACCTTTGGACATAGAATTTTCAAAGAAAAGCGACTGCTTGTTCAATATTTCAATGGTCCCCTTACCCTTCAAGTAGCTATTGAGGCCAAAAAAGCGCAAATCGCTGATCCTGATTACGACCCAACGTTCAGCCTTATTCTGGACTTTAGAAACACTACACCAAGCTTTTCCAAATCGGACATTCAGCTCTTTGTGGAGAATCTGAGACGTGAAGCGGATATCAATCCAAATCGAAGGGCGATGATAACCAGCACTCCAAATCAAGCCGCATATTACATGATTGTGCAACACATTGCATCAAGTTCGGCTATGAACTATCAGGTGGTCAGCACAATTGAAGCTGCCCTGGGTTGGATTGGGGAAGACGTTCGATTGACTGACTTGATTAAAGACACCATTGAAGAAATTCGCGCTGGTCTCGAAGCATAATTAGCGCTGGTCTCCATCCTATACATATGTTTGAGGCACGACCGTCCTAAATGAAATCATACCTCCTCACGCTACTATTCATTGGCGCACAGCTAGTATCACTCAAGGCCCAGCAAAAAATCTGGACTTACGTAAATCCAATGGTTGGAACGGATTTCAATGGACACACTTTTCCCGGAGCAACCGTTCCGTTTGGAATGGTTCAACTTTCACCCGACACACGAATTGACGGAAGCTGGGAGGGGTGCAGCGGATATCATTACAGCGACAGTATTATCTACGGCTTTTCGCACACCCACCTGAGCGGAACAGGAGTGAGCGACTACGGTGACATTTTGATCATGCCACAGTTGAGCAATCCTTCATTTGAACATTCAGAGTATGCAGCCGAGTTTACCCACAACAATGAAACAGCAGAAGCCGGATACTATAACGTGGTGCTGAAAAATGGAATCAACGTCAATTTAACGGCAACAACGCGAGCTGGCTTCCATCACTATACGTTTCCTCAGGAAGAGTTCAGCGTTATTCTCGATCTGGATCACCGCGACTATGTGAAAGAGGGCGAAATCAAGCTCATGGATAACAAAACCATCAGCGTGAAGCGCATTAGCAGTGCTTGGGCTCAGAACCAGCATTGCTATGCACACTTATCATTTTCCGAGCCTTTCGAGAGCGAGTTTAACGAGACGAAGCACAGGGTTATTTTGAGGTTTAAGAATCCGAACAAGGAACTCAAGATCAAAATCGGCCTGTCATTCACTGGAGCTGAAGGTGCAAGAAAAAACCTCCAAGCTGAAATCGATCATTGGGATTTTGAACGAACCCGTGACGATGCTAGGATTGCCTGGAACCAGGCCCTTTCTAAAATTGAAGTGAAGGACCCGAACACCGAAAAAGTGCAAACATTTTACACCGCACTTTATCACACCATGATCCATCCAAACGTGGCGATGGATGTGGATGGCAGCTATCGCGGACATGACATGAAGATTCATAAGGCCGAGGGATTCACCTATTACACCGTTTTCTCCTTGTGGGACACGTTCAGAGCAGCGCATCCTCTATTCACAATCATCGAGCGTGAACGTACGCTCGATTTTATCAAAACATTTTTGGCAATTTATCAGCAAGGAGGGCGACTTCCTGTTTGGGAGTTGTGTGCTAATGAAACGGATTGTATGATCGGGTATCACAGTGTTTCGGTCATTTCGGATGCACTCAATAAAGGAATCACCGATTTCAATGTGGAGCTTGCATATCAGGCAATGTGTTCAAGTGCCAATTGGGATCATTACGGACTCACTGAATATAAAGACCATGGATTTTTGTCTGTGGAAGATGAACATGAAAGCGTTTCCAAAACACTGGAATATGCTTATGATGACTGGTGCATTGCTCAGGTTGCGCAATATCTGGATAAGGAAGACGATATGACCACTTACCTAGAACGTTCAAATTCATGGCGAAATCTCATGGACAATGAAACAAGGCTTATGCGTCCAAGGATGAATGGCGGCTGGATGACGCCATTTGATCCTCGTGAGGTGAACAACCACTTCACCGAAGGAAACTCTTGGCAGTATTCCTTCTTCGTACCTCAAAATATTTCGGGAATGATTGAAGCTATGGGTGGACCAGAAGCATTCGAAAAACAGCTGGATGGCTTGTTTTCTGCTCCCGATCAAACTACTGGCCGCACACAAGTGGACATCAGTGGTCTAATTGGTCAATACGCACATGGTAATGAACCAAGTCACCATATTACATGGCTGTATAATTACATCGACAAACCAGAAAAAACCAAAGCGCGTGTTCACAAAATCCTTCAACAATTCTACACTTCAAAACCGAATGGGTTGATAGGCAACGAAGACTGTGGTCAAATGAGTGCTTGGTATGTGATGGCCGCCATGGGAATATATGCCGTGACACCCGGAGAACCCAGATATGCGCTTTGCGAGCCCTATTTGGAAGACTATACCGTTCATTTGGAAAGCGGTAAGTCGTTTTCCAAATCAGATATCACAGCCGCATTGAAAAACGGATTATTCATCGACCACTTCGCATTGACCAGGGAAGAGAAGCCTGATACACGTGCGAACTTCACCTCGACATACAACTACATTCAACCACCCACCATTCAAGCCAACTCTATTTCATTTGACGACAGTTTAGCGATTACAATTGAAGTGGCTGATGACAACAGCATTCAATACCAATTTCCGCCCATGGAAGCGCTGCATATAAGTGATCAATCAAAGACTACATTTTTCATTCATCAAAGCACTAGGATTCAAGCGAATGCTGTGCAAAGCGGACCATATTCGTTTAATCTCAGCAAACCTGTTAACGCGCACTTTTACAAGAATCCACATCCGGATTGGACGGTTGAATTAAACTGCACATTCAATCCACAGTATTCAGCCGGTGGCACCAAAGGATTGATCGATGGAATTCGGGGAGATAAGAACTGGCGCAAAGGCTATTGGCAAGGTTATCAAGATCAGGACTTTGAAGCCATCATTGACATGCAGCGCGTTCAATCAATTCAAGCAATTGCCGCTGGATTTCTGCAGGACACGCGTTCTTGGATTGTGTATCCAACCAATGTGGAATTCTTCGTATCGGAGGATGGAAAAACTTACACCTTGATCGGAAAGATTGAGAATACTGTGAAAGCGGACGACTATAAGACCCAGACTCAGCTGTTGATGGTCAGGTTGAACCAACCTCGGGAAGGGCGATATGTAAAGGTGGTTGCAAAAAACTTTGGCACACTCCCAGAATGGCATCAGGGCGCTGGTGGTGAGGCATTTATTTTCGTTGATGAGATTACCATAGACTAGACTTATGAATACTAAAAAGCTCCTACTCGCACTCAATCTATTTATCGTAGGCTTGATCGGAGTCGCTTCCATTTTGACTATGGAACTGCCGATACCTGAAGATGTTCGCTCAGTGTTGGAAGCTCAATTTTCGCCAACGGCCATCAAATTCATCACGCTTATCAATCCTACTATCATTCTGATTATTGCCCTTGTGGCGGGAATATTATTGTATGAAAAAGCTGGTCTGGAGGTTCCGTTACTTGAGAGAATGCTAGGAATAAGAATCAGCTCTACGCCCCCGTTGGACATTGCCAAATTCGGGGCCATTGGAGGGTTCGTTGCCGGACTATTGATCACCATCATCGCCATGGTATTCGAACCAATGCTCCCTCAAGAATTTTTGGAACTTGGAGATAATGTTAAGCCTTCTATTGCCGCAAGGTTCTTGTATGGAGGTGTGACAGAAGAACTTCTAATGCGCTTTGGCCTTATGACTTTCCTGATCTGGATTGGTAAACTTGTTTTCGAAGGCGACAAAACCTCGGTGTACTGGCTTGGAATATCAGTCTCAGCTGTCATTTTTGCCTTAGGCCATTTCCCTCTTGCGTTTCAAGCGGTTGGCAATCCTTCGGCATTGCTGCTGAGTTACATCATCCTCGGAAACACAATTGGAGGGTTGATTTTTGGCTGGCTCTACTGGAAAAAGGGATTAGAAGCGGCCATTCTTGCGCACATGCTTGCCCATGTTGTGATGGTATTGGCTGAATTGATCTAGGAGGCAATATCCAACCAAATGAGTTTTTTGGTTTCAAAAAACTCATCCACATACCATCCGCTGAGTTCCCACATTTTAGCGGGTTTAGCAATTTCATCCAACTCATTCTGAAAATCCCCGCCCTTGATGTAAAGCAAGCCATTTGGCAGCTCACAAGAATTGCCACGTTTCACTTTTCCATGCAACCATCCCACCATAGTCGGCAAGGCACTCACAGCCCTGCTTGTTACGAAATCAAATCGATCGGGAACATTTTCCATCCGAGCATTCAGCGCTTTTACATTTTTCAGCCCGAGTTTGTCCACCATTTCCCGGACGGCTGCGATCTTTTTACCAATGGAATCGATCAAAACAAACTGCGTTTCGGGAAATGCAATGGCCAAAGGAATTCCGGGTAGCCCTCCACCAGTGCCCACATCTGCCACACTCATTCCAGGCTGAAAAGAGATCACTTTGACGATAGAAAGTGAATGCAAAATGTGTCGAATCCAAACCTCATCCGTATCCTTCCTGGAAATCAAATTGATACGCCCATTAACATCGAGCAGCGTATCCACAAATGATCTATACTGATGTAGTTGATTTTCTGAAAATTGTGGAAAATGTTTCGCGACAAGCTCTAAACTCATCTGCTTAAATACGATTTACGGAATGCTTCAAGATTTCATACATGAGCTCGCGTGCGCGGAACAATTGCGCTTTCACGGTGCCCAATGGTAATTCAAGCTGATCTGCTATTTCCTCGTAGCTCAGCTCTTCGAAATACCTCAACTCTACCAGGTTTCGATACTTTGGCTTCAATTGCTCCACAATGCGATGCATTTCATCAATGCGCTGACCTCGCATGAGCTTTTGCTCTGGGTCAAGGGATTCAGATTCAATATCCATCCCTCCTCCTTCATCGGTTTCCTCGCCTCCAAATCCTTCATCAATGGATATAGTCTGGGCCTTTTTCTTCTTTCTCAGAAAATCAATACAGTTGTTGGATGCGATCTTGAACAACCAAGTACTAAATGCATAGTCCGGTTTATATTGATTTAACCTCTTGAAGGCTTTTCCAAATGCTTCGATGGTCAAATCTTCAGCATCATCCTTGCTGGCAACCATCTTCAGCATCATAAAGTAAATGTTCTCGCGATAGGCTGCCATCAGCTTGGTATAAGCCCTCTGATCGCCAGCTAAAGCCTCTTCCACCAACTCTAGATCTCGCTTCGCTCTATCGCTGAAATTCTTTTCCTCCATTGGAAAGGTTTAGTTCCTAAGGTAGGAATCGAAAGTAAGGCATATACCAATGACAGCGGAAGTTCAAGGAGTAAAAGTTGAACCGACAGCGCCTTCATTCCGGACTTAATATCCACCCAACCAATGTTTTGGAATAAAAGAACAGTGCGAAAAATAATGAGAAGAGAAAATGTGAGTGAGACCGGCATTTCAAACAAGAATATCACGCAAAATATCCCTACCGTGCACAACAGCATGCTTATGTCATACAGCCCCAAGTAGCATAATGCAAAAACAGGATAGTGAATGCCAGTGCTGCGGTGTCGTTTCTTTTGCGCAAGCCATTCTTTGAATGATGTTGCTGGCGCGCTCACCGTACATGCCTCCGGTGCGGCAGAGGTATTGGCGTGGGGCGCTGCTGCAACAACAAACAAATCGTCATCACCGCTTTGGATGTCTGCATGTCCATCAAACCCGCCAACCCTTTCAAACAAGGACTTGGTGTACCCGATGGACCTCCCCACGGCCATGAATGCTCTGTCTGCATTCGCAGCAGCTAAATATTGCACTGCGATTCTCATGCTTTCGAAACGAAACAAGGCATTCAAAAACCCCGGAGCTGTTTGGAAAAATCCAACTCCCAATATCAACTCTGATCCCGATGAAAATCGTTTACCGAAAGCCTTCAACCATTCATGATTCAAGGGTTTACAGTCTGCGTCTGTCAATACTAAGCATTCGTTTTGTGCACTTCTAATGCCTTTGGTCAGTGCCTGCTTCTTCAACCATCCTTTTCCTTCCAGTTCAGACGATACAATTCTGAGTCTTGAGTATTTAGATCGGAAATCAGCTAAAACGCTACTCGTATTGTCCTCACTTCTATCATTGACAACAACCACCTCAAAGTCATGATAGTTCTGATCTAGAATAGATGGAAGGTTTTCCATTAAATGGGCGGCCGCATTCCTAGCACAAATAACCACCGAAATGGAAGGAAGCTGGGATTCGGATGATACCTGCGACTTACCCCTTCTCAACCAAATGTACATCCATGCCTGCAAGCCAATTTGAACAAAAACGCTTGAAAACAACAGCCACCCGAATACGGTTAGAATCAACGGTAGAGCAAGAAATATGCAATGGCGGCAAGCACTGCAACTATCAACAACACGTTGCGATTTGACTTACGCGTATCCATTTTGCGGTGTGACGATCGCCAGCTTTGACTCATCCTGCTTCGAAGCACATCGCCTCCATGCTCTGCGGTTCCCTCCAATTCATGACGAATGGCAGCCTCTCGTGCCCTCAAGTATTCGTTGGTTTCATCGTAATACCTTGGCTTAAACTGAAATCGTTTTGGCTGATTTTGCTTAAAGAGGAATCGAATCATTGTGGCAAACCTACTTCTATTTAAACGCAAATGAAAGCCTCAAATTGCCTTATCCAATTGTAACACTTCAATGATAATAAGTGCTGGATTCAAGCTAAATGTGTATCTTATTAGGACCGTATCTTCACACTTTATGCAAACCCTGCAAAAGAAATTTTCGATTCGTGCCTTGTCGATTGTCCTTTCTGGAGCATTCCTCTATTCCGGAAACCCCAAGACTGACTCAAATGCCAGAAGCTTTCCATTTGCTCCTGTTTCTCTGGATGCCGCAGACTCTATCATGTCTTCCCTAAGTGATCGAGAGCGAATTGCGCAATTGTTCATCCTGACAAACGTCATGAAAACGACTTTAAATCCGGGCGGATACATGATGGGCAGTGAAGTCTCTGAACTTGAAGAAACCAACAAACTCCCCTTTTATGTCGGTCTTGATTTAAGGAAATCAAATGATTACCTCTCTGGGCAATTACTTTCTGCGAGCAACAACCACGAAGCGTTACATGCCTATTCAAAAGTCATGGCTGGTGATGTTCGAACCAAGGGGTGTAACTTCATCATCGGCCCTTCATTGGACATCTTCTACAATGACGACAATGGCCCCATGGATCGTGGATCATTATCAGACACCTCATCCATTGTAATTCAGCAGGCCGAAGCTATCATTGGCGGTTTCAGGGATGGAGGCGTTATGGCAGTAGCCGGAAGTTTTCCTGGTATTGGAAACTCAGGCATTCAACAAGAGAAGATGTTACCCTCCATCCGTTCCAGAAGTCATCAACTTTTTGGAGAGGACATGGTTCCTTTTAAAGCGCTCATCAATAATGGACTTCAAAGTATCATGGTTTCCAATGCTTATGTCCCTGCACTAGATTCCGGTGCCAACCTGTTGGCTTCAACTTCATACAAGGTTCATAGCGCCCTGAGAGATCAGTTGGGTTTCAACGGACTCTGCTGGACGGATCTATCGGAAATTTCAAACACAACGGGTGAGTCCGAACCAATTATTCAGGCATTGATTGCAGGATCTGACGTTATTATCACTTCGAGGGACTTGGAGTCAAGCGTCAGTGAAGTTGAACAGTCCGTAGCGCTTGGGTTGATCACCATGGAAGAGATTGATTCGAGATGCAAACGAATCATACAATCTAAGTTGTGGTTAAAAAAGCAAGCAGCGATGGGTGATTCGAAACGTGATAAAAAGCCAATGAATGTTCAACTGGAACTTGAATCACGGAGGATGGTTTCATCTTCCCTTACCCTGCTCAGAAATCAAGAAAACCTGATTCCCCTCAAGCATCTTGACACCTTGAATATTGCTGTTGTATCGATCAGCGATTCAGGCACACCCCAGTTGCATGAACTATTTGAACGATACAGTGTGGTCACCACCTACGACCTTAAGCTAGCTAGCTTGGAGGAAGGTTTGGCCGCATTTCAAAAACAGCAAGACGAATTCAATCTAGTCATCATTTTGGGTGCGCCTGAAGAAGATATGCCGCGCAAGCGATACGGACTGGGAGAACATTATCAAAGTGTAATAGAGCGAATTGCATTCCCACAGCGGAGCATTTTGGTATGGGAAGGAAATCCGAAGGCCCTTTTATACGTTTCGGGAATCCCGACCATTTCATCCATCATCGCAGGATATGAACCGACACCTTGGACTAAGGATTATGTTGCTCAGGCCATATACGGTGGTCGACCACTTAATGGATCACTCAAGAGAAAGGTTGGAAACGAGTTTGAACGAGAGTTTGGTATTCACACCAAGAAGACAAGACTCGCTTACGGTATTCCTGAAGAAGTAGGAATTGACCGGAACGACCTAAAAAAAATCTCAGAAATTGTAGATGCAGCCATTCGTGAAAAGGCCACTCCGGGAGCGCAAGTATGGTTCGCAAAAGATGGAGTCGTAGTATACGATGAAGCCTTCGGACACCACACCTATCAAAACGAGGACACAGTCAAGAAGTCAGATCTCTACGACTTGGCTTCGATTACCAAAATTGCCGGTTCGATGGCTGGATTGATGAAACTCACGCAGGATTCTCTGTTCAATCTTGATTACAATTTGTGTGACTACCTTCCCGAATGGGTTGACACCACAGAATACATGCAAATGGGCATGCGAGACATATTCGCACACCAAGCCGGATTACCAGCCTTCATTCCATTTTATCAAAACACGGTAAAGAAGGGTGTTCCGCGTTATGACATATATAGTATCGCCCAATCGGAAATCTATCCATATAAAGTAGCTCGCGAACTCTACATCAATAGGGAACAGCCTGATCGAATGTTCCGACAAATATTGACGCACCCAATAAAAAGTGAGAAGAAATACCTCTACAGCGATGTAGGATACTACTTCGCGCAAAGAATCATTGAGAAGCAGAGCGGAATGAAGATGGCGGATTATCTGGACCTTAAATTCTATAAGCCAATGGGTATGTCAACAATGACCTACAACCCTCTGGATAAATTCGATAAATCCAGAATTACTCCAACAGAGTTTGATCGTTATTTCAGAAATCAACTCGTACATGGATATGTTCATGATCCAGGCTCCGCCATGCTAGGGGGGGTTGGCGGACATGCCGGATTGTTTTCAAACGCAAACGACCTTGGCAAACTGATGCAGATGTACTTAAATGGAGGAACCTACGGTGGGGAAAAATTTTTCGACTCAACGGTAATTGCCGACTTCGTTCGATGTCAATTTTGTGATAATGATAACCGCAGGGGGGCTGGATTTGACAAACCACTTCGCAACGGAACTGCTGGACCATCATGCGGATGCACGGACAGAGAAGCCTTTGGTCACCAAGGTTTTACGGGAACCGTAACTTGGGCTGATCCAGGTGAGAATGTTGTTTATGTCTTCCTTTCCAACAGGGTTTACCCAAACGCTGAAAATAAAAAGCTGGCTGAAATGAATGTGCGGACGGACATTCAGAAAGTGTTTTATGAATCGCTGAAGAAGGGTAGGACCAGCACGCTGGGCGACTCTACGGCTCAGCGCTAACTAAGCAGCTTGATTTTCCTAAATATAAAGCGGAAACCGAAAAATATGGCCGCGATGATGCCAAATTGAACCATGGTCATCATTAGAAATTCAAAAATTGTAAGCGAAATACTTCCACCCCATTCATCAGAATCAATTGAAAAGCCAACGATCGAAAGCAGAATTGAGATAAGCATCATTACAACAAGTAGGTCTTTTGTGGTCATCGCTTGGTAGGTTTGAGTTGTTAACGCAGCATTTGATTGCATATTGTGTGACTTTGGAATTTGCTTGGAAAAAATAAGATCCATGCAATAAATCGTTCATTTGTCTGATATAAATTAACCCGATGCGGATTGGAATTGTTTGCTACCCAACATACGGAGGTAGCGGTGTTGTAGCGACTGAATTAGGCCTTGAAATGGCCTCATTGGGACATGATGTGCACTTTATCAGTTACTCCCAGCCGGTGCGCCTGGATCTAACGGCACCCAACGTATACTATCACGAGGTTATCGTTTCAGATTACCCATTGTTCGACTACTCTCCATATGAGCTTGTTTTGACTTCGAAATTGGTGGATGTTGTAAAGAATGAAAATTTGGACATACTTCATGTGCACTATGCCATTCCTCATGCTTCTGCTGCCTATATGGCAAAGAAAATTCTACAATCCGAAGGCATTGAATTGCCGATCGTTTGTACGCTGCACGGCACGGACATTACGCTCGTGGGAAAGGACGCATCATTCGAGCCTGTAATCACATTTGCGATCAATAAGAGTGATGCCGTAACAGCTGTTTCGTCCAGCTTAAAGGAAGATACCCTCAAATATTTTAAAGTCAACCGAACCATTGACGTCATTCCCAACTTCATCAATTTGTCCCGATATGAGAATATTGAACCGGGAGAAATTAAGGCTCGATTTGCGCCCAACGGGGAGCCTATCATCATGCACATGTCGAACTTCAGAAAGGTAAAACGAGTACCTGACGTATTAAGCGTATTCTGTGAAGTACGGAAACACATTTCTGCGAAGTTGGTGCTGATCGGTGATGGCCCTGAACGTTATAACATAGAACACATGTGTCGCCAATTAGGTGTATGTCACGATATCCACTTTATCGGAAAAACCAACGATGTGGAAAATGTGCTGGCAAATGGTGATTTGTTCATCCTGCCTTCTGAAACGGAGAGCTTTGGATTAGCCGCATTGGAAGCGATGGCAGCTGGAATGCCTGTTATTTCATCCAACACCGGAGGACTTCCTGAAGTCAACGAAAATGGAGTAAGTGGATTCCTTTGTGATGTTGGAGCCATTGATCAAATGACCGATGCAGCAGTGGAAATCTTAAAATCAAAGGATTCAATTGAAAAGTTTAAAAAAGGAGCCAAAGAACAAGCAAAAAAGTTTGACTTGCACTCAATTCTTCCCATATACGTGAAGCTTTACGAGTCGCTTCTTTTACCTTTGGTATGATCCTTGACTTTTAACCGCAAACTGACAGCCATGAAAAAAGCAGCCTTTTTGATCTTGATTCCATTCTACTTAGGATCTTGCTCTACTTGCTATGAATGCACAGAGGATGTCATTCAATACAGCGGAAATACGCCAACAGATACGGTAGCTCAAAGCGATGAATTTTGCACATCCGATCAAGCTGAAGTTGAAGCTCGTGAAGATGCCGGTGCTACATGTCGCGTGAACTAAAGTTTAACAACGTAAGCTCCCTTTTCATACATATCATGATAAGCCTGATTTTGCTTGTCAAGTGCTTTAGTCCAATAGTTTCTTGTTTTCCAATCCAGGTTTTGAGATAGAACCACACTCTTTGGATGAATCCATGCGATCAATTTTTCCGGGGGTTGTGCGGTTCGCTCTCTTATGTGCAGTATCTCGACTTCTCTATGATCAGCTGAATCAACGATGGTGTTATCATCTAGGCTGACAATTCGAGTTTCTGACACCTCCAACAAACCTGAGTTCCATTCGTTGAATTCTGGTTCATTCAACCCCCTACTCCACCAATGATGATGCACATGAAACCGCATTTTATCAAAGTCTGAAATCAGGCTATCGGTGCTTAAGAATTGATGCTCCCTACCTCGAATTATGTCCATTGCTTCGTGCCCTTTAACACTGTATATAACGATGGACCTTTGATTTTCTTCCTGCTTGAGCTCAGCAATGTTGAGTGCCTCTATAGCACAAGAACTTATCAGAAACCAAATTAACCAAGAGTAGCTTCTCTTGATCAGAAACACACCAGACGTCAATATGATCATGTAAATAAAATACGTCTCGAAAATGCTAATGTCAATTCCTTCAATCAAGGCACCCGGCAACTTTTCCACCCACTGGATGAAAACGTCAAGCAAATGAACCAACCAAAAAAGAACAAAGCCAACCCAGTTGGCGATTAAAGGAATCCAGCTCACAGTGACTAATAAAACGCCTATCGGTAGGATAATCGTTGCTAACGGGATCACAACCAAATTGCTGAGTAGGAAATAATTTGGGAATTGATGAAAATACAAAAGCCCAAGTGGAAAAGTAGCCACTTGGGCGGCAATTGAAACCGCGGTGATTTCCCAAATCCTTTTGCCCAACCATCGCTTCGGCTCCCAAAGCTGTGCGATGTAGGGCTGAAGCACAACAATGCCTAGTACGGCCAAATACGATAATTGAAATCCTACTTCCACAATTAGAAAAGGATTGACAACCAAGAGCGCAAAAGCACTTGTAGCCAAAGTGTTAAAGATGTCCGTATGCCGATTTATTAGCTTCGCGAAAACGACAAAAGAGAACATCGTTGCCGCTCTAGTCACTGAAGGAGACATACCTGTAAGGAGCGCATAACCCCAAAGCGCGATTAACACCAAAATACCGTGAAGTAATCTACCCCGTTTAAATCTGTTTAATGGCTTGAGCAATGAACTAATGATCAAAAAGATGATGCCGACATGAAGACCTGAAACCGCCAAGACGTGCATGGCACCTGCACTAGCAAATGCATTGACTTGATCAGCACTTAGGTAATGCTTATACCCAATCAACAATGCAGATAGAATGGCGAGTTCCCGGTCATTGATGCCGTATTGCTCAAGAATGGAAATCACCTGTCGTTGCCAAGCTTTAATATTTCGAATCAATCCAGAACCGCTTGCAGTTATCATCCATTTTCCATCAGGTAAAAACAACTGATGTGTAATCTGATGAAAGTGCATATAGCGTTTATAGTTGAATTCTGCAGGATTCTTCGGATTAGTGATCTCATTCAACCGACCAGCCAACAGTAACTTATCACCATGGCGAATGTTAAATGCGCTGTCACTCTTTTGAAAGTAACACAGTATTCTCCCTTCCATTGGAACAATCACATCTTTGAATCGAACAGTAGTCAATTCCACTTCGGCTTTGATGCTTTTGTTTCGCTCAATTGGGTCTGAAACTACAACACCCATAAACTCAGTTGCATCGGCAATCACAGCATTGTTTGAGAAATGCTCATCATACAAACGATCGGTGTGTAAGCATGTCGTTGCATAACCAAAGGCGGTGAAAGCTATGAACAGGATCAACGCCATGAAACTAGCTTGTTGTCGAACGAATGTCAAAATGGCAATAGTCATGCACGATAAGCCAACCGCTATCCATAGACCATCAATACTTGGAAGAAAAATTCCCAAGATAATACCCGCAATAAATGGCCAGAACACCCTAAATAATGGAACCTGGTTCCAAATATGTTTAGATCGACTTGACATTTCGGGAGAATATGTCACCCCAGTTCGAAAACAGAATCAGCAAGCCCACCATTTGCACCAACGGAAGCAAGCGGCATTGAAGTCGCTCATACACATTCGCTAAAACTCCCGTGATTGCTGCATTGAAGAAATAGAACCCGAAGATAACCGCAAGCAAGAGCAACCCTCTTTCGTCAAGCTTTTTGTTGAATACAGCCCAACCAATGATCAGCGCTGAAAGGAAGAGGCTCAGATAGTTCACCTTCTTGAAGAAACCAAGTGGCAATAGTGAGGCATCCTTATTCTGAACACTGGTTAGATACTCATTCAACTCCAATTTGAAATGGCTGTGCATTGGCCATGATGGCGGTGATCCATCTCCATAGGTGTACTGCAGGCCACTCCCCAACTCAATTTGAAACATCTGTTCGAATGTTGACTTTAAAGCACCAAATACCAGCCATTTCAGATACTTAGGAGATGTGAGGAAATCGTGAACCACCTGAGCATACTCGCGGTTAGCGCCTTCCCAACCTTCGGGATGCGTTTGAATAGGCCCGCTATTTTCCCATAGATAGCCCCCGGTTTCCTGAGGCAGAGAGTCCTTAATAGCGCATAATGAAATGTGCTTTTGATCGCAGTTCTCATCCAAATACATTTTCAAAAACCCCATTTCACCAATGTTGGCCGTGATGAACACATTGGAGGCCAAACTCATACGAAAACCGAAACCCTTGGCTGCATTGTATGCACAGGTAAAAAGAAAGGCACTCAGCGTAACAGCTCCAAAAACCAAGTAAGCCTTCTTTGGCATGCGCTGTTGCGATTTAGACATCCACTGCCAACCGTAGATGGCGACAATAACCATCACCAATAAGGGAAGATGACTAAGGTGGGTCAATAGCGAAATAAACGCGATGGCTCCATAGAAAAAAAGCTTCTTCAACAAGGCATTGGAATCAAAAACTATCAGCAGTGTCACTAGTGCCAAAATGAGTGTAAAGATGTCCGGCATGAGCTGTGAAGCATACCATGAAAGACTTGTCGCAAATGATAGTAACAACACAAGCAGGAAGTGGAACCAGCGGGTTCTTTCATTGATAAAGACTTTAACTAATTGAAACAACAACCATGAAACGAGGAATCCCTGTAGGAATATGATTGGCCAGTTGCTTATGGTCCAGCCTGTCAGCTTCATGAGCATGGGATAGCCTATGGCCCGATGAAAGGAAGGCATAAGATTGACCGACATTTCCATGTATGCCCCGCTGTCAAAGTAAACAAGGGGGTAACGATTGTAGAGAGCAGGGGCAATGATCAGAAATGTCATCATCAGATGATAGAGCCACTCCTTTATGACAGTTTTGTATTGCACGATTACTGCAAGTACTTTGATTTCAAAATATTCAAGTGATGACGGCAATGACCGGAAGTCACAAAGAACAATGCAGCGACTTGAATATCCTGACTGTTAGCCAGACCCCGCTTTTGAAAGTCATTAGACTGAAGGGTTTTAAGCATTGAAATGGTAGAATTTCTAACTGACTCGAAATACTCCAAAATGAATGGAAGGTCCAATGCATCTTTTCTAGCCGCGCTCATATAGCGTTCATCATCATAGCCTGCCAATGGCTCAGGTTTCGCATCTCGACTGATTCTTAATGCTCGATAATTGAAAATGACTTCCGTTTCAATGATATGCAACAAAACTTCGGCAGTGGTCCATTTTCCTGAAGCATATGAAAAGCTCAACTTATTGACCGGAATTTCACCGACTTCGCTCAAAAACAGATTCTTAGAAGAAATTAACTCCAGGCTGAGGTCAGTCTCCTGAACCAGCTCAATGTACTTGTCATAGTAGGGCGCTCTAACAAGTTGTGACAGATCAAAATGCATGGGTTGAATGTAGTGATTTACATAAATGAACAAGGGCAGCTAATGCTGCCCTTGTTCCCCTTAAACCATCAATCGATTTAGTTAAACCACTAACTAGGTTCTTTTACTCCCATGTTCAGCACAAGGTTTCATTAAATCTTAAAAATTTATTCGTTTTTCAGCTGGATACTTGATTGAGTATTTAAAACTCATTTTTTCTGAAGAACCGGCCATAATATTCTTGGTCCATCTCAACAACCCGGTCTGAGTATTTAGATCAGCTCCGCTCTTATCTTCAACATCCACAGTAATTTCTTTATTTGTTGAAATGGGCACTTGATCTTCAATAACCAAGAATATTTTGGTCTCCTTGGTATTCTTCACAGAGATTTCCATTCCAATAGACTCTTTGATATTGCTACCTATGCGCTTTGAGTCACAAAACTCAGAAACCTTTTCGCGCTTAACAACGATGCTCTGATCCCTTCCCAGACTTAAATCCAACGTGTCTGATATAGTACCCGGATTGATGAACGTCTGACCAACATAGGTGTTTGAGAGGAAAAGGTTAGCCTCACCCGGAAGAAGATCATATTGGTTAAAATCCCAAACTCGCGCGACTAAAAATGCAGCCGGGTCCACTTTCGGAGCGCAGTAATACTGATATCTGGCCGGTACTGTAAACACATCAATGCTGATACCCTGTGGTTTTCCATTTGATGGAATGTTATGCCGTGTCTTGATCTTAAACTGAGTAACTGCCTGATTCACGGGGTACTCAACTACAGATCCCATCTCGAAAGACTCTGCCTCAGAAACCTTGTCATCAGAAGTGGCCAGTGGCATGGCCTTGTTTGAAAATGCCTCTGGCCTACCATAAAGTGATCCTGAATTCTCTACGAAATACAACTGCCAAGGATGCAGCTCTGGTTTATTCCCATTTAAATTGGGATTCGCATTGGTAAGTGTGAGAGTCACATCATTCCAATCCACTCCGGTGTTTTGGAACACCTTGGCGTTGTAAGAGAATTGCAAGGGCTTATCCACATCCATCACATTCACATTGTAGGCCGGGAGCCAACCTGCATTCTGAACCATGTAGCTCAGCGTAAAATGGGCATTAGCATTGGAAGGAACATAAACTTCGACCAACACCTCTCCAGTGGACCGATTCAACTTCGCATTGTGCTCATTGATCTGCTTTCGTAGGCGTTGAATTGAAGCTGAAATTCTCTTCTGTTTTTGTTCCAGCTCCATAGTCTTCAACATATTATCCGCTAATCGATCACGGAAGAAATCACTCAGATCTTCTAGGTCTTCAATTAGAAAATCTCCGCCTGCTCCACCCCAGCCAACGCTCTTATTAGAGAGAATCATATTCTTCTCCTCGGCATAAATTCCGACCATATTTTGATTGAATTGGTGATCAAATTCATAAGTCTTCAACGAGTCTTCCAGAATGATCAAATTCTTGGGTTTAGCCGTTTCCTTCAGATAGTTGACCTGACTTGAAACGCTCAAGACATTAATTCCCCCATCCGCGGATACACTGACTGTGGAAGCCTCAAGCTCTGAAGCTAAACCCGTGAATACAACAAACTGTCTTCCACTTGATAAAAATTTGGTGGCGGAACGTTCAATTTGAGCGCCTCGTGGATACACCGTTACCGACTTGACTTCAGAGTTGATCTTGATTGGGTCGTCCTGTGAAAAGCCAAATCCACACAGACCAATCAGCGCGATCGAAAAAATGTATTTCATAATTGGTTTTATCAATCATCATTGCCTGTAAAGGCCATGATGTAATAAAGTAGTTGAGCAATGGCGGCCAAAGTAGCCACAACATAGGTACTGGCAGCCCACTGCAGGGCATTTTTGGCCTTCTCATGTTCTTCGCCCACAGTTATTTTACTCATGTTCATCCATTGAAGCGCTCGAGCAGATGCATCAAATTCTACAGGAAGCGTGATCAAACTGAAAAGTGTGATCACCATCTGAGCCGCAATTACCAACCAAATTGCCTGCTGAAAGAAGTTAAACACATATCCACCAACCAAAGCCATGATGAAAATAATACTCATCATTTTACTGCTCAAGTTCACTGCCGGAACCATCGCTGTGCGCAGTGAAAGCATCGCATAGGCTGTGGCATGTTGCACCGCGTGTCCAGTTTCATGTGCAGCGACCGCAGCGGCTGATACGTTTCTTCCGTAAAACACATCACGGCTCAAGTTGATCGTTTTATTCTGTGGGTTATAATGATCTGTCAATTCACCATCCACTGAAACCACGCGAACATCTCTTATTCCATTGTCTCGTAGCATCTTCTCCGCCACTTCAGCCCCTGAAAGCCCGCTTGATGTTGGGATTTTGCCATACTCTCTAAAACGCGACTTAAGCCTGCTGCTTACATATAAACTCAGCAGCGCAAACCCAATAATTATTATCCAGTACATCGTTTTTAATTTCCTGAACAAATATCAATTATGACACCATTCGGTTGAGGAAGCAATTGTTAAGAAAATATGTCATGAAAAAGGGCCGCCAATTGGCAGCCCTTTCAATAAAAAATACTTGAGAAGATTTATCGAACAACAATTCTATCCAGATGCTTTTCTCCATTCTCAGTTTCGATGGAAATCATATAAAGCCCACTAGGTACAGAAGTTAAATTAATAAGTGCGGAATTCTTAGAAACTGACGACTGAACCAATACGGTCTTACCTAGCAAATCCATGATTTCAACACTAAAATCTGCAGACTGCCCAACTGATACAGTAACATAATCGCTGGCTGGATTTGGATAAATTTCAAAGTGATGAGTAGAACTTTCATCCAAACCCACGGTCCATCCTCCTTGATTTCCCGAACCTTCTTCTTCTTCATCTTCTTCTTCTTCAACTTGTGAACATCCAGTGAAGTCACCTTCCTGAGGCACATCTGTTCCATTCACATAAATCAAATCTTCAGCGTCATCGGGATTAACCATCCACAGTGTTGCAGCAATCTTGAAATGCTTGACATTCCATGTCGTATCCAAACCAATACCTACTAGCTTCTCGAACTGATCGTTTTGATTTGCTCCTGATAGGGTAACGGTGTCACTATCAGTTGAGTCCGTAGTGAAGACTCCTCTGAGTACATAGTGATGATCCGCTGAATCACTCTGTGATTTTTGATATTCTATTACGTGATCTTCGATCAAATAGGCCTTCACCAGAAATTTACCCGGCATTTGCTCGAAAAATTTAGTTCTTAGTTTAAGGTTAATTGTATCACAAGTGATATTGGTTATTTCGAACGCTGAGTTGGCAAACACAGTATCCGCAGCTGCAAATGCCTCCACTATTGGACTAACCTGCTGCCAACTTGTGCCTACGGTTTGACCATTCCCTGAAAAATTAGGGGTTCCACTGTAGCCAATTTCATCAGCTAAGAAATCGGCACCTGGATTTGATAGTTTGCGAGTATAATCGTTCACATAAGCACCCATTATGATATGATCATCATCATACCATTTCACTAGGGAATCCATTGCATCCCAACCCCATAAACCGCAATAAGTACACCACGATCCTGTTATTTTCACAAGGAGTCCTTTATTTTCTTCGGGAACAGACCATTGCTGAGCCTTTACAGTTGCTCCAAAGAAAATAGTCAAAAACGCCAAGGTGGTAAATATTCGTTTCATAGTTAATAGTTGTTTTTCGAATATAGTCTGAAATGTTTAATTATCAAGATATTGTGACCCGATTTGATCGCCAAAGCCAGTAACTTTCCAGCAACTATTGGACACCTACCTAACAACCGATATCAAGATGTGCTGGTAATCCTTGTCAGTCTGAAATTCTAACATATAAATACCGGGGCTGATATCTGAAACAAAAAACTCATGCCTGGCGCAACTTTCGTTATATTCTTGAACATCAAATAACTTGACTAAATCACCGTTAAGTTCCTTTATTGCAAATGACACTGGTTGATTGTCTAAATCACAATATTCTATGAATCCTAACCCGCTTAATGGATTCGGAAAAATATGCAAACTATGATGCTTACCTGGCCCATTAATTCCATCCGGCCAATTCACAGGATAATAAACACTGTTCGGGTTGTCCGGATTATCAGGATGGTTGGGATCGTTCGGATTGTCCTGATCGTAGGCAAGAAACTCAATTGACTGGGTGGCATTCCAAACCTCATTTCCCGTAGCAATAGAATCAGTATGCATTGCCAAAAATGCAACTACGTAAAGATCACTGAGATTGAAACCCGAAGGCTTAGGAAATCGCTTTACTAAATTGAATTGATTTCCTGCTTTGACGTCATTTGGAAACAACTCTTTTTCTCCCTCAAACCCAGTTGGAGATTGTATAGGAACATTGTTATGCTTAAAATCTTTTCGACCTGTGAAATAGTAGGTGTCCCCGGCCATTACCTTGACTTTGAAGGTATCCAACGGATCTTTGAACGTGTTGCAAATACCGTTTTTCTCGTCATTGATCAATTGATTATGGGTTAACCCATTGGCAACTACATAGCAATGAATTCTGAGGTCACCTAGATTTGATATGTCTGCACCAAACTCAGCGTTAATTCTCAGGTAAATCTCATTGTAGTTTGGATCATAAAGCACTTCGGGTAATGCAACTTTGACAGCGACATCTTTGCCTAGTCGATGATACAGCGTGTCGTCCCAGAAACCTGCCCCAAGAGCCGTTGAGGAATCGTTCAATGCGATTCTATCCAACGATGCTGTCTTCCAATTATTAAATCCATATGATTTAGCCCATCGTTTTGAAAAGTCTTTAAAAAAGGGATCTATACTGTCCAGTCTAAGGTCGTCCCAATGATGGGACATAACCACCAGTTGGTCTCTCGAAAAGGAGGCTAATAAGCCTTCTTTGGCGCATATAGAAAATTCGGATTCAGTGCGATAGACGGATTCACTCACTTCAAGCAGCACGGTTCGCGGAAACTGAGCCATCCCATTCACTCCGAGCAACAACGCACAAATCCCTACCAATATCTTCATCAGAAATAATCTCATGTAAAGTTAGATTTTTTAGCGCCCCTCTTTTCTGAGGTTATACGACTTGCTTTACTTCGCAGCACACAACAATTTATGACAGATAAAAAACGACCGCTCATTCTCGTCACCAATGATGACGGCTATTATGCTCCAGGCATTCAAATGCTCTGCAGAGTAGCTTCAGAATTTGGCCGAGTGTTGAAGATTGCACCGGACAAGCCGCAAAGTGGAATGGGACATGCCATTACGATCAATTCAACGCTGAGAATTGAAAAAGTGGAAGAACGTGAAGATTTCATTGGTTACCAGTGTACAGGAACACCCGTTGACTGTGTTAAGATTGCCCTGGATGTTATTCTGGATGAGCCCCCTGCTTTGATTGTATCTGGCATAAATCACGGTTCTAATGCAAGTATCAACGTCATTTACTCGGGCACTATGAGTGCTGCATTGGAAGGCTATATTGAAGGTGTCCCTTCGATCGGTTTTTCGTTACTTGACCACGGCTTGGAGGCCGACTTTGAAGCATCGGCTCACTATGCCAGCGAGATTATTGACATGGCGTTAAAGCAAAAGAATCAACTCTATTGTTTAAACGTAAATATCCCAAAACTGAAGTTGGACTTGATCAAGGGTATCCGCTACTGCCGACAAGCTCATGCCAAATGGCAAGAAGAATTTGACAAGCGCCAGGATCCATCCGGAAGAGACTATTTCTGGCTTACGGGTCATTTTGTCCCATTCGAGGAACACCAGGAAGATACAGACCTTTGGGCATTGCAAAATGGGTACGTTTCGGTAGTTCCTGTGAGCTACGATCTGACAAACTACCCAATGCTTAAAGAATTGGATAATTGGAAGAATGAAGAATAAACTTGATCACTTATATGTGGGCTTCGCTTTTGGAATGATCGGGCCAGTATTGGGATTTATGCTCTTTTACCTCATCATGTTCAATCATAAACCTTTCAGTGGTTTCCTGCAGATGATATTGAATAACAGCGACACGCATGCCGGGATCATATCGGTATCACTCGTGTTCAATTTAATATTCTTCTTCATTGCGCTGCGAAACGATTGGTACAATGCGGCTCGCGGAGTGATCATGGCTATGTTCGTCTACGCTCCATTTGTTGTTTACTTCAAGTATGTCGCGTAGGTTTTTCATCATAGCGGGGGAGCCAAGCGGAGATCTACACGGATCGAATTTGGTAAAGGAGTTGGTTGTTCTTGACCCCGAAATTGAAATCCAATGCTGGGGAGGCGATCGCATGAAGTCGGCAGGCGCCAAGGTGATGAAACACATCCATGAATTAGCCTTTATGGGTTTTGTGGAAGTGGCAATGAACCTGCGGCAAATATTGAGAAACTTCAAGCTCTGTGAGCAACAGATCAAAGTATTTAAACCAGATGTAGTTGTGCTCATTGACTATCCGGGATTCAATCTGAGAATGGCCAAGACAATCCATGCGCTTGGGATTCCTGTAGTTTATTACATATCACCTCAGATCTGGGCCTGGAAAGAATCGAGGGTCAAAAAGGTAAAGCAGTTTGTTGATCACGTTTTTGTGATCCTGCCATTTGAAAAGCCATTTTTCGAAAAGCACGGAGTTCAAGCTGAATTTGTGGGTCATCCCCTGCTTGATGAAATCAAAGAAATTCATATCACGAAAGCAGAGTTCTGCACCAAACACCATTTGGATGACGGCAAACCCATCGTTGCACTTTTGCCAGGAAGCCGCACTCAGGAAATCGAGCTGCTATTACCCGAAATGGCCGCGTTAATCGAGCAGTTTCCAAAGCGTCAATTCGTGGTTTCGAAAGTCGCTTGGCAACCTATAGAGCGATACAGAAAATACCTGAATCAAAACGTCCAATTGGTCGAGGGCTCAACCTATGAATTGCTGAAAAGTGCAGAAGCTGCCATAGTTACTTCGGGAACAGCGACTTTAGAAACTGCATTGATTGGAACTCCCCAGGTAGTTGTTTACAAAGCCAATTGGTTGAGTGTAATTATCGCCCGTTGGTTGGTCAAAATCAAATTCATCAGCTTGGTCAATCTGATCATGGATAAGGAAGTAGTCAAAGAGCTGATTCAGGGTCAGGCTAGCGCAAAGAATATTAAGATCGAGCTTGGTAATATCATTGAAGGTGGGGAAAGAAGGCAAGCGATCCTCAACGAGTATGCCCAGCTTCGTTACAAATTGGGAGCTGGCGGAGCATCTTCGATTGTTGCAAATAAATTGTTGAAAATCATCGACAACGGTCACAAATAGGCTCGTCAGTCAGGATATTTTTGTCTGATGCTTCGCTGGATTTCCGCTTTAATACTATTGACTACCTTTCAAGTTCAGGCTTCCACGAAGTTTCTTCACATCGGTTTGTTTCATGGCGAAGAGCCAGCTGAAGTGATTGTTCAACCCGGAGATGGTTCCTACACAGTCTATGGCAATGGTCAGAAACTTTATGACCTAGGTCCGAAGACGATTCTTCGCATTAAAAATTTGAATGGGTTGATCAGCGTCAAAACGCTCGGAGAAGACCTGGGAAGTTTTGGCGTTGTTGAGGTTAAGCGCGACAAATGGGGAAGTTCCCTTGTTGTTCAGCGAGCTGACAACGTGAAACGACAACACGAATACTTCGATGACTTCACCATCAAACCGCATAGTGGCAAGCTGCGCATCATCAATGATGTATACATCGAGCACTATGTTGCCGGAGTTGTAGAATCCGAAGCCGGATCAAAAGAGCCGAAAGAATACTACAAGGTTCAAGCGGTGATATGTCGAACCTATGCGTTGAACAATCGAAGAAGACATGAAGCCGAAGGCTTTCAGCTCTGCGATAAGGTTCATTGTCAGGTTTATCATAGGCGCAGTAAGGCAAACCCTGACATTATTCGCGCTACACTTGAAACCACTGGGATTGTGATCGTGGACAGTGATATTAATTTGGTTACGGCCGCCTTCCACAGCAATTGTGGAGGCTACACCTGCAACAGCGAGGATGTTTGGAGCGGCTACTTGGAATATTTGAGAGGACGCACGGATGACAATTGTTCGCAAGAGCCACACAGTTATTGGCGTTACACAACTACCACTGACCAGTGGCTGGAATACCTAAGAACCAAGCACGGCTACCCCATTCACGACCCAATCGCAAGAAACGCCATTCTTAATTACTGCCCGGATAAGCGTCAAATCAGCTTTGATCACAACGCGGACGGAATAGACAAAATTGATTTTAAGCACGTTCGTCACGACCTAAAGCTCCGTTCAGCTTACTTCTCAGTTGACCAAGTCCAAGACTCCATCATCATCGAAGGAAAAGGCTATGGCCATGGAGTAGGATTG
Organism: Flavobacteriales bacterium; assembly: GCA_041391765.1. GTDB lineage: Bacteria > Bacteroidota > Bacteroidia > Flavobacteriales_G > Salibacteraceae > SHAN690. Next base: position 7,840 of record JAWKNJ010000047.1, on the reverse strand, counting down.
TGCCAAGAAGGCGCTATGAACATGGCTAAACGCGGAGTCTCTTATGATGAAATCCTTCACTATTACTACAACAACATTCACCTCGTGAATTTGTCCGTGATCGATTTTTTCAGGTCGGAATAAAGAGCATTAACGGTGGGGTGCACCTGAATCCCAGCCCGCAGCGGGAAGATGCTCGATACTGTGATATGGTTGAAAATACATCGCTCCTCTTTTACCCTCAAATTGAAACGTTGCTTGATCCTGAGCTTGGTTTACGTTTTTCATTTTCAGCACCAACTCATTGTTTCCTGAATTCAACGGGACACGAGTATAATAAACAGAGTGCGGCAATGTCTGCCAATTTCTAGTATCCGCTTTCTCTGTTACTGCATTAGTAATGGTAGCTGCTGCACCCAACAGCGCATTTTCTTGGCTCAACTTTACTTCCGCCACTTTCTTCAGAGCAAGTCTTAACAGCGCCACCCCCATTTCGCGCATAAAGCGGTCATGCAATGTTTTGAAAGCAATGTCATTGATGTTCTCAGCCAATTCCAGTTCATGCTTCTCGGCTCCTGACTGGATATAGGCTGACTTATAAAAGTTCGGTCGTTCGATGTACTTCGGGAATGCCACGCGAATAACATGCAATGCCAACAGGTCATTTTTCTTTTGTTGGTCATTGCCAATGAAAAATGGAAAGCTTAATCCTAAGTCTTCGTTTTCAAAATACATTACACCACCCGCGCCAGGAACAGCGAAAAAGTTAATACTCATTTCATCCTTGACCGGTCCCATGCCGTTTTGCCAAATGAAAACAACCTCTCCGTTCTCAACAATCCTTGGAGAGTACTTGCGATCAAATTCCCTTTCATAAAATTCAAGGTCATTTCTGAATCCCAAGCTATTGGCGGTTCTTAGCAAATCCTCCTTCAATTGCTCAGGCACTGGTGTGTCAAAATATCCGTGTTCACCTGTGTAAACTTCATAGGCGTTTCGATAAGCAATGAAAGCATCATTGATGTTTCCGGTGGCTTCGTACGCAAGGCCCATTATAATGTTTGCAAATGCATCAGCCTGATATCGGTTTTTATGATCTTTATACTTATCGTTCAAGCGATTCAGCGTCAAGTTCATCCTTCGTGCCTCAACCAAAGAAGCATCAAAATCGCGTAACATCAGGTAATTGATCGCTTTATAGTAATGAATCATCACCTCTTCAAAATCCTCAGCCTTGTATGGCTTCACTTCAGGGTTGCTCACTAAAGCAAGTGCTTCTGCTCCGTAACTCTTCTTGTAATCCTCGATCAGCAAGTCAGCTTCATTGAAATACTTGTTGCTCTCGCTAAACTCCTGCTGCATGTGATTGATGTATCCCATGTTAAACAGGAACAACAGTCGGTTTCGATCGCGTTGAATCTTTTTGTCAGACTCAAGGAGTTTTTCCGCCTTGTCCAAACTGCCTTTACCAATCAATTCTTGAAACTCAATGTTTCGTTGATAATAGGTCGCACAAGCAGTGAACAACACCAGCGGAAATATGTAGGCGAGTTTTCGCATAGACTATTAAAAACCCCCAACTATTTGAATAGCCGGGGGCCTTTAGATGACTTAATACAAACTGATTTAGTCCTTAATGTACTTCTTGATTTTCTTGTCGCCAATCCAAACCACTTCGTTGGTTTCCATATTGGTTAACTGAAGATCGATTTGATATTCAACCACCTTTTCGCGGCCATATTCATCTACTGTGGAATTCAGAACACCTTGAAGCATGTAGTCCGCTCCAACTTCTAATCCCCACTTCTTCATGGTGTTTTCGCTAGAGAAATTTTGCTGATCGGCACGCTCTCCACGAACTTCTTCGCGCATCTCTCCTCCTTGAACCAAACGAACCTTTTGAGAAGTGATGAAAGACTTTTCTAAGTCTTTGCAGAAGGTTTCTGGGTTGATGTGCTCGTGCGATTTGTTTCTGGTCAAGCCAACGATTACCACTGGTCTTTCTCCATTATTGGCTTGAAGGTGGTTTGTCAACCATGGCCCGGTCAACACTTGCTCGATCATCGCATCAGCTGTCATCTTCGAATCCGTGTCGTTCCATCTTCCGCTCAGGTCGATTCGCTCATTTGGATCAACGCGTTGAACTTTTCTGTTTTTACATCCGGGAATAGAAAAAGCCATCGCCACAAGAGAAAGGGCTACCAGCTTAGTTTGAAAAGAAGTCATCATTATCGTTTTCATTTTTGTTAATGCTCGCCAGCTTAGCAAAGCTGATGCCAAAAGTATTTTTAATGATAAAACGCTGATGTACAGAAGGCGTTATTTGAGTACTCCTTAAGATTTTATTGGAATTCATAACCATTGTTCACTCTAGGCATAATGCTATAATTCTAAATTCGCGCCACTTCCCATGATCGGGAAGTTTTTGATTATACCATTACAATGAATTATCAACGCTGGAATAATATCCTTGGCTGGCTTGCATTTGCCATAGCCACATACACTTATGTGAGTACACTCGAACCGACAGCCAGTTTTTGGGACTGCGGTGAATACATTGCCACTTCATATCGATTGGAAGTTGGTCACCCTCCCGGAGCACCAACGTTTTTGTTGGTCGGAAGACTGTTTAGCATGTTCGTGGCCCCAGAAAATGTTGCGTATGCGGTCAACATGATCAGTGGATTAAGCAGTGCATTCACCATTTTATTCTTATTCTGGACAATCACAGCACTAGCTTTAAAACTATTTAAGCTTAAGTTGAAAGATGGTGAAGAGCTTTCTAAAGGCGATTATGTGGCCATATTAGGAAGCGGGCTAATTGGTGGTTTAGCTTACACCTTTAGCGACACCTTTTGGTTCTCCGCGGTCGAAGGCGAAGTGTATGCCTTGTCTTCTATGATGACCGCCATTACTTTTTGGGCCATCCTAAAGTGGGAAGAAATTTCTCATGAACCGAAGGCCGACAGATGGATTATTCTTATTGCCTATTTAATTGGTCTATCCATAGGTATTCACTTATTAAACCTGCTTGCCATCCCCGCAGTGGCCTATGTGGTCTACTTCAAAAAGTACAAGCCTAACCTGAAAGGAATCATCATAGCAGGTGCCGTTGGTGTTGTTACATTGGGAGGAATTCAAGGATTTATTATTCCGGGGATTGTGAGCCTGGCAGCAAAGTTTGAGTACGCCTTTGTCAATACGCTAGGCACACCATTCCACTCTGGATCAATTGTATTCTTGATACTACTGCTTGGGGCTATCGTTTATGGTATCTCTTACACCATCAAAACACAGCGGCCAACTTGGAATACTGCACTGCTTTCCTTGCTGGTACTGATCATTGGTTACTCATCATTTGTGTTAATCATGATCCGTTCAAACGCGAACACTCCCATTGATGAAAACAACCCTGAAAACCTTGTGAACCTTTTGGCATATCTGAATCGTGAGCAATATGGCGATTCTCCTCTGCTATATGGCCAGCAATTCAATTCACCGCTAGATCCTTCCGATCCTTACCTAGATGGTGATCCAGTGTACTATCCAGACGAGCGCACGGGAAAGTATGAGTTAGCAGATGACCGTAAGGGTTCCAAACCAAACTATCACCCTGATTTCAAGACGTTTTTCCCAAGAATGTGGAGTACGAAAGGAAATCACATTAGAGCTTACAAGCAATGGAGTGATTTCAAAGGAAAGCCAGTTAAATACAGAGACGGCTCCGGCCGGATGGAAACCATCAACAAGCCGACTTTCATGGAAAACATGCGCTATTTCTTTAGCTATCAGGTGGGCTGGATGTATTTCAGATACTTCATGTGGAACTTTAGCGGAAGGCAAAATGACACCCAAGGTCACGGTGGATTCCAAGATGGAAACTGGATGACTGGTATTCCATTTATTGATGATGCGCACATTGGAAATCAGGATGAAATTCCAGACTATGTGAGAGATCAAAAAGCACGAAACTTCTTTTTCGCCTTGCCTCTCATTCTTGGTCTTTTGGGTATGATTTTCCATTTCCGTCAGCATTCAGAGTGGGGATGGGTTGTGCTCCTCCTCTTCTTCTTCACGGGGTTAGCCATCGTTCTTTATCTAAACCAATACCCCTATCAACCGCGCGAACGAGATTACGCCTACGCGGGTTCCTTCTATGCGTTTGCCATATGGATTGGATTTGGTGTCTTAGCGTTGTATGATGCAGCTAAAAATTTAGCAACCAAAGAACTCGGTCAGAGTATCGGAATGGCAATAGGTGGCGGCATAGCGCTGGCCGTTGTCGGAGCCATGTTTGGCGGAAACAGCAGCTTCACCTATTTGATGTTATACATGGCAATTGTTGCCTCCGTTTTGCTTGCTATTATGCACGGAATTGGCATGGTGGTTAAAGACCAAAAACTTCAGGCTGCCCTCGCCACCGCGCTTTGTTTGACCGCACCCGCGGTGATGGCCAAAGACGGATGGGATGACCACGATCGCAGCGGTCGATACACAGCCAGAGACATCGCTCGTAACTATTTAGATTCATGCGCTAAAGACGCGATTTTGTTCACTAACGGAGACAACGACACCTTTCCCCTTTGGTACCTTCAGGAAGTGGAAGGATATCGAACTGACGTCAGAGTTGTTAACCTGACGCTGGGCAGCACAGATTGGTTCATTGACATGATCAAACGCCAAGCCTACAGTGATGGAAAGCCAGTGAAACTGAGCATGGAAAAGGATCAATATCGTCAAGGAACGCGCGATTACCTTCCAATCGTAGAGCGTACCAAGAATGACAACTACATCAATATCGACCAAGTCGTTGCGTTTGCATTAGATGACAAAAACACGCAGCCGATGGTAAATGGCAAGCGCATGAGCTATATCCCAACACGCAAGTTCAGGCTGCCTGTGGACTCTGCGAGAGTCGTGGAAATGGGAGTTGTTCCTGCTAATCGTGCAAATCGAATTGTTGATGCGTTAGAGTGGGAAATTAAGGGAAACATCATCCTTAAGAGCGAGCTTCTCATGCTAGACATTCTCGCAAATAATAACTGGGAACGTCCAATTTACTACGCGAACACAATGCCGAGAGACAGCTACTTCAATTTGGACAAATACATGCAACACGAGGGATTTGCGTATCGCTTAGTTCCGTATGTGGCTAAAAACGATCGTAACCAGTTCGGATACTTTGGCGAAGTAGAATCGGAAATCATGTATGACAACATGATGAATAAGTTTCGCTTCGGAAATATGAATGATCCTGACATCTTCTTGGATGAAAACAACCTTCGGTTTGTGACAAACCTTCGCTTAAATTTCTCTCGTCTAGCCGATGTGTTGATCAAGGAAAATAAGGATGAAAAAGCAACTGCCGTGCTGGACAAGTGTGTTGAACTCACTGTTACGCCAAACACTCCTAAAGATGTCACACTACTGCAAGTCGTGGATGGCTATTTCCAATTAGGTGAAATAGAAAAAGCATCTGAGGTTGCCAAGCTGATGACTGAACACTACTTTTCACACTTAAAGTACTATGCTTCATTGGAGACTGAATTCCAGTCCAAAGTTTCTCGCGATGCAGGACAGGCAGTGGCCGTTATACAGCAATTTGACACTATGGCCAAACAATACTCGGCCAGCGAGTTAGGCGAATACATCACTCCTATTTTCGAAGAGGCTCAGGGATTTTACAGTCAGTTCAACCCTGGAACACTTGAACAATAGAAACAGACAATAAATGTCGAAATATTGAATTCGGCCGTCCAAATCCGGACGGCCGAATTCATTTCAAAGCGAGGAAAAACCACACAAATCCTTGTATTCCAACCCTTGACCTAAGATTTCCGTAGAGCTAGGTAAAGTAGCGATCAAAGTATATTTTTGAACGCTAAACACCTATCTACTGACTAGTTACCTACACGCTACTGTTGATATTGAGGAAACCCCAAAGAACTCGCGGTCTTCTTGGTTACAGTGCTTGAGTGCTACATGGGATTGGTGTTTGTGTTCCAACCCATCAACACTCAGTCATGAAAAGACTAATTAACTATTCACTGGCCATGGGTGCGGCCATGCTTGTATTCGTTTTAACCGGAACGAACCTACAGGCTCAAGCACCTCAAAGCATTAACTATCAGGCGGTAGCGAGAGACACTGCCGGTGCGCCCATAGGAAACAGCACATTAACCGTGGTCATCTCTGTTTTCGATGGTCCAACAATGGAATATGATGAATCACATAGCGTCACCACAAATCGTTTTGGATTGTTCACACTTCGAATCGGGTTGGGAACTCCTCTTAGCGGAGGCACCCTTGCAACGTTCGATCAAATCGATTGGGGAACAGGCAACAGAAGCGTTCAAGTCAACATTGATGGGGTTGACATGGGCGGACCAACTGACCTGAGCAGCGTACCATTCGCATTGTATGCCGAAACAGCCGGTAATGTTTTGGTGATTGACAGTGCTTCCCTACTCGGCACAGATTACATCATCTACACAAATAAAGGCAACGATACGACCGATTTCAGTGCTTTGATCGGAGGCGGGACGGGAGTTGATTCGGGTGCCATTGTCGGCTTGAACAACGATACGCTCCGCTTGTATCAGGGTGCGGGATTTGTTGATATTGATGTTTCTGCGCTAATCAGTTCAGGAGGTGGTGGCCCAGACAGCGATACCATTTCGGTAGTGAACTTGGGAGATACAGCCGCCTTTATTGGAATACTTGGCGGACAGGGTGATACGATCCACTTTTTGGACAACGATGCAACAAACGAACTTCAGTCTATCAGCATCAGCAATGACACCATTTATCTTAGCAATGGTGGGTTCGCAGTCCTTCCTGCTGATTCTGTGATCGATAATGACGCTGATTCCACAAATGAAATTCAGGTACTAAGCATCAGTAATGACACCATCTTCCTATCCGATGGCGGATTTGTAAAGTTGCCTGCTTCTACATCCTTGGATAATGATTCGACCAACGAAATTCAAGCAATCAGCATCAGTAATGACACCCTCTACTTAAGTGATGGCGGTTTTGTTTTCCTTGGCGGATATCTCGATGACACTGACGATCAGAGCATTAGCCTAAGCAACGACACCCTATATCTTCAAGACGGTGGGTTCGTTTACCTCGGTGGATACCTCGACAATACGGATGCGCAGACATTGAGCATTGGAAACGATACCATCTATTTGAGTAATGGAGGCTTCATAGTCCTCCCTCCATCAACTTCATTGGACAATGACTCTACCAATGAGATTCAAACCATCAGCATAAGTAACGATACAATTTACTTGAGTAATGGTGGTTTTGCGGTACTCCCTGCAATTCCGACAAACAACGACAACGACTCTACCAATGAAATCCAGTCTTTGAGCATCAGCAACGATACCATCTTCCTGAGCAGCGGTGGATTTGCGGTCTTACCTGCCGGAGCAGCGAACAATGACAACGATTCGACAAACGAATTGATCACCAGCGTTACTATTTCAAACGACTCTATCCACATCACCGATGCGGGCGGAACATATGACATTGACCTGAGCGCTTATGTCAACGCGGTGAACAATGACAACGACAGCACGAACGAAATTCAGGCCCTAAGCTTCAGTGGAGACACGGTTTACTTAAGCGATGGTGGGTTCGTTTACCTGGGAGCTTATGCCAATGCTGTAAACAACGACAATGACTCTACCAATGAAATCCAGTCTTTGAGCATCAGCAACGATACCATCTTCCTGAGCAGCGGTGGGTTTGCGGTCTTACCTGCCGGAGCAGCGAACAATGACAACGACTCGACAAACGAATTGATCACCAGCGTTACTATTTCAAACGACTCTATCCACATCACCGATGCGGG
>JAWKNJ010000046.1:0-33588 GCA_041391765.1 Flavobacteriales bacterium | reverse complement strand
CGATCTGTTCGAGCCCGCTGGATGCTGAACTGCGCGTGGCGGTGAAGAAGGTAGATGGAGGGTTGTTTTCCACGTTTGCGAATGACACATTGAAAGTTGGCGATGAGCTGGAAGTGATGACTCCACTCGGTCGTTTCTATACCCCAATGGATGAAGCCAATGAAAAGTCCTACGTGGCCTTTGCTTCCGGCAGTGGAATCACTCCGGTGATGTCGCATATGAAAACGATTTTAGCAAAAGAGCCAAAAAGCGAATTCACGTTGTTTTACGGAAACAAGAGCACGGCTACCATCATCTTCCGTGAGGAAATCGAAGACTTAAAGAATGAATACATGGGACGCCTTCGAGTGTTCCACATTTTGAGTCGTGAGGCGAGCGAGTTCCCATTTTTACAAGGCCATATCGATGGTGACAAGTGTCAGACTTTCTTCAAGTATTTCATTCCACCGGATACCATTGATGAGGTTTTCGTATGCGGACCTGCACCTATGATTGAAGCCGTTCGTGAAGCGATGGAAGGCATCGGTTTAGACCGCAAGCAAGTTCACTTTGAATTGTTCGCCTCGCCACAGCAATTGGCGGAGCGAAAAGGAGAAGTTAAGACCGAAAAACGTGAAGGATTCATTGCAGAAGTGAGCATCATTTTGGATGGATTGTCCACCAATTTCTCGATGGACTCGGAGGACACAAACATCTTGGATGCCGCATTGAAAAATGGAGCAGATCTTCCATTCGCTTGCAAGGGAGGCGTGTGCGCCACATGTCGTGCCCGCTTAACCGAGGGCGAGGTAAACATGGACGTGAACTACAGCCTCGAACCGGATGAATTGGAACGCGGGTTTATCCTGACTTGCCAAAGCCATCCCAAGACCCAAAAAGTGGTCGTGGACTTTGATCAGGCGTGATTCCGTATAACTGTCAGATCGAGTGCGGCTGCGATAAGCAGGCGTGTATCGAGATCGACAGTTACTTCTCGATACAAATTTTGCTTCGCCTTCGGCTGCACAAAATTCATACGAAGTAACAATCGGGGATCGAAAATTCCCGAGCCTTTACATCTTTGTCGAAACATTTTAATCCATGAGTGACACGCGCATTCTTGTCATAGGTTCCTGCGGACAAGTAGGTACAGAGCTGGTTGAGGAATTGGCCAACCGTTTTGGAGCGGATTCTGTGATTGCTTCAGACATACGAGATGAGGCCAAGTTTGGTGTTCGATATGCCAAACTCGATGTCATGGATCGGGAAGCGGTGAAAAAGTTCGTGATTGATAATAAAATCACAGAAGTATATCACCTGGCGGCCTTGCTTTCAGCAACTGCAGAGAAGAATCCGGAGTTTGGATGGAAACTGAACATGGATGGCTTGTTCAGCATTTTGGACTTAGCGCGTGATGGATACTTGAAGAAGATTTTCTGGCCAAGCTCTATAGCTGTTTTTGGACCGACTACACCGAGAGAAAATACACCACAATACACGGTCATCGAACCGACAACAGTTTACGGTATTTCAAAATTTGCCGGTGAGCGCTGGTGCGAATACTACCACAACCGCTATGGTGTGGATGTTCGCTCGGTGCGATATCCGGGATTGATAGGTTGGAAGTCTATGCCTGGAGGCGGAACCACGGATTATGCAGTCGATATTTTCCATCAGGCACTTAAGTCGGGTTCATATGAATGCTTCTTGAGCGAGCATACTGCGCTTCCAATGATGTACATGAACGATGCGATTAAGGCAACAGTAGACATCATGCAAGTTCCGGCTGATCAAGTAAAAATCAGATCGAGCTACAACATCAGCGCGATGAGTTTTGACCCGGAGCGAATTGCGAATGAAATCCGGCAACACATTCCTGACTTTTCAATCACGTACAATCCCGATTTCCGTCAGCAAATTGCTAACAACTGGCCGGCATCCATAGATGACGCTGAAGCCCGTCAACACTGGGGTTGGAAACCGAATTATGATTTGAACAAGATGGTTGTTGATATGTTGGAAAACCTAAAACGGATGAGCATCGTAAGCATCTGACTTAAGAACTACCAACGATTGCAAATGCACAACCCAAATCATTCAAATAAGTTTATCTTTTGCCCCGATTTTGATATGCGGAACTTAATCAAGCATTTGATTTTTACCCTGTTGATGTTGACATCCGTGTTTGCGATGGCGCAAAACGCAATGAACGCGGAAGGTCGCAAGCATGGTCCTTGGGTGATTTTGGGAGCGGATGCAGGCAAACCGGGATACGCTCCTGATGCCAAAGTGGAGGAGGGCACTTTCGAAAATGGTCGCAAGGTCGGCATGTGGAAGATGTATTACCCGAGCGGAAAGCTAAAATCGGAAATCAATCACGAAGGCGGGCGCCCCAAGGGACCTTACAAAACGTACTATGAAAATGGTGTAGTTGAAGAGGAAGGAAATTGGGCATTAAATAAGCAAACAGGAAATTTCAAGCGCTACTACGAAAACGGTCAGGTTTCGCAGCAGTTCACATTCAACGAAACCGGAAAGCGAGAAGGAAAGCAGACCTATTTCTATGAAAACGGTCAGGTGATGATCGAAGGAAATTGGAACGGTGGAAAAGAAGATGGTGAGATCAAGGAGTACTTCGAAGATGGAAGTGTGAAATCCGTGAGAGTATTTGACGGAGGAAACATGGATGCTTCTAAGTCTACTTTCAAGGAACCGCCAAGTCCACAGGTGGCTGTTAAGGCTGAACCAGAGCCAGTGAAGGATGAGTCAAACAAAGTGAAAACCACGGTGAAAGTCGCTGCGGCAGATGCCAAGCCAAACATTGGTTACTTTGATGGCAATGGTCAGCACACCTTGTACAACAAGAACCGCCAGATTTCTCAAAAAGGCGAGTTCAAAAGTGGCCGTTTGTGGGACGGTAAGTGGTACAAGTACGACAGCAATGGTATTCTCACGAATGTGGAGATTTACCAGAATGGTCAGTACATCGGTGAAGGTGTGATCGACCCGAACATGAAATAGGCTCCCATCGCTTAATCTCGATTCTATCTTTGCGCTCCTGAAGTGAATCATGGAGACATCGCTGCACATTTACAACACGCTTAGCGGAACAAAAGAAAAGTTTGAACCCATCAACGATCCATTCGTGGGTCTTTATGTCTGTGGACCTACGGTTTACAGCAACGTTCACTTAGGAAACTGTCGCACGTTCATGTCCTTTGATTTGGTCAATCGCTATCTCAGACACTTGGGATACAAGGTGCGCTACGTGCGTAACATCACGGATGCCGGTCATCTAGAAAATGATGCAGACGAAGGGGAAGACAAGATCAGCAAGAAGGCACGACTGGAATCGTTGGAGCCGATGCAAATTGTACAGACCTACACCATCGACTTTCATGAGAAAATGGCGGTGTTCAACAATCTTTCTCCAGACATTGAGCCAACGGCAACCGGACACATTGTTGAGCAGATTGATGCGATTCAAAAGATTATTGCTTCCGGTTTGGCGTATGAGGTAAATGGCTCGGTTTACTTCGATGTAAACAAGTACGCGGAGACGGACAATTACGGTATGGTCAGCGGTCGAAAAATTGATGAGTTGATTAGCGGCACGCGTGATTTGGATGGTCAAGGCGAGAAGAGAAGTCCGCTGGATTTTGCGCTTTGGAAAAAGGCCTCACCGGCTCACATCATGCGATGGAATTCACCTTGGGGAGAAGGCTTCCCGGGATGGCACTTGGAGTGTTCGGTGATGAGCACAAAGTATTTGGGGGAAACATTCGACATCCACGGAGGAGGAATGGACTTGAAGTTCCCGCATCACGAATGTGAAGTGGCACAAAACAAGGCATGCAATGGAAAGCACGCGGTGAAGTATTGGATGCATGGAAACATGCTGACATTCGAGGGCAAGAAGATGTCTAAATCATTGGGGAATTCGATTTTACCTGATGAGCTGTTTACAGGAGAACATCACCTTCTAAACAAAGGCTTCCATCCAATGGTCGTGAGATTCTTCATGTTGCAAGCGCACTATCGCAGCACGTTGGATTTTTCAAACGAAGCATTAGAAGCGTCAGAAAAAGGCTTCCAGCGATTGATGGCCGCGATCAAGCAATTGGATTCACTTCCCGAATCGGATTCTAACGAAGTGGAGATTGAAAAGTTCAAAGGCTTATTCTATGAAGCAATGAACGATGACTTCAACAGCCCAATTCTGATCGGACATTTGTTCGAGGCCGTTCGTGTCATCAATTCGGTAGCTGATGGCCGAACGAGGATTGATGCCAAAACCAAAACAGAATTGAGAGACCTCGTTCACGCCTTTGTTTTTGATGTACTTGGGTTAAAGAGTGTTGAGGACAGTGGAGAGACCGGAATGGTTAATGGCCTGATGGATGTGATTTTAGAAATGCGCAAGCGGGCACGATTGAATAAAGACTGGTCAACGTCAGACGCTATTCGCGATGAGCTGGCCAAGTTGAATATTGTTGTAAAAGACGGAAAAGACGGAGCGAAATGGGAAGTGCAGTAAGGCGATTAGGTCAGATCATAGCTTTTTCGGCAATTGTTCTTTTGAGTTCTTGTGGCGATGAACCTAAGAAGTCGGCCCCAGTAGAAACTCCAAGGCCAGCGCCTCAGCCAAAAATGCAATTGGTTGAAACACCACGATTTGATTCGAACAGCGCATACAACTACATCCAAAAGCAGGTCGATTTCGGACCTCGCGTTCCAAATACTGATGCTCAAAAAGCGTGTGCTAAGTGGCTTGAATCGGAGTTGAAATCATTTGGACTAGAGGTGATTACCCAGAAAGCGAAAGTCACAGCATACAATAATAAGGAGCTGGATATTTACAATATCATGGGCCGCTACAAACCTGAAGCGGAGAAAAGGATTTTACTCTGCGCGCATTGGGACACACGCCCTTATGCCGATCGCGACACCGAAAACCGCAACAAACCCATCGATGGTGCGAACGATGGCGCCAGCGGAGTGGGAGTGTTGTTGGAATTGGCCAGAGCAGTTGCTTCTGATTCTAATAAACCCAACATCGGATTCGACATTGTGTTTTTTGATGCAGAGGACTACGGTCAGCCCCAGAGTTCGATGGTAGGTTCTGGAGACAATACTTATTGCCTGGGTTCACAATATTGGTCGACAAATATTCCGATTGAAGCTTATAAGCCAGCCTACGGCATTTTGTTGGATATGGTCGGAGCGGCCAATGCCACATTTCCAAAAGAGCAGGTTTCTATGGAATACGCCCCGGAAGTAATGAATAAGGTTTGGGATTTAGCGCACACCATGGGACATAAGAACTATTTTAAGATGTATATCGGTAACCCAATTACGGACGATCACTTGTATTTGTATCAGCTTGGAAGCATTCCTACAATCGACATCATTCACTATGAAATGACGCGACACGACTTCGGAAGCTTCCATCACACCCATGCTGACAACATGGATATCATTAGCAAGAAAACCCTGCAAGTAGTGGGTGATGTTTTGCTTCAGGTGATTTATCAGGAATAATCTTTCGAACGCTGCGGATTCTCTTATTTTTCGCCATCAAACTGATATTCGATGGCCGAAGACAAACGACTTTTTTTACTTGATGCTTATGCACTGATTTTCAGGGCGTATTATTCTTTCATTTCCAATCCTCGCATCAATAGCAAGGGGTTGAATACATCGGCCATGTTTGGGTTTACGAACACGTTGTGGAGTTTGCTTCAAAAGGAAAAGCCTACACATATTGCTGTGGTGTTTGACCCTCCCGGTGAGAGCAGCATTCGAGTGGAGCAATATGAAGCCTACAAGGCCAATCGGGACGAAACACCCGAAGACATTAAGAAGTCCGTTCCATACATCAAGTCAATCATTGAGGCCTTTCGAATTCCAATTTTGGAAGTCCCCGGTTACGAGGCAGACGACACGATTGGAACCTTGGCAAAGAAGGGAGCACGTGCCGGCTACACCGTTTACATGATGACTCCGGATAAGGATTACGGTCAGTTGGTTGAGGAGAACATCGTGATGTATAAACCGGGTAAGGGTGGCGGTGATCCAGAAGTTTGGGGAGTGAAGGAGGTGTGTGAACGGTATGGAATTGAACGCCCCGAGCAGGTTATAGACATATTAGGAATGATGGGGGATGCAGTCGACAATATTCCCGGAATTCAAGGTGTTGGAGAAAAGACGGCCATCAAGTTTGTACAGGAATACGGATCAGTTGAAGGTTTATACGAGAATACACATCAGCTGAAAGGAAAAATGAAAGAGAAGGTGGAAGCCTGCAAGGACATTGCGTTCCTTTCAAAGCAGTTGGCAACAATTATTTTGGATGTTCCAATTGAATTGGATGAAAAGGCGTTGACGATGGAAGAGCCTGACAAGGAGCGGCTAGTGGAGTTGTTCGAAGACCTTGAGTTTCGCCAATTGGCCAAGAACATTCTTGGAGAAGAAATCGCCATTGTGCGTGACAGGACCGATTCGCAGCTTGACTTGTTTAGCACCGGTGATTCGGAGGAAACCAACGAAAAACCTGCAGGAAATATCAAAACGATCGATAACACGGAACATAGTTATCGCTTGGTGGATTCGGTGCCATCTAGGTCAAATTTCATTAAATTATTAATGAAACAGAAGTCGATCTGTTTTGATACTGAAACAACAGGAGTTGACCCACATCAGGCAGATTTGGTCGGAATGTCCTTTTCGTACGAAAAGGGGAAGGCTTACTACGTTCCAATTCCTGCTGACCATGAAGAAGCCGCAAAAATTGTGAGCGAATTCAAGCCTGTCTTTGAAGATGAAAAAATTGAAAAAGTCGGGCAGAACTTAAAGTTCGATATCGAAGTGTTGAATCGATACGGAGTGCGAGTTGAAGGTCCATTGTTCGACACCATGATCGCGCAGTTTCTGCTGAATCCCGACATGAAGAACAACATGGACGAGATGTCGGAATATTACCTTGGTTATCGTCCGGTTTCTATTGAAACATTGATTGGACAGAAGGGCAAGCAACAGGGAAGCATGCGTGACGTGCCGATAGATGAAATCAAAGACTATGCAGCTGAAGATGCCGACATCACTTGGCAGTTGAAGTTGGCGTTGGAGAAAGAGTTGAAGGATGAGTCGACAAAAAAGCTGATGTCTGATATGGAATGCCCGCTAATCAGGGTTTTGGCCGACATGGAAAATGAGGGAATCAATTTGGACGTTGATGCGTTGAAATCAATGAGTGTCGAATTGGATGAAGATGCCATTCAACTTCGGGATGATGTGTTCAAACTGGCCGGAATGGAATTCAATTTGGATTCGCCAAAGCAACTGGGCGAAGTATTGTTCGAACACTTGAAGCTGGATTCGAATGCAAAGACAACGAAGACAGGTCAGTATCAAACCAATGAAGCCACCTTGGAGAAGTTAGCAGGAAAGCACGAAATCATTGGAAAGATTTTGGACTACCGATCTGTAAGAAAGCTCAAAAGCACCTACGTTGATAGCTTGCCTGAAATGGTGAATCCCCGAACCGGTCACGTGCACACGAATTACATGCAAACGGTGGCGGCTACGGGTCGACTATCTTCTAACAACCCGAACCTCCAAAACATTCCGATTCGCACTGCTCGTGGTCGGGAAATTCGTAAGGCCTTCATTCCAAGAAATAGTGATTACGTAATACTGGCAGCGGACTACTCACAAGTAGAGTTGCGCATTATCGCTGCAATCAGTAACGACCAAGGAATGATCGATGCGTTCAAGAACGGATTGGACATTCACGCTGCAACAGCTGCCAAGGTTTTTGGTGTTGGGATAGAAGATGTCGACCGAGAGATGAGAAGCAAGGCCAAGGCCGTGAATTTTGGAATTGCCTATGGTCAAGGCGCATTTGGATTAGCTCAAAACCTGAACATCTCGCGAACAGAGGCTAAGGAGATCATCGATAGTTACTTCGAGCAATTCCCTGGTTTGATGAAATACAAGGAAAGTAGCATTGAACTGGCTCGTGATAAGGGATATGCCGAAACCATTATGGGTAGACGCAGGTATTTGCCCGACATCAATTCCAAGAATCACGTGGTGCGCAGCTCAGCTGAACGCAACGCGATCAACGCCCCGATCCAAGGCTCTGCTGCTGACATCATCAAGTTGGCGATGATCAATTTAGATGCTGCCCTAAAGCGAGAAAATGTGAAAAGTAGAATGCTCTTGCAGGTACATGATGAATTAGTTTTTGATGCGCATAAATCCGAAATAGAGCTGATTATGCCCATTATTAGAAGAGAGATGGAAAATGCCTACAAATTGGTTGTTCCGTTGGTTGTTGACATCAATACGGGCAATAATTGGTTGGAAGCCCACTAGACAAGTCATTTAAGGCCGTATGTTTGCGACTATGTACATGGGTATGAGAACGATTGGAATTCTAACGCTTGTTTCGTTATTCCTTATAAGCTGTGATTCTGAAGGTGACAAGAAAAAGTCACACAAGCCTGAACTCGATCGCTCCGACAATGTTGCAGACTCAGGTGAAATGTATGAAAGCGCAAAGACGATCTTCTACTCCATGCCTTCGCCTTTGGAATTGTCCACTTTGATCAAAACTGCAGGGGGAGAATTCAGATTGGACTTGTTGGTGAGTCCAACAAACAACAATCAATATCAATCGACTTTCAAGAAGTCCATGATCCTTGGAATTTATGCCGCGGACATGAGTTATGCCACCATCTACGATCAGCAGAATGACGCAATCAAATATTTGGCGGCATGTAAGAGAGTGGGTGAATCCATTGGAGTGCATGAGGCATTTTCTGCTTCATTGATTGAACGAGCCAACGCGAACATTGGCGACCGAGACTCCATGCTCAACATCATGACGGAAATGTATTGGGCAACCAGCAGTCAGTTGCAAGAAGAAAATCGTGATCAAATTGCGTTGCTTGCAATGAGCGCGGGTTGGATTGAAGGGCTCTACATTGGCTCTTCGTTACTAGACCCGGATAATCCCGATCCTGAAATATCTAAGCGAATGGCGGAACAGAAGTTTGCGTCAGCTCAGTTAAAAGAAATTTTCGATTCCTACCCTGCAGGAGACCCTTTAGTGGATGAGGCAAAGCCGATGCTCGAACCCCTTTTCGAGCTTTTTGGTTCTCTAAATGCCACCATTGACACCCCAAACTCAACTTCACAAAGCAAGACAGGTGTGACAACGATTGGTGGTAAACGAACGATAGAATTCAAGAGGGAGCACGTTGTAAGGCTCAAGGAATTGGCGGAGTCGTTAAGAACCAAAATTGTTAATCCATGAAAGTGACTATTCGTTTCACTTCACTGCTCATTTTGGCTTTGGTGCTCACAACCAATGTGGTGGAGGCCCAATGCAGAAATTTTACGAAGAGAAAGTGCATGAAAGACCTTGGCGAATATTTCAGCAATGGTCAATATAACGGAGCTGTGATGTTTCAAGGTGAAGAGGCCTCGCTCATGCAAACGTTCTATTCAGAACAACAATATCGCATTGCCGTTTGCACACATGAAGTGATTGCAGAGGGCATGTTTTTCGAGGTCTATGACTACCAGAAGAACTTGCTCTACACAAGCAAAGAAACAGGATTGGAAGTATTTGACTTCAATGTGGAGTCAACGCAGCAATTGAATATTCGAATAGTCATACCCGATGACCCGAATTCTTCGAGTCAAATCAAACGAAATGGATGTGTTTCGGTTTTGGTTGGCTTCCTGAACAATATTGACAAATACGAAACCGCTTCTTAATGACCTTTTCAATGACCGGCTACGGCAAGCACACATCTACCTATAATGGTAGATCAATCACTGTGGAGGTCAAAACGCTGAACAGCAAACAAGCTGACTTAAACCTGCGACTGCCTTCTGTTTATAGGGAAAAGGAGTTTGAAATAAGAGACCGATTATCAGTTCAGTTGGTTCGGGGTAAAATTGACTTGACCATCCAGCGCGAATTGGCTGAAGGAGAATCGACTTCAGGGATAAATAAAGAGCTGGTAGCAAAACACTTTCAGGAGATCAAAGAGCTCGAAGAACGACTAGGAAATTCAAGTGAGTCAACTACGCTAGATTATCTTGCACTCGCGCTGAAAATGCCCGATGTTTTTCAGCAGACATCCGATGAGATTGATGAAAAAGAGCTTCAAGTCCTAATGGATGCGGTGGAACAATGCATCAGTAATTGCTTGGAATTCAGAAGGCAAGAGGGAGAAAAGCTCGAATTAGTTCTTCGCGAGAGCACCGAAAAAATCCTGGGAGGGCTGATCATGGTTGAGCCTCTAGAGCAAGAGCGTATTGATCGAATCAGAGGAAGGATCAGTAACAATTTAAGCGATGAGGGCAATGAATCGACCAGCTATGATCGAGATCGATTCGAACAGGAGTTGATCTATTACATGGAAAAGCTGGACATATCTGAAGAAAAAGTTCGCCTCAGAGCGCATTGTGAGTACTTCGTCAAAACCATGGCAGAGGAGGAATTTAAAGGTAAAAAGCTAAGCTTCATCGCTCAGGAAATGGGCCGGGAAATCAACACTCTAGGAAGTAAGGCGCAGCATTCCGACATTCAACGAATCGTGGTTGGAATGAAAGATGAACTCGAAAAAATCAAAGAACAGGTACTAAACGTTCTTTAACTGGTTTGGACGCAAACGGCAAAGCAGTCATATTCTCGGCTCCTTCAGGAGCAGGCAAGACAACCATCGTACACGCACTATTGGAGCGTGGACTTCCGCTTGAATTTTC
This sequence comes from Flavobacteriales bacterium, assembly GCA_041391765.1. Taxonomy (GTDB): domain Bacteria; phylum Bacteroidota; class Bacteroidia; order Flavobacteriales_G; family Salibacteraceae; genus SHAN690. The sequence continues at coordinate 22,824 of JAWKNJ010000046.1, read as the reverse complement.
TATTTCAGCATGTAGCAGAGATCCGCGCGGTGAAGAAGTTGATGGAAAGGACTATCACTTTTTGGGAATCAATGGATTCAAACAGGCCATTGATAAGGGTGATTTGATGGAATGGGAAGAGGTTTATCCGGATCAGTTTTATGGCACGCTTAAATCTGAAATTGAGCGTATTTGGACCAACAACCATGCAGTAATATTCGATGTTGACGTATATGGAGGCATCGAATTAAAAAAACAGCTGGGAGCGAATGCGCTTTCCGTGTTCGTGAAGCCACCGTCTCCTGAGGCCCTTGAAAAAAGATTGAGAGGAAGGAATACCGAGTCAGAGGAAAAAATTCAAATGCGGCTAAAGAAAGCCAATGAGGAATTGAGCTATCAAAGTGAGTTTGATCTCATAGTTTTGAACGACAACCTTGAGAATGCGATAAATTTCGCAGAAAGTAACATTCGCCAATTCTTGTCGAAATGAGTAAGCGGATAGGTCTCTATTTCGGAACATACAATCCGATTCACGTTGGTCATTTGATCATTGGGAATCATATGGCTCAATACGCGGAATTAGATCAGGTTTGGTTTGTGGTTACACCACAGAATCCGATGAAGCCAAAAGCTTCACTATTGGCAGATTATCACAGATTGGCGTTGGTGAGGATTGCGGTAGAGGACAATTCCAGGTTGATGGCTTCGAATATCGAGTTTGATCTGCCACAACCATCTTATACAATCAACACGCTAGCTGCATTGGGTGAGAAATATCCCGATCATGAATTCACAATTATCATGGGTGAGGACAATCTCAACACACTTTCGAAGTGGAAAAACTACGGAAGGATTTTAGAAGATTATTCTGTTCTTGTGTATCCACGGGTGGAGAGTGATGAGAACTTGAGTGTTCGATTAGATCCGAAAAGTGAATTGCTGGATCATCCAAAAGTCACATTAATAGACGCCCCGCTGATGAAAATCTCAGCAAGCTTCATTAGGAAGGCGATAGCTGATGGTATGGATGTGCGCTATTTGCTTACGGAGCGAGTGATGCAGTACGTGGATGAAATGAATTTTTATAAGTAACATGGAACGAACGGAACTTGGACAACTCGGAGAATTTGGTCTTATTGAGCATTTGACCAAGGATATTGAGCTGAAGCAACCATCATCGGTAAAAGGTGTAGGAGACGATGCAGCAGTTATTGACCGAGGCGATCATTTTGAGCTGATAAGTACAGATTTGTTGGTTGAAGGAGTCCACTTTGATATGAGTTACACTCCGCTAAAGCATTTAGGCTATAAAGCGGTAGCCGTAAACCTGAGTGACATCTGCGCAATGAATGGTACCCCAACGCATATTACGGTTTCTCTTGCCATTTCCAGCCGATTCCCTGTCGAGGCCATCAGCGAGGTTTATGACGGGATAAAACTCTGCTGCGATCAATACAACGTGGATTTGATCGGTGGTGACACAACATCTAGCCTCACTGGATTAATGATAAGCGTAACCGCTATGGGCAAGGTTGACAAGGATAAGGTCGTTTATCGGAGTGGAGCCAAAGAAAACGACCTGCTCTGTGTAAGCGGTGACTTAGGAGCTGCCTATATCGGGCTTCAAATATTGGAGCGCGAAAAGGAAATCTGGAAAGAAAACCCGGATGTTCAACCTGATTTGGAAGGCTTTGACTACGTGTTAGAGCGAATCTTAAAACCTGAGCCTAGAGCGGATATTATCCAAAAGCTCGCTGGAGTGGGTATTGTTCCAACAAGCATGATCGACATATCAGACGGACTCGGGTCGGAAATACTACACTTATGCAAAAACAGTAAGTGTGGGGCTCGAGTGTATGATGAGAAATTACCCATAGATGCGACAACGGCTGCTCAATGTCAGGAATTCAAATTAGAGCCTAGCGTTTGTGCATTGAACGGAGGAGAGGATTATGAATTGCTATTTACTGTTGACCAGAAGAATTATGATAAGGTCAGCGCAATGAAGGAAGTCACTGTGATCGGACATATGATGGACAAGTCATCTGGAGCCGCAATCATTTACCCCCAAGGAGAAGAAATCGAGATCAAGGCTCAGGGCTGGAAATCATTCTAAATAAAAAGGCCGAAGCAAATGCCTCGGCCTCTAACAGGATAGGGAAATCCGATTAAATCACGGAAATCAAAATCATAAGGAGATCAACGAGCATTGCCGCTAATATTGATCGGGTTACATATTTCATTGGAGCTACTGCCAGCATTAATGTTAAGCTCATCATCGAGAAACCAACGATCGTTGCGATTTTCCAAGTAGCATCATGAGCGAAGAATCCAACAACGGAGCCTCCTACAATACCGACCAGTAAAAAGCCAATGGATATAATGGCGTAGCGATTAAACTCAGCTGCCTCATCAAGTTTTGCAATCCATGAAGGAGTTGTCGCCTTCAGGTTTACTTCAATTTTTTCTTCTGAATGTGTGTGAACTGCTTCCATGGTAATTGATTAGAAGCTCAAAAGTGGCGTCATCTGACCCGAGGGAAAATGATGTGCAGCACCTCGAAGGGTGACATTTGTCACCTAAGCGCTTCTCGGAGACGTTCGATGGTTTGAGGTAGGTCCTCAATGTAGCTCATGTGCCCACTTCCTTTTATGACATGAAATTGAACGCGTTCGGAGATTTCTGCCTGTGATTTTGATTCTTCAAATAGAATTCTTGGATCCTTATCACCAGCGATGATGTGGACGGGATAAGGTGCGAATTTGAGCAGGACTTCTCGATTTGGCCTATCGCGCATACCGGAAAGCGCGGCTATTATTCCTTGTTGGGATGTTTTTAACGCTTCTTCTTTTAACGCATTCAATTCTGTTTTGAGTCGCTGTCGATTCACAGGTCTCAGCAACATAGGAATCGACTTTTTAATGAATGCTTTGTGGTTGGTTTTTGCCAATTCAATGACGCGATTTCGATCTTTCTTCAATGCCGGTGAGTCGGCTTTAGCCGTGCTTTGATATAGAATCAATGATTTTACCGAGTCAGGATATTTTTCTGCAAACGCCAGCGCAACATACCCACCCATAGAATGACCAATGAGCACGGCCTTTCTAAGTTTTATGGATTTCAAAACTTCATGAACCACATCCGCCATTTCATCCATAGAGTGAACGTAACCAACACAGTCCGAAAGGCCATGACCGGGAAGGTCAACGCAAATTATCCGATGGTTTTTAGCTAGAGATGGAGTAATGTCTTTCCATATCCAAGAGCTTTCAAGAAAACCGTGAAGAAGAACAACAGCGCTTCCGCTACCTTGTTCTGTAAAATGAATGTTGACTCCTTTAAACTGAATCTCAGGCATTCATCAAATCTTCGATTTCGTCAGCCTCGATCGGAATGTTTCCCATGAGGTTCATATGACCATCTCTTGTGATAAGGTAATCATCTTCCAATCGAATTCCGAGATTTTCCTCGAGAATATATATTCCTGGTTCCACTGTGAATACTGCTCCTTCCGGAATAGGACCATTCCAAGAACCGTAATCGTGCGTATCAAGCCCGATGTAGTGCGAAGTACCATGCATGAAATATTTCTTGTATGCAGGCCATTCCGGGTTTTGATTCTTGATATCGTCCAGGGTAATCAACCCCAAATCCACAAGTTCTTTCTCCATCAAGTGACCGACCTCAACATGATATTGTTTTAAGGTTTTGCCGGGACGAAGTAGTTCGATTGCGCCATTTTTCACCCTTAGAACGGCATTGTATACATCCTTCTGTCGGGGTGTAAATCTTCCGCTGACGGGCACACAGCGGGTGAGGTCGGATGCATAATTGGCATATTCAGCGCCAAAGTCCATAAGAATGACATCACCGTCTTTACATTGCTGATTGTTCTCAATGTAGTGCAGAACACACGCATTTCTTCCTGAGCCTATGATTGGGGTGTATGCGAATCCCTGCGAACGATTGCGAATGAATTCATGCCAAAGCTCCGCCTCGATTTCGTATTCCTTAACCCCTGGTTTGATGAACTGCAATATTCTTCGGAAACCTTTCTCAGTAAGCGAACAGGCGTGTTTCATCAGCTCAATTTCGATGTCATGCTTGATGGCCCTTTGTTCATGAAGAATCGGATTACTTCGCAAATAGTTGTGAGCCGGATACTTGTCCTTACACCATTTGATCCAGCGGTCTTCACGGGTTTCTGCTTCGGTTGTTGCTCGCCAGTGCTCGTTGGTGTTGATGTAAACATTGGCAGCTTCGCTCATCAACTGGTTGAAGATTGTGTGGAATTGATTTAGCCAATAAACTGTCTTGATGCCTGACGTTTCATATGCGGCCGCCTTTGTAAGCTTTTCACCTTCCCAAATTGCAATGTGTTCATTGGTTTCTTTTAGGAACAATACTTCCCTGTGTTTCTCATCATGGCAATCTGGGAAAAGCACCAACATGCTTTCTTCCTGATCTACCCCACTTAGCCAAAGAATATCCGTGTGCTGTTTAAAAGGCCGAGTACTGTCAGCACTGGTCGTAATAACATCATTAGAGTTAAACACGGCCAGCGAAGAAGGCTGCATTTTGGATGCGAACCTCTTTCTGTTGTGAATGAAAAGTTCGCGATCGATGGGTAAATACTTCATGTGTACAAATGAAATGGATTGATTTAAGAACGTCAACCAGATTAGTCAACATTTGTGATTGCAATAGAATGCTTCCCTTTGTAAATATGTCCGAACGCAAGCGAATCCTCGTATTAACCCCGTGGTCATATAAGGATGGGTTAATCCAAGCCTATACCTTGCCATACGTAAAGATTATTTCAGAATTGCCATTCGTAGAAAGCTTGTGGCTAGTAACGGATGAACAAGATTCGTTGAAGTTGACGAGCGAAGAGAGCAGAGCTGCGAAAGATCGGCTTCAGGAATTGAAAGTTCAATGGTTACCAAAGTCTTATGTTCCCTTTGGGATTGAGGCAGTAGTTGCAAAAGTTCGACAACTACTTGGCTTGATTGTGCTCATTAGGAAAGAGAAGGTTACTCATATTCATGCTTGGACTACACCGGGGGGAGTATTGGGATATTGCCTGTCGGTGATTTCGCGCAAACCTTTGGTCATAGATAGCTTTGAGCCGCATGCTGAGGCACAGGTTGAAAATGGAACTTGGAGACGCTCTAGTCTTGGTTTTCGTCTACTGTGGTGGTTTGAGAAACGAATGGCTCGACATGCTCAGGCACTCATCTATACATCGAAGAACATGGTTCAATATGCTCGCGATAAGTACGATGCTTATGATGAAAAAGAATTGGTCAAGCCCGCTTGCGTTGATTTAGAAAAGTTCGCTTCAGCGCCCCGAAAGGATGGGGAGTTATTGCAAAAACTCGGACTTGTTGATATGGTGGTGGGAGTTTATGCCGGGAAACTCGGGGGCATTTATCATGATGTCGAATTATTCGAATTTGCCGCTCGGGCAAATACTTTTTGGAACGGCAGATTTCGGTTATTGATGCTTACAACTGAGCCCAGGGATAGTATCCTAGAATTTGCTAGGCAAGCCAACTGTCCAAATGAAATTATCGTGTCATTGTTTGTGGATCACGATGAAATACCTCGCCATATGAAATTGGCAGATTTTGGAATCACGCTAGTGAAATCTGTCCCCACCAAGAAATGCTGTACGCCAATAAAGGACGGAGAATATTGGGCGAGCGGCCTACCCATTGTGATTACAGAGAATATTGGGGATGATAGTGAAATAGTTAAGGATCAAAAGACTGGATTCATATTAAAGGATTTTGATCGTGAATCCATGGAGCGCTGTTTCAATGAAGCTGAACATTTGATAGCTAATGAAGAAATACATGATCGATGCGAGCTTGTGGCAATGAAGTATCGACCTTTTGAAATTGCCAATCATGTGTATAACGCAATATACAAGTCGCTTTAGTGCAATTTTGCGCGCAGAATATGGGAATTGCCAAATTCATAATTGTAGTGTTTTTCGGATTTCAGGTGTCTCTGTCATTTGCCCAATGCTTCTTTCAACAACCTGTAATCGGAGATAGCGTTTGTTCGAGCGCATCCCTTCAGGTTTCGAATCTTGATGGCAGCCTTGTGGATTTTACTTGGCATCTTGGATTTCCGAGTATCACAACATTGCCAACATCTATTTCCCTTGGAAACCCCGGAACAAGTTTGGAGACTACATACGGTATTACAGTGGTTCAAGAGGATTCATTATGGTATGGGTTTGTAAAAAAAACAAACGCATCAACAGTGTTCAGGTACGATTTCGGAACATCATTGCTGAATACCCCAATAGTCACACCGCTCTACGTTAATTCGTTTCTGAATTCGACATCAATAAGCGATGAAAATATTGAAGTATTACGCATCAATAATCAATGGTATGGATATACAACAATTCGGGGTGGAAGTTCAATTGTTCGATATGATTTCGGAAGCACGCTGGAAGTAGATACAATCACCGCATACAATTTAGGAAACCCGGGCACTCATTTACAGACCCCATTTTCCCTGAGCGTATTGTATTATGGCGATAGCATATACGTTGCTGTTGGAGACTTTGCCAACAATAAATTGGTTTTGTATAACTATGGCACAAACCCTTTAAACTCATCACCGGTTTGGATAAATGCTCAGGCTATAGGTGTTGGAACTCCAAATACAACTAATATTTCGGCTACTGCTTTGTATGCAAATTGTGGTGAATTTTATGCCTTTGCCGCTGGGTTCGGAACAGATAATCTGCTTCGATTATCTTACGGTAATTCATTTAAATCCACGCCCGTTCGGGATCAAATAGGGTCGCTTGGTAATTGGTTAAATCCATGCAATCTGAATGTAATAGTTGAGGGTGGCGAAGTGACGCTATTAGCCAAATCATCCAGTACTACGGTTAATATGATTAGCACCACATTCGGAGATAGCATTTCTCAACCTGCAAATACAATTGCAGTCAACTCATTAGCGAATGGTGCAGCCACCAGCAATGGTCTCGGACTTGAGAGTGCCGTGAGCGATTCCGGTCTCACACTTTTTCTAATTCGAGGGGGTAATCAGCTACAAAGGTTTCATCTTCCATTTCAACAGGGTGTTGAGAGTGGTGTAGAGCATGGCCCGTCACCTCAGTTAAGTACCACAAGCTTTGGGAAATTTAGGCTATCATATCGTTTTTCGGACTCGCTTGGTAATTTCCAGCTTGGAACGGACTCGGTGTTGATATTACAGAGTCCATCGTCCGATTTGAGCATATCAGGTCTCTGTGTTGGAGATACACTTGAATTGCACGCTACGCCAACGGGCGCAATATTGGATTCCTCCAGATGGATTCTAGGATCTATCGAATTCGAGAATGTTTTGGACACAGGGATTGTTAATGCGACCTCTGGTGCTTTAGATGTGATGTTCATCAGTTCATCTCAAGGATGTCAGGATACCAACGTGCTTGCAACTTACATTTACTCAACACCAACGCCTCAAATTAGTGCGGACACTACTTGTCAAAACACTCCACTACTGTTAAACAATACGTCCTTTTCTGATTCGCTCGATAGTATTACATCGGTGCTTTGGACATTTGGCGATGGCTTTGTCGATTCACTATTTGTTCCTGTACATTCATATGCAGATTCTGGATTATTCCATGTCGAATTAAACATAAGCACATCTGCAGGCTGCTTGGCTAAGGATTCCATTGCTGTTTACGTTAAGGAGAATCCCTTAGCCGATTTCAAAGTTGACAACACTTGTTTTGGTGACGCTGCGCTTTTTACAAATAACTCTTCCGCAAGCATTTCATTTACCACCGTCTGGGATTTCGGTGATGGTGCCAGCTCGAACATTCAATCTCCAAGCCATCAATATCCGGATACTGGAAATTATTTAGCAAAGCTGATCACTCAAAGTATCAACGGATGTCAGGATAGCAGTGTTACATTAGTTCGAATCTCGCCTGTCCCGTCAATGCAATTTGAGCTGAACCCAGATCCATTTTGTGAGCTTCAGCAGCTTGAAATAATTGATGTAAGTGCAAGTATTGACTCCATTGTATCTAGAAAAGTCATTATTGGAAATGACACATTTTCGATAATAGATGAATATCCGACTATTCCAAACTCCGGAGTAGTACAAATTACTTACAAGATTACAGCTGGCCTTGAATGCTCAATTGATTCGCAGTTCCTAATCTCTGCAAATCCACACCCTAATGTTGAGTTGTTAGGCACTGGTGGATGCGTTGATGAATTAAGTCATTTCTCTCGGACGGTTGATGGACTTGGGCCCCAGAGTGTGATTCAGACTAACTGGAGTTTAAATGGCAATTTCATCGTTGAAGGAGACACATTTGAGTTGATGAATTCACAATCTGGATATCAATGGATAAATGTCCAAGTAATGACAGATTCCGGCTGTATTTCATCAGATTCAAGCTTGGTTTATATATACGATAAACCAAGCTCTTACGTGCAATGGGTTGAGCCATTTTGCTCATATAGTCCATTACAATTCGAAGCAATTTTCACCTCAGATACGTTGGATTCGATCAGTTCAATTAGCTGGCTAACATCCGGGGCGCGAGATTCTATTTATTATGGCATTAAATCGGATATCGTTTATGACTCAGCGGGAAATTACTCAATAGGGATTCAAATTCAAACCTCTTCGGGTTGTTCTCACATAATGTGGGACAATATTACGCTGGTCGAGGGTGTGGAGGTTGAATTGAATGATGACTCAATCTGCGTAGGGACGATAATTGAGTTCGATGGGTCTTACAGTGGTTCAAATTATGAATGGTATTGGGATTTTGGTGATGGATCATCATCAATTTTATCAAACCCAAGTCATTTGTTTTCTGTATCGGGTCATAACCAAGTGACAGCGCAACTATTGGATCTTTCAACGGGTTGTGGGAATGACGCAGTAGGCAACATATACGTTGCGGACAATGCTGGCATTACAAATATTCTGGGTCAGTATTGTGACGGCATGTCTAACGTGTTCTATCCACTAGTTCAAATGGATTCTTTGGATGCTGTGAATTCAATACTATGGCATGTGAATGGACAATTTGTTGAAAGATCTGATTCAATTACTGTATATGCGGTAGGAGAATCCAATCTCAATTTAAAGGGTGAGCTAGATACCAGATTTGGATGCACGAGTGCTTTTTCGAGAGATTTTGAATTAGTCAAAGTCAATCCATTAAAAATAACCCAGTCACCGGGGTTTGGTTATCCTCCATTCGAAGTATTACTGGAAGCAGAAGACCGAAAAAATGGGTCGTACTTATGGATTGTTGATGGTGACACGGTTGAGTCTAATCCCTATACTTCCACGATAACGGATTCTGGAGAATTGGCTTATGATTTAATATTCCTTGATTCAACGGGCTGCAAAGTCAAACACAATGGAAGAATCTTAAGCTTCACTGATCAAGTGGATTTATCAATTGATCGTGTGGAGCTGACCCAGATTGGAAATGGAAATTACGTTGCTGCGCATTTGTTTAATAACAGTCAGACACCTGCGCTGAATTACGTCATTCAGTATGTATTAAATCAACAACCAATAGGAGTTTATGAATCAAACGACACGCTAATGCCTGCACAGGTAACACGATTCATATTTCCGTTGGATGTTGGTTCGTACGCTAATCAAACTGATCTGATTTGTCTTGAGGTTCTCGAAGTAAATGGGAAAACGGATGCCGATTCAACGAATAACAGCGATTGTGCTGACAAGGCTGAATTCGTAGTGTATGATCTTCGTCCCAATCCAACCAATGGGTTAGTGCATGTTCCTGTTGTTTCGCCCAATGCACGATCAGTTGGTATTAAAATCACAGGGACAATGGGTGGCTTGATGCGGTCATTTTCCACCGAGTTGGCAGAAGGCTTTCAAGAGGTTTTGATTGATTTGAGTGACTTTAGCTCAGGGCTTTACATTGTGGAATTAGATGCAGGTGAAAACACATTTGTACTGGAGGTGGTTAAGTACTAGTTAAGACCAGATTTGGTGAATTCTATGCAGCAAATTGCCCTTGAGTGTGCTGCGCCATCATTGCCCTTGCCAATTCCTGTATGAGGGTTGAATGATTTAGCGTTGGAACATTTATCCGCCTCTGAAAATTGCCACCCACTCTTCGTGTAAGAGAGGTAGTCGTACTTCACTTGACCGCTTGAAGAAAAAAGAGTATCAAGTCGGTCTACCATTTCTTGATCAAATTGCTGAAAAAACCCATGGTCTTCAAAAATTCCGAATGGGAATGTCATCAATATTCTACCACCAGGCCGAAGTATGCGTACCATTTCTGCTATGGCTTTTAAATATTCATAGGACTTTGTCTGGGATTTTGCGATGTCGTCAACCTGATATCCATAGATGGAATTGTCCTTGTCAATATGCTCAATCGTTGAAATGCATGCAATCTCATCAAACCAACTGTCCTTAAAGGGCATTGTTCTTAGATCTCCGAAAACGTAGCTGATTCGTTCTGCTAGAAATTGTGTGTTCTCCGGATAATACGTATAAATGGCGATTTCTTTGGATTCATACAGTCTGCTATCGATTAAGAATTGGTGATTCAAACTCGATCCCGCATCCAACAATCTTCCCTTTTCAGCATTTAACCTTGACCACAACCATGGAATTTCAACGATGCGTTCATCGAGTCCGACTCCGTAGGAGGGAGGCAACGTGCCTTGGGAAAACTCAACTAGTAGGTCTTTATTCGACAATGCAGCGTTAATCTGATCGAATTTATAGTCCTCATATCCGATCGCCCAAGGAATGTTTCCGTTGAAATGGTAATTCTTAAGCCGCTTTTGTTTTAGTCTGTCACGCCAATACGCGCCTAGTTGTTTAGCTAACTTACGAATTAGTCTCATCTATAAGATCCTTGATTTTGATTGCCGGATTACCTGCGACAAATGTAAAGGGAGCAACATCTTTTGTGACGACAGACCCAGCTCCAACTATAGCGCCTTTACCGATCGTGACACCCCGAAGGATGATCACATCATTATTGATCCAAGCGTAGTCTTCAATATGGATTTGGTTTGTCAGAACACTGGATTTATCCTTTGGTAGTCCATCCTTCATCAGCTGCTTAAACCGCAGTGCACGCTGTTCATGATCCAACTCATGTGCAGACGAATCCGAAATAGAAACGTTATGTGAGATAAGGACATTGGATCCAACATCGACCATTTCACCAGACCAAATTCTTGAGCCGGGCCCAACGTATGTATTCGAACCGATTGATATTGATCCTCCATAGGGGAAGACCAAAAGCTCACCTTCAATCAGCGACCCTTGACCAACGACAATTTTCTTGTCTTTTGCTCTGTAATTAAAGACGCTAGCCTTATTGCTCAATTTCGAACCTTCACCAAGCTCAATTTCTTTTAGGGTATATCGCAATGCCCTTTTTTCTCGGATCTTAAATAAGTATTCAACGTCAACCAATACATAGAAAACCCATGCGAAAAACCGTCTTAGATATTTGATTAGCATTTCGGGTAATGGTATTCGAGCAAATCTAGATTAATAATAACAAGCCTCTCGGGGAAATGAATTGGTGAGCCATTACCATGGCAAAAATTTTAAACGATTCTTTAGTGTGGACCAAACTGAATACTTTGGTTTCAGCCTGAAATACCCAGACAATAGGCGAAATGCTTGTTCATTAGGAATAGGTGGTTGTTTCACCACTTCAATGTCTGAGGCAAGTTCAGGCCAATAATATTTATTGGTAATCTCAGAGTGTTCTCCTGAGCCATCCATGCCAATATTGTTCACCAAACTCCTGTTTGGAAATAGCGTTAGGCCCTTTTGCAGAATTATGGAGGTATGCCAGAAAATGTCCCATGTGTAATAACCGGCCTGCCGGTTAGCCAATAATTGGTCATAATGTGAGCTATGTCCATCGAAGCTAACGAGTGACCTAGTGCTTTCTGAAGAATCGACCTTCTGAATCACTTCCAAAACGTTGTCGTCAAACTTGTTCCAGGCTCTCTCCCATGTTGCCCATCCCCAGTTTCCACCGCAGCTAAGAAAAAAACTGGCAGGGAGTTTATCGCTTCCCTCGACTGGGAACCAGTAGGCACTGATATTCATTACGTTATCATCGTTTGCGTAAATGCGAAGGGCTTTGTTCATATAGCCTAGGAAGCCGCTAGAAACGATGATGTCATCTTCTAAAACTATAACAGAGTCATATTTGCTGAGGACATGATTTACCCCTTTAAGAACAGATTTGTCAAGACCAATGTTGGTCTCTGATTCGATAATGTGAAGCTGCCCGAATCCTATTGTCTTGTGCACCAATGCCCTAGTTTCTTCAATTTTTTGGCGCTGTTCAAAACTAGAATTGTCCCTTGGACCATCACAAAACACAAACAATTCAGAAGAGGTCGCTTCCTCGTTTGCACGAAGGGCTTCAATTACCTTGCGTGTAAGCTCCGGACGAGCAAACGCAAACAGTGCTATGGGGCTGTATTGGTTCTTATTGGTCAACTCGTGATACGGTTACTCTGTTGTATTAATCGGTGACGTGTTAAAGAGCTAAAACTATTAACGAAGCTCAGTTAATGTAGTGCATTCAGAGCAATTGAAAGAAAGTTGGAATTTTCATTTTCTAAGTAGTGAAACTCACTTTGTGCAAGTGTAGTCGATGATTCAATGAACATGCGAAGGGCATCCGGATCCTCCGGGTTAAATAGACGGATGTGGTTACCAAGTTGCTCTCTGTGAATTGGAATATCTGATGCCAAAACGGATACACCAAGAGTCTTAGCATCTTCGATCACCGTTCCCCATCCCTCAAAAAGACTTGGCTGGATAACGGCCATACAGTACTTCATTAAACTCAATTGATCGATACGGTCAATAAAGCCTAAATTCTTAATGATCTTCAGTTTTGGATGTGTAAGTTTTTGTTTGATTGCATTAATGTGGTCTGGATTTCTGTAGTCCTCCATTTTTCCAGTGAACACTACCTCAAATCGATCCAGAGTTTCTTCATTTATTGAGACCAAGGCATCTAAAACCAACGCGTGGTTCTTATGTTTCCAAAACTGGTTACACACAAGAAAGTATGGTTTGCGGATCGAATATTTAGATAATATTTCTGTCTTGGCTGTAAGCTCTCCAACGTTTATAATGGAGGGAAATTGATACACATGCAGTTTTGCCTTTGATGATGGGTATTGCTTTTCGAAATGAGCTTTTGCAACAAAGCTTGAAACAACTATGTCTGACGCTTTTTTTGCGATTTCTGAGAATGTACTTTCCCGTTGATCATAATCTTCTTTTGAGAAGTAGTCAGGCAAATAAATGTGTTGAAAATCATATATCCAGAATAGTTGCTTAGCCTTTGTTTTGAGTTTTCCATCCCAGGACATCAGGGGATAGATGACGTCAACGTTTTGGTTGTCAATTAAGCGACTTAACCACAAGTTCCAATGGAAAAAGTATCTGCAAACCCAATTGATTCCCTTTTCAAACACCGAGTTGTCAAACAGCTTTACGAGGGACACAAGTTTGTTCTGTTTAAGCTCTGTTATTATTTCTTCGGGCACTTCGCGGGAGTAAAAAACCACGATTGTTGTGTTGCTCAAGTAATGTTTCTGAGAAATTCCGCGAACGATGTTCAATACATAGTACATTCCACCTACCCAGCTACTATTTCCAACAAGTAAGAGCCCAATTCTCATAAAGCAGAATTACTTAACGATGAATAGTATTCTTCAATGCCATTTTCTAACCGATGAAGCGGAGTAAACCCTAATGCGTTTAGCTTAGAAATATCCGCAAGCCACCTTTTCGGATCGCCTTCGCGGCTTTGTCCATTGAATACAATCTCCGCTTTTGGCGAAATGATACCCACTGAAAGTCGCGCCAGCTCTGCGATGCTGGTTTCCCTTCCCGAGGCAATGTTGATCGCGCTTCCATCAAATTTGTGGTTTTTGATGACACACAATGTAGCAGCGACTAGGTCATCAATATGTATGTAGTCACGCGTTTCAGTGCCAGTTCCGAAAAGCTCTAATCGCTTTCCTCCTGAAGAGGAGAGCTTTTGATAAATATCCCAGAGGAGCAATTTTCTTTGACCAACTCCATAGCATGAAAATACACGAAGGCTCACTGTGCACAGTTGATTCGCAGCGCTTGCAGACTCCAACAATACTTCACTCGAATATTTGTGTTTTCCGTATGGAGACAGGGGTGTTTGATTCTCTGCATCCTGCTCATTTATGGGCCATTTCGTTGGGCTGCCGTATACAGCAGCACTGCTAAAGTTGATGAGTCTACACGTTGGAATGGTCATGCTGAGAACATTAATAATGCGCGCGACATTGAGTTCGTTTAGTTCACGATCTCGACCGGTTTCATAAAACGATTTTTGAACATTCGCACTTCCAGAAGCATTGATTGCAACATCGGGCAAGAAACTAGAAATAGCCTTTTGAATGAGCGCGTCATCCAATCTCAAAAAATCGAGTTCAAGTGAATGCTTTCCTTTTAGTTCAATACCCAACACATCAAGACTTGGATTTTGACCGAAAATCCGCTCGAGGTTCGAGCCAATGAAACTATCGCTTCCAATGATCAATACTTTTAGTTGTCCACCGGAATTGTTCATGCGAGATTTAGCCTGTTCATTTTGCAAACATGGTTAATACTGTTGATAGTTAAATCGAGGGGATCAATGTAACTTAGATATGTGCATGCCGCAGACGGTTACAGTCAAATCCAAACATGCTCTCCGATCGTATCTTCGTCCACGTGATACACAAGCCAGAGATAATTTCAAATCGAAGTTCACTTTTCACGTTCTCCGATATTGGCAGATATAGGGAGCTATTATGGATGCTCGCATGGCGTGACTTTCGAATCCGATATGCACAGACAGCTATTGGCTTGGTGTGGGCTTTCATTCAACCCGTTTTAACCATAACGATTCTTTACGTGATTTTCGGTCGTTTTGCACAGGTAGATACGGGGGGTGTTCCACATATCGTTTACACAGCCAGTGGATTATTGGGATGGACATATTTTGCTTATGTCATGCAGAATTCAGGAAATTCCATCATCACCGCACAGGCCATGGTCAAGAAAATATACTTCCCCAGAATCATTGTACCACTATCAAAGGCCCTGGTTGGATTAATCGATCTGGGGGTGAATGCAATTGTCCTTGCTCTTCTAATGGTGGTGTTTGATGTGCCGATAAGCGTCAATTTCTACGTGCTCCCAGTATTCATTCTTATGGCACTCATGGCAGCACTTGGCATTGGAATTTGGTTGAGTGCGCTGACCATACGATTTAGAGATTTTCAGTACGTGGTACCCTTCATGGTGCAACTTGGATTGTACATTACCCCGACTGCCTATCCGGCAGAGTTTGCCATTTCCAAGCTTCCACAGTGGGCTTCTTTCATTTACTTCATGAACCCAATGGCAGGTGTGGTCGAAGGAATAAGGTGGTCCATTCTGGATACACAGGCGCCAAGTGGCCTGAGTTATGTTTCATTCATCGCGGTTCCGGTATTGTTTATCACATCTCTATTTTACTTCCAAAAAATAGATGGAAAAATTGCTGATTTGGTATGATCGAAGTAGAAAACCTCAGTAAGCGATATAAGCTTGGAAGTCACAAATCTGATACCCTGAGAGGGTTACTCAGCTCATGGCGTTTTTCACAAGAGAAAGAGTCTTTTTTGGCATTAGATAATGTTAGCTTTTCGGTTAGTCAAGGTGAAACAGTGGGAGTTATAGGTAGAAATGGTGCTGGTAAAAGCACGTTAATGAAGATCATTTCCAAGATCACAAAGCCAACTTCCGGACAGGTGAAAATTTATGGCAGAGTGAGTTCGTTGTTGGAAGTGGGAACCGGATTTCATCCGGAATTAACTGGCAGAGAGAATATTTTTCTCAACGGCTCTATCTTAGGAATGACCAGAGCGGAGATCAAGAATAGATTCGATGAAATAGTTGATTTCTCTGGGATTTCTGAATTTCTTGACACTCCAGTGAAGCATTACTCAAGCGGAATGTATGTAAGGTTGGCTTTTGCCGTTGCTGCACATCTTGAACCTGAGGTGCTCATAGTTGATGAGGTATTAGCGGTTGGCGATGTTGACTTTCAGAGAAAGTGCTTTGACAAGATGCAAGACGTTGGAAAGAGTGGTCGCACAGTACTATTGGTTTCTCACAACATGGAAGCAATAGAAAGAATTTGTGAAAGAACCATAGTTCTGGATCATGGTAAGAACGTTTTCACGGGGGATGTAGCACAAGGAATTAGCGTTTACTCAGGAGTGAACAGCGGAAACCAAAGCTCGAGACGTTGGAACACTAATGACGCTCCAGGGAATGACAAGGTCAGACTAGTGGAAATCTCTTGTCGCGACTCAAATGGAGTTAGCCAAAACCAATTCGACTGTAGATATCCGATCCGCATCCGTTTTGAATTTGAAGTAAAAGCGGAAGGCTTTCAGGTGCACCCTGCTTTCCATGTGATGAATGAGCGCGGGATATGCGAATTCATCTCTGGTGATTTTCACCATCCAGAGTGGGGTGGTAGGAAGCTCAAAACCGGAACGCATAAAATGGAGTGTATTATCCCGGGTAATTTGCTTTCGGAGGGAAAACATTCGCTTATGGTCATGCTCAGCTCTAAACCAGTTTCAAGTGCGCCATATATTAATCATGTAAATATCGATAATTGTATTGTGCTCAATGTGTTTGACTTGGTTGAAGGTGATTCGGCAAGAGGACTTCATAAGGGACCTTATCCTGGTGTGTTACGTCCAAAGCTTAAATGGAATGTTCTATCATGATCGGGTCTATATTACCTTCTCTTTCTGGTTGTCCAATAAGTAAACCTGTTCTAATCAATAGCTTACCGAAATCGGGTACTCATATGCTTAGCAATATGATTTCGGCTATTCCAAAATGCTACATTAAAAAGGATGTTACAAATGCTGATAAAATATTGGATCATCATCAAAGGTTGACTTGGATAAAGGGCTTTAAGCTTGAATTATTAAACCCGGGAGATATTATAGTTGGACATATCCCATACTCTTATGAAATGGAAGAGTATCTCAATGAGCTGAATGTATACCATCTATTCATTTACAGGGATCCAAGAGACGTTTTGGTTTCATTGTACCGGTATGTACAGAAAGCTCATGAACACGTTTATCGAAACATTCTGGATGGACTATCTGAAGAGCAACAGTATGGTATACTCATAGAAGGATTTGGGGAGGGGAAGTCAGGCTACGTTCTCAATCCTAACGCGATTCCGGCCCTGAGTTTTTTTTGTGGAGCCTACCAATCTTGGATAAATAGCTCGGCCAAAGTTTTTAGGTATGAGAAGTTTGTTCTTAATGGCACTAGACATGAAAGCATCGCATCGCTCGCAAAGGTGTTAGGTGTGCCGAAACGGCTTGAGGGTCAAATGCTTAAAGCCCTAGTAAGCAAGTCATCAAGTACATTTAGCAGAGGCATTGTGGGTTCTTGGAAGGAGGAAGTACCACCGTCACTAGTTGGCCTGCTTGAATTGCAACTGAACATTCTTTCAGCAGATTTTTTTTGGAATGAAACCTGATCAAAGAAGCCGTGTCAGACGAAGATGGTTTTGGTATCACAAGTTTGAATTCCTTTATTTCAGACTTGTTCGACACTTTGTCAGATTAAAGAATCCTCGGGACTTCTTCAAGAAGCATTACATTCTTCATGAAAGGTTGGCGTCAAATTTACTATTCGAAGAACTTTTTTATTTTGACCCGCTTACGGACATTGGAGATCAGCTCTTTTTCATAGGGGCGTTTGAAAAGGCAGAAATTGAGGTATGTAATCAACTGATTTCAGCACCATTTGTTGTGATGGATATTGGCGGAAACATAGGGTACCACTCGGTGCATTTTGCCAAGCTTGCTGTTAATGGCAATGTTATTGTTTTTGAGCCCTCTGCTGATACGAGGAAAATTCTTGAACAAAACGTTAGGCCTTATTCAAATGTGAAGATTGAATCGCTTGCATTGAGTTCTACGGAAGGGGAAGCAATATTCAATATTGCCAGCGATAATGCATACTCGGGATTGAAGGATACTAAGGTGAAGACCATAATTCGGACTGAAATGGTTAGAACGACTACCCTTGATGCATATGTGTTGGATAATAACCTGGATAAGATTGACTTCATAAAAATTGATGTAGAAGGATTTGAGTTTTTTGTGCTCCAAGGAATGGAAGTGACTCTCAAAAAACTGCGTCCAACACTGTTTCTGGAAATTTCATCGAATCTGAACCAAAGCAAGGAGTCTTTACTATCATTCGAATTGCTCAGGAATGCAGGGTATCGTGCGCACATTATTTCCAATGGTGATCTTACTCCTATAGATACTCTCTCTACAAAAACTCACAATTATTTCTTTATTCCGGAAGAGAAAGATGGTCTACATCCTCACGGTTAGTCATAATAGAAGAGCTACTACTGTCGCATTTGCTGAGCAATTGATTAAGCAAAGCGAGCAGAATTTCCATTTGATTTTGGTTGATGATGGTAGCACCGATGGAACGGGTGATGAAGTTTCCAATTTACTTATAAGCCATCAGCTCACCCTCATAAGAGGGAATGGCAAGTTTTATTGGGGCGGTGGGTTGCACGCTGGATTTCAATTCCTAAAGCATAAACGACAACTGAACCCAGAGGATGTTGTTCTCATCTGCAATGATGACATTGTTTTCGATTCTCTCTTTCTCGAGAAGGGAAAATCTGCCCTTGAACGAGCCGGAAGAGATAGCTTGGTTCATGCGGTTCAAGTTGATACTATGCTTGATTCTACACACCATGGCTATCATATCGATTGGAAGTTGGGTGGATATGTTATAACACCGGCAAAAACCAACATCAATACGTTGGATACCAGGGCCCTATGGTTGTCGCTTGAAACGTTTATGGCGTTGAAAGGGTTTTATCCTCGGTTGCTACCTCATTATTGCTCTGATTGGGAGTTCACACATCGCGCATATCGAAGGGGTTATAAGCTCATCTCTGATGATTCGATTACGATTGCATCGGATATGCATCCAAAAAAGAAGGACCAGCCACAAAATGTGAGCTCCTTTTCGAAAGCGCAGGAATATTATTGGAAAAGAAAGAGTCCATACGACATTTATAGCATCATGGTGTTCGCTTTGCTTTCTGCTCCATTTCCGAAGAATCTTGGAATCTTTTCGAATTATGCGTTTAAGGCTATGCGTATATTTTCATTTGTGATCTACCAGGACTTAAGGGGGGGGAAGATATCTCCTGAGTAAAAGGATGTGCTTGATAATAGATATTTGTAGGAATGGCGAGTGATCAAATTGAGAAGAGTTACGCTGCTCATGCTGAAACATACAGCAAACATGCTTCCGATGAAGAGGTTGAACGCTACGCTCATTGGTTCGAGAACAAAACAGTTGATCTCTGGCGGCACGAGAGAATGTTCAATCATACACAACCATTCCTGAAGCACGAGTCAAATGCAACTTGGTTGACTATTGCTGATGGTCGATTTGGAACTGCCGCAAGGTATTTGGAATCAAATGGAGCCCAGGTAGTAGCATCAGACATCGATTCTCGACTACTTCAAATAGCTCAGAATAAGGGTTGGATTACTGAATTTAGAAATGAGAATGCTGAGGCTATTAGTTTTAATAGCGAGTCATTCGACTTTCTTTATTGCAAAGAGTCATATCATCATTTCCCCAGACCATTCATGGCTGTTTATGAAATGCTCAGGGTGGCACGCAAGGCGATAATATTTACGGAACCTGCTGAATTTAGGCCGCTCCCACCGATTGGTGAGATGCTTAGATATATCAAGAATAGATTTAGGTCACACTCAATTCACGCGGATGAAGGAATGTATGAGGAAATTGGTAATTATATCTACACTATTTCAGAACGAGAATTTGAAAAGGTGGCCCTTGCACTAAACCTGCCGGCCGTGGCTTTTTTGCGATTTCATGACAGCTATTCCGAAGGCTGTGAGGACGAACAGTATTCTGAAAATGGACCGCATAGAAAAATCATTGAAAAGCAAATTTCGAAAGCACAGATATTTGCTGCGCTCGGATTGATGAGGCTCAATCACATAACAGCCGTGATTTTTAAAGAATTACCCAGCACCGAACTTACAGTGGCATTGAGACAAGTTGGGTTTGACGTTCGGATTCTCCCTCGTAATCCGATCTTAAAATAATAGGCTTGAAATTCTCAGTAATTATCCCATCCTACAATCAAGGTCGTTTTTTGACAGAAACGATCCAATCGGTGCTTGATCAGCGAGTTAAATCGGAGCTAATCATTATTGATGGAGGCAGTTCAGATAATTCAATGGAAGTCATTGAATCATTTGGAGATCTTATCAATTACTGGGTAAGTGAACCAGATAACGGACAAAGCCATGCGATTAATAAAGGCTTTGCCAAAGCTACTGGAGATATTGTCGCATGGCTGAATAGTGATGACTTGTATACGGAAGGCGCGCTTGCCATGGTAACAGAGCTGTTTGAGGCACATCCAGAAGTTGATTGTATTCATGGAGAAGGGATCATTTTCGGAAATGGCAAAACCATTATTCAAGGGATGGAGGCTGGCTTTGAAAACGAACAGCGACTTGCTGGAATGCCTTCACCTCAGCCCTCGCTTTTCTTGAGAAAGAGAATGCTGGACAAAGTCGGTGGAGTGAACGAAGGCTTGTCATACGGAATGGATTATGACTTTTTCCTTCGGATTGCACTTTGCGGTAGGATTCAATATCAAGATGGCTTCCCGTTTTCGGAGTATCGAATTCACAATGAGTCAAAAACCAACAACCAAAAGGTCAGATTCGCACAAGAATGGGCTGCTATTTTCAGTTCGGTCTTGAAATCAAAGGGAGCAAATGAGCACATAGCGATATGGCAAGAACTCGGCCTTTATTCACCGCTCACAAGTTCATATGATGTTGAGCGTATAGGATTCAAGGAACTTGAAGTAGCTTCCGGTTTAGCATTGTTGAATGTGGCCACATTTCTCAATTTAGGAGGTGACATCAAGAAGGCTGTTCAGATTATTGATACAGTTAAGAAGTACTACCGACAGGCCTATGATTTTAGGCAAGTTGCCCAATATGATTGGAAGCTGCGCATCAAGCAGCATTTACCTTTTATTCCATGAAGTTCTCCGTTGTCATACCTTCCTATAACAGAGCGGAATTTCTACCAAAAACCCTGGAAAGTATTTTTAATCAGACGCATCATGCGCACGAGATCATTGTAGTCGATGATGGGTCCACGGATGATTCCGCATTGTTAGTCAAAGAACTAATAAAATCACATGGTAATCTGATCCTTATCAACCAGCAGAATAGTGAACGTGGTCGGGCAAGAAACGTTGGTTGGGCTGGCGCTACAGGAGACTATGTGGTGTTTTTTGACAGTGATGATCAAATGTTGCCACACTATTTAGAAACTCTAGACAGGGAGATTGGCAAGCAACCAGTGTCTCCGGAGATTGTTGCCTGCAAGATTCATTTGATCAAGGATGGACAGATCAGTTCGCATCGATCTCAGAATGGTTTAGAAGGCAAATACAATTACAAGTTGTTTTTGAAAGGAAATCCCCTGGCTTGTCACTTTGCAGTTAAACGCGAGGTTCCATTCATTCAATTCAATGAAGACCGGAGTTTGGCGACTATGGAAGACTGGATGTTTCTAGTTGAGAATACCATGAACAGGGAAATGATTGTGATTGATGAAGTGGCAATTCAGATGGTCGAACATGGAGGACGCAGCATGCATCAAAATGATGAGCTGATCACCAGACGGTTGAGGGCAGCGAATTTGCTTAAAAGCAAATTGAACTTTAATAGCTTGGAAGAAAGGAAGTTGAATGCCTATACCCATCTTTTTTGTTTTATTCATTCCGTAGATGGAAGGTCAATCAAGAAAGCACTTTTTCATCTGAGTCAATGTTTAAAGTATGGACTCATTGATAGCGTGGTCCTTTATACGCTAGTCAGGCTCACGTTGGGTGACAAGTTAATCAGGGTCTTTCGTTAGATTGTTATCTGGAATCAATCCAAATAAGCGTATTGACCTTTTCCCCTTTGTACTGAATTTTTGGACTATACATTTGCGCCAAGAATTACGCTAACCTATGGCTTCACAAAACGGAATGTTAAGTGCGTCAATTGCTAAGAAATATGCGATGGCACTTTCAGGACTATTCCTGATTTCATTTTTGGTGCTCCACGTCACCATCAATTTCGTCTCGATCATCAGCGCTGATGCATACAACGAAGCATCGCATTTCATGGGAACCAATCCCATTATTCAGTTCGTCATGCAGCCGATTTTGGCATTCGGAACAATCTTCCATTTAATCATGGGAATGGTTCTTGAAACGAAGAATCGCTCTTCCCGTCCGGTGAAGTACGCTTACTCAAAGCCTGAAGAGAACTCGTCTTGGATGAGTCGAAATATGATCATAACCGGAATCATGATCTTGTTGTTTTTCGGTTTGCACTTTTATGATTTCTGGTTCCCTGAATTGAACATCAAATATGTTCAAGGGGATATGAGCGGATTGATGGCCAATGGCGAGTTCAGGTATTTTGAAGAACTGCAAGAGGAAATGCATAATCCGGTTCGCGTAGCGTTATATGTTTTAGCGTTCGTGTTTCTAGCGCTTCACCTCCTACATGGATTTCAATCTGCGTTCCAATCGGTAGGATTTAATCACAGAAGCTACACCCCATTCATAAAGAAGCTGTC
>JAWKNJ010000045.1:0-35987 GCA_041391765.1 Flavobacteriales bacterium | reverse complement strand
CCAAATCAACCGTTACCGGACGCTCCGGATGTTATAGTGATTCTTGGTGGTGCAGGAATGCCCAGCGCTGATGGACTTCAACGCACTCATTTTGGAGCGATCGCATCAAATGCTTATCCGAACGCAGAAGTCGTGATCGCGTTACCGGCTGGCACTGATTCGGTAAATCCATATGAGCAACTCAAACTGATGGCTAAAGAATTAGTTACGAAAGGTGTAGATCCAAATAATATCAAGTTCGAGTCAAAGGGCTTCAACACGCATTCTCAAGCAGCTATTCTCTATGCGAATTACCATAATGATTGGAATCCGGCAATATTGGTCGTTACTTCTCCAGAACATATGTTTCGCGCTGTAAAATCCTTTGAAAAAGTAGGTTTTACGAGTGTGGGAGGCTTACCTACATTCGAGGTACCAGTGGATGGGAGAAAATTGAAAGGGCAACTGGAATTAGACAAGGTTGAAATGGAAAATATAACACTCCGTTATAACATGTGGAGCTACCTTCAATATGAGATTCGTGTGTTGCGCGAGTATATGGCCATTACCTATTATTGGTTGCTAGGATGGATTTAGTACTAATTTTTGGCATGCTTTGAAACCTTAGATTATGGATCAAAGGATAACATTAATCACATTAGGTGTTGAGGACCTTCAGGCCATGACAAAATGGTATGAGAAGGTGTTTCAATGGGAGCGGATGTCAGAAGATGAGGGCGTATCCTTTTTCAGGCTCAATGGAATGATCCTCGGATTGTATCCCTCCAATATGTTAGCCGATGATGCCGGAGTCCAACAGGATGGTAGCGGATTCAAGCGTTTTTCGTTGGCGATCAATTTCAGGTCGGAGGCAGAGGTGGATATAGTATTCGAGGCACTAAGGAAAAGAGGTGCGACAATTCTTAAACCAGCTGAAAAAGCCTTTTGGGGTGGTTATAGTGGTTATGTTTCTGACCCGGAAAACAATCTTTGGGAAATAGCTTACAACCCGTTTTGGAAGTTCGATGAGTGAAAATTCGCATGCATTATCTCCGTTGAAATTACGAATCGATTGGAGTGAGGTTGACAGCTTTAATCACGTAAACAACGTGGCATTCTTTAAGTACATACAGGCTGCTCGAATACGGCTTTGTGGCTACGCAGGACTTGCTACGAGTTCAAAAGATAGACAACCGGGTTTTATGGTGGTGTCAGCAAAGTGTGACTTTTCATTGCCACTCACTTTCCCTGGTTCGATAACGATTGACACCCAAGTAGTTAAAATCGGTTCTACAAGCGTTGGAATAAAGCATCGGCTTTATGATGAGTCAGATAACCTGGTGGCTGTAGGGGACGATGTCATTGTTATATATGACTTTGATCAAATGGTCAAAGTGACAATTGATCAAAAGCTAAAGTCTACTTTGATGAAGTTAAAGGAATGAAGAATAAGATTCGATACTTCTTCAAACGCGTGTACAAACGCTTTAGAGCTTGGTGGAATGGATCTGATAATCCATTTGTAATCATCTATTTCAGGTTTATTTTCAAGCCTAAACCCGGATCTGTTGAACAATTTTTGGACCTTTATTCTAAGTCTACAGATGATTTTTTTGTTGTCCAAATTGGCGCTAATGATGGAATTACTCATGATCCGGTTCACCCTTTTATAAAGAGGGATAGGTGGTCCGGAGTATTGTTGGAACCCCAACATTATGTTTTCGAACATGAACTGAAAATAGTTTACAGAAAGCATCATAATCTAAGATTGGTGAATGCCGCTTTAGGCACGGTGGATGGAATCACAAAGCTCTATGCAATTGGGTTTTCAAACGAACGCTGGGCAACAGGTTTAGCAAGATTTGATCGCCTTTCGTTAGAAGCGATGTTTGAAAGCGGGAAAATTGCCAAACGAGCCAAAAAAGCTGGACAATCGCTGCCTGAAGATCAAACTAAGTGGATTGAAGAGCACAATATTCGCTCCGTTACAGTCAAGACACTGATCAAGGAATCTGATGTTTCAAAGATTGATTTATTGATGATTGATACCGAAGGGTTTGATGCTGAGGTAGTGAAGATGTTTATTGCGGATGACATTTTACCGAACGCCATTGTGTATGAAAGCTTTCAGTTATCGGAAGAGGATAAAAAGGAATGTGAGTCGTTGCTTTTGTCAAAACACTTTCTGCTTAAAGACATTGGTCCAAACACTGTCGCTTGGCAGCACGGTTTGAATGAGTTGGTTCCCTGGCAATGAAGTGGGTCAACCTCATAGGATTGTTGTTACAATTTTCAGCCTTCTGGTTTGCAGCGCCTGAATTGTTAGGTGAGTTGACACTTAAAAGATTTGAGCATGGACTAAAAAAGTTGGTAACGATGCTTCCTTTTATTTTAGTGATCAGTATCGTACTGCTCTTTGGATTCGGTTTGGGATCTTACGGGATATATATGGGATTGAAAGGGGCGAGTGGTCAATTGCAGGAACAAGAATTTACTCAATACTACATCCTTATGGGTGGTTCTTTTTTGGTGTATGGAGTATTCATGGTTTTTTACAAAAAAATTCAAAACTGGATAGGTAATCATGTTTCAAATCCATTGATTGAACGCTTGATAAACCAAAGCGAAATAAGGAAACAGGCCTTGATCATAGGTGCCATCCTTTTTACTCTAGGATTTATTTTACAATTCACCATTACGGCCCTTTCTTAGTTCGTCTTTCTCCTCATTAATCCTAACATTGTCCCTTTAGAAAAGAAAGGATTATGAGTGAAGATGTAAGAAACTTGGAGCCAACCATAATGTGGTCTCGATTTGCCGATCTAAATGCCGTTCCTCGGCCTTCCAAAAAGGAAGAAAGAGTAATTGAGTTTATCAAGGAATTTGGAAAATCCTTGGGCCTGTCAACGCATGTTGACGAGGTTGGGAATGTGATTATTAAAAAGCCTGCTTCTTCGGGTATGGAAAACCGAAAAACCATTGTGATGCAGAGCCACTTGGACATGGTTCATCAAAAGAACAATGACACAAACTTTGACTTTGATTCACAGGGTATCATTATGTACGTGGAAGGGGATTGGGTGAAAGCAAGAGGAACCACTCTGGGTGCAGATAATGGAATCGGTGTGGCGTCTATCATGGCGATTCTCGCATCGAACGACATTCAGCATCCGTCAATTGAAGCGTTATTTACCATTGATGAGGAAACCGGCATGACCGGAGCTATGGGTTTGAAAGGTGGTTTGCTTGAGGGTGAGATTTTACTGAATCTTGATACTGAAGACGATGACGAACTAACCATTGGCTGCGCAGGAGGCATTGATGTCACTGCTAGTGGAACATATCAAATCGAACCGGCTGGCACCGGTTGGAGTTGTTATCAAGTTACCATCAAAGGATTGACTGGAGGTCATAGTGGCATGGATATACACCGAGGTCGAGGAAATGCCAATAAGCTGATGAATAGAATTCTATGGAACGCAGCTAATGATCTTGCGTTGAGAGTTCATTCCATTGACGGTGGCAGCTTGAGAAATGCCATCCCCAGGGAGTCCGTTGCCATTGTGGCCATTCCTGAAGGTAATGAAAGTAAATTCGATGCTTTTATCAATCAATATCACGAAACTCTGAAGTTAGAATACAGCACCACAGATCCGGATTTGACGTTGATGGCAGAGTCTTGCGATCCAGCCACCACACTCATCTCCGCAAAGGACCAAATGAATTTGTTGAGATCTATCTACGCTTGCCCGGTTGGTATTTATCGCATGAGCCCTGATATTGAAGACTTGGTTCAAACCTCGAACAACCTCGCCCGTGTATTGGTCAGGGAAGGGAGCTATAGCATTCAGTGTCTTACAAGAAGTTCTGTCGACTCAGAAAAGATGGATGAGGCTAGCATGATCAAGTGCATATTCGAGCAAATAGGGGCTAGGGTGGAATATGGTGGATCTTATCCCGGTTGGACACCACGACCAGGAGCGGACATAGTAAAAACCATGAGTGAAATCTATCTAGAGCTTTTTCAGGATGAAGCGCATGTGATGGCTTGTCATGCAGGTCTTGAGTGTGGTATCTTAGGAACGAACTACCCGGATATGGAGATGATCTCTTTTGGTCCAAACATCAAAGGTGCCCACTCTCCGGATGAACGAGTTCAGATCAGTTCGGTGCAGAAATACTGGTCGCTCTTAATGGAAACCCTCAAGCGCATTCCCTCGAAGGACTGATGTGAAAAAAATAGCGCTGTTCATTGTGCTGCTTTCATGGCTTGGACCCACTCAAGCGCAGTCTGAGGACTCTGGAGTTAAGCCTATGCCTCAGCGAAAGGGGAGTTTTTACCTATACTGGGGATACAATCGTTCTGCCTACACGCGCAGTGATCTTCATTTTCATGGGCCTGACTATGATTTTACCATTATTGATGCGAAGGCCAAGGATAGACCTTCGCCTTGGTCTAGTGAATATTATAACATTAATACATTGTCCATCCCTCAATATGTCTACAGGTTGGGGTATTATTTGAACGACAGGCTGTGTGTTTCTGCTGGTCTGGATCACATGAAATATGTAATGGTGCAGGACCAACCGGCTAAGGTCAAAGGATACATTTCAAGTGCAGCCTCAGCTAAATATGCAGGTAATTATGAAGGACAATCGGTGGTGATGTCGGGCGACTTTCTTCAATTTGAGCACAGTGATGGATTGAATTTGGCTACGGTTGACGTTTCTTACCTCTATCCGCTTTATGCTATGAATAAGGATAAGATTGTCCTGAATTGGAACATCGGTGGAGGAGGGTTCTTTATGATCACAAAGACACGTTCCTATGTCTTTGACAAAGGGCAGGATAACAAATTTCACCTTTCAGGGCTAACCGCACACCTGAAAGCGGGTCCTAGGATTGAGTTTTGGAATAGATTCTTCATTGGCGCAGAAACGAAAGTCGGTTACACGCTTTTGCCCTGGATTTTGCTGGATGGCCCTGAGAAACCTCAACGAGCTTCACACAAGGTAGCTTACATTGAAGGTTACGGTGTCGCGGGGTTTTACTTTCGATTTTGGAAAAGAAAAGATTGATATGCGAACTTCAATTCTAGTTCTCACTACTTTACTTTTTTGCTCAAATGCAAATTCGCAGCAAGATTCAATTCAACAAATCATTGACCGAGGAATGACGCTTCACGATGAAGGCAAGTATGAGCTAAGCCTCATCGAATACCGAAAGGCACTGGAATTGGATCCTAAAAACACAGTTCTGTTGTACGAAATGGCGCTTAGTCATTATTATTTGGGCGAACGATTAAAAGCGGAAGATTTCGCCTTGCAAGCATCAAAGACAAGCAGTGAGACTGGCATGCAGGCGTACATCCTGCTTGGATCAATTTACGATGAAAGCGGTAAACCGAAAAAGTCGATCAATATTTATGAAAAGGCGATAAAGGAATATGGCGATTACTATCTGCTTTGGTTCAATATGGGCGTTACGGCTATGAGCATGAAGGATTACGATTTAGCAGGTGAAGCTTTTATGCATTCAGCGAATAATCGGTTAGATCACGCGAACAGTCATTATGCCTTGGGCAGTGTGATGCAGATACAATCCAGAAGGGTAGAGGCAATGATCCCTATATATTTTTTCCTGTTATTGGAAGCAAACACAGATCGATCTGTTCAGGCATTCACCACGCTCAATGACCTGTGGAAACAAGGTGTTTCATCGTCCGAATCTGGTGTAAGCATTGATTTAAATGAAGCGACCATCAAATCTCGCGATCCATTTGGTCCGGCCGAAACATTGGTTTCCCTGATTCAAGCTCATGAGCTATCCGTTGAAAATGAAGGAAAAACTGAGTTTGAACTATATGTAGAAAAGCTGGATCGGCTGTTCAGTTTATTACCTGAATTGGATTTTGGCAAACGCCATGACTTCTACACCCAATACTACATTCCGTTCTTTGGCACAATAGCTGAGAGCGAATACATGGAAACGTTCGTTTACTACATCACCCAAAGCAGTTTTGAGGAATCAAAACAGTGGGTTAACTCACACACTGAAGAGCTTGCAGCCTTTTTTGACTGGCTAGACGAAAACGAATAGTCTTCTAGTTGGAGGTCTTACTAATAACCTGCTGTCCAACTGCGATCAGTTGCTGAGGATTGTGATAGCCGATCGCCTTATGAACGATACTACCATCCGGTTTTGCAAAGATTAGGGTGGGGTAGGCCGTCACTCCAAATTTTCTGGCCAACATGGGGCCTTCGCCTTTTTCCATGTCAATTTTTGCGTTGATGAAGTTCTCGTTGAAGTAGGCACCGACTTGTTCATCGGTAAACACGTTTCTTGAAAGCATCTTGCACGGGCCACACCAAACGGCATAGGCATCAATGAATACTACCTTATTTTCCTCCTTCGCTTTTGTGAGTAATTCCTCCCAAGTTCCGCTGGTGAAGCTGATACCGGTGTGCTCATTCGGATCTCCTCCAGCAGGAGTCATGGAGGTAAGGAAGGCAATTCCAAGGGTGGCAAATAATAGATTGAATGTTCTCATAATTCGATTTAAAGAATAGACGAGTTAGACGCCAAAACCATACCAATGTTGTTTATGATTTAGAACTATTAAGATTCTGTCATGAGTTGCTGTATCTGATCTCGAAACCTAATCTTGTCATTCATAGATTCCACAGAACCCTGATTTGCAATCGCAACATCTCCGGTTTCTTCACTTACAATAATAGCAATGGCATCTGACTCTTCCGTTGCGCCCAAGGCAGCCTTGTGTCTCATGCCATACTGAGTCGGTAAATCACGTTTTATGGACAGAGGCAACATGCATGATGCCGCAACAATTTTGTTTCCTCGAATCACTATTGCTCCGTCATGCAATGGGCTGTTTTTGAAAAACAAGTTTTCAAGAAGCATGGCGCTGATATCTGCGTTTACTTTCTTCCCGCTATCTATAATGTTTTGAAGATTGGCATCCCGTTCAATTACAATCAACGCTCCGGTTTTTGATTTGCTCATGCTGAAAACCGCTTCGGATAATGCGTAAATGTTCGTAGTGATCTTTTGAGTGTCTTTTCCAAGCCAAGACCACAATCCGCCTTTGTTTCCAAAACGGGTGAAGAAACCAGAATCGCCAACAACAAGTAAAAACCTTCTAATTTCCTGCTGAAACACAATGATGAGCGCGATCACGCCCACATTGATGAACTGTCGGAATATCTGGCTCATTAATTCCATTTGAAGGGCAGTGATGATCAGCCAGAAGAGGTAAATGGAAATGACCCCAACGAAAATCCGCATGGCGATGGTGCCGCGAATAAGCTCGTAAAGCTTGTAAAGCAGAAACGCCACCAGCAGGATGTCCAGCAGGTCGAGAATGCCGAAAGGAAGAAAGCCAAAGAGGTCAACGGAACCCATGGTGCAATATTAGTTTAAACCTAATTCCATAATTCCCAACTCTTCTCCGCCTGCAAATACAGCATTTCCAAGCCATTCCTGGTTTTAGCTCCCAATAACCTACAACGCTTCAAGAACACTGTCTCTTCCGGGTTGTAGATCAAGTCGAATACGAAGTGTCTTGAGCAGACGGCTTCGTAAGGAATCATTGGTAAAGCATCCAAACTCGGGTACATGCCAAGTGGAGTAGTGTTCACAATAAGGTCGCAAGCGCTTACCTCAGCAGGGTGAAGGTTTTCATAGTTCAGTGAACCAGTGCGAGAAACTACCTTAAATCGAATCTGAAGCTTGTTCAATACGTATTGAACAGCCTTAGAGCTTCCACCATTGCCCAGAACCAAGGCATTCTTCACGGCATCTTCAGTAAACGATCGAAGCGATTCCTCAAAGCCAAAGGCATCGGTGTTGTAGCCAATGAGTTGATCGTCCTTCACTTTGATGCAATTCACGGCACCGATCGCTTCTGCTTTAGGGCTCTGTGAATCGAGATAGGGGATGATCTCGGCTTTGTACGGAATGGTAACGTTGAGTCCGCTTAGGTTTTCATTGCGGATTATCTCTCGGATGTTTTCAATGGACCCAAGAGGAAGCAGCACGTATTCTGCATCAATGCCCTCACGTTTGAACTTGTCATTGAAATATTGGGCAGAAAATGAATGGCCAAGCGGATTTCCGATCAGCGCGTATCGCCTCATTCAGCGCTCAATTTGTTGGAGAAGGTCTCGGCCACATAAACTGTCATGAATCCGAGAATCATCATTACGATGCATCCCATGATCTGGGGTTCATTGCCGTAAAGGAAGTTGTTTTCCAATGCTGTAAAGGTGGCCGGCATCACACTTTTGCTGAAAACGATCACCTTTTCGCCACTGTCTTTATCAGCCGTCAACAATACTTCCTGCCAAGGCCAAATCTTGTTGAGTGATCCGATGAGAAAGCCGGTCAAGGCAGCCAAAGTGTAGTCTCGGTAGTTTTTGAATGTCCAAGAAATCACTCGCGAGAAAATGACCATTCCAACCAGCATTCCGGCACCGAATACCGCCAGGACCATGATCTTGTCCATTTCGAACGTTTTCAGTGCGTCTTTCACAGTTGGAATCACGTAGGTATACATTCCCATCAACAGCAAAATGAAGCTTCCGGAAATGCCGGGAAGCAACAAAGCACTCACCGCAATGGAACCACTCAGGAAGACATACCACAACGCCTCATTGCCGCCCGAAGGAACAGCAACTGTGATGTAATATGCGAATGCAGCGCCCAGGGTCATGATGAAGATGATCTGTCCGTTGAACTCGGGTATTTCTTTACCTACGAACCATGCGCTCACGAGAATCAGTCCGAAGAAATACGACCAAACGAGCAGAGGATAAGTTTCGAGTAAATGCGTAATCAAAAACACCCCGATTACGATTCCTCCAACCATTCCTGTCAACAGGGAAATCAAGAAATTGCCATCCAAGGCCTTCCAAGCTCCTTTGATTCCATCGTCTTTCAATGCCTTGAACAAATCTGGGCCGATCGACTTGATTACATTGATTAGTCGCTCGTAGATGCCTGTGATGAATGCAATTGTCCCTCCGGAAACGCCCGGAACCACTTCGGCCATACCCATGGCCAAGCCTTTTGCAGCATTGATCAAATGAAACTTCATGCTAGTATGTCGGAATCGATTGATCGACTTCTGCTGCCCAAGCCATGATACCTCCCCTGAGGTTAATCACATTATCAAAGCCACGAGACATAAGGGCTTGAACCATAGCGCTTGAACGTCCACCAGACTTGCAGTGAATTACCACGTCCTTGTCGCGAGAAATCTTGTCCAAGTTCATCATGATCTCACCCATGGGAATCAAGTCGCCACCAATGTTGCAGTACTCATATTCATTCACTTCTCGAACATCAATCAATTGGAAGTCGTCATTCGCATCCATGCGAGCTTTTAACTCGGACACAGTAATTTCTTTCATCGTAAAGAGGCTTTGGTTTGAGGCTGTAAAAATGTAAAAGAATTAAGACAGAGGACACTTAAGGCTGCTTTTGGGTAGCACATATTTTCGGTTACCTGTAGAAGCATCGATTCACCAATCGCGGGGAGCAATCATATATTCCAAATCGGCATCGAAACCATAGGACTCTGCAATAAAAGTGAATTCCATAGCAATCGATTCTCGAGCTACGGTCTCTAATTCGCTGCCATTTTCAATAAAAACGTTCTGAAGCTCGTTGAATTCCTTTGTGGTTTGATGAGTTAGAAAATAAAAGTCCTCAAGAGACTTGATATTTTGAGACTCTATCCGATAACACAGTTTTAATAGAGTTGACTCAGCTTTTTTCACCAGATGTGAAGGAAAATAGGAATCACTATACATTGCCAATAAAAAGTCATGTTTGCGAATGAATTCATTTTCTACGTCAGTCTTGCTGACATCAATGTTTTGCGCAGAAGAATTACGACTACAACTAGCAAGTAGAACTATTGCAACAATGGATAGGAGAATTCTCACCGATTTCTTTGGGAGAGTATTATGACTTCATCGATTCGATCAGAAACTGAATTTCGTCCTTTTCGATACCCTTCGGATAGAAAAGAATGAATTCTTCCATCATGCTTGGATCTTGAACTAGAACCTGAACCAGCGTTTCAAATGCTTGATCTTCATCGTTGTTTCGATAGAGCAGGATGGACCGATAGACTTGAAGTAATTTGTTTTCAGAGTGCATATCCAAACCGCGCTCAATCACACTGTCAGCGAGATCGTTGTCGTTTAATGTCAACGCAAGCTGAGCGAAGTCTTCCCATAGGTCTTCTAATAAGTAACCATTCTCAATCGACTTTTCAAATGAATTGATGGCGTCATTGGGAAGATCGTATTTCTGCTGAAGGCCGGCCAAGAAACACCAGTAATCTCCATTGTCATTTTCTAGAGCAATGGCTTTCTTGGCATATTCCAATGCCTCTAATTCGCGTCCGAGCATGTCCAATGAGCTACTCGCACCAATCCAAGCCTCGGCTAGCGTTTCGTCTTTCTTGATGGCTTTTTCAAAGTAGACCAATGCGTTCTTGTGATCTTCTAAATTGTCATAGCAATCACCGATGTAGAAATAGATCAGTGAATCGAGAATTTCAAAAGACAATGCCTTTTTGTAGAGCTCAATTGCTTCTTCGTAGCGCTCTAATCGCACCAATGAGTTCGCCTTATTGAAGTAGGCTGCATGAAACGACTCATCTATGATAATAGCATAATCGAAGGCAATAAGTGCTTTGTCAAAATCGCCCATTGCTTGATGACTCGCTCCTAAATTGAACCAAGCGTGTGGATTGTATGGAGCCTGGTCAATGATTTTATTGAAGGTGCTTACTGCGTCTGTGTAGTTCTTGCTTAACTCAAAGCAATATGCTAATTCATAGATCGCGTCTTCGTTTTCGATGTTAATGTCCAAAGATTTCTTAAGGAATTCAATGGCTTTGCCATAGTTTTCCATGTTTTGATACTCGATGGCTAAATTCATGTAAATGACATCGTGCTCATCGTTAGAACATTCAAGCGCTCGATTTAACGATTCTACAGCACCATCATATTGACCACACTGACTGAGAACACTGGCTTTGACAATATGGAAATCTGGGTTAAATCCTTCTAAATCTTCAATCTCTGTTAGAATCTCAAGTGCCTCGCTATGCTTCTCCATTAATGAAAGCAACTCGGCTTCCTTGATAGATAGCTGTTTGTTGTATGGATACTGTTCCTTGGCAATTTCCAACACTTTGAACGCGAGTTCTAAGCGATGATGGATCATGTAATGTTCAAGGAGTTCCTCTAGGTCGTCCACTTCATAGTAGAGAGAAGTGCCGTCTTCGACCATCTTTTCAAACTTTCCGCACAATTCACTCAGGTTATTGTCGAAGAAGTTCTCATCTAAATTTTCCATAGAACGGTGGGTTTGAACAAATTTAGATTTACACTTCTCGATTTTTCCGCAGCCTGAGTGCCGTTATCAACAGCCTCATGAACATAAGTGCAAAGTTTGCAATTATACCGGACATTTCAGGGTGATTTTGAGTCAGCGATGTACGGTATTGACTTTTGCTCCCTGAGGTGAAGAATTATCTTTGCGCCCCTTCATAAAGCAAATGACATTAATATCCTCAATTTCAGGAACAAGAGGCACCATCGGAGGAAAACCCGGGGACAATCTCACTCCTTTAGATGCGGTTCAATTCGCATCAGCATTTAGTCAATTCATCAAAGAATCTTCAGGTAAAAACCGTCCGACAGTGGTTATTGGTAGAGACGCCCGGCCATCCGGAGGATGGTTGTCCAATTTAGTTTCAGCAACACTACAAGCGAGTGGAGTAGATGTAGTCGACTTGGGACTGAGTACGACACCTACAGTTGAAGTGGCTGTTCCGGGATTGAATGCCGATGGTGGAATCATTTTGACAGCAAGTCACAATCCAATTCAATGGAACGCATTGAAACTGCTAAATGCAAAAGGGGAGTTCATTTCGGGTGAAGAAGGTGCCAAGCTATTGAAGGCTATTGAAACGGGAGATTTTGAGTATGTGAAGGTGGAAGAAACCGGAAGCTACTCACAAGACGATAGTTGGATTGCGAAGCATGTCCAAATGGTGCTGAATCATCCATTGGTGGAAGTCGCGACTATTGCAGCTGCAAACATTTATGTAGCGGTTGATCCTGTGAATTCAACCGGAGGGTTGGCCATTCCAATTCTATTAGAGGCACTAGGTGTTAAACGCGTTGAAATGATCAATGGCGAACCAACCGGGCATTTTGCTCACAATCCTGAGCCTTTGAAGGAGCACCTTGTTGACATCTGCAATACGGTAAAGAATAAAGGCTGCGATCTCGGAATCGTTGTTGATCCTGATGTGGATCGATTGGCCTTAATCTCGGAGAACGGAGAAATGTTTGGTGAGGAATATACGCTGGTTGCAATTGCTGATTATTTCATGAAGACCAAGCCTGGCGCCACAGTTTCTAACTTAAGTTCCTCAAGGGCGCTTAGAGATGTGACCAGCAAAGCGGGACAATCATATCATGCAAGCGCAGTGGGAGAGGTCAATGTGGTCAAAATGATGAAGGCTGTGAATGCGGTAATTGGCGGTGAGGGAAATGGTGGAATCATCGTGCCCGATCTGCATTATGGTCGAGATTCATTGGCTGGAATTGCACTATTCCTTACTCACTATGTGAAGACCGGGAAGAAGATGAGTGAACTCCGCGCTTCGTATCCTCATTACGAGATGGCAAAAAACAAGGTGGAATTGAAGCAGGGAATGGTGCCGGATCAACTCATCGAAAAGTTGAAGGCAAACTATATGGATGCGGAGACCAACACGGTAGACGGATTGAAGATCGACTTCCCGGAAGGCTGGGTGCACTTGCGTAAATCGAACACCGAGCCGATTATCCGGATTTATACTGAAAGCAATTCGGCTGAATCTGCCCAAGGCTTAGCAAAACGTTTTGAGGATGAACTCAACGCCTTGATTTAAATTTGACCTCATGAAAGTATACCTCGACAACGCTGCCACCACGGCACTCGATCCGATAGTGATCGAAGAGATGTTGAAATACATGCGTGAAGACTTTGGTAACCCAAGCTCGACCCATGCATACGGACGCAAAACAAGAGCGGCAATTGATTTAGCAAGAAAGCGTGTTGCAGGACACATCAACGCAGAACCGGGAGAAATCATCTTTACGAGTGGTGGAACTGAGGCCGACAACATGGCAATTCTGTGTAGTGTTCATGATTTGGGTATCAAGCACGCAATCACTTCGGCCATTGAGCATCACGCTGTATTGTATCCATTGGAGCAGCTAGCGAAAGAAGGTCAGATAAAACTCAGCATAGTAGATGTTGACCACAACGGTCACATCAAGTTGGATCATCTGCGCCAACTGTTGGCAGAGAACGAGCGCACGTTTGTTTCGCTGATGCACGCGAATAATGAGATTGGAAACTTGCTTCCATTGAAGGAAGTCAGCGATATCTGTAAAGAATTCAACGCAGTTCTACATTCTGACACCGTGCAAACGATAGCGCACTATCCATTAGATGTTAAGGAATTGGGGGTTCATTTCATCACCTGTGCAGGACATAAGTTTCATGGCCCAAAAGGGACCGGTTTCCTCTACGTAAGCAATGCCATCAAAGTGAACCCAATCATTCGAGGTGGTGGACAAGAACGCAATATGAGGGCGGGCACGGAGAATGTATACGGCATTATGGGATTAGCAAAAGCATTAGACATAGCCTACGAGCACCTGGATGAACATGCTTCTCATATTCAGAGCCTCAAAACGTACATGATCAACAAGCTCGAAGATGAGCTTCCTGGAGTTTGTTTTAACGGTGATGCAAAAGGACAATCGCTGTACACAGTTCTGAACGCTTGTTTGCCATCAACCGATAAAAAGGAAATGTTGCTGTTTAATATGGATATTGAAGGTATTGCGGTTTCTGGAGGAAGTGCGTGTAGTTCTGGCAGCAACGTTGGTTCACACGTTTTGACAGCAATAGGATCAGATCCTGAGCGGCCATCGGTCAGGTTTTCGTTCAGTAAAAACACTACCAAAGAAGAGATCGATTACGCGATCGAAAAACTCAAGGCAATCTATGCGTTGCCCGTCATGGCGTAGTCATGTCGAAGATCAAGGTCACATTCCTCGGAACGGGTACTTCAATGGGAGTTCCTGTTATTGGGTGTAAATGTGAAACCTGTCTTAGCGCTGATCCGAAAGACAAGCGACTTCGAACCAGCATACTTATTCAGCATGGTCAAAAGAACATAGTCATTGACAGTGGACCTGATTTCAGGCAGCAAATGCTGACCCATGATGTTGAGAGTCTGGCGGCATTGATATTTACGCATGAGCATAAGGATCACACGGCCGGAACGGACGATGTTCGCGCTTTTAATTTCATTCAACAAAAGCCGATCACAATCTGGGCTTCGGATAGGGTAGAAGCCGCTTTGCGAAAAGAGTTTCATTATGCATTTGCTGAAATCAAGTATCCGGGTGTTCCGGAAATTCGATTTAAGCGAATCACCGATGAGCCCTTTGAAATTGACGGTCTCAAATTCATTCCCTTGCCCGTTCTACATCATAAGCTTCCGGTTTATGGTTTTCGAATAGGGGCTTTCGTGTATATCACCGATGCGAATCAAATTCCTTATGGGACATTGGACAAGATTCAGGATGCAGAAGTGTTGGTGCTGAACGCCTTGCGAAAGACATCTCACATAAGTCACTTCACACTGGATGAAGCTGTGGAAATCGCACAAAGAGTGGAAGCTAAACAAACTTACCTCCTGCACATCAGTCACCAAATGGGTAAGCACGCGGCCGTTGATATGGAATTACCAGCTGGAATCTCGTTGGCTTACGATGGACTAGAGATAGAGGTTGATTAAAATTCAACAACCTTCCCAATCAGTTCTTTCCCAAACATCGGACTGTTGTGCGATTTGGACTTGCAGGTCTTTTTGTCATAGACCCATTTCACTTTCGTGTCAAACACAGTGAAGTCAAAGCTTGATCCTTCTTCCAGTTTGGGGTCTTTCATTCCAATGATAGCTCTTGGGTTTAGGCTCATCAACTTAGCGATATCCTCCCAATCCAGATCTTGGGATAGTTCCATGTTAATCAAGCTGAGTGCCGTTTCGAGCATGGTCATTCCATAAGCTGCGTGGTCAAACTCTCGATCTTTATTTTCGATGTTTTCAGGGGTGTGATCTGTTACGATCACATCGATGCTTCCGTTTTTCAACCCTTTGATGAGCGCTTTTCGATCAGCACTCTCTCTTAACGGAGGATTCACTTTATACACCGAGTCAAAGCCTTGTAGCGCTTTGTCAGTGTAAATTAGGTTCGCGAGGGCAACACCTGAAGTCACATTTAGCTTCTTCCTTTTGGCTTCACTGAGAAGCTTCACGCTTCCTTCACAACTCACCGTGCTCACGTGCATTCGTGAATTGGTGTATTCGAGTAGATATAAGTCTCTATTCAACATGATTTCCTCAGCTAGATCAGGCATCTGCTTAATGCCGAGTAACGTGTTTGATTCGCTCTCGTGAACCATGGCACCGGGGTTCAAGCGTTCGTCCAGCGGAAACGAGCAAACCAATCCATTAAAGTTCTTCACATATTCCAAAGCCCGTTTCATCATATTAACATCCTTCACCGGGCGCTTCCCATCACTGAAAGCTACCGCTAAGCTGCTGTGCATGTCAAACATCTCGCTGAGTTCTTTGCCTTCAGCTCCTTTTGTGATCGCACCGTAGGCTAGAATATTCGTTTTCAGGTTTTTGCTATGGTTTGCAATGAACTGTAATTGTGCTTTATTGTCAATTACAGGCTCCGTTGACGAAGTCATGACGATGGTTTTGAATCCACCGGCTTCAGCCGCTGCTGATGCGCTTTTCAAATCTTCCTTGTACTCATGTCCAGGCTCTCCAACAGTGCATTGCAGGTCGATCAGTCCTGGCATGCATATCAACTGTTGGCCTTTAACTTCATTCGCCTTTTCTGCTTTGATGTGCGCTCCAATTTGTTCAATTTTCGAACCTGACAATAGAAAATCAACGGTTTTTCCATTCAGCTTGTGACCAGGGTAATGTATTGTCACTTTCCTAAGAAGTGTTTTCATCGACTAAAGAGTTTTAAGAGGACTGATTCACTCAACAGGAACAAAAGTCCAAGCAAAATAAACAATGGCCAAAGCTCTGTTCCCATATCGCTTTGGTTTATTTCCTTTTGAATTTGAGCTCCTTCTCCATTGAGAATTTCCGTCACTAGTCCATTGCTGGTAAACGCATCCAACAGTGCTGTTTCATCCACAGATGATAACTCACTTTCTTTACGGTCGTAGTTAAATGCCAGTAGTCCAATTGGTTTTTTGTTAATGTCGAACACATCATAAAATCCTGCATTTTCTATCATTGAGTTGAGTAGGATTCCATCGTGGGAGATTCCAGGAATGAAGCTGGCGCTGTCACCTCGACTTTTGATCGTGGTGCCTTCTTTGGGCGTTGGACTCATACTCACCTTGTTGCTGCCAATGGTATAGGTTAATTGGTTTCGCAATCCACTTTCAAGCACAATGTTCAATGCTGTGGGCACGAAAAGTGCGTGTTTATGAAAGTTAGTGTATTCATCATTCAACTCAGTAGAGAGGATAAACAAGGAAGCATTACGGTGATTTAGTACGCTCAGCAGAGGTGTGCCATCAAATAGCTCTATGAGCTTGGTCGCTGCCGGAATGGAAACTCGCCACCTGCCATTTGCGAAAGGATAATTCAGATTCTTAGGTTGTGTTTCAAACACGTCTTTATAGATTGGGTGTGATGTCTCTATTCGATTTGCTACGAGCCTCGCAGTGTCCCAGGTTCCAATGTTGATCTCCAAATTAGACAACAGTGTTTGCTTAGAAGCATCGCTCAGGTTTGCAGGCAATGAAATGAATACGTTCTTACCCTGCTTCAAATACTCATCGATCATAGCCATTAAGCCGCTTGTGAAGTTGCTAATGTTATTCAGAACCAACATGTCGGCATCAGAAATAGAATCCGTAATAATCCGGTCATCCTGTTCACGTTTGTAAGTGAACTGTTCCGAAGAAAAAAGTTGTTCAAAAGGCGATAATTCGCTTGAAGGGCTAATCTCTGCAACACCCAGCTTTGTTTGAACCTGGAAAGCGAAGTTGATCTTATCGTCAAAGGTGATGGGAGAATCCTCGATTTCAAGAATACCACTTGTGAAACCAGAGTCTTCAGCAATGAATGTCATGCTACTATCAATGTAACTGTTTGGTTCAACTGAAATTACGATTGAGTTTCGCTGTTTTCCATTAATGGTCATGATTAAAGCAAGGTCCACAACGGCTGAGCTTCCATGATTAGATATTTTAAAATGAAGTGTGTATTCGCGTCCAATTTGGACAGTGGGTACGTTGAACCAAACACTGTCAATCGATACGTTCTGACTAACTTGAGATTGAAGGGGCAGGAGTCTGATAATAGTCGTTGAGTCGAAAGTGCTCAAATTCGAGTCCACATTGTTTGAAAAGTCCGAAAGCAAGTAAAGAATGCTTTGGCCTAATTCAGACTCTATTTTTGACGTAGAATGAAACGCGACAATACGACTCAGAGTTTGGTGTTGACTTGAATAATCCGTTTTATCCAACGCGTTCAGAAACTGATCTCGTTCAACGAACCTACGTTCCATTGAATTTAACTCATTGGTGATGAGCTGAAACTTGGTTGTTCTGGGATAGGATGCTACAATTTCAAAGGCACTTTGAAGTGCGAGAGCCAGAAGTCTTCCATCTTCACCCTGATTTTGCATACTCAAGGAATTATCTACATAGATGCTCACGACCTTTTCATTCGTGTTCATCATTTCGCCAGGAATAAAAGGTTGAGCAAATGCCATTACGATGGCTCCGATGAAGAACAGGCGAGCAAATAAAACGAGAAGATGCCGAAGTTGATTCTTGGTTTGAGACTTGGTTTGAACTTCCTTCAGGAGGCTTATGTCAGAAAAATAGAGCCGTTTGTAGCGTTTGAACTGAAAAAGATGAATGATAATCGGAATGGCTAGTAGCCCGAGCGCCCATAAGAATAATGGCGAAGAAAAAATCATCAAAGCGCAAAGGTAATGTTTGAGACCTCTTGCGCGCTTATCTGCTTAACTGAATTTGCAAAATGAAATAAGGAGGCTCTTCAGGCTCCGTAATAATCTCATGTTCAAAGCTATGACCACTGATCTTCCTTAGTTGCAGAAATCCTTGACCTTGATTTTTGACGGCTACCCGATCTTCGAGATAAGTGTTCAAATCCTCGGTAGTGAGGATGTTGATCGCATTGACTGCGCTATTTACGGTTTCAACTTTATGCTCATGTACGTAGTTGCCTGATATCATGCAATATCCAGAAGGAACTCTCTGTAACATGAATACCCCAGGTTTGCCGCTTTGATTAAATCGATTATAGGCATGCTTGGCTACGTTTCTTAATAGTTCTGTCATCACAACACCTAATCCTTTGCTTTCAGGATCATCATTTACCGTTGTGTCTATTTGATTTGAGAGGTGATTGACGTTATCCTCGTTCAGAAGTCCTTTGAAAAGAATCTGCGCATCGGCCTCGATCATCTCGTTGTGAAGATGCACGGCTTCATTCAGGTAAATGTCGGCATCCTGCTGGCTGTGTTGATCAGCATCAATTGCTATCGTCAAGTTCAAGTAATAGAAGAATCCATTGTTAATAGGAACAAACTTGTACGAAAGCTTTCCTGAAGACTTTCGTGCCATGTCAACCAATCCAAGTCCAGCTCCACCTTTATCAGAAAATCCTGAATTATTCAAGATTTGCATATAGTATTCCTTGAGCTCATCAGAATCCTTGGTTTGGATGGTAGCCAACCGATCTTCAAGTACAGAACGAACTTCAGTGCTAACCCAGTTTCCGTAAGTAATGCTATATGCTTCCTCTCTTCGGTTTATGATAAACAAACCACCTTCATATGCATCGCCACTGTGCTTGTATTGCTGGTGTCGAGTAATATTTTGTAAACCCTCAACCATCAGGTAATATACCTTCTTGGCAATCTTTGGATTGTCCAAACCCAACAGATTTCCTTCCGTGAGGAATAAGATATTGTCGGTGATGGAAGAGTTGAAATTTCCCCTACAGGCAAATAGAAATTGTTCACGGTCAATGGTCTTGCCAGTTCGGTGAACAAGGTTAAAGGCTAATTTGGTCGTAGCTTCCGTCATTCTGGATGGGGGCGCAAAAAAATTGAAAATTCTTTAATAATTCACAAAATACTTTGCATTCAATCTTTTAAATGTGAATTCAGATTACCAAAAACTTCTAAGATGGTCGGAAAGTAATAAGAAAAAGCTGACGAAAGGTGAAGACCTTTTAAAAAGGCAAAAAAGACCGGATAGCATCATGCAGGAGCTGCATGCAACAGCTTTTGAATCAATTGATTGTCTCGAATGTGCCAATTGCTGTAAAACAACTGGGCCAATGCTCACACCACAGGATGTTGAGCGAATTTCGAAGGCAAAAAAAATATCAGAAACTAAGTTCATCGACTTTTATTTAAAGTATGATGAGGACGGAGATTTGGTGTTCAAATCCATGCCTTGTCCCTTCTTGATGAACGATAATCATTGCGAAATCTACCAAATTCGTCCGCGTGCCTGCCGTGAGTTTCCGCATACGGATCAAAAAGGACAAATCAATATTCTGTCTTTAACCAGAAAGAATGCGAAAATATGTCCAGCCGTAGCCAAAATATATCAAATGCTAGCAGAGCTATGATTGGTATTTGGTTCAGTCAAAAAGAACCAAAACAATAGCGCTCCAGAAGCATAAGCAATCAGGTCAAACCAGTCTTGTGTGAATCGCGAATCAACGTCTGGTAGCCACATCTCAAAATACGCGCTAAACATCAGCGTGGTGACCAGGATATCAATTCGTCTTACTCTGAAGGAGCGCTTTGATGGTATCAATCGGATAATTAATTCAGCCGACTTCAGAACGATCGGAATGGCCAGCACATCCTCCAAGTAAGAGTGAAAGAATGGGAGATTTGGGTGAGATAACTCAATGACTTTGTACGCTAAAAACACAACCACAAACGCAGCATAGAACACAATTGTCTTAGTCAAGCTCAATGTGCGAAAGCCGTTGAGAGGTAGATAAAAAAAGCAACTATGGAATAGAATAGGAGCTGCACCAACTGAATTGGGCGCTTGGCAATCTTTAGCCAAATCGGATCTTCAGGTTTGATGCGCCACAGTGGTATGTGAATGTCATCCGCTTTTCTTCGTTCCTCAATCTCCTTTTTATATGACTTGTCAAACTCGTTCCCACAGCTAGGACAAACTTTGGGTTTGCCCTCGGCCCATTGCCCGCAATGCGAGCATCTTTTCATGTTTATTCCAGAATTTTCCAAAAAATCAAAAAGGTTACAATAGCTCGTTAGCCAGATTTGCAAGCTCTGATCGTTCACCTTTTGTAAGCGTCACATGAGCGAAGAGATTGTTTCCCTTAAGTCGGTCAATGATGTAACTCAGTCCGTTAGATTGTTCATCCAAATAGGGTGTATCAATCTGTCGAATGTCACCTGTGAAGATAATCTTCGTGTTGTCTCCTGCTCTGGTTATGATTGTTTTCACTTCGTGCGGAGTAAGGTTTTGTGCTTCATCAATAATGAAATAAACATTACTCAAGCTTCGACCTCGTATGAACGCAAGTGGAGTGATCTCAATTTTCTTTTCCTTGAGCATCAATAGGATCTGCTTGTGGCGTTTCTCATTTTCACCAAATTGACTCTTGATGAACTCGAGGTTATCCCAAAGTGGCATCATATAAGGATCGATTTTTCGCTCTGCAGTCCCTGGTAAGTACCCAATGTCTTTATTGCTTAATGGAACCAATGGCCTGGCAAGAATAATTTGATTGTAGTCCTTTTTCTGTTCCAATGCAGCTGCTAGTGCCAGCAACGTCTTTCCGGTTCCAGCAACGCCCTGCATCGTTACCAGCTTGATATTAGGGTTCATCAAGGCGTGCAGCGCGAAAGTTTGTTCGGCATTTCGAGGCTTGACTCCATAGGTGTATAGCTTCTCAACTCGCTCCATCATTGCCGTTAATGGATTGTAGTATGCAAGAGAAGAACTCTTGCCATTCTTGATGATATAGTAGTGATTGTCAATTACTTTTGGGAGAACACTGAGATCATCTGTTGAACCGCTTGTATAGAGCTTTCTGATGTAATCTGAATCAACATTCTCAATGGTTTCATTACCGCTATACAGTTCGTTGATTTCTATCTTACCAGTTTCATAATCTTCAGCTTGCAGGTTAAGTGCTTTCGCTTTCAACCGCAGATTGATGTCTTTGGTAACCAGAATGACTTTTGCATCTGTTTCCGTTTCCTGGAGATGAAGTACAGTGTTCAGAATGCGATGATCCGCCTTATTGTCGGCATATACCTTTTCCGCGTCTATCTTGAGCTTGCCGTTATTCAAAATGATTTTAAACTTCCCGCTTTTTTCACCCTCAAGCGGTATCCACTCTTGAAGTGTGTAGTCTGCACTTAGCTTATCGATCAGTCTAATAAACTCTCGCGCTTCGTAGTTTTTACTGTCTTTTCCTCGTTTGAAATTGTCCAACTCCTCCAAAACCGTGATTGGCAGGCAGATGTCGTGTTCGTCAAAGTTGTTGATGGACTGATGATCATGAAGGATGACCGAAGTGTCTAGAACAAAGATCTTACGCGCTGTTTTTTTCCTTGGAGGCATGTCCGTTCCGATTATATGATTCCGAATGTATAATTTGACTTGCGCCTTTTGGGTTCGGCTAAGCTTAAGTAATCAACCGATGGTGTTTAATACTCTTTATTAACGACTATAGTGTCTGTCATTCAGTGTATTAACCAATGTTAAGCGAGTAATAAATATTCGAATGAAACTAGAAGGAAAGCAAGCTTGCGGCTTTTTGCCAGCTATACTGTGATGTAACAAATGCTCTTCC
Source organism: Flavobacteriales bacterium (assembly GCA_041391765.1). Classification (GTDB taxonomy): domain Bacteria; phylum Bacteroidota; class Bacteroidia; order Flavobacteriales_G; family Salibacteraceae; genus SHAN690. The sequence continues at coordinate 13,965 of JAWKNJ010000045.1, read as the reverse complement.
GGCTTCACCTATACGTGACCTTAATTCCTCATTTTCCAATAGTCGCAAAATTGAAACTGAAACAGATTCGGCATCATTTGCTATTAATACACTTTCACCGTCCACGGCCATCAGAGCGTTGTTGGCAAGGTTGGAGGTGATGCACGCAACTCCACAAGCCATTGCTTCCAAAAGTTTGTTTTGAAGCCCGGATCCAATGGACATAGGTGCGGCAAACACTTTGGAAGATCGATACATTTCGGCAATGTCATCAATCCAACCGGTTACTTTGACTCGGTCGCTTGCAAGCGCTAGAACTGCTTTACTAGGTGTGGCTCCGCTGATGTATAGCGTTGCCTCAGGACGCTTTTCCCAAACAAGCGGCATCACCCGCATAGCCAGAAACTTAGCACATTCCACATTTGGGCGATAGGCCATGTTGCCTGTGAATAAGATGTCGCATTTATAGGCTGACACCTGTTTCTGCACTAAAAACTCTTCGGAGATTCCATTCGGCACAACGTGCAGATCTTCAACGTATGAGAGCTGATTCCGATCTTGTTCAGAGATAATGTACCGATGCAGGAAATCAGACTGTATGTCTTTTTCGTATTCCTTCAAACGTTTTGTTTCCCACATCATAGGGATGTTCACCGGCCAACCTGTGTGTTGACTAGCCCGATCCATCCCGGATGACAAGGCATCCATGTAGTCTATGCTTTTAGGAATCAAGGTGTATTTTCGAACGTATTCTGCCGTGCGAATCAGCTGACAGAAAATGTGTTGTGGAAGATGTTTTTCCAGGTATCGGTCAAAGGCGTCAGCAGCCTTCTTGGAGTAGAAGTAGTTGACTTGAAAGGGCAATCTGTTGAACAACCCTTTCGTAAGATTTAAGACAATATCCATGCGTGAAAAACGATGTATATAAACCTCGCTGCACATGGACTTGAGCATGGTTTCCGCCTTTGTGTGAATATTTTGATCACTAAGGCAAAATAGAAGCACGTCATGTTGCTTGCTGAGCTCCCTGATGAGTTGAAATGCTCTGAGTTTATCACCCTTTTCAAGCGGCCAAGGAACTCTGCTGAGAACGAACAGTATCTTCATTTAGCTCACTATGCGGGGTTCTGACTTCGTTTTTGGATTAGCTTCCCAATCACCTGTTTTATTCGATCGATGGTCTTGGTGTATGTTTCCATGTCGAGTACACGGCTATCCGTGCTCGCTTGATAGGTCAAGTAAAAACCGATTGGCATCAGAATTAGCGAAGCAATCCACATTCCGAATGCAGGGTCCATTTCACCTTGTTTCGCCAGTTTTTCAAATGTGATGGATGTAATGTGGTAGGCGAGGAAGAATAATACCGAAATCACTACGGGCAGTCCCAAACCACCTTTGCGAATAATCGCTCCCAGCGGTGCACCAATAAAGAATAGAATAATGCAGGCTATGGATAGTGTGAATTTTCGATGCCACTCAATTTTGTGGCGATTCATGGTTTTTATCTTGCTTGAAATGATCTCCGTTTTGGTCGAAAACGAAGTCTTAGCCTGCCTCAAGTTGGAAATCCCATTGTCGATAAATGCTGCCTTATTGCCCTTGGCAAAAGCGTTGTACTCAACTAAGAGTGCACTATCCGGTTCGGGGATTACACCTGCCGTGTCCAAGCGCAGGTTTAGTGTCTTTCTCCAAACAATCTTTCCAAGTTCTTCATCCTTTTCAGCTAATTCTACCATCTGACTGTCTATGGCTTCATCCAGCTGTTTTAAATTGAGCATTTGATAGTTGTCCTTGAAAATCTCCTTATCACTTCGTTCCATCTGAAACCCACTCAGGTCGAAGCGAATAATCTCGGTTTTAAACTCAGAGAGAAGATGTGGTTTCTGGTTGCCTTCCAACTCTTCGTAACTAGTGCCATCATGCAACTCAAAGACCAAGTAGCGCTCATCATCACTCATGGCCATCCTTCCACTATTTGCCCGAATGACGTGTTGATTGCCATTGTTTTTTGTGTGGTTATAAATCAACACATCGTGCAACCCTCTCCCGTCCTTGTCTTTTTTTCCTACGCGTATTACGTATCCGTCAATTCCGTCATAATAAACCCCTTCAGAAATGTCAAATGCAGGCTTCTTGTGGCGAATGTCATACAACAGGGAAGCGAATTCCAGATTCGCCTTTGGCCAGACATAATTAGTGAACATAAATGCTGATATGCTGGTGAGCACAGTTACAATCAGCAACGGAAACATGATGCGACTCAAACCCATTCCAGCCGATTTCATTGCTACTAGCTCGTAGTGTTCTCCGAAACTCCCAAATGTCATGATCGAGGCAAGCAATATGGCCAATGGCAGAGCCATGGGAACAAGGTTAGCAGAGGCATAGAAAAGCAACTCAGCTACCAAGTACCACTCCAAGCCTTTTCCAACCAACTCATCAATGTATTTCCAGAGGAATTGCATGACGAAGATGAAGAGGGTAATGAAAAAAGTGAGCACGAATGGCCCCAAGTAGGACTTAACAATGAGTAAGTGAAGCTTCTTCAAGCGCTAATAATTGAAGCAGCGAAAATAGAAAGTAGAGTAGGGCGCAGTTTGTTAACTTCCCAAAATGTGCATAAGCTCACCGACTTGTGATTCCCACAACATGCGTTGCTCTTCGATCTCATCTTCTTCGGCAAAGTCAGTAATAATCAAAGCAACTTCACCGGTGAGCGGGTCAGTTTTTATAGCAAACTCGAAGTAGTAATCGGTATCCTCATCATCCAGAAATTGGTATCGGATAAACATGTCGGGCTTTTTCGCAATGATTTTTGCTTCCTCCACCGAACCGTCCCACTCAAATTTTGCCTGATCTCGCTTTATAGTAACGTCATCTGCGAACCATTCTGAAAGTCCACTGCTTGTTGACAAGCACTGGTAAAGGATCTTTACGGACGACTTAACAATGAACTCCAGTTCGATTTTCTTCTTTTCTGCCATGATGTAACTCGGATTTGCCAGCGGCAATTAAAGCGCGCAATATAGTCTTTTGGATCAGAAATGAAAGCGCTACACCATCAATCGAATGCGACAAGACTAGATCATTTCATCTTTACATAAGTCAGACGTTCAGCGGTTTAATTATTAAAACAAAAAAGCCCCTTGTTCAGGGGCCTTTTTTTGTAGCGAAGGGGGGAATCGAACCCCCGACCTCAGGGTTATGAATCCTGCGCTCTAACCGTCTGAGCTACCTCGCCATCGGTTCTTTGTGTAATTAGCGGTTATTCAAGCTTCTAGAATTACAGGATCATGAAATAATCCTGCGCTCTAACCGTCTGAGCTACCTCGCCAAAAACGGGGTGCAAATATATATTTACAGTGAAATGAATTGTGAAAATTTACACTTCCACCTTCTCTAACTTAATCTTCACCATCTTGCTCGTTGGAGTATTGCTCTTTTCAGCCACAGAGTCAATTGGAACTAGAACGTTTGTCTCGGGAAAATAAGTCACTGTGCATTTTTGGGGTACACTGTATGGAACCACCAAGAATCGGGGAGCGCAACGCTTGGTTCCGTTGTGTTCGTTCCATAGATCCACCACATCACCTTTTTTCAGGCCTTGCTCGTTCATGTCCTTCTCATTGATCAGAACAACTCTGCGTTCATTGAAAATGCCACGGTATCGGTCGTTCAAGCCATAAATCGTGGTGTTGAACTGGTCGTGTGTTCGAACCGTACTCATCATGAACTCGCCATCCTTGAGGTCGTTTACTGGAACTTTATTGATTGTGAAGTTGGCTTTACCGCCTAAAGTTTTGAAACTGGCGTCACGTGCTGTATTTGGTAAATAGAATCCGCTTGGATTGCGAACTCGTTCATTGTAGTTGTCAAATCCGGGAATAACGGCTTCGATCATCTCTCGGATGTTGTCGTAATTCTCGGCACAAGCATCCCAATTTACCCTTGGATTAGGTTTTAAGGTTGCTTTCGCCAATCCAGCAACAATCGCTGGTTCGCTCATCAGATTTTTACCCAATGGCTTCAATCGACCTTCGCTGCTGTGTACTATGCCCATGCTGTTTTCTACGGTCACGAATTGCTTGCCGCTTTTTTGAATGTCTTCATCTGATCGTCCCAAACTTGGTAAGATGATGGCACGTTTTCCCGTGACTAGGTGGGAGCGGTTGAGTTTGGTACTCACATGAACGGTCAGGCTGCAGTTTCGAAGCGCTTGCGCTGTATACAATGTGTCAGGAGTAGCAGATAGGAAGTTTCCGCCCATGGCGAAAAAGACTAATCCCTTTTTCTCGTGCATACGCTTGATGGAGTCTACTACGTCCAGTCCGTGTTCTCGTGGAGGTTCAAAGTCAAATACTTCCTGAAGCTTGTCGAGAAACTCGTCCTTGGGCTTCTCCCAAATTCCCATCGTTCGGTCTCCTTGCACATTGCTGTGGCCACGGACAGGACAAGTTCCGGCTCCGGGTTTACCAATGCTTCCCTTAAGCAGCAATAGGTTCACCACCTCCCGAATATTCTCAACTCCGTTTTTATGCTGCGTCAACCCCATGGCCCAACAGGCGATGATCTTTTTGGAAGGCGCAAGCATTTCAGCTGCTTCCTTGATTTGATCGAGGGAAATGCCGCTGGCTTCAACCAGGTCGTTCAGGTTTTGCTTTTCCAGATCACCGATAAACTCAAGGTATCCGCTTGTTTTAGAGCCGATGAAATCGAAATCGAAAACGGAGTTTGGATTTCGTTGCTCTTTCTGCCATAGCAATTTGAGAATGGCCTTCATCAATGCCACATCGCCATTAATGCGAACTTGAAGAAACAAGTCAGTGAGGGCAGTGCCTTCGCCCAACACATCACCCACACTTTGAGGGTCTTTGAACCGAATCAATCCTGTTTCCGGTAGCGGATTGATCGTGATGATCTTGGCTCCATGTTGTTTGGCTTTTTTCAGTGCACTCAACATCCTTGGGTGATTCGTTCCAGGATTCTGACCGATTACCATGATCACCTCCGCTTCATAAAAGTCTTCGAGCGTCACAGAGCCTTTTCCAATACCCACTGTCTCGCTCAGCGCAACACCGCTGCTTTCGTGGCACATGTTACTACAGTCAGGAAGGTTGTTGGTACCATACATCCGCACGAACAGTTGATATAGGAACGCTGCTTCGTTGCTTGTTCTGCCTGAGGTATAAAACACCGCGTCATCAGGTGAGGGGAGTGCATTCAACTCATCGGCTATGGTTTTGAATGCTTCTTCCCAGCTGATAGCACGATAATGTGTATCACCTTCATCCAGAATCATGGGTTCAAGGATTCGACCACGCTTTCCGATCCAATAGTCGCTTTGTGCTGCCAGTTCTTCTACGCTGTTTTCAGCGAAGAATTCAGGTCCAAGTTTTTTTGTGGTAGCTTCTTCAGCGATGGCCTTTGCGCCATTCTCACAGTACTCTCCCAATTTGGAACGATGTCCATCCGGATCAGGCCAAGCACACCCGGGGCAATCAATACCACCTTTTTGGTTGAGTTCAAACATGACCTTAGCAGCCCGCACAGGATCCATCTCATCCATGATATGGCGAACAGCACTAAATACCGCAGGCAGTCCGGCAGCGGTGTGTTTCGGACTCGAAAGTTTCATCCCGGTGAAATCCTCTGGGGTGAGTTCGGTGTCTTTCGGAGTTTTGGTCATGCAGGCGCTAAGTTAAAATGAATCCCGTACAAATACTCTTTCACTTTGCGTGCTTAGCGTGTCCTTTGCGCACTCTGCGGTTAAAGAGATTAACCGCCAAGGACGCAGAGGTTTTCGCAAAGAGCGCAAAGGTCCGTTCCTAATTAGCTGCTCGGACGGGAATGTAGATATCTTCTTCGGAGTTAGGATCGTTGTTTTTGTACTTCTCACCCAAGACCTCGAAATGCGGACGCTGATCCAGCTCGTATCCAGAAGTGGGAAGCCAGCTACTGAAGATATACTGATAAATGCTATTGTCGGTGTTCAGGCCCGTGTAATGAAATACCGCATAAAGCCCGGCAGGCACAGTGAATGAACTTAAGCCATCAGGGATGTTTTCAAAGCTGGTAACTTCAATTGCAGCCCATTTTTCAAACTCATTTGCTGGATTGAATTGAGCAAAATGATCTGGCTTATAGATCGCCATTGAAATCATATCCGTTCCAGCCGCCATAGTTATCAAGTGCTTTTTCGGAATGAAGCTTTGCCATAATTCAGCAATCCTGAAATTGGTGAAGCTCATGCTGAGATGAGCTCCAACTAGTCTTTTCTCGGGAACTTGTACTATTTGAGGTTCGATCATTAATCAGCAATGATCATTCGGATTTGGAAACATGTCCGATTCGTCTTCGTCCTTTCGCTCACTCAAGCAGGCAAAGTCTTTCTCAATCAATAGTCGAAGGTCGCCTCCTTGTGAAAGATGAACATGATCTTCCATTCCAACCTGATCAGGGTTAAGCCAATTCATTCCGGTGGAGTATGGAACCGTGACTTTAATTTCCAAACCATCATACGAGGCCTGAAATTCATCTCCCGAACCCCAGATCAGCGTGTAGGTGAGTTTGTCACCGGCAGGAAAATGGATTGCGCAACTGACCCTACGATCCGTTTCAAAGCTTTTGACCTCAGTTTGGGTGAGCCTCAATCGCAGCGAGTCGTCTTTGATTCTGATTTTCATAGAATACGTTTGGGTGATGAATATACATTGAATGAGTTGTTTCGTGCAAAACCAATCATTGTTACACCAAAGCTCGAAGCTGTTTCTACTGCTAAACTGGAAGGCGCTCCAACGGCTACAACGATTGGGACTCAAAGTTATAGTAGCCTTCTGAACCAATTCAAAGCAGCTCCCGCCGCTGAGCATCAGGATGTTGGTTGAGTGGTACATTTGTTTGAAAGTGCGGTACCAATCACTTTATCCAAGGCGTTGTGTCGACCGATGTCCTTCGCATAAATAATAGGTTCCCTTCTGCGTTAAAGAGGGCAGAGGCGTGCAATCCACCGGTGTGTTCAAATACGCTGTGCTTCGCATCTTGTCGTTTAATGAGTGAATCAGTCCTGCGTTCACGCGCAGGTCAGACACTACTTTGCGGTACACATCGACTCAACGTTGATGCTGGCCTTACCACAAATACCACAACTGCTGTTGGTATAAAAGTGCCGTTCAAAAGCACTCCAGTCTAATTTGATGGAGGGAGATAGCTCAACACGCACTACGTTGTCCGTGCGTTCACCTTTTGAGTCGGTACAGCGATCATCCAAATGAGTCACATCGGTCATTCCGCTAATGATACCCTCTGAGAATAAGAATCCCAAGGCTATTCCAAATCGTTTCCTGGAGTTCGCATGGTTACCGCCAAGCTTCGTTGCTCACGATTTGATTCGGGACCAAAACCCAAACGGATTTCCAGCGGTTCCTCAACAGCTAATAGATCTGGCCTATCCTCCGAAGTTAGACCTTGAACTTTCTTGATTTGAACCGGAAATGCGCTTGCACGAGACATGTTTGCAAAGGTCAGCAATTCAAGCCGCATTGATTCTATGTTTGTTGCGATTATGGAAAACGAAGAAGATCAGTTGAAAGCGATTGCTGCACAGCTTAGAAAACCAACCGGAATGGATGGTGTGGAGGTGGGTAAAATGATGAATCACGGGAATTTGAACATCAACCTTGCAGCCATGGATTCTCTTCAGATTAAGCAGGATGATTCCATCCTTGAGATCGGAATGGGAAATGGATATTTTGCTTGTCAAATGATCGAATGCGCAGAAAGAGTGTCGTATACGGGATTTGATTATTCATCAGATATGGTCATGGGGTTGAAAGCTGAACGCAGTTAATGCTGCCTGGGATCAGCGGTGACTGCTGTCATTTGTGGGGATATCCATAAATGCCGATTTGATTACGGTTGTTTGATGGTACTGTCAGCGACACCATCTACTGGGATGATCCCAGAAAGCAATAAGCGAGGTGAATAGGGTAATGAAGATTGGTGGTAGGTTAGTGTTGGGTATTAGACCCGGAGCACGCCATAAAAGAATTACGCTTACTTACGAAATACGGCTTTGGTTTTTGAGTAAGGAAAGAACGTGAAATCTTGCAGCAAAAAAATGGCTTTGAGATAGAGGGAATCGCTGAGACTGTTGAAGGGGAGAGCGAGTTTTTAGACAGAAGTTATTGATTGAGCACCTCATTTCCGCAATTAAGGAAAGTTCATGAAGAAGCTTTGGAACAACATGCAGATTACTCGATATCTGGCAGTATCTGCTATTTATACTCATTGTGGTGATCGGTCTGCTGATCGTGCTCTAGCTAAGTCTTCAGGCGTGTTTAAGTTTTGCAGGTAGTGTTCTGGATACTCAATGCTGTAATAGTCGTGTTTTCGTAGCAGCCGCACCAAGGAATAGTCCTCGTTTGAAACAGCCTCAAGTAATGACCCCAGTGCGCATTTATTCCAAACTGCAATAATGGGTTCAGGGTAATCAGATCCTTCTCCAGAAGCGCAGGTTGCGAACAAGTTCAGATGATTGGCGCTGATGAGTTCTCGTGCCATATCGATTCGGAAAAACGGAAGATCGCAACCAATGAAAAAGATTGATTCCAAAGCGATTTTTTGAAACACGCTGATGATTCCGCCCATTGGTCCGATCGACTCAAAACGATCTATGATAACATTTTGATTTACAAAGTCGTGAAGCTGATCTTCTCGACATGAAATGTAAATACTATCAAATGACTTTTCCAGCTCATTCAACATCATTTTCCAGACTGGTCCAGAACCCAAATCCAACAAATGCTTGGGCTGTCCCATGCGCGAACTCAACCCTCCGCAAAGAATCACAGCAGGAACACTAGATTTCATTCAGTTGAAATTGAGTTACGATCTTGGGGCTCCTCAAATTGAAATATGCGATCACCTCATCCACTAAGAAGTCTCTTACCACCAATATGACTGTTCCGATGTTCAGATCATCAATTCGAGACAGTAAACGTGACACTTCCGGCTCAAGCCCTCCACCCAGGAGTTCAAGCTTGCCAATTTCGTCAACAATGAAATAGTCAGATGCAAGTGCACTTTGCTGAAACAGCGTTTCTCGTGCCTTTTCAAACGATTTGGCAGAGAAAGTGAATTTCCCGATTTCGATCACATCGGCTTCATTTTCATCGGCCAGCATCTCGAACTGCTCCTTGGTGAAGGCGTTGATGAATCGTTTGCGGCCATTCAGCTCAGGATTTACTATGCCTCGGATAACCTTATTGCCAAGCTTTTGAAATACAAACCACTCATAAAGTGTGGTTGATTTCCCTGAATGCACCGGTCCTGTCAGAATTACGATCTCAGTCTTCATGCAGGCTAAAGTAAAGCAAGAGCAAAAGGAATGAATTTAATTTGAAACCGCTGATAGAGTCAGCATTTGACCAAGCATAGCGCGCAAAACTCAGGTAGGTTGGAAGCGCTTGCTGAATTTCATCCGCTTGATGGGCAACACTGCTGTTCGATGCTTTAGTTCGGATGAACCACTTCAAAAGCGGCTGGATTGCGAGCACCCACAAGCCTATGATGGTCAGTGTTCGAATGAGTTGGATCCAAGCCGCGCTACTCGAGATGAAGAAATACTCAACCGTGAATGCAATGACAATCACAGCAGCGAAGACATATTTGATCCAATGATTTTTCTTTTTTGATTCGAAGGTGTGGATCACTGAATGAAATCCTTTGACCACCGCGTCAAGTTTATCCTGATGTTGTTTTAATTGTAGAGGAACGAGTCCTGTAAACCAACCAATGAATACACCACCGATGGCATAAATTCCCACAAAGGCCATGGCGAGCCACAGGCTGGCCGAAAATGTGTTGCCAGCATTGATGAACTCCAGCTTCTCAGCCGTGCTTATCACAAAGCTATCAATGGCTTCGAACAATGGTGTCCCGAATAAAATTACCAGAATAATGAGCTTTTGAGCAGCGGAAGTGACTGTAGCTCCAATGGCAGTGAACATGGCTGCCAATCGGAATTTGGGGATGAGAGAAAAGAAAACCATACCCAACAAAGCCTGTAGCGAAACCGCGAAATACGCACCGATAGGCGAGTGAGGACTTACTATGGCTTTAACCATCAATACAAAAACTAATGCGCTTGCAAGCGAAGTGAAGATGCTTTTAATACGATCCAAGGCCGATGAGCTGCCTTGAGATGCTATCAATGCGATCAATGAGATGTAAACTACAGCCAGACCACCAACTAGCAATCCTGTAAACGGAGACTGAATAGCGTGAAAGAAGCCGCCCAGGCCACATTCGGTGATGGCCCAAAGTGTGGTGATGCGTTGTGTCTTTTGGAGGTTTAGTGTCAAGTAGAGATTATCGGTGTGCAAAATACTTTATTCGTGTTCCAATAATTGTAAACAGATGACAGACAATTTTGAAAAGCGTGTTTTGGTCACTGGATTACTAAATACACTTAATGATCGAATCAATTTGTTAAAGGCGGATATAGCCGGGAACGTGCAAGAAGCAGCGGATAATAACAAGGGAAGCGCAGGCGATAAGCACGAGGTTGGTTTCGAAATGCAATCAATGGAAATTGAAAAGTTGAGCCTTCGATTAATTGAATTGGAAAAGATGGTTTTCGATCTTTCCAATGTTCAATTAACGGAGTCCAGTCAAGTGGATACAGGAAGCCTGGTTCAAACTAATCATGGACATTATTTCATTTCCATTGCATTTGGACAGATGAAACACAGGGATCAGTGGGTCTACATAATCTCACCACAAAGCCCTTTGGCTCAGGCTTTAATGAATAAAGAAGTAGGTCAGACGGTCACATTCAATGGTCTCGACCATCGCATTTTGTCGCTGGTCTAAATAAAGTTTTGCTCGTATTCGTGGCGCACTTATTAAATCTACCTTCGCGCCCGCAAAATCAAAGCTCGTGCAAAGCATCAGAAATATCGCCATCATCGCTCACGTTGACCATGGCAAAACCACACTTGTAGATAAGATCATTCACTTCTGTAAAGTGTTGGACGATAGAAAGGAAACGGGAGAATTGATCCTTGATAGCAACGATCTTGAGCGTGAACGTGGTATCACGATTCTTTCAAAGAACGTTGCTGTTAACTACAAAGGCATTAAAATCAACATCATCGACACCCCGGGTCACGCGGATTTTGGTGGGGAAGTAGAGCGTGTATTGAAAATGGCTGATGGTGTGTTGCTATTGGTAGATGCGTTTGAAGGCCCTATGCCACAAACGCGATTCGTGTTGAGCAAGGCCATTCAATTGAACCTTAAGCCAATCGTGGTTGTAAATAAGGTAGATAAGGAAAACTGTCGCCCGGATGAAGTACACGAGCAGGTATTTGATTTGATGTTTAACCTGAACGCGACTGAAGATCAGCTTGATTTTCAAACGCTTTACGGCTCTAGTAAGCACGGCTGGATGAGCCACGACTGGAAGCGAAAGACGGAAGACATCAGCGAATTGTTGGACACGATTCTAGACGTTATTCCCGAGGCGCAGTACAAGGAAGGTGCTACGCAAATGCAGATCACGTCACTTGACTTCAGCAGTTTCAAAGGAAGAATCGCGATCGGTAAAGTGTATCGTGGTGACTTGAAAGTTGGCACAGACTACTACCTGATGAAGCGTGACGGTTCTATGAAAAAGAACAGGGTCAAAGAATTGTATGTGTTTGAAGGATTAGGAAGGAGTGAGGCATCCACTGTTAGAAGTGGCGACTTGTGTGCCATCGTTGGAATGGAAGATTTTGAAATTGGCGATACGGTTTGCGACATCAATACACCTGAAGCTTTGCCGCGCATAAAGGTGGACGAGCCAACCATGAGCATGCTGTTTACGATCAACAACTCTCCATTCTTTGGGAAGGAAGGAAAGTTCGTCACATCCCGTCATCTCCGTGATCGCTTGTTCAAGGAAACAGAAAAGAACTTGGCACTTAGGGTGAACGAAACAGACACCGAAGACAAGTTTGATGTTTATGGTCGGGGAGTGCTCCACTTGAGTATCCTGATTGAAACGATGAGAAGAGAGGGGTATGAACTTCAGGTAGGTAAGCCTCGCGTGATTCTCAAAGAAGTTGACGGTGTGAAGTCTGAACCGTTTGAAACGCTAGTGATTGATGTGCCGGAGGAGTTTAGCGGTAAAGCGATTGAGTTGGTGACTCAGCGTAAGGGCGACCTTTTGATCATGGAAACGAGAGGTGATATTCAGCACTTGGAGTTTGACATTCCTTCCCGTGGATTAATCGGATTGCGAAACAAGATACTTACTGCTACAGCTGGTGAGTCTGTCATGTCTCACCGATTTAGCGAATACAAGCCATTCAAAGGCGACATGAACAAGATTGAAAAGGGCGCCCTAATTAGCAGTGAAACAGGACAAGCCCTAACCTATGCGATTGATCGACTTCAAGATCGCGGCCGATTCTTTATAGATCCTAATGAACAGGTATATAAAGGTCAGGTAATTGGTGAAAATTCACGCGACAACGATCTGGAAGTCAACGTAATAAAAGGCAAGCAATTGACCAATGTGCGCGCCTCAGGTAGTGACAAAGCCGCCAATGTGGCTCCAAAAGTGAGGTTCTCACTGGAAGAAGCCATGGAGTATATCCGCGAGGATGAATACCTGGAGGTTACGCCTCAGAGCATTCGGATGCGAAAAATAGGCTAGCCTTTTTTTGCAGCTGGCTTTTTAGCCGGAGCCTTCTTAGCTGTGGTGGCTTTTTTAGGTGCTGCCGCCTTTGCTTTAGTTGCAGGTGCTGATTTAGCAGTAGCTTCTTTCGGAGCTGATTTCTTAGCTGCCGGTTTCTTTTCTGCTTTTGGTTTCACAGAGGCGATCACTGGTGTTGCCTTCTTTCTTTGCCTTGTCTTGCCGTAGCTTCCGGCTTTGCGCTTTCCTTTTCCTGTTTTTTTATCGCCTTTTCCCATAGTAAGAAGTTTTGTGGTTCGGGCAAATGTAAAAAAGTAGCCCACTCAGGATTTTGGGCATAAAAAAACCCCTCCGATATCGGAAGGGTTTAAATGTTTTTGGAAACGCTTCTTACTTGTTAACAGCATTACCAAGATCAGCTCCAGCCTTGAACTTAACAACGTTCTTAGCAGAGATTTTGATCTCTTTTCCAGTCTGTGGGTTACGGCCAGTACGAGCAGAACGCTTAGACACTGAGAAAGAACCGAAACCAACAAGAGCTACACGGCCACCTTTCTTCAAAGTACCAGTAGTTGAGTCAATAAATGCGTCCAATGCTTTTTTAGCATCAGCCTTAGAAATTCCAGCTCCGTTAGCCATCGCTTCAATTAATTCAGCTTTATTCATTTCATTAAAAATTTAGGTTAAACAAATAATTTCAACGAGAGCAAATATTAGTCGCAACCTCACACACTGCAAGCCCTAGAGGTCGATTTGTTGAAAAATACGGCACATTGTTGATAAGTGCACTCTAAAACGCCCTGTTTTCAAGGGTTCTAGAAGGTGGTTTTCTGAAAGCCGCGTCATTCGGGCGATGCAGAATGCCTGTCTGAGCCATCAAATTCAGGCGTTTGCACACTCAAAACTTTCATGGGTTTATCCCCGGAAACCTTTACAGAATGGGGGGTTCCCTTCGGAATGAAAATGTAATCACCCTCTTTAATGAACTTGGTTTGATCTCCCAGGACTAGGGTTCCATTTCCCTGGATTACGTAAACCACTTCAGTGTGCTCTTTGTGAAAGTGGGGCGGAACATTGTCCTTTACCCAAATCAAAAAAGTAGAAGTAAGGGGGTCGTTGTCAATCTGATACACATGAATGTTTTCATAGTTCAGTTCCGGTTGGAAGCTCTCTATGTTCATGACCTGCTGAGCATTGAGCGTAAACGCTGCGATCACGGCAACGGTGGTGAGGATGAATCTTGTCATTTGATAGGGATTTGAGCACAAAGAAAGTAAAGACGCAGGGATTGTCTCGCAGGCCAA
>JAWKNJ010000044.1:0-37602 GCA_041391765.1 Flavobacteriales bacterium | reverse complement strand
CAACTGACGTTGTTGTTCACGGTAGCTGAAGCACTGAGGACAGAAGGTTGTGTGATGGTCACAGAGGCTGTTCCAGTACATCCGTTGTTATCAGTAATTGTTACCGTATAAGTACCCGCGCTCAAGCCTGATTTTGTCGCAGAAGTTCCACCTCCCGACCAAGCATAGCCTGTATATGTTCCGCTACCTCCGGCTGGAACTGCTGTGGCAGATCCATTACTTCCTCCAAAGCAGCTAACGTTTGTGACTGTGAATGTGCTGGTAATTGCTGCAGGCTGAGTGATGGTTACAGAGGTAGTTGCTGTACATCCATTGGCATCGGTAGCGGTCACGGTGTAAATACCTGCGGTCAAACTACTAATAGAAGCTGTTGTGGCAGAATTACTCCATAAATAAGTTTTAGTACCTGTTCCTCCGCTCGCAGAAGCTGTAGCGGACCCATTTGATCCACCGAAACAGCTAACATTGGAAGACGAGGCAATGGAAACAGAAACAGCAGTTGCTGGCTGAGTGATGGTAGTCATGAATGGTCCAGCTGAACAACCATTCGCATCAAATATGAATACGAAATAGGTGCCAGCTGCCAGGTTAGAAGCAGTAGCATTTGAACCACCACCACCAGTCCATGAATACGAGTAGGGTGGAGTACCTCCGCTTCCCGCAGCGGTGGCCGAGCCATTGTTGCCCCCAAAGCAACTGACATTAGTAGTCGATGTGATTGAACCCGTCAATAGGGCAGGGGTGGTTATTGTAGCAGCGTCAGTTACTGTGCATCCATTTGCATCAGTGACGGTCACCGTATATGTCCCGGCAGAAAGTAAAACAGCAGCGGAAGAAGTCTGCCCATTGCTCCATAAATAGGTTTTTGTTCCGGTACCACCATTGGGAACAGCGGTAATGCTACCATTTGAAGCACCGCTGCAGAGTGCATTATTTACCACTAATGTGACTCCAAGTTGGAGAGGTTGAGTAATGGTGATTGAAGCAGTTGCAACGCACGATGTAGCGTCTGACACGGTCACGGTATATGTTCCTGCACTAAGGCTGCTGACCGCAGCCGTGGTGGCTCCGTTACTCCATGAGTAGGATACAGTACCTGTCGTGTTTGACGCAGATGCGGTTGCAGAACCATTGTTACCACCGAAACAGGTGACGTTCGAAGAAGATGAAATGCTTGCAGATGGACCTGAAGTAACAGTAATGGCAGAGGTAGCTATGTTGGTACACCCGTTTGCGTCCGTTCCTGTTACAACATATGTAGTATTACTTGCAGGGCTTGCCAAGACATTCGCTCCAGTATTGGTGTTCAATCCAGTTGACGGGCCCCAGGTATACGTTGATGCTCCACTCGATGAAATGCTAACCGGTGTACCGCAGTAATTACCCGAGCTAGGAGAGGCGGTAACGGTTGGTTGTGGATTTACTGTGATGGTAATAGATTGACAAGTTCCCCATTCATCACAACTCGCGTTATAAAATCTGACATAGTAAGTTGTGGTGACAGTTGGATTCAAGGAAACCACAAACCCAGAATCAACTGCGTTGGAAATTACGCTGTCGCAGTTATTTGCAAACCAGTATGGTCGGTTGGTAGAGTACGGATATGTTAATGTATAATAGGCCTCTAAGCTAAATCTATTGGCACCGGTTCCACAATATCTAGATGCACCTACAGGTACTGCTGTAAAACCTACTGTATCATTTTGAGCCCATTCGTTGATTGAATCTACCGGAATTGTAAATGAATGAGCAACAAAGTTGGTAGCACATTGGGTCGTGCTTTCGTTCGCAGTGCCGACAAAAACACCGTTTTCAGAATTGGTATTGGCATATTCACCGGCCGCTTCCATATCACCACGATAGAAGATAGTCAGCGTGCCATCATCAGTTGCAAATGGTGGTGTATTCGGTATATAAAACCCTGAAATTGGTTGTCCCTGTGTATTTTGAGGACCGAGGTCATTCAGAGTACTTGAAGTACCAGTGAACGTTGCGTCACCACTTATGTAATCAATACTTAGTTGAACAGTTTGTGGGGTGTTTACGCAAAATGATGTGGTATCAGCGCTAAGGTTAGTTGGTGTTGGTGTTGAAGGACTAATTAGTTGATAACTAATTATTTCTGTTGACGAAAGGCTGTCAGTGATCGTCACAGTATATGTCCCTGCACCGAGGCCTGAAATCGTTTTTGAGGTACTGCTGTTCGACCAGCTATACGTGTAAGGGGGTGTGCCGAAGAATGCTGCCACAGTTAAGCTACCATTTGATGCTCCTGGACAGGATATTTCACCTGGTATTATACCATTCGAAAAGGTAATTGCATCGATCGCCCTATCTCCCAAATTGGCACCAGTCCCTGAACCCCGAACACCTCTAAAACGAAGCTTAATTGTTGATCCTGCGTATGGACTTAGATCAATCGTATCCGAATGCCATACATCTCCTTGGTTGCCAATCTTGCTCCAAATGGGTGTCGATAGCCACCCGCCTTCGGTGGTGGCATCGGTGTCAATATCTATATATAGATTGCCCATCGCTGTATTGCCTGCAGTGCTGTACATGTGATAATCGAAAGACATCCAGGGTGAACCTGACCCTGGCACATCGAGACACCAACTTTCTAAAAGTGCCGTTGCTCCTACAGCCTCACCAGAGACCTCAGTATAGGCATAAAATGTCCCTTCATTAGCTGAATTTGGACCAGTGTCTGCTCCTCCACCCTGATTTGCTGAGGGGGTGGTGCCTGAGTTAATGGTCCAATCAAAATTATCACCCGTGACATTGTTGAAGTAGCTGAAACCGCTTTCAAAACCATCGAATTCAGGAAAGCTGTTAATGAGTTCACCTGACCCAGCGCCAATTGAAAATCCAATCACCTTGGACACGCTAAGGTTATCGGTAACAGTCACGGTATAGGTTCCTGGAGTTAAATTATCGATTGTGTCAGTCAATTGACTTGTGCTCGAAGCGCCATTGGACCATGAAAATGAATAGGATGGAGTAGAAGCAAGACTGAACTGTGGAGTCGATATTGCTTTACCATCATTTCCAGCGCATGTTTCATCAAAGGCATCTACTCCAAGTGATAGATACAAATTGTCAATAGCTCTATCTCCTTGATATGCGTTAGTCCCAGAACCTGTTAATGCACGAAATCTTAATTGTATGGAGTCTCCGGCAAATTCACTCAAATCAATGATCTCTGCAAACCAAGCATTTCCTTGATCGCCAGTTTTAGACCATAAGATTGAATCAGCGCTGAATGTGGCACCGGGTGAAATATCGATTTCCAAATAAAATGAACCCATTCCAGTGGAGTTACCCCACATGTGGTAGTTGAAACTGAAGAAAGGAGCGGTTAAGCTTGGAAGAGCAAAGCGAGGTCCTCTTAGAATGTATGTAGTGTTTTGAGCTCCCGATGATCCGCTTGAGGTTTCAGTATAGACATAGTAGGATCCTTCGAAGGCAGAAGTAGGTCCCGTTCCTCCGGACCCAGTCGCTGTGTTAATTCTTTGCCAACCAGGATTTGCAATATCCCCTTGCCAATTCCCAAAGCTTGATTCGAATCCTTCGCTGTAAGGAAAATCAGAAACCGTGGTGCTAAATTGTGAATGAGCCGATTGAACTGAGTAGAATGAGACTGAAACTAGTAGAAGCAGGGCGCGCAAAGTTGCGTTCATAGGTTAGGTAGGTTAATTAACACCTTCGTGTTTAAATAAAGCCATCGAAGATATTGTGCGAAACGTATTTGAGGTCTTCAAGGTTGGTTGCTTGTGCTGAAATAATAGACGAATAATCACTTCTGAAAGACCAATATGTGAGAATCGAATACTCTCAAATTTATTTAGCAATTAAGGTGTCGAGGTAAAAAGAAAATATACATTTGCAGCCGCTTTAATCAGCCAGTTTTCGCAACGAACAGATTAACTTTATATAGATGTCAACACGTATCAGACTTCAGCGCCACGGAAAGAAAGGCAAACCATTTTTTCACATTGTAGTGGCAGATAGCCGTTCTAAGAGAGACGGTCGATTCATTGAAAAATTAGGAACTTACAACCCAAACACCAACCCTGCGACCATCGATCTTGATTTTGATCGAAGTGTTAATTGGGTGACCAAGGGCGTTGAATTGAGCGATACTGCTCGTGCCATCCTTTCATATAAAGGAGTTCTTATGAAAGAACACTTAATGAGAGGTGTTGCAAAAGGCGCACTTACTGAAGAACAAATGGAGGCTAAATTCTCTAAGTGGTTGGAGGATAAAGGTGGTAGAATCCAAGGGAAAGTAGACCGATTAGCCAAGTCTAAATCAGATTCTGAAAAGGCTCGTTTAGCTTCTGAAAAAGAAAAGAATGAAGCGAGAGCTGCTGCTCTAGCTGCTGCTGCACAACCTGAAATTGAGGAGGCTCCAGAAGCAACTGATGAGACATCAGAGGCAAGCGCAGAGGCCACAGCAGTTCAGGAAACACCTGTTGCTGAGGCTCAGGAAGAGGCTGTTGCAGAGACAGAAGTAAAAGACGAGGCAGAAACTGAAGCACCCGTTGCAGAGGAAACTGCTCCCGAGGCAGAAGCATCATCCGATGAAACTTCTGAGAAGACGAGAACAAAGAAGGCTAATACCTCAAATGAATTGGTTTGAGCGAATCGTTTTGGTTTGGGGTTTTTTTTATAAATCAATAAACCGGCATGATCTCGATGCATTCTTCACCAATGTCGCTCGAGTTTCGCCAAAGGCGCAGTGTCGGAAACAATTGGCGATGAATACTCGATCTGAGGGAGGAAAACTTGGTCTGATGGTTCAAAGCATGATTGAAAGATGGAATACAGAAAATTGGAGTGATCATTAAACCTCATGGGCTGAAGGGTGAAGTGGCGGTGAAATCAGAGCGGTATAGTTGGGAGGTACACAGAGTTTTAAATCTATCTTCCTTTCCATGGGTGGAACCTATGTTCCTTATATAATCGAGTCTCAAGCTTCGTTGAATAAAGACAAGCAAGCAAACTGTCAGGTTTAAATTCTGCTTCCGATGCGGAGATGATGCGTGGGAATGAATTGTTTCAACTTACCAAATTGCTGGGAGTCGAGAAACAGATGGACCTCACCGGTTTTTCCATCATTCTTGAAAGTGGCTTTTTTGTGGGTGTGATTGACGAGGTGATTGAAAAGAAATCAAGCACAGGTTTTATTGGCAGTTCTAGAGAAACGATGACGGTGTTGATTCCCTTGGTGGATGATTTCATCGTTGCAGTGGACTCAAAAAAAAGGCAGATCACACTGGATCTGCCGGAAGGTCTTTTGGACTTATAATCGTTACTCCGATCCGTTAGAGGAATTCAACTCATCAAAACTGATGTCTGTGAATTGATTCGTGAGCTTGGTTTCCAATTCCTCGCTCTGCTCTTTATTGAGGTCAATAATGCGTTTGAACGCATCCCCCAGCGCCTCAGAGAATTTCTCAAAGTCTTCTTTATACAAGAATATTTTGTGTTTTTGATAAGTATGAGAACCATCGTCATTAAAACGTTTTTTTTTTGCTCTCATTAATCTGTTGGTGGCTTAGTCGTTGTTGCGTGTCGCCCCTGACATCGAAAAGTAAGTTCTCTTACCCAGCTCTTACCGCGTTTGCATAAACCTCATCGCGCTCTATGGCTCCGTTTTCATCCATTTCACTATCCATTTCCGTTTTCTCCTAAATCGTCCAACTCTACCACCAAACCTAATCGAAAAATTCGATTTATTAAAAAAGATTTCTTCGATGAAGATGTGAATTCTATGGACTTTCCACTTTACTACACTAATCAAAAAGTGCAAACTATTGGATCTCAATCGGGTTGATTGTCAATCGTGGCTTCTTTTAGTACTTCCAATTGCTGTTGTTCGTGGATTTCAAAGTACTCGCCTTTTTGAGCCATGAGTGCGGAATGGCTTCCTCGTTCCACAATGATTCCATCATCCAATAAGAGGATTTCATCGCAATGCTTGACGGATGAAACGCGATGACTTATAATGATGGTGGTTTTACCTGCCATGATTCGTTTCAGATTTTGAAGGATTTTTTCTTCCGTTTCGGTGTCCACGGCTGAAAGGCAGTCATCGAAGATCAAAATCTTGGGTTCCTTGACGATGGCTCTTGCAATGGAGATTCGCTGCTTCTGTCCGCCACTTAATGTAATTCCTCGTTCTCCGATTCGTGTTTCAAACCCATCAGGGAAATCAACGATATTGCTATACACTTGAGCATCGCGGGCGGCTTGTTCCACAGCCTTTCGATCATTATCAGCTATGCCCGTGCTGAAGGATATGTTGTTGCTAATGGTGTCTGAAAAAAGGAAAACTTCTTGCGGAACATACCCAATACTATCCCTGAATTCATCCAGGTTTATGTCACGTATGTTTTCACCGTCTACGGCAATCATTCCTTCACTGACATCATAAAGCCTGCAAATCAAGTTTGCAATGGTTGATTTTCCTGAGCCTGTGCGACCTATGATGGCTAAGCTCTTTCCCTGATTTACTTCAAAAGAAACATCCTTTAATGCTTGCACTCCGCTATCTGGATAGGTGAACCAAACGTGATCGAACTTAAGATTCCCCTTAGTTTCAAAATGCTGTTCGCTTGGGTTTATGATTTCAACTTCAGCGTGTAAGAATTCATTGATTCGCTTTTGGCTCGCGGCTGCGCGTTGCATCAAAGATGTCACCCAGCCAACGGAAGCCACCGGCCACGTTAGCATATTGACGTAAATGACGAATTCCGCAATGTTTCCTGGTGAAACACTTCCTTCAATGGTTAACAATCCACCTATGTAAATAGTAATGATGGTAGACAGACCAATGAGCAGGATCATAGTCGGCATGAAAAGCGCATTCACCTTCACCAATTCCAATGAAGTGTTCTTGTAGTCGTTACAATGAATAGAGAATTCTGCCTCACGCTCTGAGATCCGGTTATATGCCTTAATCACTCTTATGCCGCTGAAGGCTTCTTGAACAAACGTACTCAAGTCACTCAGCTTTGCCTGAACACGCTCGCTGCGCTGATTGATTTGTTTGCTCACCCAATATATAAGAATAGATAGTAAGGGTAGAGGAGTGAGCACGTACAGCGTCAACTTGGCGTTCACGCTCAGCATTGTAATCACAACCATCACAAACAAGACAATCAGATTGATGGTGTACATGATGGCAGGACCGATATACATTCTGACTCGGCTCACGTCTTCGCTGATGCGATTCATCAAGTCACCCGTGTTGTTGCGCTTGTAAAATGCCATGTGCAACTGCTGATACTTGTTGAAAACCTCATTCTTTAAGTCAAACTCGATGTGGCGGCTCATCACGATGATTGTTTGACGCATGAGGTAGAGGAAAATTCCTTTGAGCAGGGCAAGTCCAATGACCAGCGCGGCAAAAAGTAAAATAGCACTCGTCAGCATTTCGCTATAGAAACCGATGAACTCCTCCGTGCTGAACACGGGATAAACCATTAGGGAGTCTTGCACAAAATCAATAGCGTAGCGAATAATTTGTGCCGGGAATATTGCAAATAGGTTAGAAATCGCAACGAAGACGATTCCGCCCAGCAGATGTCGCTTGTAGTTAGCAAAGTGCTTATTCAAATAGCCAAGTTCCTTCATCCTAAATCAACCCATTCACACGCTTGCGTCCTATTTGAATTCGAATACATTTGCCGCGCGATTTCGGGCGCAAATGTAACCCGATCAAAATTCAGATTAAGTCAACAGGTTCTTTTAAATTATTATCAGAGTGGATTCTCAAAATCTTCAACCACTGGGCCGCATGGAATCCATGGGCCACGAGCAGATTGTTTTCTGCCAAGATCCTTACACAGGCCTCAAAGCCATCATCGGAATTCATAACACCGTATTAGGCCCGGCATTGGGTGGAACCCGAATGTGGTCCTACGCCTCAGAGGCTGATGCTTTGACGGACGTACTTCGATTGAGTCGCGGCATGACTTACAAAGCAGCTATTTCAGGATTAAATCTTGGAGGAGGTAAAGCCGTGATCATTGGTGATTCCAGGACACTTAAGTCAGAGGCTTTGATGAGGAGATTTGGAGCTTTTGTGGACAGCTTGGGCGGCAAATACATCACAGCAGAGGATGTAGGGATGACAACCAAGGACATGGAATACATCCACATGGAAACCGATCACGTAGTTGGCATTCCGGAAACACTCGGTGGAGGGGGTGATCCATCGCCTGTAACGGCTTATGGCGTTTACATGGGTATGAAGGCTTCGGCTAAGAAAGCTTATGGAAGCGATCAGCTTTCAGGGAAACGAGTGTTGGTGCAAGGAGCCGGCAACGTTGGTGGCTACTTGGTTGACCACCTGATGAAAGAAGGAGCCAAGGTGATGATCGCTGATATTTTCCAAGACAAGATTCAGAGTGTGGTAAGTGAGCATCCAACTGTTGAAGTTGTGGATCCGAACAACATTGCTGCTATTGATATGGACATTTATGCTCCTTGTGCGCTTGGTGCCACGTTGAATGACGAAACAATTCCGCAGTTGAAATGTCAGATTGTTGCAGGTGCTGCCAACAATCAATTGGCTAAAGAGGAAGTTCATGGTAAAATGTTGTTGGATCGTGGTATTATCTACGCTCCTGACTTTTTGATCAATGCCGGTGGTTTGATCAACTGTTACAGTGAGTTGGAAGGTTATAACCGTGATCGTGCATTTGAAAATGCCGAGAACATTTATACTACCACCGAGTTGGTGCTCAATCAATCAGCATCTACAGGTAAGCCAACGTATCAAATCGCGAATGAAATGGCCGAGGCTCGTATTGAGAAAATGGCCCAAATTCATAGAAGCCTGTGAAGCAAACACAAAGGCTAGCGCTTGTAAATAGAAGGTATCTCCGCATCAAGATTTTTCAAGCTCTCTATGCGTATTATCGCACGGAGGGTGCTGATCTTCAGAAGCTCGAACGCGAGACCTTTGAGAGTATCAACAAACTCTTTACGCTCTATCTATACCTCATCCGATTGGTGATGGATATGGAAGTTGTGGCGCGTGAAATGATTGACCAAAATAAAAAGAAGCAGCTGCCTACCCGCGAGGATTTAAATCCCAATATGCGTTTTGTTGAAAATCGAGTTTTTGCCATTCTAAATCAGAATGCATCCCTAGAGCAAATGCTTGAGCGCAGTAAGATTTCTTGGGCCGAGGAACACGATGACCTGAGAAGGATATTCAAACAGTTCAGAACGGAAGATGCCTATAACCTGTACATGGCCAGGGAGGAAGCAGGATTTGAAGTGGATAAGGAGATTCTAGTGACGTTGTTCTCCGAGCATTTGGGGTTGAATGAGATTCTGCACGCAGCCTTGGAAGAGAAGGACATTTACTGGCAAGATGACTTGCCTGTGGCGGCCATTGCCTTGATCAAGACCATTCAAAACTTACCAGACTTTGACACCTCGAACACTTCTATTTTGGCGGACGTTTATAAGGACAAGCAAGAAGATCAGGCATTTGCCAAAGAATTGCTTCGAAAGACGGTTGAGTTCGGGGCAGACTATGAGGTGCTGATTTCTTCCAAAGCTGATAATTGGGAAAGCGAACGGATTGCCTTGTTAGATATGATCCTAATGAAGATGGCGCTTTGCGAGTTAGAACATTTTCCTACCGTTCCAGTGAAGGTCACCTTGAATGAGTACATCGAGCTGGCTAAAGTTTACAGTACTCCTAAAAGCAAGGTGTTTATCAATGGGGTGTTGGATAAATTAGTGGCCGACTTCAAAAATGATGGAAGAATCAGTAAACGCGGCAGAGGATTGATGGAGTAATTGAAAATGTGTTAACTAAATCAAAACAGGCTTGCAGAATAGGTCATTTGTGATTCTATTTTTGCGACCACAAAAACCAAGAGAATGAAGAAGATTTTATTCAGCGCAGCACTTTTCGCAATGATTGCTTTAGCATCATGTGGCGAGCAGAAGGCTGCTGAAGAAAGCGGTGCCGAAGGAACGGAAGCTGCAACCACGGAAGTAACTCCGGACAACGTTGAGGCGTTGACAACCATGGTGTTTGAAGAAGAAGCGTTTGATTTCGGATCAATCACACAAGGCGAAAAAGTGGATCACACCTTTAAGTTTAAGAACACGGGTGAGAATGACTTGGTAATAGTTTCAGCGAAAGGAAGCTGTGGATGCACTATTCCAAAGTGGCCGAAAGAGCCCATTGCTCCGGGAGCTGAGGGCGAAATGTTTGTGGTGTTCAACAGCGATGGAAAGAGTGGTAAGCAACACAAAAAGGTGTCAGTGATTGCAAACACTGAGCCTGCGACTACTGTAGTGGCACTTCGCGGTGAAGTTATTGCCCCGGAAGGTGAGGCAAAGCAGGCAGAAGACCATACTCATGACGAGGCTGGTCATTAATAACAACTTGATCAAATAATTGAAAGAAGCCCTGGACCATTGGTCGAGGGCTTTTACTATTCATAACGAAATTCATATGCAACTAGCTATATTATTACAGTTGGGAGGAGAGGATAATCCATTGTTCAGCTTCTTACCGATTATCGCAATCGTTATAGTGTTCTATTTCTTCATGATTCGGCCACAACAGAAAAAGGCCAAGGACGCAAAGAAATTTCGCGAAGCACTGGGTAAAGGGGATAAGGTGATCACCATTGGAGGAATTCACGGGAAGATCGTGGAAATCAAGGATCAGTACCTCGTGTTGAACATCGCAAACGGAGTCGACATTAAAGTGCAGAAATCGGCAGTTTCTCCTGAGTTGAGCCAAGGAACCGGTGACAGCGAGTTGCAACAGAAGAGCTAAGGACTACATTTGGCTGTAATGGCCAGAGAATCTTTTTTTTCCGTTAAATACATTTTCAAGGATCGCAGAAAATTGACTGTGTTCCTGATTTGTGTTGGCCTGTCTTTGCTTTCGTGGGTTATGATATCCTTGGGCAAATCATACAACACCACGATCATCGTACCAGTCAGGTATTCCAATTTCCCCGAGAACAAAACGCTTTTAAACAGTGTTCCTGATTATTTGGCAGTAAATGTTGAAGGAACAGGCTACGATCTGCTTCAATACGATGATCGGTTGGAGAAGGACACGCTGGTCATCAATCTTGACAACCTGAAAATCTCCGTCCTTGGAGATTATCAGCGCGGTTATTTAGACCCTGCCATTCTTGGAAAGTCCCTTCAGAATAGATTGAATGGAGCATTAGCCATCAATCGTGTGTTGTCGGATAGCATTGAATTTCTGTTTGATCTCAAAGTGTCTCGAGTTATTGCAGTTAAACCTGTGGTAAATTATAAGATCGCTCAGGGACATACCATTTTAGATTCGATTTCCAGCGATCCTTCTGAGGTGGAGGTTTATGGTCCATTATCAGTTCTGGATACGCTCAGGTTTATCCCAACTGAGGTAATTGAGGCAGGTGAAATGATGGAAGCCAAGGAATACCGCGTTACGCTGAATTATCACAAACTTGGAAATGATGCCATGGCCGTTCCAGATAGCGTTAGCGTTTCAATTCCAGTTGACAAGCTCACCGAAAAGCGGTTTATGATCATTCCAGATCAACACAATGTACCCGATTCATTGGAAATGCTCGTATTCCCAAATGCGGTGGAAGTGACCGCCCATGTGCCGATGTCACATTATAATGATATTGGGATCGAAGATTTCGTGTTGACAATAGATTATTCGCAACTTCATGATGGCTATAAAGTGCTACCTGTGACGTTGGCCGAGTGGCCAGTAATTGCCAGAAACGTCAGCTTGAAGCCCAAGAATGTGGAAATCGTATTATCCAGACGTGACTGATGAAAATAGTTGGTCTGACAGGTGGAATTGGCAGCGGAAAGTCGACTGTTGCTCGGGTATTCGAAACATTGGGTGTTCCCGTGTTTCGCGCAGATGATTTTGGACGCCTTGTTTTGGAATCCGATCAGCGAGTGGTGGATCAGGTGAAAGCGCTTTTCGGACCAGATATTTATGTTGAAGGAAGCCCAGATCGCGCGCAGATCGCTTCACTTGTGTTCAGTGATAAGTCAAGATTAGAAGCATTGAACAAGATCATTCATCCGGCAGTTGCAAGGGCGTTTGAAGAATGGCATGAAAAGCAAGCAACACATGCGTGCTATTGCATTCGCGAAGCGGCCATACTTTTTGAGTCAGGATCCTACAAGGACTGTGACCAGATCATTTGCGTTTCAGCGCCTGGGAAGGTTCGGATCGAGCGTGTGATGGAGCGAGACAAGGTTTCGGAGGAACAAGTAAAAGCTAGAATGGCGAATCAAATGACGCAAGAGGAAAAAGAGTCAAAAAGCAATTTCATCATTTTAAATGACGGTGCAAGTGCGATCATACCACAGGTCATTCAAATTCACAATCAGGTCAACATTGATTCGTAATTTACGTCTGTTGAGCATGCGTTGGCATCTCGTATTATTTTGGTTTGTACTAGCCGCAGCGTCCAGTGTTAAAGCGCAAACCGTTGCGAAGATGGAATTCCTGAATGGCTACTGGATGCTGGACGTGGAAGCGGGAAACAAGCTCATACATGAGTCTTTGCAAGCCCGTTATGGTGAGGCGAATGTCAAATCCATGGATATTGTGAAATTGAAGAATCAGTTCGCTAGTTATGTAGCTGAAAACGTCTTGATTTATCGGGACAGCGTGCTTATGCCCATGAGTCCATTCCATATTGAACTGAACAGCGCCAAAGGATTGGTGCGCTTGATTTCACCCCGCTTTGAAAGCCATGGCGATGAACTTTTGGTCAAGTTTGGTTGTTTTGACGATCCCGGGCGCAGTGTTCGCCTAGTTGTGATTCCGGAGAATTCGCGGTGCATCGCAACTTTGAATGAGGTTAATGAATTTCAAGCGGATATAATACTCCAAGAGTGCGAAAGGCAATGATAGTTTTGCCACATGGAACTCACGCTTTTCACAGCACTGGACATTTTAGGTACGCTGGCATTTTCGGTTTCGGGAGCCTCATTGGCCATTAAGAAGCAATTTGACCTTTTCGGTGTTTTTGTTTTGGCATTCGTAACTGCCATAGGTGGAGGGACCATTCGTGACGTGCTCATCGGTGTTTCTCCTGTCGAATGGATGAGTAATCATTACATCATCGCGACCATCGTGTTTGGAGCTTCGATCACTCTGTTTCTCAATCCGTACATCGGTAAGCTCAGCTATTTCGTATACCTCTTCGATGCACTTGGACTTGGGTTATTCACCATGGCCGGAATACAGAAGGGGCTCAACATGGGCACGAGCATTTTCATTTGTATTTCTCTCGGTATGATTTCGGCCACATTTGGTGGACTCATTCGCGACATGATAACGGGTGAGAAGCCTATGCTGCTGACAAGAAAGGAAATTTATGCCCTGGCTAGTGCCTTTGGCGGATTGTGCTTCTTTATCTTTCGCTATTTCTCGATGCCCGAGGAAATCAATGTTCCGCTATCCATTTTGATCGTATTCTTTACGCGCCACCTGACCTACCGGTTCAGGATCAGTCTTCCTTCGGTGGATGAAAACGGGAAATGGACAATTGACAAAACCGCTAAAGAATCCGGCAATTCCGGCTGAGAAATTGATTATTTCACAATACTCACCCGATGGTATTCAATTTCTGATGTCTTTATTTCCAATATATAGGATCCTGATGGCAGATCAGAAGCATCCAATTCGAGTCTGCCGTTGATCGAAGTAGAAGTGATCAATTCACCCCTCAGGTCGAATAATCGAACCGTTCCAGGTTCAGTCTGCGCAGCTGGTTTGATGGTCAAAATGGTCTGCGCAGGGTTTGGGTACACAGAAAAGCGATCTTGGTTTTTGGTGCTAATGATTCCGGCAGGCTTTTTAACCGTTAAGGTAGAGACACTGCTGGTGTCTTGACACATGTCTTCAGACACCAAACACCGATACAGATAATTGTTCATTCCAATGGTTGTGGCGCTGATGCTGAGCTGATCGGTGCTTGTGCCTGAGTATTGCCCCGCATCGCTTAAGTTAACAAAACCGGTTCCTGAGTTTTCCTGCCACTGAAGCGCTGTGGCAGTGGCCGAAGCAACGATGCTCATGGATGCAGTAGCACCCGCTGTAACTGAAACGTTTGATGGTTGCTGGCTTATTAAGCTAACCGAACTCAGCGTTATCGTGGTGGTCACGACACTGTCACAACCTGTCGAAGAGATCAATGTGTCTTTGTATATTCCTGTTTGAGTGTAGGTGTGCGTGCCAACAGTTATGGAGAATCCATCACAAACCGTTGGCGTGAATATTTGGGTGTAAGAGTAATCCGGATATACAGTCAGGTCGGTTGTTACGATGCTGTCGCAACCCGTGGCGCTGATGAGGGTGTCTATGTAAACACCTGAAGATGAGTAGGTGCTACTTCCGACAACGACCGATTCGCCAAAGCAGAGTTCCAGCGTTTGTGAAGAGCTGAGCGGAACAGCTGCCGCAATCGTTGCCGATTCGGTCACTGTGGCTCCGTTGTTATCAGTAACGGTGACGGTATATGTTCCGCCACACAATGTGCTGATATTCGCGGTGGATGCGCCATTGCTCCATGAATAGGAATAAGGAGCTTGACCACCTCCTGCAATCGCCTGGGCGGTTCCGTCACAACTGCCGTTACACGTCTCATCAGTGGAGGTGACCTGAGCTGCCAGTGACACAGCCAAGGCGCAGCAGTCTCCTCCTGCACTTAAGTTCTGCGTGCCCGACCAGCAGCCATATTGAACCCTGTGCATATTAATAGATGCCCCGGAAAAGATGGAAAGCCAATAGTCCTCCACTTGATCCACCGTGTTGCAACCGCCTTGGTAAGAAGTGGTGCCGCAGCTATATCCACATATGATCGAAGAATATCCGTTGGTATTTGAGAGGGTAGAGGCAGGAGCAAAAGTGATGCTTGTGGCTGCTGAGCCGGCACCGCTGATGGTGGTTGAGCTGATGGTTGCTCCGCAATTGGTGTTGTTTGAGTTATAACCGGCATATCGAACCTCCGTCACGTTGCTCGCATATGTTCCGCTGATGGTGATCGTCACCGCCTCATAGCTTACCACCCCGATTTTAATGTTGGAAATGTTTTGGTTCACATTAATGTTCAATGTCCCACCATCGTAGTTCGTAAAGAGGAAGATATTCCCTGCCGTATTGCAGAACGTGCCTTGGGCCAAGGAAATTGATATATTGGAGAGTAAGAGTAGAATAATTGCTATTGGACGCATGGTTAGTGTTTTAAGAGCAACAAGATAGGAATATCATTTTTTCAATTTAGCATCCTTGCCCGATTGTTAAATTGATTTCAACACCTTTGATTCGTGCGACCCGAACTCATATCCATTGGTGATTTTGTCATTCAATCCTATGGGTTTTTCATTGCGCTGGGCGCGTTTTTGGCCTACCTCTACATGGCCAATCAGGCCAAAAAAGAGCTTGGAATTGACAAGGAAAAGATCAGTAATCTGCTGCTGATAATAGGTGGGGCAGCATTCTTAGGAGGGAAGGCCTTGTTCTTTTTGGAAGATCCCGCATATTACTTCGGACACCCGGCTAATATGGTCAAGAGTATCGGTAACGGCTTTGTCTTCTTCGGCTCATTGCTCTTCGCTATTCCTTCCATTATTTGGTATTTCCGAAAAAACAAATGGCCTGTTTGGCAAATGCTCGACATGATGGCTATTACCGCCACCATAGTTCATGCCTTCGGGCGCATAGGTTGTTTTATGGCAGGTTGTTGCCATGGAGTTCCAACTGATTCCTGGGTAGGAGTGACTTTCACCAACCCCAAAAGCTCTGCAGAACCATTGAATGTTCCGCTGCATCCGACTCAGCTGTACGAAATCATCATGATTGGAAGCATCGGGCTGTTTCTCTATTGGTTGAAAAAGCGCAAGCAATTTGATGGGCAGGTGTTCTTGATTTACTTGGTGCTTTATAGCATTGGGCGAACATTCACGGAGATGTATCGCGGGGATGAGGAACGAGGCTACATCATTGATGGGATTTTGACGCACTCGCAGCTGATTTCGCTGATTTTGATAGCGGTTGCTTTGTGGCTTTATCTTAATCGCAAGAAGGGAAAGCTGAGTTTTTAGTGATCATTAAACCTCAAACTCACCTTCGTTCCTTCTCCTTTTTTCGACTCAAGTGCGATGCTCCCACCATGGTTTCGCATGATCTGTCGGCTCAGACTCAAGCCAATGCCGCTGCCTTTTTCTCGGGTTGTATAGAATGGAATGAACACCTGATTCAAATCTTCCGGGGCGATACCTTTTCCGTTGTCAGATATATGCAGCCAAGTATTCTGTACTTTCTTTTCTAATGCGATTTCAATTTTCGGGCATTGCTTGCCTTCTAGAGCATAAATTGCGTTGAGTAATACATTTAAGATCACCTGCTCACACTGGGCCTGATCGGCATGAACTTGCAAATCAGTCTCACCTTGCAGTGTTACCTCAATGCCCTTCAATTGATCGGTCACTAATTCAAGCTGAGATTTTACAGCGTATTCAAGTTTGAACCACTGCTTTCTTGGTGCTGGCACATTGCTTAGCTTTCGATAGTCCTCTACAAAGCCTATCATGTTCTTTGTGCGTTTGTTGATGCTTTGCAGCGCTTCATTGAGGGACTCCTTCGAATCCTCATTTGCACTCAGTTGAATGGCAGTTTCGGAGAGGGATGAGACGGAGGTTATGCTGTTCCATTATTTCGTGGGTCAAAACGCGAATAAGCTTCAACCACGCATCCATCTCCGTGTCGTCAGAAGAGTGTTTCAGGGGCTGGATGACGAAAACGCTCAGAGCGGATTTGCCTTGAACATTGGAGCGCAACACCTGAAGCTCATTGACTTCACTGAGCACTTCCAATGGCAGTTCTGCAAGCCTTCGTGATAACCCGGGATGGAATTTATTCAAACGGTCCAAATGCGAAATCCCATTGACGCCTAGGAGTTTATTCGCTTTTTCATTGGTGACCAGCACATCGCCATCATTTGAACAAGCGATCAATCCAATGGGCATTTTGTCGAACAGGATTCGCAACAGTTGGAATTGCTCTTCCTTTTCAAGTCGGTTTTCACGGTAGACGGTCAGCATCTCGCGGAAGCTTTCATACAGCTCATCGAACGCGCTCCCGAGTTTGTAGCCACTGAAACTCACGCTATAGTCTTCGTGGCGTATGGCAAAAATGAACTTGCTCAAATCTCTGTTGGTCTTAGTGATGTATCGAAAGAATTCGGTTAATACAATGATCAGCAAGCCGAGCAACACCAGTTGAGTGAATACAAATAGCGGGTCGAGTAAGAAATAGGCAAGGGCTGCCATAATTCCGAACATTAGGACAAGCCGCATTACCACACCCGTTATGAATTTCCTCAGGATCATAAGCCGTGCTTCTCGATGCGTCTGTAAAGTGCTGCTCGGGTCAACCCCAAATCTTTGGCAGCCTGAGAGATGTTACCTCGATTTCGCTCGATCACATTTTCAATGTGCTGCCGCTCCAATTCATCGAGTTTGATTGGAAATTCTTCAGCCAGGTTGGTTTTACGCTTTGGCGAGATTTGATCTGCGATGAGCAAATCGCCCGAACTCATGATCACTGCGCGTTCTATAGCGTGTTGAAGTTCTCTGATGTTTCCCGGCCAGCTGTATTTGCGCAACATCTTCAAGTCTGATGCAGATAGTTTCAACTCCGGCTTCTGGTACTTGCGCGCATAGCTTCGAATGAAGTGTTCGGCCAGCGGAGCAATATCTTCCGAACGTTCCCGAAGCGGAGGGATGTTGATTTCGATGGTGTTGATTCGGTAGAGCAAATCCTGCCTGAATTCTTTGTTCGATATCATTTCATGGAGATCTGCATTCGTAGCTGAGATCAATCTCACATTGATGGAAGTAGCGTGGTTGGAACCAACCGGAATGATGCTCCTGTTTTGAAGAACGCTGAGCAGCTTAGCTTGATTGGCAGGACTCAAATTACCTACCTCATCTAAAAACAACGTTCCGCTATTGGCCAATTCAAACCTTCCGGCCTTATTTTGTTTAAGGTCTGTATATGCGCCTTTTTTAGCCCCAAACAATTCGCTTTCAAACAGGTTTTCGTGAACCGCTCCGAGATCTACTTTAACAAACGGTCCGCTCATTCGTGTGGACCGATGGTGAATAAGCTGAGCAACCACTTCTTTGCCGGTTCCATTTTCACCGAGAATCAAAACATTGGCATCTGTTGGCGCCACCTGCTCGATCAAGTCTCGAATCTTATGAATGGCCGCGCTTTCGCCAATGAGCAGAGGTTTCTTGTCACTTGCGTCAGTCCAGGCTTGCTGTTGTCGTTTGAGCTGATGAAGTTCCTGGCGATTTTTTCGAAGCTCCATGGCCGACATCATAGTGGTGAGCAGCTTTTCATTGCTCCATGGTTTTATGATGAAATCCATGGCGCCACTTTTCACGGCTTCTACGGCCAGTTCAACCTCGCCATAGGCCGTCATCATGACGACCTCACACGCAACTTGATTTTTGATTTGCTTGAGGAGCTGGATTCCTTCTCGACCGTTATTTCGGCCTCGGTGATAGTTCATGTCAAGCAAAACCACATCTGCACCTTTGGTTTGGAGTTGAGGCATGAGGTCTGCCGGCTTATTCAGCGCAACAACACGCTCGAAGTATTGCTCCAAATACATCCTCGCACTGAGCAGCACATCAGCATCGTCATCCACGATCACTATGGTTCCGGGTATCAAAGCCATGAGCTAAAAATAGGGGGAATATGTGTTCGGATTCGGACACATGATTGTATCGTTTTCGAACGGTTTCATTTGTGATGAAATCATCAAGAACACCTTAAGTAGTTGAAAATCAAACTACCTAAAATTCTGGCACGCTTCTCACCATTGGGATGGCATTCTTAATAATGGAGAAAAAAATCACAGACTGGAATTTTACGTGGTGGTTGATATTGCTACTAGCTCACTTGGTGGTAGTGTTGTCTCTTGTATTCATCAATGCCGTTAAAAGCGATGCAGCTGCTGACCGCTTGAATCAAAACCAACGATCGATGCAGAAGTTCTTTGAAAGTGAGGCAAAATCATTCAATTTTCCCATGTTGTTCAAAAGAGCGCACTGATGGACAGAAAGATTGAACGTAAGACGTGGACGTCCAAAAGAATTGGAGGAGTCATTGTGGTACCCATTGTGCTTGCATTGCTTTTCATGATGGTGTTTTCCGGAGGTGAATCCGCATACAGGGTCAGCAGGGAAAGGGTCACCATCGGTGCAGTGATCTACGATGACTTTCAGGACATCGTCACCATTCAGGCAGCGGTTGAGCCATTGACCACGATTCAGATCGATGCTTCCGAGGGTGGAGTGGTGGAAGAAATCTTTGTCGAGGATGGGGCCAATGTGGAAAAGAACGAACCGTTGTTAAGGTTGAGCAATACCTCTCTCTCGCTGGATTTCATGAATCGGGAAACCCAGATCGTGGAGCAGATCAACAACCTGAGAAGTACACGAATCACCCTGGACCAAAATAAACGACAGGTGCAGGAGCAATTGGTGGAAATAGATTATCAATTGGCAGAACAAAGGAGGCAGTGGAAGATTGATTCCGCGTTGTATCACAAGGAAGCCATAGCGGAGAGCGAGTACTTGGCGTCCAAGGCAAACTTGAAGTATTTAGTTCAGCGAAAAGCGTTGATGGAAGAGCGTTTCGCAACAGACGAAGCTTACAGAAAAAGTCAGCTGTTCAACATCGATCAAAGTGTGGAGATGATGGAGAGGAACCTCGAAGCTATTCGAAGAAACCTTGAGAATCTTGTGGTGAAGGCACCAATCAGCGGTCAGCTCAACTCCTTTGATCATGAAATCGGAGAAACGAAAAACCGCGGTGAAAATCTGGGGCGCGTGGATGTTCTGGACGGATATCAACTCAGTGCCCAAGTGGATCAGTTCTACCTGAATCGCGTGAAAATGGAGCAGCAGGCCGAAGTGACGATCTCGAATCAGCAGTATCGTTTGAGTGTCTCCAAAATCTTACCCACAGTGGTGAACAATCAATTCGAGATTCACCTGCAGTTTAATGACACCATTCCAGCTTCCATTCGAAGAGGGCAAAGCCTACAGGTGAGGCTGGAATTGAGCGCCAAGGCAAAGTCATTGATGGTGGACCGCGGAGCGTTCTACCAGAGCACGGGTGGGAAGTATGTGTTTGTGGTCAACGAAAACGGTGAGGCATTTCAGCGGGAAGTGACGCTGGGCAGTCAGAACCCCAACTACATACAGGTATTGGATGGCCTGCAGGAGGGTGAAGAAATCATAACCTCGAGCTACAAGGCTTTTGGAGAAGTAGAACGAATTGTATTGGAGAATTAGTGGTTAGTTGATGCTAGAGATGAAAGAGAAAAGACAGAAAGATGAATAGATGATAGACTCACGCAAGCTGTCAGTTCGAGTGATTCGAACGAAGTGAGAATAGTATCGAGAACTAAGACAGCGATTTCAGGAACCAGACAGCTAAAATCTCCTCTTGATACATCACGCCTCTGGCGTGACACTCGATGTGACAGTAAAACATAAAAAGAAGTAAAATGATCAAAACAGTAAATCTAAACAAGGTCTATCGCACGGAAGATGTAGAGACCACAGCGCTCAACAACCTGAGTATGGAAGTGAAAGAAGGGGAGTTTGTGTCCATCATGGGCGAATCCGGTTGCGGAAAATCCACCTTGCTCAACATCATTGGATTGCTGGATAGCCCGACTTCCGGTCAGTTGATTTTTGACGGCACAGATGTGAGCGGCTTTGGAGAGCGCAAGCGGGCCGAGTTGCGCAAGAGAAACATCGGATTCGTGTTTCAGAGTTTCAATTTGATTGACGAACTCAGCGTGTTCGAAAACGTGGAACTGCCGCTGGTTTATCTCGGCAAGGGGAAGTCAGAACGAAAGGAGATTGTCAGCGCCATGCTGGATCGTGTAGGCATTGGACACCGGGCCAAGCACTTTCCACAGCAACTCAGCGGAGGCCAGCAGCAGCGTGTGGCCATTGCGCGTGCCGTCATTGCAAGTCCAAAGCTGATTCTGGCAGACGAGCCGACCGGAAATCTCGACAGTGCCCATGGAAATGAAGTCATGGAACTGCTTACCCAACTCAATGAGCAGGGCACCACCATCATCATGGTCACTCACTCGCAGCATGACGCCAATTTCAGCAGCCGCACGATTCGTTTGCTGGACGGCCAAGTCGTTACCGAAACCTCTAACCGAGTCGTAGACGCGATCTAACTGCCAACTAAGTCACTGCCTGCTGCTCACTGAAAAA
Source organism: Flavobacteriales bacterium (assembly GCA_041391765.1). Taxonomy (GTDB): domain Bacteria; phylum Bacteroidota; class Bacteroidia; order Flavobacteriales_G; family Salibacteraceae; genus SHAN690. The sequence goes on along the minus strand of JAWKNJ010000044.1, from coordinate 16,263 downwards.
CTGCATACTGACAAAAAATGATTCAAAACTTCCTCAAAATAACCCTCCGAAATCTCGCTAGAAACCGAAGCTATGCCTTCATCAGCGTGTTTGGATTGGCCTTGGGTATCAGCAGTTGTCTGCTCATTTTTATGTACGTGTTTGACGAGCTCAGCTACGACAACTATCATGAAAAGGGGGATCGCATTTATCGTTTAAGCATCGTCAACAATTTTCAAGGACAAATGGTCACTGCGCTCAGCAACTACGGTGCAGGTCCGACCCTAACGAATGACTATCCGGAAGTGGAGAACTATGTTCGCTTTCGAGGCGGAAATGGTGAGGTGCAGCTCATGATCGATGATAAGGTGTTTCCTGAAACCAACATCTGGCTCACAGATAGTACCGTGTTTGATGTCATGTCTTACAACCTTTTGGTCGGGGAGAAGCGAACCGCGCTCGTGGCTCCGCAAACCATTGTGCTCACACAATCGCTGAAGGAAAAGCTTTTCGGCAGTGAAGACGCACTGGGAAAGCAGGTCAAGGTCAATAATACGATGGCAACGGTGACCGGTGTGATGGCTGATTTGCCCAAAAACTCGGACATGCCCATAAACGGCCTGCTCAGCATGACGACCATGCCGGAACAGGCGCGGGCGACCTTTCTACAGGACTGGTTTCGCATTGGGTTCTACACGTTCATTTTGTTTGACCAAAAACCGGACGTCAGTGACTTTGAAACCAAGCTGAAGGCGTTTGAGGAAAAGTATGTGCAGCCCTGGGCAGAGGAAAATCAAATCGTAGCGGGACAGGAGTATAAAATCACTCCCATTGAAGAAGTGCACTTCGTGCAAGGCCTTGACTTCGACCTTCCCAAAGGAAACATCAGCTACATCTGGACATTCAGCCTGCTGGCCATCTTCATTCTCATCATGGCCAGCATTAACTACATCAACCTGAGCCTGGCTCAGGGAGCTAAGCGCGCCAAGGAAGTTGGTGTGCGGAAAACATTGGGCGCTATGAAGGGTGACTTGATGACGCAGTTCCTGGGAGAATCACTCCTGATTACCGTAATTGCTGCAGTGCTTGGCTTAGCCATCACCGAGCTGCTGATGAACACCTTCAATGACGTGACGGGAAAGACGTTCACCATAGCAGAAGTATTCAACCCAACGATGATGTTTACGCTTATTGGAATTATTCTGCTCGTGGGATTGCTGGCCGGAAGTTATCCTGCGCTGATCCTGAGTTCTTTTAAACCGGTGCGTGTGTTGAAGGGAGTGATTCCCAACGAAGGAGGCGTGGGAACGCTGCAAAAGTCCCTCATCCTCATCCAATTTGTGTTTTCACTGTTCATGATCACGGGAACCATACTCATTGGCGACCAAATGGAATTCATGCGCACCATGAACCTGGGTTTCGATCGCGAAAACGTGATGATCATTTCCCTGCCTGCCGACACGAATGTGGGCAAGCGCATGCCGGCTTGGATCGAGCAGTTGGAAAACAGTGAAGGCGTGGTGGCCGTAGCACATACTAACGTGCCTACCGGAGGCGGAACAGCCGAACTGATGTTTCGCGTAGAACGCGATGGCGTACTGACCGAACAAAACATCAAGTGCTTTTTTGCGGATGAACACTTCGTGGAAGTGTTGGGGCTGGACATGCTTCAAGGCCGAAACTTCAACGCTGAAATTGCGACAGATGAAACGCAGGCGTTCATCATCAACGACTACGCGGCCAAGGCGTTCGGTTGGGGCGATGATGCGCTTGACAAGCGCATGCAGTGGGGCCTGATGGCTAACGGGCAGGCCACAAATGATGGCAAAGTGATCGGAGTGATGAACAACTTTCACTTCCTGTCGCTGCACAAACCCATGGAGCCATTCGTGCTGTGTTTTAACCCGGGTGGGATGAACATGCTCACCGTGAGGCTGGCCGCAGGCGACTTCACCAAAACCATAGCAGCGATGGAGGAGGAGTGGAACGAACTCGCTCCCAACCACGAATTCAACTTCAATTTTCTGGACGAGCTGCTGGACCAGAATTACCAGCAGGAGCAGAGCATGGGCAAGCTCTTTAACTACTTTGCCGTGATCAGTGTGTTGATTGCCGCGCTGGGATTGTTTGCGCTTCTCAGCTTTAGCATCCAAAACCGCATCAAAGAGATTGGCATTCGCAAGGTGTTGGGCGCTTCCGTGGCCAACATCAGTTGGATACTCGTGCGCGACTTTTTCTACTTGCTTTTGGCGGCCTTTGCGCTGACCACGCCCGTGTGCATTTGGCTCATGAACCGCTGGTTGGAGGACTTCGCCTACGACACACCACTGCACCCCATGAGTTTTGTCTTGGCGCTTTTGCTGGCCATTGCCTTAGCGGGAATTACCATTAGCTACCATGTGTTTCGTATATCCAAGTCTGACCCGATCAACGCCCTGCGCTATGAATGATGTTTAACGACTGTGCTGCTTAGTTAGGTTGAAGCCCATCAGTGCGTGTCATTGGTGGGCTTTGTTGATTTAAATAGCTCAATGATCTCGCTCATTAATGATTGCTAGTCATCGGATTAACCACCGGATATTTTATTATTTATTGTGTTCTTTTTTATTCATATATTATTGATAATAAATTACTTGAGTTGTTATAAACCATCGGAATAACCATCGGAATAATCCTGTACATTTGCACGATGTCTGATGCGATAGAACTCTACGTATTACCAAGTGCCATGGAGCCTATGTTTCCAAAGGATGATTCGGGAGTGCTGAATGAACTATCTACGGATTTGATAAGTAAGGCAGGTAGACTTAAAGGTACGGCAAACCCAACTACCCGAAAGGCCATTGCGGAGTTCATGCGCCCGATGAACAGCTATTATTCCAACCTGATTGAAGGCCATGATACCCATCCGTTGGACATTGACCGCGCCCTACGCAACGACTTTTCAAACGATAAAAACAAACGTGACTTACAGCAAGAGGCTAGGGCTCACATTACGTTGCATCGTGAGGTTTGCGAAGAGGCGGGTTTAATTAATCCATCTTCTGCTACTTTCTTAAAGTCGATTCACAAGCGATTTTATGATCACTTGTCCTATGATTTCTTGACTGTAATTAGCAAGGAAGGTGAAAAAAAGCATGTTGAGCCAGGTGAGTTTCGCAAAGAGGAGGTGGAGGTAGGCAAGCACATAGCTCCGGCCGCCAAACACCTTGATGCGTTTGTGAAGCGCTTTGAATCGGCCTATGACCCTGCCGATGCTGCGAACAAATCCTTAATTAAGAGGATCGTTTCCATTGCCGCAGCCCATCATAGGCTTGCGTGGATACATCCGTTTTTGGATGGCAATGGCCGTGTGGTCAGGTTGCATTCGGATGCCTCCTTCGTTCGTGAAGGATTGGACGCTTCGGGCATGTGGTCGATTTCCAGAGGCTTGGCACGAAACAACACGGAGTATTACGAGCGCTTGGCCAATGCTGATATGAAGCGCCACGGTGACCTGGACGGGCGCGGGAATTTATCGAACAAGATGTTGGTTGAGTTTTGCCGCTTCTTTCTGGAGGTGGCCATTGATCAGTTGGACTACATGTACGCCATGCTTGACATGGAAAACATGATCAGAAGGATCACCTCTTTTTCGGACCTGATGGTTGCCCGTCATGCAATGAAACCCGAAATCAGATACATCCTCATTGATGTGTTTGCCAAGGGTAAGATCACTAAGGCCGATGCCATGCGCATAACCAACACTTCGGATAAAACCCTGAAAATCATGACGGACCAGTTGGCGGCTATGGGGCTGATTAAATCTGCGAAGGAGGGTATAGAAATGACCTACCACGTCAATTACCCACTGCCTTACTCACCGATGTTTTTTCCGGGACTTTACCCGAGCGGAAAAGAAGCCGAGATGATGCTGAGGATTTAAACTAAGCGCTACGAGTGTTTGAATCAACGCCCTGCGCTATGAATGAAATTTAACGACTGTGATGCGCATATAGGTTGAAGCCCATCGATGCTTGGCATTGGTGGGCTTTGTTTATTTCAAATACCTCTTGGGATTATGTGTGTCTGTCACTGGAAAAATAACTGAGATTGACACCACATGTGGAGAGAAAGAAGCCCTGGCCTCCTTGGTAAACAAGAAGTCGTAAGAGTACCCAAGCGAGAATATGCGCCAACCAATCCCGATGCCCGGCTGATAGTAAAATGAAGGCTTAGTAAGAGTGTTTCCTCCCCATTTAACTCCAAACTCTACAGGGTTTAGATACACTGGAGAAGTGATCTGGATCAAGCTGATAGAAACGTCATTGGTCAAACTGGTCACACCCTTCTTGAGATTAGCTCGTAGTAAACTTATGGCAAATGCATATTTAGATTGATGCGATGTAGATAGTCCCAAACTGGTTCCGGAGCACCGTTCATAATTTCGTTTAACGTTTGAGCGACTTAGGCCTGATTTGTAACTAATACTCACTGAAACCCAAGTCTCATTATTGTAGGCCAGTGCACCACCAAAGCCAATACCGAAGCGATCTGTTTTTATTCCAAGAGTTTTCACATTGTTGTATTCATTCAAATACTGTTCAGCATAAACGGAATCAAAAGTTCCGGGATTGAATGAAAGCATCTGTTTCAAAAGGCTGTATCGTTCCAAGGTGTATCCCTCTTGAATTTCCATTTTTGAATTGTTAATCGCAAATTGGATAAAGAATAATGCTGAATCTGCCGAGGCTCGAAATTGTCCAGGTTTAATCACGCCCTGTTTAAATTTTTTTCCTGCTGAACCCATCCTTTGAATACCTCGCTGGCATTGAAGCTCACAAATTAGATTTGAGTCATTTATAACACCAGTTTCCCAAAGACTGTCAAGAGGATACGGAGAGTTTGTTTTGAATGCACGCTTGTCGACATCAAATAAGAGTGAGCATTGCTCATCTCTAGTGAGTGATTGACCTCTTACGGATAATGTAAGAACTACTAATGTCGAGAGGAAGAGCAACTTCACCGGTGAAATGTATTGGATTTCCTAATACATATGAATCAACGCACTACGCTAGAATGGTGTTTAACAACTGTGCTGCGCACATAGGTTGAAGCCCATCGATGCTTGTCATTGGTGGGCATTGTTTATAAAATTAGATTTGAAAAGAAGTATAAAAATATGGCTGATAAAAAGCACAACATTGATTTGTTAAGCGATCAGGCGATTCAATCATTAGATCAAGACCAATTTGATCGAAGACAGTTTGTAGAAGCGATCGCAAGGATCATTTATAGTCAATCTACTGAAGTTAATCCTGGAAAAGTGATTGATTTTAAAGAGGTCGATGAGAACATGATAATAGGACTCTATGGTTCTTGGGGATTTGGGAAGTCAAGTATTCTTAATATGTTGAAAGGAGTTCTTGAGAATGATCAGTCACTGCGAACGGTTTATTTTAATCCTTGGATGTACGGTAGTGAGGAGCAACTCATTATATCTCTGTTTCAAACCATAGTCTATCACACTGGACTTAAAAACGTTGACCTAAAAAATTTGATTGAACTTCTGGAGAGATACTATTCTTTGGTGTCGATGGCTTCATCAGCAACAGGTGAAATGATGAAATCGTTGACAAAGGCACTTGAGCCAAACAAGAAGAATAAATCGGCAATGGAATGTAAAGATGAGATCGACAAAATTCTTATTGGGACAGCTAATCCACTCACCATATTCATTGATGATGTCGACAGACTTAGTAATTATGAATCAATCACTTTTAAAAACTCTTAGATTAATTGCGAGCTTTAACATGTGTTATTTATGTTATTGCACTCCGACTTGAGATAGTATCTAAATCTATAAAGTCCAACTACGCAGAGGGAAGGGTTGATGGCCGAGCTTTTATCGAAAAGATCATTCAAATTCCGATTCGAATCTAAAATTGGTTCATCTAAGCTATTTGATTGTGTCGATAAACTCAAACAACAACAGATATTAAACATATTACGATCAATTGTTTAAGAAGCTGTTTGATAGCTACTTCATACTCCAAGGGATGTTAAGAGATTTATTAATTTAATTCAGGTTTACTCTACGAAATTTATCGGATATCCACTGGAATAGATCTAGCTATAATAGAATTAGTTAGACTAAGATCCTGGGGCATCTGTTTTCGAATTATTCGAATCTATTACATGTAAGAGCATGAAACAATGACTTGACAGCTTTTTAAAGTTTGTGTAAAAAGAGTTCCTTAACAAGAACCATCCTTCATTCATCAATACGAATAATGGCGGACTTTAATGGAACAAAATAAACAAGCCGTGTTTTATGAATGTGTTTCTCTCATCGGTTGTTCGACCACATTGCTTCTTTGAATTGCAGTTTAATGTTAATGGACAGCCAATTGGGTTCAAACGTTATTCCGAAGTCGAATTTCATAATACTTTTCTCTAAGTATCCAACATTGGTGTGACTTCTCAAAAAGTATTTCGAATTACACGGGATCCAATTGCGAAAAAAGACTAAAGTATTATCCCAGCTAGCGACCCGTGTAGTCCAAGTGCGATCATTTAATCTCCTTCGCCAACTTCACATAGATGCTGGTGCTTTCCAATTTGATCTTCTTGAAAGTCAATGGTTGACTTTCACTATCGCTGCCTGCACTTCGCATCATCGTGCCGCCTTGATCCATGCTGCGACTTCTATCGATGTATAGTCGTTTGAATAGTTGCGCTCCGGTGACAATCAAAGCTGTGCTCCGGTGGTTTGCCGTCGGCGTGCCAAGGAGGTAGTCGGCCTCTTCGACTTACGTTTTCTTATCGCGGCATCGATTTCCACCCTCTTTTGCGGTATTCCTTAATTTTTGAATGGTTTCCACTGATCGATGTAGGCGTGTTGTCAATCTTCATATCGTCCAACTTTTCAAAACACATCGGTTATCTTCGCTGCTGTGGCCAGCTTAAGCTCGTATTCGCTTTTGAGAAATCACACCTTTTGGGACTACCACCCGGATGTAAATGGCCTTGCGCTTATGCCTGCCGTACTTTTTTTTGGTTAGGTTTTCCAGTGGAATCTTCAAATCCCTTACGCTCGTTTCAATTCCTTTTCCTGCTGTTCAACGGGAGATTTTGACTACCTGTTTCTTTCTTCCTTGATGGTGATGGAGAGGTAAATCTCGTCAGGTACGATTTTCTTGTCCGCGTGTCCGGTTACTTCTATGTAGGGCTTTTCGCTTTGGTTTTGCTGAACTTGTCCAAGGGAGAACTGAGACAGGGTTATAATCGCAAGGGTAAGTGTGGTGACGTGTTTCATAGTTCCAATAGTAAAGGAACTTAGCATCCAATGCAATAGCTGGTTCCGGCTGTTTTGCACCGGCATGGCGCAGGTTTAATGAGATCCCTTGACCGCCACCTTGAAATTAGGTTTTGACATTGATTCGATTTTCCGATATTTAGTCTCGGAAGGATTGAGTGTAACTAATGCAAACCATCATGGATAATGCTTCGGGTGTTAACACCGTTGACTTTGTGCTGTTGCCCGAGCATAATTTGGGGATTGAGCGCTACAACTCCAGGGTTGATTACCACACCATCGTTGAAGTCTCAAAGAAAATTTGGGATCATGCGGATTACAATAGAAAAATCAATGCGCTGGTGGACTTGCGAGGCTGCAAAGTGTCGCTTTCGGTGAAGGAGGTCATACGCTTGGTTGCTTTTTTTGCAAAGGAACCTCGCTCCATTCGAGGTCGTTCAGCCATCATAGCCGACACACCAAAAAGCGTTGCCTTGAGTGCCTTATTCCAAAGCAGGATATTACTGATCTCAAAAACACAGGTGGTCTCCACTCCTGAGGCAGGATTGGCGTTTGTAGGCGCGGATGCCGGATTGTACGCGGAGATCAATTCGACTCGCACCATTCGTGTGGTTGTTGCGCCCAAGCCGGTGGCATCTGTCTAGGGGGCGAGCAAACAAAAGCCTTCAAACCATCACGGCAAGATTTCCAATTTACTTCAACAACTTCTGAAGTATATCGCATTTGCCGAGTCTAGCGCATAAAGATCCGTTTCGCGGTCAGTGCTGACTCCTGGCGTATGCATGTACTGATTTTTCAGCGGGCTAATTGATTTTCACTCGCGGCTTTCTCAATCCATTGATGATGGGTAAGGCCTCGTTTTCATCCATGAGAACAAGACCTGATCGAGCATAAGCAACTCCCAGCTTGGTTTGTTGCTTTATGTAATAGTTCTTTCCGGATTCCAGTGTTACGCTAAGGTCGCTAGTGTTTTCCCCGATGCTCGTGATGCGGGACATTTGCTGAGCAGGATCAACTGACCAGGAGAGGTAGCTGCTGGCACCAAGTTTCCCTATGTGCTCAGCGTTTTCAAGGATGCTAAATCTCACCCCAAAGGCAAACCAGCTGGGCCTTAAAACAGTTATTGTAGCCATGTTGTCACTCCCAATTGTAGCGTCAGGAAGCGCGACATATTGGAGCGAAGTGCAGCTTGATATGGAGAAGATAAGCGCGCAAAGAGCAATGGTTTTTTTCATGGGCTTTGTTTGAAATCAGCGCAATAGCCAAGGAATGGGCATGATCACAGGTGGTTTGTGATTTGAATTTTCATTAGCAGTTTCAATAATAAGGCATCACGATCGCCAATGCAATCGCGAGTTCTAACTATTTTGAACGGGTTGGTTCAACGGCTTGCCAGGGACTTGGTTGAGCGAACGTTGGCATTAATACTTTTCTGATGATCCATGCGTTTATGGCGAAAATTCAACCATGAAATCCCCAATCGCTTTTTTGATCCCATTCCTGTTCATGTCCTTAATAGGTTGGGCACAGGACAGGCTCGTGTCCATGGATTCTGTCATAAAATCCTACAACGAAAATTCAATTTACATGCGAAACAGTCGGTACTACAAAGGCGGTGAAAAGCTTCCTTACGGACTATTCCTGCACAAGTTCAAGAAGGAGCTCGCAGATTCACCTGAGGCCTTGGAAGCATTCCATCGCTATCGGGTCAAATCGTATGTTGGAGCAGGGATTGTGCTCTTAAGTGTCCCCGCTGGTATTGCGACCACTGTGGCCACGGCTTCTCCGGCCGGGTTGTTCGTTTTCCTTGGAATCTATACCTCGGGCTTGGTCCTGGCGATTGACGCACAAAATCAATTGCATGAATCCGTTTGGCTTCACAACAGAGATGCTCTGAGCCGCGCACAGTAGGTGTTGCCCACCGACCTTCGATCGCAATTCATCTTGAGGCCCTCTTCAAGTCAAGAATGTGGTTAAGTTTATGCGCAAATCGGATGAGATGAAAATTGGGCTGCTTCTATTGATGCTTTGCGGGTTCACCACTGTTGTGTTGGGGCAATCGCGCATGATTTCGCTGGACTCCATTCTTTATATCTATGACAGCGAGTCCATTCATTTCGAACAAGGGAAATACGTTTTAAAGGGCGAGCGCTATTCAAACGGCTTTCTCATGAAGAAGTACATGAAGGCCATCGAGGAATCACCGGCCGCTCTGAATGAAATCAAGCAATACCGCAAAAAGTCGATGATCGGATTAGGGTTGATGCTTGGGAGCATTCCGGTCGGGGTGGGCACTGCCATTGCGACCATACCTGTAATTGGTCCGGGCGGTGCGGCAATCGCCTATACCGCATGGATGGCCATGTACCTCACGGGGGTGGTGTACACCTCTCAGGGCACTAACCACATTGGTCGAAGCCAATGGCACTACAACCGCTACATATTAGAGCGCAGTGTGCCGGAAGAATATTACTCTCCTAAATAGGCAGACTTTTTAATTGATTGTCTGGCTGTCAATTTCATACATGAGTGAATGTGTATTGAGGTTATATTGCGCTACCTATTAACACAAACTATCTATATGAAAAATTCACTTTTCCTAGCCTTAGCCATTGGGCTAGCTAGCCTGAGTACATTCGGTCAAACAAAGTTTGGTGCTTACGAAGCTAAGTATGGACCAACATCAACCCTGAAAGGAAAAGACGGCATCAAGTCAACACAAATCATTGGTGAAACAGAGAAAGATGTTTACATGGTCTTAAGCGGTGATCGATCAGATTTTCGCGGTGAAGGTGGGAAAGTTGAGCTGCAACGGATTGACAAGAAAACACTGAAAGTGGACAAAACGATTGAATTGGATGAGTCGATAAACAAGGATAAAACATATCGAATTCAAGATATCCTTAGCACTTCCAACGGATTTATGAGTGTTGCAGAGGTTAAAAAAGATGGACGGAAAACAGTGTATGTTTCTTACATAGACTATAACCTGAATATCGTTGGTTTTCCGAATAAAGTCACAGATTACGATTATTTGAAGGAAGATCTCCGGCTGATTCAACGTCCAAACTCTACGGATTTTGTTGTGTTGCTGCAGAAGTATGCAAAGCCTGATGAACCGATCATTGTAAAATATGATTTATATGACGAAAAGCTTAAGGTCAAGCACACCGGTGAGGTTGATATGAACATCACGTATGAAAAGAAGAAAGGACTATTTGCGAGTAATCCTGCGCGAAGTCTGCTCAACAAATTTGAGTATTCTGAGAATGGTGAATTGGTTTATATGACATGGATTGTAGAGGGCAAGGGGTCAAACAAGGTAGGTAATTACAAGCTTATTTTTCTAAACCCGTTGACAGACAAAGTGGACCAGAAACAATTATTTGCAGACGAGGATGTATATATTGGTGAGCATACAATACTTGAGATTGATGGAGACATAGTTCTAAGTGGATTGTATTCGAACGACAAAAAGCTTGTTTTGAGCATATGGAACAATACTTCAAGGCCATCGGTAAATAGTTTCAACGGCACGTTCTTTATTCGATACGACAATAAGACCCACAATCAAGTGGTAAATGTTCATACACCATTCGAACAGAAAATGATGAACCAACTCACTCAAACCAACCCAGCCGTTAATAAGGGCTTATTTGGAAAGAAACGAGCGAACAAGGATCAGGATGATGTTTCTGGTAATTATGAAATAAACAAAATCGTCTATTCAGAGGAGGATAAGAAGGCGACATTCTATTGCGAATACATCTATAACACCGTGCACACATCCACTACCACAAATGCAAACGGTGGAACAACGACCAAAACAACCTATACATCTACACGAGGAAATCTGTTCTACTACGAACTATCGCTTCAAGACGGTTCGTTGAACTACTTCAATACGATTAGAAAGTATGCTACCTATAGCTCTGGTAATTCCTCCGTTTGGTATTATAAGACTTTGTTCGTTGTTCCGAGGGAAGAAGGTGAAATTCTATTCTATAATTCACAGCGCATTTTCAATGAAAATGATCCAAAAGATGTGACAGGAGTGAAGATCAAAACCAAAAAATTGGAGCAGGATTACTTTGTTTCCGAGATCGATCGAAAGACTGGTAAATACAACACAGAAACACCTTCATTAGTTCCAACAAAATTGAAGCCTTATGAAAAGTTGCAAATGGATAGATGCTTTGTGAGTGATCTTGAAAGAGCTTGCTATACGATTAATAGCCAATACAAATACAGGATGGATTTGGCAGTGATTTCATGTGTCACTATGCCGTTGTGTTGTGCCGGTTATTTCGTTTACATGTTTACGCTGAAAAAGGGTTTTGATGAAACTTATACCATTTCCCGTGTAACCTTCTAGTGCGTGTTTCATATAACTCCCTGCCGTCAGGGTCAATGATTAACCCTTTAATGTTGAAATGCTGTAATGCCCGCCATTGGCTTGTGTTCAGGGTAATTTAGAAACCCCGAAGACTTGTTTATTTCGCGGTACTAATCCATAGAAATGATAGGGCACATCAAGGTTTGCTGATGAAACAATCTTTATTCCTTTCAGGCACACAATCATCCTTCCATCGTAGAGGTTTTTGTTTCAAATCGATAAAGAATTCCTCAGATTGTCTTGATTTGCAATGTACTATTAACGAATCCCACGCTATGCTTGTTCGAGTGTTCATTTTCACAATTGTGCTTTTATCCTGTTCAGTTTCGTCCTTTGCTCAATCATCTGATTGGGGTATAAGAGTTCTTTTAGGTAGCGAGTTTGATATTGACAAGAGTTATGTGCCTAAGAGCATTATTGCAGCGAACAGGAACCGAATTATCGGCTACGCGAAAGTGAACACGAATGAAACATGGCTTGATGAACAAATCCTGGAATTATACGATAAAGAACTAGGGCGCATTGGTCACGTTAAGCCTATTCTGGGAACCTATGGACAAGATGATTATCAATTCACCGAATTCGCTTGTGCTGGAGATGCTTGCTTGACGATAGGGAAGCGGGAAGATCATAATCATCAACAGGTTACATATGGTGCAGTTGCCATCAATTTGAACAATTTGACGGCTGCGGATACCGTAAGTGTCTTGTCCAACATGAAACTAATAGCAGATGAACAGGTAGTTCATAAAGGAGAATTTTTTGTGGCTTCTTCACCAGATGGATCACACGTGGCTACGCTGGAAGTTCCACTGAAAAGATTAGGAGAGAAAGTGGAATTGAAGCTGAACGTATACAATGGTCTGGGCAGTATTGAATGGCAAAACCACCTTGATTTGAACGTTGGAATAGAAGCAATCACTCCCAATGAATTGTATGTTCTCAACTATGGAATTGCAGTGGTTTTGTCGGGTTTGACAACCAGCATGAGCTCATCGGGTCAGTTAGATCAACCCGGATATAATGTGGCTGTCTTTCATGGTGACAACCCACCGATTTCGGTTAATGTGTTGATCGAGGGGTGGAGAATTTCTTACGCTCGAGCTGACATCAATGGCCGTGGAAATTTGGTCTTTGCAGGCTTTCTATCAAAAACGCAAGGCCCGATAGCAACAGGATGGTTTTACCGAGAAATAAGCCTGGCTGATGGAAGCGTGATCAGCTCTTCAGAAGGTGCTTTTACAGCTGATTTTGTGCTGTTAGGGGGGAATTATTCGAAGAATGAAGTTTACAGTGGCTATGAAGCCGGAAAAGAATATGGAATACCGGAGTTTGCCATGCGTGACTTGGTGATTACAGACGATGGAGCAGTGATCTGTGGTGAGGCATTTATAATCAAAGAAGACAAAGGATTAAACTTTGACTATGGAGAAGTTGTTTGTGTTAAAGTTTCACGGTCAGGAGAGATGTTGTGGACAAGGAAGCTAACAAAGCATCAGCATTCAATCAATGACAACGGGATATACAGCTCAGTGTTGTTTGGAGCAAAGCGAAACGAATTCTTTGCCATATTCAATGATACGCCCAAGAACATTAAAAATGTGGATGGAAAGCCAGACGTCTGTAATTTAGATCAAGGAGATGTCACGACAGTTGCAGTGAGAATAGATAATTCAGGAAATGTAGAAAAACGTGTATTGTTTGATAAAGAAGACCTGAACCTGTGTCCTACTCAAGGATTTCGGGCAATGGAACATCTCTATGCCTATAGACTGGGTAAAAAGAAGGCTCAACTGATCAGATTCGACTTTGACTAGCAGGTTTTCAATGTCCGAAAATGAAAAAGCCTCCATGTGGAGGCTTTTTATCGTTGAAAGCTATTGCTTATCCTTTTCTGTTATATCGTTCTTTGATGCGAGCTGCTTTTCCTTTACGCTCTCTCAAGTAGAATATTCTTGATCTGCGAACCTTACCGGCCTTCTGAATTTCAATCTTGTCTATGAACGGGCTGTTCATTGGAAAAATACGCTCAACACCAACTCCGCTAGCCATTTTTCTAACAGTGAATGTTGCAGTAGAACCTGTTCCTCTCTTCTGGATAATCACTCCTTGAAAAACCTGAACTCGTTCCTTGTTTCCTTCTTTGATCTTGTAGTGAACCGCAACTGAGTCGCCAGTTGTGAATGAAGGCAACTCTGCCTTTGGGTTCACTTCATTTATGATGTCCTGCATTACCACTGTAGCCATTGCTCTGAAATTAGGGGCGCAAAGATAGATTTTTGCTTTTATTTATTCTTCGGTTCTGTTTTTTTTGTTCCAAAGATCCGGTCTCCTTGATTTGGTGCGGCTTTCGCTCTGGTTTTGGCGCCACTCATCGATCAATTTAAAGTTTCCGGTGAGTAAAACATCCGGAACTTTCCATCCATTGTAGTCGGCTGGCCGCGTGTAAACAGGAGGCGACAATAGGTCATCCTGAAATGAATCGGTCAGGGCTGATGTTTCATCATTCAACACACCAGGAATCAATCGAATGATGGCATCACTCACCACGGCTGCGGCCAACTCTCCACCGGACAGCACATAGTCGCCAATGGTCAGCTCTTTGGTGATTAAATGCTCTCTGATTCGTTCATCGATCCCTTTATAATGCCCGCAAATCAGAATTAGGTTTTGTTTGAGGGAAAGCGAGTTGGCGCACTCCTGATCAAACACCTCACCATCAGGGGTCATGAAGATGACTTCATCGTATTCGCGTTCTGATTGCAGCTGAGTTAAGATCGTTTCGATGGGTTCAATCATCATCACCATGCCGGCTCCGCCACCAAATTGATAATCATCAATCTGCTTGTGTTTCCCCAAGCCGTAGTCTCGCAAATCATGGATGTAAATCTCTACTAATCCCTTGTCGATCGCTCTTTTCAGAATCGAGTCTGAAAAAGGACTTTCAAGCAGTTTCGGGAGAGCCGTAATGATGTCGAAGCGCATATTTATTCCTCGTCTTTCGGAATGATCGCGTAAATCTTCTTGTATTGAACCTTTAATGTTGGGTCGTTGGGGATCAGTTTCCTTCCGAAAGCAATCACCTCTTCGGCCTTGTCTTGCTGGTTGTTTTCAGACAGATAGTTTGTGTACTCTACAAACGCCTTGATCAATATTTCCTGTGTAACGGGATCCTCCTCAAACCGCTGGCTTTCGCGTTGTGCACGAAGGGTGTCCATCGCTATCCCGATTTTTCGTTCGCCTTGAGCCGTGTTTCTCGACATAATGTCGGCCACACCGCCTATAAACATCAGGTTCACGTCATCTGGAACGACTTTCAAAATGCGGTTAAACTCGCTGGATGCTTTTCTGTAATCACCATCATTATACATGAATTTGGCATTCGTCAATGCTTCTTCGCGAATCTTATCCAGCAGCACACGGTTGGTTTGATAAAGCTTTCCGTTTTTATCCTTCTTTCGGAATTTGTAGGCATATTTTAAAGCATCGGTCAACGGGTCTTCAAACTCTTGATCAAATTTCTCGGGATGCACATGCGCTTGGTAGAAACAGAGTGCCATGTATAAATATGGCTCAGGATCGCGTCTGTATTTTTCTTTCTGCGAGTACTTTTCTGCTTTGTATGCGCATTTCGCATAATCCTCCATGGTGTAGAGGTCAAACAACTTTTGGAAATCACTGTTCGCCACTTGCGCAAACCCAGTGGTACTGACTAATAACATCAATCCGATAAATCCTCTTCTCATATCATTCTTGGTTCAGGTCAATCAAACGCATATCGGTTGAGATTATGACCTTTGCACGTTAAAATTCTTGAATCTCAATGATCCAGTCAGCCGCCAAAATTAGCGTAGATGAAACAGAACACGGCACCATTATCTCGATTTCTCCAATATTATCTCCCTGGCAAAAGACTGCGCTGATGATATGGTTGGTTGTTTGGGTGGTGAGCGGCATGCTTGCCTTTGTGGGAATGCTCAAAGAGGGAAGTGGTGAGCAGTTGATTTACCTACTGGTATTCATGGTGTTATGGGGGTACTTCCTGTACTACGCAGTTCGGTCGGTTATATGGTACCGAACAGGTCAAGAGTTTTTACGAATAGGTGATGAAATGTTTGACTACAAGCGAAGCTGGGCCGGCTATGGAAGAGCGGTTTCATATAGTTTGACGAATGTGAAGCAGTTGGGTACAGTGAACCTCGACTCAAAAACTTTTGCAAAAACCTACCAAGATGCCTTCTGGACGGTGGGAGGAGAAAAGATTGGGTTCGAGTATTTAGGCAAGAAGATCATTTTTGGATTGAGGCTTTCAGACAAAGATTCCAAGGAGATCATTCGAAGAATAACGAAAGCCATGAACGAGGCTAAACGCAAAGATAGCTAGAGCAGATCTCTCAGTATCCTTGAGACTTCCGGAGCTCGTGTTAAGGTCATCATGTGGGAGCCATTCTCCAGAACAATAGGTTGGTTGATGTTTCTAATTGGCAAGGTATGATCTTCGGAACCGTGGAGGTGAGTGATCTGATCATTGCAGCTTCTTTTTTGCCAATTGATGATCATTCGGATGGAGCGTTTGGTGAAGCGTTTGTCT
>JAWKNJ010000043.1:0-39327 GCA_041391765.1 Flavobacteriales bacterium | reverse complement strand
ACGAAGGCGATGTTGATGTGTGCGTCATGTAAGCCTCTATGAACGAATCTTCCACCTTTTGAGCAAACTGCTCATCATAAATATGAATCATCGAGCCTTGCCGCAGGCTTGTAAGTGTTTTGTGAGTTGACTGCGTTGCATATACGCGAACTTTCACCTTGTGCGGGTCAGGCATCAGAGCCTTTGCTGAAGTTGTGGCTTTAGCCCATTGCTCCTTATACTCAACGCTTCTATATTTCTTAATCAAACGCTGTGCGGCAGCCATCGCAGTGCGTTTTCTGAACAATTCCGAAAATCTGGCATAACCAAACCAAGCCTCATCCCATAAAAAAATCATGTCCGGTTTAATAGCCAATACTTCTTCCATCATCTGCTCAACGTTGTAAACGATGCCATCGAATGTGCAATTGGTTAAAAGCAACATTTTCACCTCGTTCAACCGCCCTTCTTTCTTGAATTCAAGCAGCTTGTCCTTGACGACTTTCAACGGAATTCCTCCATACATGGAATATTTCTCCAAATGATACGAGTCCAGATAAACAGGCTTCGCCCCGCTTAACACCAAACCATAGTGATGGGATTTATGACAATCACGGTCAATGAGAATCACATCTCCAGGTTGCACCAACGCTTGAACAACAATCTTGTTGGCGGTGCTGGTTCCGTTGGTAACGAAAAAGCTTTGTCTGCTTCCAAAGGCCCTTGCCGCCATTTCTTGCGACTTCTTGAGCGGGCCAGTCGGTTGTAGCAAGGAATCGAGACCTCCGGTAGTTGCACTGGTTTCGGCCAGGAAAATATTTCTACCATAAAAGTCTCCCATCTCCCGAATCCAGTTGCTTTTGAAAATGCTGTTTCCACGAGAAATTGGCATGGCGTGAAACACTCCTGTTGGAAGCTTGCTGTAGTTCACCAACGCATTATAGAATGGTGTCTCATAACGCTCATCAATGCCCTTAAGAATATTCAAGTGAAGATCTGTGAGGTCTTCCTGACGGTAAAAGATGTTGCGGAAGTTCTCCAAAGCCTCTTCCGGGAGCTTATCCACACTGAGGTCCGTAACCAAGAATAAATCCAATTCAGGACGAAGCTCCTTGACCTTCTTACTCAGATATATTCCAATTTCCGAAGACTTCTTCGCTTCATTAGTATCCGTTAACCAACTCGCCACCAATGGTCTGATATTCTTCAGGTTTCCTTCAGCCTTGAATGGAAAATTGTAGCGTATGATGCAGCTCTGAATGTTGTGGTTGAAGTTCAAGGCAATTAGTGCGTCTTGAAATGTTCGGACTACAACTATATCGTAGTAGAACTCATCGTCTGCGCCACGATGAGAGCGCAATTGCGCCCTTAATTCTTCCTGCTCCTCTAGCTCAATATCGTTCACAAAGAGCACCTCGAAATAATGTGCATCCTTACCGTAAGGTTTTGGAGTCGGCACATCATCGCCTTCTGAGTCATGATCATCAGGAAGTTCGTGATAATAGGCACGACTGACCAGAAGTCTAACTAACTCCTCAACAGAATGTTTGAAAGCATGATATTCTTTGCGAACAAGAGTTTGCTTTAGTCTAGTGAGTCTACCCAATCCAGGAAACGCCCAATAGGTTTCCACTTGAGACAATTCGTCTAGGAGCGCTTTTGCGGTCTTCAGCGACTCTGAATTATCCGCTTGTGCGTTGAGCGTATCAAGGTTATCCGCCTCATCTTTCAGCTTATTCCATAACTCAGATCGGTATTCGGAAACGTTGTAATATTTCCGGTAGGTGACCTTTGAGTATGTTGGTTTTGCTTTCTCGATGATGGTCTTTGACATATTAGGATTTGGGTATGGTGCTGCTAGCCGGAAACGCACTTGGTGCTTCGTGACTGTAAGCGTGTTCTAGTGATGGATTTCGCTGTGGTTTTTCAATAGGTCCCAGTCCATCCAAATATGGGAATTGCTTTCCTTCATCGTAAATATCGAAACGAACTTTTCTATCCCTCCAGCTTTTTAAGGTTTGACCTAAACGAAGAATGCCCTTCTCCCTACTCCTTCTTACACGTTCTAAGTCAATTTCCAACGGAATAATTTCTTCCGCCACAAGCGCTTGGTAAAGCACTCTACCATCCGGGCCGCATACGATACTCTGCCCATTCCCTCCGGCTTCAAGACCGTTTATATCAAAAACAAAACACTGATTCGTTGCTGCTGTAGCTCGAACGATACTCAATTCAATTTCTCGATCGATTGTATTTGTTAAGGTTGGGTGCAATATCACTTCCGCACCCATCGTTGCTAAGGTTCGGGATGTCTCAGGAAACCACATGTCGTAACAAATGGAAACTCCGAAACGACCAACCGATGGAACATCAAACGTCAAGAATTCATCTCCGCGGCTAACACCCTCTTCATATGGATAGAAAGGAAACATTTTCCGATAGCGTCCAACGACTTCACCTTCAGGATTGTAAACACTGGCAGTGTTGAATATGCGCCCATCTAATGCCCGCTCGAATACCGATCCTGGCAATAACCAAACTTTATGCTTCCTTGCCATTTCACCGAACTCACGATCAAACTCCTCTAACGGTGCCGCGAAGGCAGTTAAAGGACCTCGCGTACAGAGCTCTGAAAACATGACCATTTGAACCCAAGGGTAAATGCTCATGAGCACATCCAGCTTATACTTCATCGTTGGCAAATTGTTGTGAGCTCCACTCACCCGCATTTGCACCCCCGCAATCGAAAAATTATTCATCTCCTCTCAAATATACTCTGATCAATTACCTAAGCAAATCACTTGTTTCTTCCAGTCAGTCTTAACAATTCCTCTTCGATGATGGTCAATCCCTTGTCCAATTGCTCGTCTGTAATTACCAATGGACTCAAAACACGAATGACATTTTTATGTGTTCCTGCACTTAACAAAATCAATCCTCGATCCGCACAAGCCATCATCAAATCGTTGCACAGCTTGGCATCCGGTTGAAATGGGTCGCCATCTTTCACCAAAGCGAAACCGATCATAGCGCCCAATCCTCTTACTTCACCAATTTCAGAACACTTGGTCTGAAGCGCCTCAAATCTCAAGCGACAAATCTCACCTACTCTTCGACCAAGTTTGTTGATGTCGATGTCCTTCATGTATCGGATGTTCGCCAATGCCGCAGCTGCGCATACCGGATTGCCAGGATAAGTACCACCAATTGTTCCCGGAGATACCGAGTCCATGATCTCAGCTTTTCCCATCACCGCTCCGATCGGCATTCCGCCACCCATGCTCTTAGCCCATGTGGTCAAATCTGGAGTTACGTCATAGTGATGATATGCTGCCCATTCACCTGTTCTGCCGAATCCACTTTGAACTTCATCCAAAATCAAAAGGATTCCAAACTCGTTGCAAATTCTTCGAAGTTCTTTCATATATGCCTTTGGCATCGGAACAAACCCGCCTTCACCTTGCACAGGCTCAACAATGATTGCTGCACAATTATTAGGATCAACCGTGGCCATAAGGGATTCTCGAAGCAACTTGATTTCTCGCGCAACAAAGTCATCGTAGCTCAACCCCTTTCCATATCGGAAGTGATTAGGAAAACGAAAACGATAAACCTCAGGAGCGAACGGTCCGCAATTCAACTTGTAAGCCGGCTTTGCAGTCAATGTCATTGCCATCATTGTTCTTCCATGGAAAGCATCGCTGAAACAAATAATTCCTTGTCTCTTCGTTGCCTGTCTGGCGATCTTGATCGCGTTTTCAACGCTTTCTGCACCTGAAGTGGTCAGCATCACCTTGGTTTTTTCTCCATGTGGAAAGAGTGAAATCAACTCTTCAGCCAACTCCATGTAAACATCATAGGTGGCAACATTGAAGCACGTATGAATCAACTTCGCTGCTTGCTCTTGAATGGCCTTGACTACAGGCTCAGGACAGTGACCGGAATTTAATACTCCAATTCCTCCTCCAAAGTCAATCAATTCCTTGCCATCGGCATTAGTAATTACAGCGCCCTTCGCGCTAACCGCTGTGGATGGATTAAACACCCCAACCCCATTCGTTACTACTTCCTTTCTCCAGTCAAATAACGCCTTACTGTCGCGCTTTGCTTCCTTTACTGTCGCCATGTTTACCTTCTGATTTGAGCGCACAAAAGTAGAATTCGCCAATCCCTCACAAGGACTTTCCTATAATTATTTCTCAGACTGAAAATCAATAGGTTTCTCCACGTTTTATGGAGTATTCACAACCAATTTATTTAGGAGGCGTAACATTGTGAAAATTCCATATTATGAAAACATTTTTGTCAGTTGCACTTGTGATCACTTCGTTGACTTCATTCGCTCAGAATATGCACGAATACAAAGTGATCTCTACGGATGACATAAATGAGACAGTCCTTATCAATTCAAGCGAAAGTCATCCCGAAGACGGTCAAGCACATTTCAATTTGGCGGCTCATTATTACAATCAGGGTGTTTGGCAAATTGATCACATAGACAACAAAGCATCGGATGATGAGCTGAAGACAATCCAAGACAACGTTCAAAGACTGTTTCGCATAGCCCTTCCTTCAGCACTCAAGGCTCATGAATTGAACTCTTCCAGTGCAAAAACCTGCGAAATGCTTAGCGGGATATACTTTGGATTGAATGATCTGCCAAAGGCGGAAGAGTTTTCAGCGAAAGCAAGATCTCTTTCAACACATTAATATCTTTTTCCCTTTCAAGATTAGGAGGTGTTAATTTCGCCCTCCATGGATCTACCCTCCAAACTCCTCGAACGTACAGTTGAATATTTCGAATCACTACCGGGTGTGGGTCGAAGAACTGCGCTGCGTTATGCGCTACACGTACTCAAAATGCCACCTAAAGATGGACGTGCGTTCGGTGAATCAATCACCCGCATGGTAAATGAGCTGGGCTTTTGCCAGCGCTGCCACAACATTGCAGATCACGATCTGTGTCAAATCTGCGCGCATCCCAAACGAGATCATGGGACCATTTGCGTAGTCGAAGACTTACGTGATTTATTAGCCTTGGAAGGAACGGGGCAATATTTCGGGGTTTACCATGTTTTAGGAGGAATTATTAGCCCAATGGACGGTGTTGGCCCTTCAGATCTACATATTGAATCTCTGGCTTTGCGCTGCGACTCAGATGAAATCAAAGAAGTAATTTTTGCTTTACCCGCCACGATGGAAGGTGACACCACCTGTTTCTACTTGTTCAAAAAGCTTGGTGGAAAGGACATTTCAATAACATCTTTGGCTCGCGGTGTAGCCGTAGGCAATGAATTACAATACACAGATGAGGTCACGCTGGGTCGTTCCATTTTAGGCAGACTCCCATACGAAACTTCGTTGAAGGCTAATTAAACTTGTGGCCATTCCGGCATGAAGCTTAGTATCATCATCGTCAACTACAACGTTAGACACTTTCTAGAAAATTGTCTGAATTCAGTAATACCCGCCATTCATAGTTTACAAGCTGAGGTAATGGTGGTTGACAACGCATCAACAGATGATAGCCCGGAAATGATGCGTTCAAAGTTTCCGCAGGTAGAATACATCTACCTCAATGAAAACTTAGGCTTTTCAAAAGGCAACAACATGGCCATTAAGAAAGCCAAAGGAGAATACATTCTGCTTCTAAACCCTGACACTGTCGTGCAGGAAGACACCTTCACGAAGTGCGTGCAATACATGGATTCAAATCCCAAAGTTGGCGGCTTAGGAGTCCATATGATAGATGGTGAGGGCAAGTTTCTACCAGAGAGCAAACGTGGATTACCAACTCCTGCGGTAGCCTTTTACAAAGTCTTTGGATTGTCTTCATTGTTTCCAAAATCGAAGCGCTTTGCTGGGTACCACCTTGGTTACTTGGATGAATATGAATGCCATAAAGTAGATGTACTCTCCGGAGCATTCATGATGATGCGGAAATCCGTGTTGGATCAAGTGGGTATGTTGGATGAAGAGTATTTCATGTATGGAGAAGATATCGACTTGAGTTATCGCATAATTAAAGGGGGTTATGAAAACCACTACTTCCCGGAAACCACGATAATTCATTATAAAGGAGAGAGCACTAAAAAAGGCAGCCTCAATTACGTGTTTGTCTTCTATCGCGCGATGATGATTTTTGCGCGAAAGCACTTTGAACGAAGCCAAGCATCGCTGTTCAGTTTGATGATCAACTCGGCCATCTATTTTAGAGCTTCGTTGGCGCTGATCAGAAGAGTTGCGGGCAAGATGTGGCAATTCATCGTTGACTTTATTGTGATTTATTTATCCTTCGCCCTTGCCACAAGTTTCTATGAAGATTTTGGTCATAAAGACTTCTCGCCTGAATTCATATCGCTGCTTCTTCCGATCTACTCGTTCATTTTAACGAGTGTTCTCAACTTATCGGGTGCGCACGACTCTCCATTCAAGCCAAATCGATTGTTGCGCGGATGGTTCTTTGGCTTACTAATGCTTTTGGCCGTTTACGCCTTACTCCCTGAAGGTTACCGATTCTCGCGAGCTGTTCTTTTAATTGGTGCGCTGATGGCTCTATCCACAGGATTCATTTGGCGTATGATTGCTATGATTTTGCCAAAATCAGGATTTCAAACGGGGGATCAAGTCGCCAAGCGAAGACTGGTAATCGGAAACGAGCAATCGTTGGAAATGGTCAAAGGCATCATCCAGGATTCTGGACTTTCCAATGAGTTTATAGCTGGAGTCAGTCTATCGGAGTCCATTCCCAATGGATTTGTCGCCAGCTATCAACAGTTGGATCGAGCAATTCACGAATTCAAAGCAGAAGAAATCATCATAGATCCATCAGTTTCGGGCTATACGAAGACAATTAGTGTCATTGAAAGCAGCTTAATCACAGGAGTCCAATCAAAAATTCTAAATGGAGCTTGGTTCATTGGCCCAAACAACATTATACAAGCACATTATTACAGGGCGGGCAATAACTTAAACCGGATTAATATGGAAGCTGTGCGCAGAAATAAGCGAATTTTTGATGTGGTATTCGCAATAATCTCGCTGACACTTTCGCCATTCTTAGTCTTTATTGTTGATCAGAAAGCTGGTCTGTTCAAGAATGCGTTTTCGATATTGACTGGTAGAAAGTCTTGGATTGGGTATGACCCACGTGGATTAGACCGATCATTACCTAAACTAAAATCTGGGCCAATAAAGCCAACAATGGACACAATCATTCCCGATAGTCTTGCAGAACAAGCCTTTGAGAGCAACGTTCGATACCTTCAGTCTTCAACTTTCATAACAGACTTTCAGCTTGCTCTTAGATATGCGCACCATTTAGGTGACTAATATCTTGTTAGGTGAACACATTACATGCTTAAATTTGCTCCATGCGGATTCGGCTTCTTAAATCTATTTCTTTCTCCCTTATCGTTCTAATCTCTCTTTCCAGTTGCATGTCGCTGGACGGAAGCAGCAGTCAACGAAAAAAGAACAAATGCTGCGGAATAATCAAATGTGACATGCACCGTTCTGCTCAAAAAAGGAAGCACAAGCGCGCAGTAACTGCCCATAAGAGCCTAAAGAAAAAAGAGGCTAAAATCAAGCGCGGATACTGATTACCGATAAATTTTTCTTTGATTAAGTGCTCTTCTGTACCGATTAGCGTTATTCACGTGATCTCTATAGCTACTCGAAAAATTATGGTATCCAGAGAAGTCCTCCTTGGCGCACATGAATACATAATTGTGAGACTTGGCATCCAATACAGCATCAATAGATGAAGTTTCTGGCAATAGAATTGGTCCAGGAGGTAAGCCAACATTCTTGTATGTGTTATACGGTGAATCCACCTCTTTGTGAACATTGAGAACCCGCTTGATTGTATAGTCACCGATTGCGTGAATCAATGTTGGATCAGACTCTAGCCTCATGCCTTTCCGCAAACGATTCAGATAAAGCCCTGCTACTACCGGACGTTCGTCTGGATGTGCGGCTTGTTCTGCCTGGACGATGGATGCCAGCGTAGTTACTTCTGACTGAGACAAACCAAGTTTTCTCGCTTTCTGAATCCGCTCATCAGTCCAAAATCGCTTGTATTCTCGCGCCATTCGTTCAATAAACTCCTCTGCGGAGGTATTCCAATAGAATTGGTAAGTATTCGGGATGAACATCGTGATGATTGTGGTTGGAGAAAACCCATAGCGTTGACAAAAACCTGAACTGTTTATCAATTCCATAAATGCTGTGCTGTCGGCTTCCAAATTCCTACCAACTGTGGCCGCCAACTCGGAGGTCGTTCTTACAGACCGAACAATAACGTTTATCGGCTCTTGCTCTCCGCTTCTTAGTAAGTTCACCAGCTGATTATTGTTCATACCATCTAAAATGATGTAGCGACCGGGTTTAACATTGGCTGTATACTTCTTATAATCAGCAGCCCAAGCAAACGAAGCGGAATCACCTATTACCTGCTGAATGAACAATTGGTGAGCTAACTCCTCAAACCCCCAGTCTGAATGGATATAAAACTCAATTGAAGAATCATCTAAGTGCACATTAGGCTTGAAAAATCTAGAATAATAATCCCAAGCCATCCAAGCACCAGATACCCCAATAGCCAAGGCTAAACCAATGAGAAAATTCTTGAGTTTCATACTTACTTGAAACGCTGGTAAAAGACTTGATTTAAATAGGACTGCCCATCCCACAACCATTCCTTTTTTACACCGCTAACTGTGAATCCACAGGTTTCGAAGACTGAGCGACTGGCCAAATTGTTTTCAAGCACTTCAGCATGAATACACCTTACCTCCAGTGTATCAAAGCAGTATTCAATGGTCGTTCGAAGCGCTTCTTTCGCAATTCCTTTTCCCCGGTGCTTCTCGTCTACCAAAACTCCTATTCCCACCCGTCCGTTCTTAGGGTCAAAATCAAAGAGGTCAACACATCCGACAATTTCCTCATTTTGAATCTCAATAACGAATCGAAGTTGTCCAGATTCATAGATGTCCATTCCATTCTCAATGAAGTCCTGAATTTGTTCACTCGTGAATGGTGTAACGGTGTTACTCACTAACCAGTTTTGCGTGTCATTCTCCCAACTCAGAATGCGTTCAACATCTCTGACCTCAGCCTTGCGCAGGATGATATTACTTCCCTCCTTCAACAAAATATTGCCCTTCAAATACTAGCTCAACGGGACCTCTCTTCCAAACGTTGAAAAAAGTGTGACCCTTGACATCAAACGATACATTCAACTTACCGCCAACGGCATTAACGGTGACGGGAGATTCAAACCAACCTAACTCATGACTTGCGATTGCAGCTGCAGTAACTCCTGTTCCACAAGCCAATGTTTCAGCTTCAACCCCTCTTTCGTATGTTCTAATCTGAATACCATCAGATGTGCGTTGAATAAAATTCACGTTGACTCCTACCTCTTTAAATCTGTCCGAGTAACGAATTTTTCGCGCTTCTGTCACAAGATCAATCGAGTCAACATCATCAGAAACAACGATGTAGTGAGGAGACCCGGTATTAAGCAACAAATCACTCTTTCCAATATTCTCGATTTGATCAACATCTATCATTTCAAGTGAAATATCATCTTGACTATGAACTACTGCCTTGTGTTCTCCATCAACAGCCATGAATTTGCATTCTGAAGAAACAACACCCAATTTGGCAGCAAATGACACTAAGCAACGACCTCCGTTTCCACACATAGAGCTTGGTCGACCATCAGAATTAAAGTAAACCATCTCGAAATCGTAACCGTTGATCTCGCGCAATAGCATCAATCCGTCAGCGCCAATGCCAAAATGTCGGTTACACATCTTGGAAATTAGTTCCACATCGCTTGTATCAAATCGAGACTCTCGGTCGTCAATTATTACAAAGTCATTACCAGCTCCGTGGTACTTATAAAAAGGAATCATTGGTGCAATATTGAGCATCTTATTTGGAAACACATTAATTTAGTTAAACCAGCGCTGGAGCGGCCTAACATTAATTAACATGACACTGAAAATGAAAGAGGCACACTGGCAGTTTCTTTGATCATAAGGATGAACAAAAAGAGAATGAGATGAAAAAGATAATAGGATACGCACTCGCATCATTTTTTGGAAGTGGAATCGCTATAGCAGTTATGCTAAACCTGCAAAATCGAAATACTGATAAGGAACTGGAAATTGAGCGTCTTCGAGCCCAACATCAAACGAACAACAGTAACCATCTTGTTAACTACAGTATGCCAGGCCAGGCAGTTGATTTTACAGTGGCCGCAGAAAAAACTGTGAACGCAGTGGTGCACGTTCGCACAACTTTCGAGTTAGATGGCGGTTATTATACGTTCGACCCGATTCGTCACTTCTTTTTTGGTGATGGTATAAACCAACGTCCTCCCAGAATCGGAGCCGGTGCGGGTTCTGGGGTTATTATTTCCGAAGACGGGTATATCGTCACGAATAACCATGTAATCGATAGAGCAAACAAAGTTGAAGTGGCCTTAAACAACAACAAAGTATATGAAGCTAAGGTCGTTGGTCAGGATCCTAGTTCTGATTTAGCATTGTTAAAAATCGATGCTGATCAATTACCCAAAATCGACTACGGAAACAGTGATCAAGTAAAGGTTGGTGAGTGGGTGCTTGCCGTGGGTAATCCATTTAATCTTGAGTCTACAGTAACCGCAGGAATCATTAGCGCGAAAGGACGTGACATTAATATCCTTGCAAATGGTCCTGATGGATCCAACGCGGTTGAGTCCTTTATACAGACAGATGCCGCTGTAAACCCCGGTAATAGTGGTGGCGCTTTGGTAAACGCCAATGGCGAGTTAATAGGAATAAACGCTGCAATTAAGTCAAATACGGGTTCATATACCGGTTATAGCTTCGCCATTCCCGTGAACATTGTTACCAAAGTGGTAGAAGACTTGCTCGAATTTGGATCAGTTCAGCGTGGTTACCTCGGTGTTTCCATCATGAATGTGGATCAGAAAATTGCTGATGAAAAGGGATTAACAGACCTAAATGGGGTATACGTGGCTGAGGCGATTGACAAGGGTGCTGCGAAAGAAGGCGGAATTCAATCAGGTGACATCATTATGAAAGTCGCTGAGCGACCAGTGAAAAACGTAACGGAACTTCAGGAACAAGTGAGTCGTTTTCGCCCTGGTGACAAGTTACTTGTAACCGTGAACCGCAAAGGTTCAACGCTTGATGTACCAATTATCCTCAGAAATAGATTTGGCGAAGCTGAAGTCGCCTATAAGGAAGAAATGGAACTTCACCAAAAGCTTGGGGCAAACTTTTCGGACTTGTCGCCAGAAAGAATGAAGGAATTGAACATAGAAGGCGGGGTCCAAATCAAAGATATACGCAGTGGTAAACTCCGTAGTGCCGGAATCATGAACGATTTTATCATTACATCAATTGATGACAATGCTGTAAGGAACAAAGAACATCTTTTCGAACTATTAGAGGACAAGACAGGAGGAGTGCTTATCGAGGGTATCTACCCCAACGGAAAGCGGGCTTACTATGGTTTTGGATTGTAGTGAAACATTAATCAGAACCGCACGTTTACTAAGTGTACACGTCTATATTAATAACGGATTAAGATAACGTTGCCTGCAATTGATAATTAGCCTACCTTTGCAGGCCGTTTCTGGACAAACCAATATACAGAGAGGAAACAAGAAATGAGGCAATTAAAAATCACTAAGTCAATTACCAACCGCGATAGCCAATCGCTTGATAAGTATTTGACAGAAATTAGCCGCGAAGACATGATCAACGCGGAACAAGAAGTTGAACTAGCAAAGCGAATCAAAAAAGGAGACCAGCGTGCACTGGAAAAGCTTGTAAGAGCAAACCTTCGTTTCGTAGTATCAGTTTCTAAGCAGTATCAAAACCAAGGCCTTACACTTCCTGATTTGATCAATGAAGGTAACCTAGGTCTTATCAAGGCAGCTCAACGCTTTGATGAAACAAGAGGTTTTAAGTTTATTTCTTACGCTGTTTGGTGGATTCGTCAATCTATCCTTCAAGCAATTGCTGAGCAATCTCGTATCGTTAGACTTCCATTGAACCAAGTTGGGTCATTAAACAAGATAAATAAGGTATACGCTCAACTAGAGCAAGAATATGAGCGTCCACCGGTTGCTGATGAGCTTGCTTCTGCTTTGGAAATTCCGGAAGAGAAAGTTAAAGACACCATGAGTGTTTCAGGACGCCACGTGTCTGTTGACGCTCCATTGAAGGAAGATGAAGATTTCAGCTTGCTTGATTTAATCAGCAACAATGAATCACCGAGTGCAGATGGTGATTTGATGCGCGAATCTCTTCAAAAGGAAATCGAACGTTCATTAGAAACTCTTACCGAAAGAGAACGTGATGTTATTCGCTTGTTCTTCGGAATTGGAATGAACCACGGACTTACATTAGAAGAGATCGGAGATAAATTCGATTTAACCCGTGAGCGAGTGCGTCAAATTAAAGAGAAGGCAATTAGAAGGCTTCGACAAAACTCACGAAGTCGTCTTCTCAAGATGTACCTTGGAGAATAAATATTCAGGCCGCTTTTGCGGCCTTTTTTAATTTCATATTCAACACTTTAGCTTTATCTGATTAAACTCTATTATCAATGGAATCCACTACAGTTGAAAACATGGTGAACGACAACTACCACAGTGATTTTAACGAGTATATCAACAACGAGAAGGATGCAGTAAACCTTCAACACTGTATCGGCCGCCTACTCTATGACAAGGGCATCGAATTGGTTTTGTTTAGAAACCCACTTACGGATGTAAGTATTTCTGAATTGCTTCAGCTTCACGACTATTCGAATTCGATCGTAGGAAAGCCGATTACAATAAAGGACAGCGCTGAATTGGCTGAGGAGTTACTAAAAATGGATTTAGCTCCTGCTAAAATGGACATTGGCCGATTAAGTTACGAATGGCAAAGCGAGAAGTCTAACTTCTCATCCAAGGCTGATTTTCTGAACTCCAAGCTCAATGGTTTCGGATCAGATGCTCGTGAATCTCTCCAACCAAAGGATGTTGTACTCTTCGGTTTTGGCCGTATTGGTCGTTTGGCGGCTCGAGAGTTGATCAAACAAGCCGGTAAAGGACAACAACTTAGATTACGAGCAATCGTTGTTCGTAAGATAGATGCTGCGCAGTTGAAAAAGCGCGCTTACTTACTGAGAAATGACTCAGTTCATGGACCATTTCCAGGGAGTATTGTTGAAGATTATGAAAACATGGCATTGATTATCAATGGTCATAAAGTGATATTCATTCCGGCTGCGAATCCTGAAGAGATCGATTACACCGCATATGGAATCAAAGATGCATTGGTTATTGACAACACCGGAACATTAAAGGATAGAGAAGCACTTGGTCGACATTTAAAGGCCAAGGGCGCAAACAAGGTGTTGCTCACAGCCCCAGGTAAAGAAATTCCCAACGTTGTATATGGTGTAAACAACAAGGAGCTGGACATTGAAAATGAAACGATATTCTCAGCAGCTTCTTGCACCACAAATGCTATCGTTCCAGTATTGAAGGTTATTCACGATAACCTGGGAGTAGTAAAAGGCCACATAGAAACTGTACATGCGTATACCAATGACCAAAACCTTTTGGACAACTATCACAAAAGCGAGCGAAGAGGTCGATCAGCAGCGATTAACATGGTCATCACGGAGACAGGTGCTGGTAAGGCAGTAACTAAGGTGATTCCAGAACTAAAGGATAAATTGACCGCAAATGCAGTTAGGGTTCCTGTTCCAAATGGTTCGCTGGCAATTCTCAGCCTTGAAGTAGGACGGGAAACTTCTTTGGATGAGGTTGATTCCTTGCTACGAGATGCGGCTTTGAATGGCGATTTGGTTAATCAAATCAACTACAATGTAAATGAAGAGTGTGTTTCCTCTGATATTGTTGGAAACACTTGCTGTTCAGTTTATGACAGCAATGCGACAATAGTTCATCCGGACAAGAAGAACATCGTGCTTTATGTTTGGTACGACAACGAGTTCGGTTACACAAAGCAGGTGATTCGATTAGCGAAGTATATATCAAAAGTTAGACGCTTAATTTACTATTAATCACAAAATTCAAATCATTAAAAAGCGGCTGTTCATAATTGGACAGCCGCTTTTTCTTTGTGCCATAAACTCATGCGATCTTTGACACATGCTGAATAGACTCTGGAACAATCTACCTTGGTATGTGAAGAATAGGTATGTCCTTAGCCTAATAGCGTTCATCTTTTGGCTTGCATTCTTTGATCAGCATAATCTTATCAGTCAAATTGAACTGAAAGCCGAACTATACCAGCTAGAAAAAGACCGCGACTACTATCAGGAGGAAATTGTTCAGATAAAGGATGACTTGGAAGAACTTCTGTCTGATAATAGCAAGCTAGAAAAGTTCGCCCGTGAACGTTATTTCATGAAGCGAGACAACGAAGAGATTTTCGTCTTTGTTGAAGAAGACTAACCACGCGAGTTTCTCATACGAATTCTAAATTCGCAGGAATGTCACAACAAGACACTTCCCTACCCTTCGAGCCGCTGTCATATGATGATTGGCGTGCTCTGGCCGAGAAAGAATTAAAAGGAAAATCGTTTGATGAATTCCTAAAGTGGAATAACATCAGCGGTTTGGAATTGGAAAGCTGGCAGCAAACAAGACCAGCTCAAAACACCTCGCTTCCTGCACTCACTGAACCTTGGAAAATCGTAGAACCCGTTTTCGAAACGGATGCCATTGCTGCTAATAGACGCGCCTTAGACGCCTTGATGGCCGGAGCTGAAGCGATTTGGTTCGAAAAATCATTTCATGGGGCTGCCGCCA
This sequence comes from Flavobacteriales bacterium, assembly GCA_041391765.1. GTDB lineage: Bacteria > Bacteroidota > Bacteroidia > Flavobacteriales_G > Salibacteraceae > SHAN690. The sequence goes on along the minus strand of JAWKNJ010000043.1, from coordinate 24,488 downwards.
AGGTGGCATGCGCAAACATTGACCAGGCAATCGCTCCGACACTTATTAATCAGAGCACGCATTCTGATGTCTATAAGCCGCTTCTAAAGTCTTCAGCTGAATCTTTACTGCCTTCAAATAATGGAATTCAACTGAACGGAGTTCGGTTGCGTGAGCGGGGTGCAAACATTATTCAAGAAGTTGCCTTTTTGATCGCACAGGGAATTGAGCAATTGAATAGTACTAAGAATCACAGAATCCTATTTCGAACCGGAATTGGAACTAGCTATATCGCTGAACTATGCAAAGTCCGAGCATTAAGGTTGTTATGGTCACGTGTTTTATCTGCAAGCGGAAATTCAGCTGAGAATCCCATCATACTCGCTCAAAACCTATGCATCGATTACAGTCGAAATGATGAGCACACCAATATCTTGAGAGCAGTTTCATCAGCAATGGCAGCCGTTTCTGGCGGAGTTCAATTCGTAATGATACAACCTTGGGACAGACACTGGAAAGACCTGAATGGATTCAGCAGTCGTATTTCAAGAAACATTCAAGTTCTACTCAAGGAGGAAAGTAAAATGGATAAAAACCTAAACCCGGCTGATGGCTCCTACTTCTTAGAAAACCTTACGCTCCAAATGGCCAATGAAGCCTGGACTCTAGTTCAGGAAGTTGAATCGGTTGGTGGGTTCACTGTTTATGCGAAGTCTGGAAAACTGAAAGCCGCTATGGACAAGGAACGCAATAAGTTAATTGACGCGTATTCTGACAAAAAAGTGCTGCTCGGTGTAAATAAGTACAGACCTAGTGAAATAAGGGAAGATGTTGCTCCAAACGTTTCTAAATATGACCTGCTCCCCAATTATGTGTTTATCCCTACCGACATAAAATCCTTCAGCGCATGAGCAGGTTCATAAACATATCCTTCGAAGAGCTGCTCGGCAAAAACCCTTCGAGTGCAAATAAATCTTCGGAAAAATGGACAAGCCCCGAAGGAATTGAAATCATCAGCATCCAGCCAACGCTTTCAGACGATCAAATTCCGGAAGCTCATTTCGGAGCTGGGGCGCCACCTTATTTACGTGGGCCATACGCCAGCATGTACGCCATACGTCCTTGGACCATTCGACAATATGCAGGATTCAGTACAGCTGAAGAATCAAATGCTTTCTATCGAAGAAATCTCGCTGCCGGCCAAAAGGGGCTTTCGGTCGCATTCGACTTGGCTACACATCGAGGTTATGACAGTGACCACGAGCGCGTAAAGGGGGATGTCGGTAAAGCCGGTGTTGCAATCGATTCTGTAGAGGACATGAAAATCCTCTTCGACCAAATCCCACTGAATGAAATGTCGGTTTCAATGACCATGAATGGAGCAGTGATTCCAATCATGGCATTTTTCATCGTGGCAGCCGAAGAACAAGGAGTTACTACGGAACAACTAACTGGAACCATTCAGAATGACATTCTCAAGGAATTCATGGTGCGCAACACGTACATCTATCCGCCAGCGCAGTCTATGAGAATAGTTGGTGACATTTTCGAATACGCCTCGAAGAACATGCCCAAGTTTAATTCTATCAGCATATCGGGATATCACATGCACGAAGCTGGCGCAACTGCCGACATTGAACTAGCTTACACACTTGCTGATGGCTTGGAATACGTAAGAACCGGCTTGAAGGCAGGATTGGATATTGACGACTTCGCCCCTCGCCTTTCGTTCTTTTGGGGAATTGGTATGAATCACTTTATGGAAATAGCTAAGATGCGCGCTGGTCGCGTGCTTTGGGCTAAAATTATTAAGGAGTTCAATCCTAAAACTGATAAGTCAATGGCATTGCGCACGCATTGCCAAACTTCGGGTTGGAGCTTAACCGAACAAGACCCATTCAACAACGTGGCGCGCACCAGTATTGAAGCATTAGCAGCTGCAATGGGCGGAACGCAGTCTTTGCACACGAATTCTTTAGATGAAGCCATTGCCTTGCCGACCGATTTTTCTGCGCGAATAGCCAGAAACACTCAGCTCTTTTGGCAATTAGAGAGTGATATATGCCGAGCCATTGATCCTTGGGCGGGTTCTTATTATGTTGAGAAATTAACCCATGAGCTCATTGAAAAGGCTTGGTCGCTTATCCAAGAAGTCGAAGAGTTGGGTGGTATGACTAAGGCAATTGAAGCCGGCCTTCCAAAGATGCGCATCGAGGAATCAGCTGCGCGCAAGCAAGCGCGAATTGACAGCGGACAAGAAGTCATTGTTGGTGTCAATCGTTATGAAAGCGAAGACGACACTCAAATCGATATACTGGATGTGGACAACACCAAGGTTCGAGACCAGCAAATAGTGCGATTGAACAAAATCAAAGCTGAACGAGACACAGAACAGGTTAATACTGACTTGAACGCGATTCGCGAATGTGCAAAGTCAGGTAATGGGAATTTGCTTGCTCTTGCAGTGCAAGCAGCCAAAAGTCGAGCTACTCTTGGCGAAATCAGCCTTGCCATGGAAGATGTGTTCGGAAGGCACAAAGCAGAAACAAAGAGCATTAGCGAGTATATTCGGGCCAAATGAAACAAGACGATTCCTTCAAACGTGCTCAGGAGTTGGCGAATCAGTTGCTTCAAAGAAGAGCGCAGGCCACGAATCCTTGTGGCAAAAATAGGACAAGATGGACATGATAGAGGCGCTAAAGGTGATTGCAACTTCATTTGCTGATATTGGTTTCCTTGTTGTGGATATCGGGCCACTCTTCTCTACCCCTTTGAAGTAGCTCGCAATGGCAATGGAAAACGATGTTCACATCGTTGGAGTAAGCTCATTGGCCGCTGGACACAAAACGCTAATCCACAGACTTGTTCAGGAATTGAAATCTATTGGAAGAGGCGATGCTCTTGTCGTTGCGGGAGGAGTTATTCCACGTCAGGATTATGACTTTTTATACAATGCCGGTGTGACAGCAGTTTTTGGACCAGGAACTGTGATCAGCAAAGCGGCAATTGAACTTTTAGAGAAACTGCTAATCAACGCATAGGCGAAATTCATCGTCATGCCTGTAAGTTTTTGAATTAAAGTTCTTCTTCGATCTCTATGAAAGCCATTATTTACCTCGGCACTATTTTAATAAGTGCAAGTTCGTTTGCCCAAGTAGCAAAGACAGTTGTTGTAGAGCATTTCACCAATACGCGGTGTGGAATCTGCGCCAGTAAAAACCCGGGGTTTTATTCAAACCTTGATAATAATGCTGATGTCTTGCATCTAGCAATTCACCCCAGTAGCCCCTACAGTACCTGTGAATTGAACCTGTATAACGTTTCCGAAAACGATGCACGTACCAATTTCTATGGTGTTTATGGAGGAACCCCGCGATTTGTGATTCAGGGCGAAGTGCTACCGACAAGTGTTGATGCATCAAGCGCCACCCTTTTCGATAGCTACAAGAATCAGCAATCTAACTTCAGCGTTGAGGTGAAGCAGGAATATGGTAGTTCAGTCGAAGAAATAAAGACTACGGTAACAATTACGAGAGAAGCCGCAGGCGGCTTGACAAAAGCTTGGCTTTATGCTGTTATTGCGGAATCAGAACTTGACTTGGATGCGCCAAATGGAGAACAGCATCATTACGATGTTTTCAGAAATTCACTTTTTGGTTCAGATGGACAAAGTGTTGACCTACCGGTGAATATTGGAGAGTCGAAATCATATTCAGCCATCGTTGATATTGACGATGTATGGACTATGAACAACGTTTATGCGTTGGCCATTTTACAAGATGAAACCTCTAAAGAGGTGCTTCAGGCAAGTTCGTCTGAAGGCAGGGAAATCACCGGAATAGCAACCACCGAGTTTGATGGCAATTCTCATGTGTATCCCAATCCAACGACTGGTCTGCTAAACATCGGACTCAGCTCCTCATCGCAGCAGGTTACTATTACGAACCTCTCCGGACAAATCGTGATGCAAAAGATTACAAGCGATCAAAACATCGACCTGTCTCAACTGCCTAGCGGGGTTTACATAGTAGCCATCGCAGGTGATGAAACGCTGCAACAACACAGAATCATCAAGGAATAAGTCTACTGATTATCACGCCTTACAATGAGTACTTCCTCGCTTTCTAGTGGCAGGTAACCCATTTCGTAACAGAAGTAATATACGTCCCCGGCTTTGGTCTGGTAAGTGTTAGTGAAAAATTGAAAGCTGAAACCCTTCTGGGTTAAAAGCGAGCGCTTAACCTTAATTTTTTCATCCGGGCACAATGTGTTCAACACTCTCCGATTCTTTCGCAGTGCGTTGTTAACATTCCTCACGTAATTATTGGCATCACTGTTTTGCCGATTGTTATAGGTGTTGCGACAGGCGTCCGAGCAAAACTTCTGGTCAGCGCGACCAAAAAGCTTCGTCCCACACTCCAAACAATGACGTTCCTCTGAATTCACTTCACGAATTTAGTCAACTACATTATAGAATTCACGGAACTCACCAAGCCCAAAGTCCGCTATTTTAGCCGCTTCTATGGGAGCCATAATCACAGCTGTTGTTATTGTTGTTGCGATCATCCTGTTCATCTCTGAAAAGCTGAGCATTGATCTGATTGCGTTGCTCATTGTCGGAACCCTCGTTGCCACAGGAGTCATTACAGCTGAAGAAGGAATCAGCGGGTTCAGCAATCCTGCTACGTTAACCGTTGCATTCATGTTCGTCTTGTCCGCTGCCATACTGAAAACCGGTTCGCTTCAATTCCTAACTGGTTTGCTAACCAAAACCTTCAAAAACCATTACCAGCGTGGTGTCATTCTGCTCATGGCCATCGTTAGCGGAGTATCAGCATTCATCAACAACACACCAGTTGTGGCCGTGATGATTCCGGTTACCATGCAGATTTCGAAAAATGCGAACAGAGCTGCATCCAAGCTACTCATTCCAGTGAGTTACGCCTCCATTTTCGGAGGAACCTGTACCCTAATAGGCACATCCACTAATATTCTGGTGAACGGAATTGCTGTACAAAATGGTTTAGAACCCTTTGGCATGTTCGAATTCACTCCGATGGGGTTGATCTTTCTGATATCAGGTTCCCTTTTCATGATTGTTTTTGGACAGCGATTATTGCCATCGCGTCAGGAAAACAATGAGGATGAACTGGAAGACAGTCTTATCGATTACTTGGCTGAAGTTGAAATCTTAAACCAATCGGAATTGGCAAACGTGAGCATTCTTGCCTCAGCCCTTGTAAAAGAAATGGACATGGAAATTCTTGAGCTTCGCAGAGGACAGACAAGAATTTCATTACCACAAGGCGACACCATCATGATCGCAGGCGATATTTTGAAAGTTCGCTGCAACATCAGCAAGCTTAAGCAGATGAAGGATCAACTTAAGGTGCGCCTGATGCCTTTTGTTGATGATGATCACATAGACAACCTTACTGAACATGCTTCATTGGTTGAATTGGTAATTCCAACCAACTCAGAACTGGAGGGTAAAACATTACGGGAGTTTGACTTTAGAAGACGATTCAGGGCGGCTCCGCTGGCCATCCGACAGAGAGAAGAAGTACTTCACGACCAACTTCAAGAAGTGCGTTTACGCTCAGGTGACGTGATTTTGGCAGAAATGAAAACCCACTACCTCGATCAATGGAGAACCTCATCGAAGGAACAAAACCTTCCATTTCTTGTCTTGAGTGAAGAAGGAATTCTGAATTTCAACCGGAAGCAGTTTTGGGTTGTATTGTCCATCATCGCTGGAGTAATTCTTACCGCCAGTTTTAATATTCTCCCTCTTGTTGTAAGTACACTAATTGGCGTTTGCATCTTGGTTTTATCTGGAATTATGTCCATGAAGGAAGTATATCGTTCCATACAATGGCCTATTGTTTTCCTGCTCGCTGGAGCACTGAGTTTGGGAGTAGCGATGAACAATTCAGGCCTTGCGGCCAGCATGGCGAATTTCATTGTTGTGAATCTCAAACACATGGGTCCAGTGGTCATCCTTTCAGGCATCTACCTCATGACAAGCATTCTGACGGAGTTGATGAGCAATAATGCCACGGCAGCCCTCGTTGCACCACTCGCAATTGCTACTGCAAACCAGTTGGGCGTGTCACCTGCTCCGTTTCTAATGGCTACCATGTTTGGCGCATCAGCAAGCTTTATGACTCCGATTGGTTATCAAACCAATACCATGATCTACTCTGCGGGTGGTTATCGATTTCGAGACTTCACGAAGGTGGGAGTTTGGCTGAATCTGCTCTTTTGGCTGCTGAGTACGCTGCTCCTGCCTCTCCTCTTCCCGTTTTAATTCGACCACTTCCTCAATTCGCTGATTTTATTCTTTCGGCCATTGTAGATTTGAACGCACATATGAGCCGAATTTCAGCACTGTTAATCACCTTAACCTTTCTCAAATCAACGCTCGGGTTTAGCCTGAATGTAAGCTTCAACTATGGCGTATTCATGACGTCAGACAAAGAGTTGTATGCTGAGACCTACATGATCTTTGATGCAGAAACATTCCGGTTCAAACAAAACCAGGATTCAAGCTACCAACAGCACGTTGAGCTAACATACATCATTGAGCAACAAGGCAAGCTTATCAATTTCAGTAAAACAGCCATTCATGGTCCGGTGACGAGCGACACGAATCAATTGAGCGACTTTATCGATCAGCAAAGATTTGTTCTTGGCCCAGGAACATACGATCTGTACATACGCATCCAAGACATCAACAATCCAACTGACTCTGTGAAAAGTGTCCAGAAACTTGAAATCAGGCAAGATCCCGAGTCTGTTTTCTTCAGCTCGATTTATTTAGTGGAACGCAGCGAAAAGGCAGCGAAGGAAAGCATCTATACTCGTAACGGCACGAATTACTATCCCAGAATATCACCGTTCTATCCTCCAGCTGCTAGCGAGATGACATTTTATGCAGAGCTCTATGGCACTTCGAGCAAACTTGGAAGCGAAACTCCGTTTCTGATCAATATTGATTTAATCGACCCTGAGACAAATGAGCCTATCGAGACTTTCCATCAATCGATAAGAAGTTCAGCCAAGGATGTTCAAGTAATTTCAAAGCGATTCAATATTCAATCGCTACGCACCGCGACTTATTTCCTTCAATTGGAAGCCAAGGACCACGAAAACAAGCTACTGGCTACAAGGCACTTGGAAGTAAAGCGATTCAACAGTGATCCGCAAATTGACTCCGTTCGAACGGTTGACGTTTCAAAAACATTCGTGAGTAAAATGTCTGATGATTCCCTGCGCCAGATGTGCTACTGCGCTGTTCACAAGGCCAATCAACTAGAAGAAAAGTTCATTCTAAACAATTGGAAGGAAGGTGATATTGAAACGCTCCGAACCTTCTTTTATGGATATTGGTATGATCGTAATCCGCTCAACGCTCAGCTTGAATGGCATCGATACCATGAATTAATCCAGCACGTTGAAGATGAGTATAGAACTTCAAATGCGCACGGCTGCGCCACTGATCGCGGCAGGATTTACCTCAAGTATGGTAAACCCAACTCTATGTCGATAGTCAGGAACGAGCCGCATGCCTATCCATATGAGATTTGGCACTATTTCAAGATTCCGGAAAAGTCTAATGCCAAGTTCTTTTTCTTCGATCCCAAACGTACCAACGACTATGAATTAGCTCACTCCAATGTCATTGGTGAAATACGCGACAACTTATGGTACACAAGGCTTGTTGCAAGCCCTGGTGGCAACAGATTGACCACCGAGCAACAGCAAGAGGCGCTGGGTTCAGATTTTGATAATCAAAGTGCCGGAAGTCGGGCTTTGGACTACTGGAACAACCCACGCTAAAAGGATTACAGAACTTTTTAAATATTTATTTGAATTCGGGGATTAGGAATCTATATTTGCACCCCCGAAAAAAGGGATGACTCGGTAGCTCAGTTGGTAGAGCAATACACTTTTAATGTATGGGTCCTGGGTTCGAGTCCCAGCCGGGTCACAAAAAAAGCCGCTAGTAGCGGCTTTTTTCATTTAGGACGTATAACACCTATACTTTATTGGGGGTTGAGTACAAATCCTTAATTCCCATATTCCAGAACAAAAAGCTCCATTTATCGGCCTGTTCATCAATGATCATCGAAGTAGGTTTTCCTGCTCCATGACCTGCCTTCACATCCACCCTGATCAACACTGGATTAGATCCTTCGTGAGCATCCTGAAGTGCTGCAGCAAACTTGAATGAATGAGCAGGCACCACGCGATCATCGTGGTCAGCCGTTGTTACCATTGTCGCTGGATAGTGCGTTCCTTTATTACAATTATGAACCGGAGAATAACCTAGCAAGTACTTGAACATCTCCTCGCTTTCATCAGAATTTCCGTAGTCGTAAGTCCAGCCCGCACCTGCAGTGAACTTATGGTATCGAAGCATGTCCAATACACCAACTGCTGGGAAAGCCACCTTCATTAAATCAGGTCGCTGGGTCATTGTAGCTCCTACCAACAAGCCTCCGTTCGAACCGCCTGCAATTGCCAAACACTCTGATGATGTGTATTTGTTGGCAATTAACCACTCGGCAGCAGCGATGAAGTCATCGAACACATTTTGCTTGCTTGTCTTGGTGCCTGCCTTGTGCCATTCCTCTCCATATTCTCCTCCACCTCGCAAGTTTGCAACAGCGAAAACACCACCGTTCTCCATGAATACAATGTTTGAAGTACTAAAGTTTGGCGTCAAACTGATGTTAAACCCACCATAACCATAAAGCATGGTCGGATTCTGACCATTCATCTCGATACCCTTCTTATAAGTTAGAATCATTGGAACCTTGGTTCCATCCTTTGACGCATAGAACACTTGCTTACTTTCATATTGCTCAGGATCAAACTTCACATTCGAAGTCTTGTATACCTCTGATTCTCCTGTAGCAATCGTGTACTTGAAAATCGTAGGTGGATAAACGTAAGAAGTGAACGAGTAATATATCTCCTTATCGTCCCATTCGCCACCGAATCCACCGGCAGAGCCAATACCCGGAAGATCAATTTCATGTTCCATTTTACCGTCTGCATCCAGCTGAACGATCATGGAAGTGGCATCTTTCAGATAATTACAGAAGAACTTACCTCCAGCTGTCCCCACCCGAAGCACGTTTTCTGTTTCCGGTATAAAGTCTTGCCAAGTGTCTGGAAGAGGGTTTGAAATTGTAGTCCACACCACCTTTCCATTAGGTGCCCCCATATTCGTTTTGATGTAGAGCTTGTCGCCCACACTGTGAATCACATCGTGGTCGTTGTCGAAGTTGTTGATTACGTTGACAATCTTGCTTCCGGATTTTCTTAAGTCCCTGATGTAAAGCTCATTTCCGGTAGTAGATGTTGCTGCTGAAATCACTAAGAAGCTTTCGTCTTCCGTCACATAGCCACCAACGTATCTGCGCGGGGTTTGCTGACCTCCGAAAATCAACTTGTCTTCCGCTTGGGGGGTTCCTAGTTTATGGTAGAACAACTTATGAAACTGCGTCATCCCACTCAACTCACTGCCGTCCTTAGGCTTGTCATAACTGCTGTAATAGAAGCCATCATTTCCTTTCCAAGAAAGCCCTGAAAACTTGATATCGATCAGTGTGTCTTCTAAAATCTCACGAGATTCTGCGTTCATGATGATCACCTTTCTCCAATCCGAACCACCTTCTGAGATTTGATACGCCAATAAAGAACCGTCCTTCGTGAAGCTTACTCCACCTAATGAGGTTGTTCCGTCCGCGCTAAACATGTTTGGATCTAAAAATACTTCGGCCTCACCTTCACCTTTCTGGCGATACAGCACACTTTGGTTTTGCAAACCATCGTTCTTATAGAAATACGTGAAATCTCCGTGCTGATTAGGAGCACTGAACTTTTCATAGTCCCATAGTTCTGTCAAGCGATTCTTGATGGCTTGGCGGTACGGAATTTTATCAAGAATAGAAAATGTTAGATCGTTTTGCGCTTTTACCCAGGCTGCCGTTTCATCGCTTAAGTCATCTTCCAGCCAACGATAAGGGTCTGCCACCTTGGTTCCGAAATAATCATCTACCACCGTAGTATCTTTCCTTGTTTCTGGATACGTGATTTTGGCCTCTTCCATAGGTTTTTCAGCTGATTGACATGCCGTCAGCACTGCGGCAAATAGAATAAGTTTTCTCATGATTAGGAATATGGATTGGCACGAATGTAAAAGTTAGCTTCTGGATTAAGGAAGCCTTGGGTTGGCAAGAGCCTTTTTGGGATATATCGTTATCATTGAACAATGGATCAAACACGTCCAATTCCATCCGAATTTTACTCGTCTGACACCCAGGCTCCAATTGAGCATTGCTTGATGTGTGGTGCAGATTTACTCCATGACGAATCGGAGTATTTCATCGAGCGTGTATTTCGCAGGGTGCCCTCTATGAACATTGTTGAGCCTTTGTTTGAATTTGCCATTTGTATGGATTGTGCGAGCAATATGCGACAGGACCTAAGCACGGAGTCTAAAAAGCGAGTAGAAGAATACTTCATCCAAAACGCCAGGCTGAGAATGGACGAGGAAGAGAAACTCAATAGGTGTTTGCTTTCCGGCAAGGAAATCAACGAATGCGCTGAGTTTTCATTGCATGCTCATTGTCGCGGAACTAATCTGGTGGAATCCATTTTTCCGTACGCCATCAGTGACTTCGCCATGGACGAAATTGCCTCACTACTGTCTCAAGAGACGATTGATGAACTAGATCGCTTCAAAGGCAAGTATTTTACCGGTCCACCTGAGCTCGCGGACCTCATAAATCCAAAACGTTTATTGCCGCTCTAGCTGCCGCTTGCTCATTTGTCCCATGGGTTACGCAAAAGCAAATAGATTTACACGATGAAAACGCGGTGGGCAACCCTCCTTCTCTTCTTATTTGCGTATGCCGGAAATGCTCAAGACTCTTCCAACGTGCGACTGCTTGTGAAAGGAGTGAGTGATCAATATTTCATTTCCATCAATGGTACTCTAGAAAAGAATAAGAGTGTTTTCCGGTTGCCTCAGGGAACACATGACATTCAGGTTTGGTCACCCAGGTACGAGCTATACACCGGGAAAATAGAAACCGGAACCACGGAAACCACCACCAAATTGGTAGAGCTGAAACCATCAACCGACTACATGGCCTTCATTGCAGCAAGAGAATCTTATAAAAAGCAACTGTTGTTGAAGCGTACCGCTCCTTTTTTGGTGGGAACTGTTTCCATTGTGTCCCTACCCTTTCTTTACGTTATGCGATTGAATAAGCACGAAGAACTTGTTCAAAGTGAATTCTATACGCAGTTTGGACAAATCACTCAGGGAACGACAGACAACACCGCTGCACAATATCGATCGAGAAACGTGCTTTTTTTCACTGCCGTAGCAACAGCGGCCACCAGCACAGGTTTGTTTCTTGCATTCAGAAAACAGGTGAAAAACTTAAAACCGCCAACATTCAGGCAACAGAACCCATTCACATTAGAGTATTTTGATTTTTCGTTAAGTCCTCAACAGGTTCCAACGGGTAGCTTAGTCTTTAGTTTTTAGCATGGCGAAAGGGATTTACATATCGGGTATTGCATTGCTGCTGCTCACCTCGTGCCTGAAAAAGCCTAAAGCATGTTTGGAACTGGACGAGTACTACGAAGTTGGGCGTGAATACAGCTTTGAATCGTGCAGCGACAACTACGACTTTATTACTTGGGATTTTGGAGACAGCACTGCGGGATTTATCGGTGATATCGCACCTCATACGTTTAGTCGCAACGGTCAACCGGTTATGAAACTCACGGCCTATGCCAATGGCGCTTACCGATCAGATGAAGTGAAGCAGGCGATTAAAGCTTCTAGACGCTACATTGACAGAATTGAGGTGACCGGTGGAACCAATTACAACAAGTTCAGGTTCACATTCGATCAGTTTGAATTTATAAACGACAGTGTTTCTGGTAATTATTCAGCTGTCGAACCCTACATATGGCGATTTTGGCCTGAACAGCAATATGTGATACCTATTAACACAATTCGTCTTAAACTAGTAGGAGAACGTTTTACCAAAGCCACGCTAGTCGATGAAGATGTCAACTTCGAAACTGATCTCAGCAACCCAGTTGAGCTTCAAGGATTGAATGGGTTCGTGATTAAGTTCTATTGGACATATGCTTTATAATAAGAAACCCACAGCGCAATGCCGTGGGTTTCAACCTAACTAAACAGCACGTATGCTATCCATCGAAACTATTGTATTCTATTTCTGAACGTCATTTTGTTGTGATGAGCCGATGTTAAAATTGGCTGGTGGTTAAGCAAACTGCTCCTCGAAAAAGGCATCGATCGATTCCTTGAAGCTCCTGCCTGAAACAAACTCATCTCCGTTGCGCATTTTGAAGGCAAACTCATTGTTCCCCTTGTAGATGCGCTGCTTCAGGTAATTGATGTTGATGATGATGGATCGATGTATGCGCAGGAAACAGGCCTGATCTAACTCATCCACCATTTGTTGCATTGTGTTGCGAAGTAAGAAGCGTTCCTTTTCCAGCTGAAGCTTGAGATAGTTTCCATCTGCTTCAATGTAGATCACATCGTATAGGTTTACTCGCTTCTCACGTCCGCGATCCTTGATGGTCAATACAAATGGGTTGGATTGTGTTTTAGAGCGATAATCATCCATGATGCGCAGCAGCTGACCGTTTAAGCGACTCTGTTCTAACATCTCAATCTGCTTGATGGCATGGTCGAGCGCCCTGGCAAATCGATCATTGTCAAACGGTTTGTGTATAAAATCGATGGCCTGTACATCAAATGCCTTCAGCGCGAAACGGTCGTGAGCCGTAACAAAAATGACAAACGGTCGATCTGCCTCCGGTATTTTACTCACAACCTGAAACCCGTCCTTATCCGGCATTTCTACGTCCAGAAATACTAAATCAGGTTTGTAATCTTCAATGAGCCGAATGGCTTCCTCCCCGTTGCTACCTTCTCCAACCAGTTGAATCTGTTCGTTGTCAGCCAATAGCTTTCGGATGCGGCTTCGACCTAGAACCTCATCATCTACGATGATCGTTCGAATAGTTCTCATAATAGTTGTTTTTAGGGATTTCTATTTCAATGCTAAAACCTTCGCCTTTTGATGTTTTTATGGCCAACCGATAGTCGCCATCAAACAATTCCTGGAGCCTTGCCCTCACGTTTCTTAAGCCAATGCCCTTCTCTAGCATTTTGTTTTCGCTTAGGTCTTGTCCCATTCCATTGTCGGTGACTTTTATGGAAATCCGATCACCAGCTTCACCTACCTCAACTTTGATTTTTCCCGGTCGTGAGATTTTTGCAATGCCATGTTTGATGGAGTTCTCCACCAAGGGCTGAATCATTAGCATGGGTATGCTAAAATCCAGCAAGCGTCCATCAATTTCATACTCGACATCCAGGCGCTCTTCAAAACGAATTTTTTCGATTTCAAGATACGTTTTGACATAATCAAGCTCCTCCTTGATGGTTACAAAAACTCGCTGATCCTGCTCTAAAATTCCCCGCAACAGATCTCCAAGCTTAGCAGTTACCGTTTGTGCCTTCTTCACATCTATCTCCATCAAGCTTGAAATACTATTCAATGCGTTAAAAAGAAAATGCGGCTGCAACTGCATTTTCAAAACTGCAAGTTTGGTTCTATTGAGTTGCGCTTCCATTCTTCCCACCTCGGCCTGCTTGTTCTTGTATTTCTTGTAATAGTCAAAAGCCGCGAAGAGTCCGTAAATGATCCAGAACTCAACTATTCTACCAATGTATACGCTGGGGAAGGCCGCCTTGATCAACAACCAAGCCTTTTCATCAAACTGATACTTATCCAGAAACTCCAGCATTACAAAGTAGATCACGGTGGTAACCGCTTCGTGAATAAACGGAATCAACAGACTCATTAAAATCGTAATAGCCCGATCTCTGAATGAAGCACCTTTAGCCAGCTTGAATTGCTCGAAAGTCCAGTAAACAAAAGGCACTAATAGCGGCCAAAACAAGTAGTTGATGATGTGCGGCAAAGCGCTTTGAAACCAGACATAGTCGTCAAGCTTATCCCAGTACATGTAAGGGATGAGGGTTTTGAAACCAATAATCAACCCAAGAAAGATGCCTGCCGCGAGCACATAGATGAATGGAATAGGAATCCTCTTGAACATTATCCAAACTTACCAAGCGCAGTGAGTCACTGCACATCGGATGTGATAAACGGAGAAATATGAGTTCAGGTCGCGAAAGGCGTGGATAAGGCTTTCACGTAGTCATTGACATATTGATCAACTTGTTTACGCCTATACTGCATCACCCATCGGGGGTGCGGTAGCGGTCTTATTTGATCAAACCACTGATGCGTTTTATTTAAGTGGCTGAGGACCTTAAAGTTTTCCCCTTGACCGATGCAAAATGCCAACCTGCGATGGATTGGCCATGCCAAATGCTTTTGAAGCTCCTTTACTATGGATTTGGAGATAAACTCAGCCGCATTTGGCAACTCATAGTAATTCAAATTCTTACCATCCTTGAGAAAGCCCAAAGGATAAACTGAACTAATGAGGAACTTGCTATAAAAAACAGCAGGGCCTCCAAAGGCATTGATGCACTTGTATATAAACTCACTGCTCAATTCAGTTCGCTTATCGAATACGTTTGAAATGAGAAGATCATTTTCAAGCGCAACAGGATCGGTAAAAGGAATGCCTGTTTGCCCCGCTCCAAAGCGACCCGGATTAATCCCAAAAAGAACGATTCGTTCATTGGTGTCATTGAAGTGTTTTTCCAGAAATTCCTTGACAACCACAATGCACTCACTCTCTAGATAAGGGTTCATACACTCATTACCAGCAGGTAACTCCGGGCAACGCAGCTGGGAATAGAAATCGAACAAAAGCTGGGACCAAGTATTCTTCATTTTCACAAATAAAAAAGCCTCAACAAGTGAGGCTTTTCAATTAGCTCTAATGCTTAGTGATGCGAGTGATCTTCGGATTCTTCAATTGCGTCATTGCTTTTCGCGATGACGTAATCCTTTACAATCACCCCTTCAGCAACGAATGAAAGTTTCGTTTCGGGTTCGGTGATCGCAGCAATATCCTCAGCTGACTTGCCTTCGTCTTCGGCATAGTGACGTAATTCTTCAACCGACATGGTATCCACATATGCATATCCTTCAATAATTGCTTCTTTACCATCGATATTCTTTGGAACAAAGAATCCATAGTCTTTGAACGAAACATGCATTCCTTGATTTTCATTCACGTTCATAGTCATCCAACATCCTTTTACCTGGCAAACTTTTTCTACTGTTCCAACCAACTTTGTGTGAACAGAATCGTGACCTGCCAGCTGAGCAAGAACTTGATCCATTGCCATGGCACCATCAATTGTTATTTCATCTCCAAAATGAGCCATTGCTGGCGCTTGCGCCAATGTGTCAACATTTTCGGTCGCTTCATCGTGATTAACACTTCCCGAGCATGAAGCCAGAAGTGCAACAAATCCAATATAAACTAGTTTTTTCATCATAAAATTTAAGGGTGCGAAATTAGTATTCTAGTAGGGATTTCACCTTGTCCATAAGCCTTGACTTAGCCAAATAATTTTCTTCGAGTAAGGCATCAAATGGAACCGGTGTGTCAAGGCTGGCACAACGGACTACCGGAGCGTCTAGGTATTCGAACAACTCCTCTCCTATTCTGGCTGCGACTTCAGCTCCGATTCCACCCGTAAGGCTATCCTCATGAAGCACCAGCGCCTTGGAAGTCTTTTTCACAGATTCAAATACTGTCATATAATCCAATGGGGCCAATGTTCTCAGGTCGATCACTTCAATCGATCGATCATTAAGCTGTTGGCATACTTCCAGCGCCCAATGAACTCCTAAACCGTAAGTAATGATACTCATCTCGGTACCCGGACTCACAATAGCGGCTTTACCAATTTCTGTAGTATAGTATCCTTCGGGCACCTGCGCAGACAAGGTTCGATACAGGTACTTGTGTTCAAAATACAATACCGGGTTCGGATCTTCAAATGCTGCGAGCAACAAGCCTTTTGCATCAGCCGGAAAAGCCGGATACAGCACCTTTAGACCAGGTGTATGAAAAAACCACGATTCGGTTGATTGAGAATGAAATGGCCCTGCAGCAACTCCAGCACCAGTCGGCATACGAACAACAACATCGGCATTTTGCTCCCAGCGCCAGTGAATCTTGGCAAGGTTGTTAACGATCTGATTAAAACCGCACGTGACGAAATCCGAAAACTGCATCTCCACCATGCTCTTGTATCCTTTGATGCTCAGGCCGAGCGCTGATCCGATAATCGCGGATTCGCATAATGGTGTGTTTCTAACTCTGTCAATGCCAAATTCATTCACAAAGCCCTCAGTGACTTTGAACACGCCACCATACTGGGCTATGTCCTGTCCCATAAGAAGCAAATTATCATGCTTCTTCATGGCCTCGCGCAGACCATCGGAAACGGCATCCACGAACCTCATTTCTTTTGTCGACTTGCTTGGAACGTTGATGGAAACTTTAGATTCTGCGAACAGGTCGCTTTGTTCAACTTCAGTGTTAGGAACGATCCTGGGCATCGATAGTGCCTCTTGAAACGAATTGCTTACCTCTGCTAACAAATTGTCTTTAAGCTCATCCACCCAAGCTTTGTCAACAATCCCTTGGTCCAACATATAGTCTTCAAAATTTGAAACCGGATCCTTCACCTTCCATTGATCCTGAAGTCCTTCCGGATAGTACTTGGTGCCACTCGCTTCTTCATGGCCACGCATTCTAAATGTGATGCATTCCAATAACACTGGCTTAGGGTCATCCGCCATCTTGCGCTTTAACTCGCTGACCGTATTATATACCTCCAGGATATTGTTCCCATCCACTTGCATGGCTTCCATGCCGTAGCCAATACCTTTATCAATAAACGATTCACATCGAAACTGTTCATTACTCGGGGTACTTAAACCCCATTGGTTGTTTTCGACCACGAAAATCACAGGCAAATCCCAAACAGCTGCGACATTCAATGCCTCATGAAAATCACCCTCACTTGCCCCTCCATCACCAGTAAACGCCAGTGCAATCTTCCCGGTGCCTTCAAGCTGCTCAGCCAAGGCTATTCCGTCAGCTATAGCTAACTGCGGACCTAAATGAGATATCATTCCAACAATATGATGCTCTCTTGAACCAAAGTGAAAAGACCGATCTCGTCCTTTCGTAAATCCCTCTTGCTTACCTTGAAACTGTGCAAAAAGTCGAGCCAAAGGAACTTTTCGAGAAGTAAACACCCCAAGATTACGATGCATGGTCATGATGAACTCATCCATATCTAGCGCCAGTGCACTCCCAACACTAACCGCCTCCTGACCATAGCTTGAAAACCACTTGGAAATTTTGCCCTGCCTTAGGTAGATGAGCATTTTTTCCTCGATCAATCTGGGTAGAACCAAGGCTGAATAGAGCGCCTTAAGTTCATCATCACTCAATGACTTTCGATCAAAGTTCATGGTTAGAATTTCGACAAATGTATCGTCTCACTTTTCAGCGATAACTACAGCAACTCTTCAACGGTCGACAAAAACGAG
This sequence comes from Flavobacteriales bacterium, assembly GCA_041391765.1. Lineage (GTDB taxonomy): Bacteria > Bacteroidota > Bacteroidia > Flavobacteriales_G > Salibacteraceae > SHAN690. Next base: position 6,873 of record JAWKNJ010000043.1, on the reverse strand, counting down.
CGTTTGTCGGAATACTCATTGTAATTAGACATCAAAGAAGAATATTTAACGTCAATGAACTTTAAACCTAAAACCAAATCAATTATGAAGAAATTACTCTACCTAGTGCTTGTGCTTGGCCTGGCAACTTACTTCGAAAGCTGTAAAGAAGACGATCCATGTGAGAACGTAATGTGCATGAATGGCGGAACATGTGTTGACGGAACATGCAGCTGCTTGGACGGATTTGATGGCACAACTTGTGAAATAGAGGATTTGTGCATCACGCATGAGGTAAGCTGCGAAAATGACGGAACGTGCGAAGATGGATCATGCAAATGCAAGACAAACTACAAAGGCGAGACATGCGCAGATAAATGTGTGAACGGCAAATATTCGGATGGCGATTGCACCTGTGACCAAGGTTATGAAGGATCTTCCTGCGAGTACATGAGTCGAAGAAGATTTTGCGGAGTTTATTTCTTGAATTCCGCGCTGGCAGCAACAGGTTCTAACCTAACATCTACCATCGATTCGGCTAAGTTTGAAGACGAGGTGTGGAAAGTTAGCATCACCAATTTGACATCTAAAGGTGACACCAAAGGATATGCAGAGATTGACGGAAACAAAATTTCAGTTCCAAAACAGACCTTGACTATTAAGGAAGCTGGAGTTGATGTTAAGTATTCGGTTTTCTCCACTGCGTCAGCGCAATGGTCCGCTCAAGGGTTTACTATTAATATTTCCAGAACAAATCTAAGTGTTCAGGGAGCCACAGCACAAACAGGTGATTACGAATACACACACAATTAATTCATTAAAGGATAATCATTAAAGGATACAATATGGAAAGTTTTCGATCGAAGAGCTTTTTTTGCGTCCTCGGATAAGAACCAAAAGTTGATTTACATTTGGCGCCAATCAATAATTTAATACTAAGTGAAAAAATCAATCTACTTCTTGTTGCGGTAATTGGCGCAATAAGTTTGACGCTTCATCATGTGATGATTGTAAGGATGTAACATGTGAAAACGGAGGAACTTGTAATGAAGGCGTATGCGAGTGTCCTGCTGGCTTCTCAGGTGACGCTTGTGAAACTGAGGATAAGTGTATCACTGGCAATGTTACTTGTGAGCACGATGGTACTTGTGCAGATGGAATTTGTACTTGTACTGATGGATACGAAGGTGATATGTGTGAAACTGCGTGGAGTGCCAAATTTGTTGGAAGCTACAAGGTAGTTGACGGAACCACTGAATACGATGCTACTATTGAAACTTCATCCACAGACGGTCAAATGAACATCATAATAAAGGGTGTTGGAACTTGGGCATGCAACAATGCATATCCTGATCTAGCTGGTGTTCTGAGCAGTGGCACTGATTTTACAATTGCTGAACAGACTTATTGTGCTGGAACTGAAGAATACACTTTGAAAGGAAGTGGCAGTATCAATGAAGCAGGCACCGTGATTACAATGAATTATTCTGGAAAAGATCCGGGTGGAGCCACAACATACTCTAGCACTGGAGTTACGTTGACAAAAAAATAAGCTTCAAGCGATTAACCAAAAAAAAAGCGGGACATGTCCCGCTTTTTTTTTGTTCCAGTTTTGACTATCCACCTCTTTTGGTAGCCTTGTTAACTGTTTGACCTTCTTCATTCGTTGCACCTCTCTTGGTTGCAACATTCTCTCCTGACTCTCCTCCTCTTTTAGTAGCCGTATTTCCTTCAGGCTTCACTTCTTCCTTCACCTCTTCAACAACCTGTTGAGCTTCTTGCTTAACCTCTTCAACAACTTCCTGAACTTCTTCAACAACAGGCTGAGCTTCCTCAACGTGTTGAACAGAAGTTTCAACTGCTGGCTCCTCTGCTGGAGTCTCTTCTTTGTGCTCGCCACCGCCACAAGCAGTAAGCATAGCTGCAGCAACTACAAAAGATGCTGCGTACATAGTGAATTTTTTCATTTCGATGGAATTTTCAATTTGGTGCAAAATAAGTCATTCTAAATCAAATAAATTAATAGCAACTCCCATCTTCGCCAAAAGCATAAGACATGCCGTCCACTTTCTTTAACAAATCGCTGAGTATTGCTTTTTCCTATATTTATCCCCTCTTTGATTAACTGTATGAAACTAAAGAACTTTTTACCCTTCTTAGCACTTCTAGCACTATTAACCTCGTTATCATCTTGTGACAAATGCAGAGGATTGTTTGGAAGAGAGAAAGTAGAGTGTTCCAATGGAGGAACATGTAATGGTGGAATCTGCGATTGCCTGAGAGGATATGCGGGCGCCAATTGTGACTTACTTGATTTCTGTGAGTTATACGAAGTTGAGTGCATTCAAGGAGTTTGTGAAGGGGGTTACTGTATTTGTGAAGAAGGTTATGAGTTGGACGATTGCTCGTATGAAACTCGCGCCAAATTCATGGGAAGCTGGGCTGTGGTAGAATATTGTGTTGGTTTGGACACTTTGGGCACTACTTTAGTATTCGAACGTGATGATGTGTTTCAGGACAAGTTTTGGATCTCTACCCTTTTTCACTATGATCAATTTAGGCGGGTGGGTGTTTTCTCTCCTGTTCAGGCTGTGGCAACACCCGAGTCAAACAAGTTTACCATTCCTAGCCAAAAGCCTGATGACACCAGCAAAACCATCAGCGGTTCAGGAACCATTGATTCACTGGATGCAAACAACATCGAGATCACGATCAATTACTTCCATCGCGGAGACGGCACAAGTAATGACACCTGTGTGGTAAAAGGCAAGTTCATCATCCCTACTCCGTAACTTAACATGAATATTGATAATCAGGGCCTCGTTGAAGGCCCTTTTTTATTCGTTGTTAATCCAAACTCCGGAACCGGTGGCTACAAGCAGTTTGTGAATCTGACTCGATCGATCCAAAGTGTTCGAAAATTCGATTTGGTGGAGTCACAATCACCACAGCACTCTGTAGAACTGGCTCAGAAAGCTGCCGATCATGGATATGCCGCAGTGGTTGCCGTTGGAGGAGATGGCAGTGTCCATGAGATTGGCGTTCAACTCATCGGGACTCAAACCGCGCTGGGTATAATACCTACCGGATCAGGCAATGGAATTGCGCGCCATCTGGGACTATCGTTGCAGGTAGGTGTCGCAATACGTGAAATGCTGATTGGAAAGACGCGAACCATCGACACGCTAACGGTAAACAACGAAAAGGCCATTGGCTTCTGCGGAATCGGTTTTGACGCGCATGTAGCTAACCTTTTTGATAAGGCGACCGAACGAGGTTTCAGCAACTACGTCAAACTTACCATGGATGCATTCAATGACTATGAAGCAACGGAGTTTCAGATGTGCTCAACAAATCACAACAAAACAATAAAGGCGTTCACTGTTATTTTGGCTAACATCAACCAGTTCGGCAACAACGCACAGATTAACCCTAAGGCCATTGACGATGATGGCTTATTTGAATTGGTTGCAGTGACTCCGTTTCCGGTGACCAGTTTTCCATCTATGGCCTCGAGGTTATTTATGAAGTCGTTTCATAAATCAAAATTTGTAAGCACTGAAAAGCTGAGCGAAGTCGTGATAAAAAATCCTGGTAATGCCCTGCTGCAAATAGATGGGGAACCAAGAGGCTGTGTAGATCAGATTAAAGTAGAAATCGCGCCTAAATCTTTGAATGTAATCATACCCTAGCATGTCAAACAAGAACAAAAACGGAGGATTTGTTTATTCTACAAACAACAACTTCCATTACGAAGAAAATTCCAGTGAACAGGAAACCCTTATTCCAGGTGAACAATTGTTGAAGCTTCACCGTGAAACAAAAGGTCGGGGTGGCAAGGCCGTTGTTATTATTAAAGACTTTATTGGAACCGATGAGGATTTGAATGAGCTTGGTAAGAAACTAAAGGCTCATTGTGGCACGGGAGGATCGGCCAAGGATGGTGAGATCATCATTCAGGGTGACCAAAGAGACAAAGTAAATCAGTACCTTCAATCCAAGGGCTACAAGACAAAGTTAGTTGGAGGTTAATTCCTTTTTGCCACTATCGAGCAGGACGTAAATCATCGCGAAGAGCAGCGTAGCCAAGCAACCTATCACATTGAAAAGGAGAAATCCAATGTCCAGGGTTGCGAATAGGAATAAAACCAATAACTCCGCCACAATGGCGGCAGCGAATACATGTTTTGCCTTAATACTCTTCAAGTATATGGCGCAAACAAAGATTCCGAGAATGGTTCCATAAAAGAGTGAGCCCAGAATGTTCACCAACTCAATGAGGTTATCAACCAATTGAGCCACCAGTGCAAATCCAATCGCTAAAAGCCCCCATCCTACTGTAATCCACTTGCTCCACCTTACCTGTTCAGTTTCCGTGTTTCCCATCCAGCCTAAACGCTTGAAATAATCATTAATCGTAGTGGATGCCAATGCGTTCAATTCTCCAGATGTAGAAGACATGGCGGCACTTAATATCACAGCCAGTAACAGACCAATCGCGCCATTAGGCAAAAAGTCCAGGATGAATCTGATGAAAACATAATCCGAATCTTTGGTTGGTTCATCTGGAGCCACTTGATTAGAAAGGGCGTTGAACGATTCCTTTATCACCAATTGATCCTGATGAATGAGGTTCAATTCTTCCTTTGTTGCGCCCCCTTCGATACCTTGAATCATCAGATTATTAAAATCCGAATAACGAGCCATCAACTTCTCGCCTTGCTCAGCCGAGTTGGAGTTCATAACCTGCTCGATCACTTGCCGATTGAAGTTTATAGGCTTTTCGTGAACTTGGTAAAACACAAAGAGCATCACTCCCGTCAGGAGAATGAAAAACTGCATCGGAATCTTAAGAATTGCATTAAACATCAATCCCATTCTGCTCTCGCGAATACTCTTCGCGCTGATGTAGCGCTGAACCTGACTTTGATCCGTACCGAAATAGCTCAATGAGAGAAAGAGTCCGCCTGTGAGCCCGCTCCAGATGGTGTAGCGAGATTGTAAATCAAAATCAAAATCAACAATGTTCATTTTATCAAAAGCTCCGGCTAAGTCAACAGCTTCCATAAATGAAAGGTGTGGAGAAAGGAGGTCTAAAAGCGTGAAAAAAGCGAAGAACATCCCTCCCATGATTACCGTCATTTGCCACTTCTGTGTGATATTCACAGCCTTCGTTCCGCCTGAAACGGTATAGATTATTACAAGTAGACCAATAACGACATTCAAGCTATCCAGATCCCATCCGAGCACCGAGCTGAGTACAATAGATGGCGCGTAAATGGTGATCCCCGCTGCCAACCCGCGCTGAATGAGAAACAGAAATGCCGTCAGCAATCTTGTGTTCAGGTCAAACCGTTCTTCCAGGTATTCATATGCCGTATAAACATTGAGTTTGTAGAAGAGAGGCACCACCACCACTGAGACCAAGATTAAAGCAATGGGCAAACCGAAATAGAATTGTATGAAACCCATTCCCGATTCGAATGCCTGACCTGGTGTGGAAAGGAATGTGATGGCCGAAGCCTGCGTAGCCATTACGGAAAGTCCCACTGTTAGCCCGTTCGCCTCTCTGCCACCCCTTAAATAGGAATCAAGATCTCGCTGCTTTCGAGTGCGCCAGGTTCCGTAGCCAACAATAAATGCCAATGTGGACCCAAGTACTATCCAATCCAGCTCGTTCATGAATAGGAGAAACTAATCAGTGTAAACACCAATATCTCAAGAACCAACACTGCGACAACGGTCGAATATATTATTGACCATTTCACTTGAGTCTGAGCCTTCGGTTCTTCCGTCATGAATGCGCTATTTCAATTCAATGAGGTTCACCATCAATCGATATGCTCCGGGAACTCCGGCCGGAAGTTGACGGAAAAATGAAATTCCGGTGTAGGTAAATGTCCCTTTCCAATAGCCTGCTACTATCAACGCTCCCTTGAGGGGCTCTTCCCCTTCATCATGCCATGCAAGCAATGGGGTGTAGTGTTCATCCCAACTATCGGCAAAGTACAAGCCGCGCTCCTGCACCCATCCAGACCAATCCTCCAAATTGATCTTGTTTGGCTTGTTGAATACCGGATGCTTTGGAGCCAGTATCGTTACATTGGCGCTTTCCTCCGTCACCCGACCTCGATCTAATTTAAACGGAAATGGCCCAATGTCTTCGGTGAGCAAACCTCGCGAAGTGTTGTATTGAACAATCATGTTTCCGCCCTCTTTTACATAGTTCATCAGCTTATCACGGTAAGTTATTACATCCTGATTTGTATTGAACGCCCTAATTCCAACAATCACAGCTTTGTATGTCTTGAGTTGTTCCTCTGAAATGTCTGACAGTCGTGTCCGATCCACCTTGTAGCCAATAAACTCCAATGACTCATCCACTTCATCACCCGAACCTTCTATGTAAAGAATTGTTCCGCTAACAGGTTCCATTTGAATGGGGAGCAGCTCAACCTCTGAAGGTTGAAACATGGTGATCTCCGGAATGTGGCTGTATCGAATTTCAATCTCGCTCAGGTTCTGAGCCTGACCCTGGGTGTACATGTCGAATGGTATGACGTAATTCTTGTTTCCACCAAGTTCAATATTATTTCCGCCAATTGTCTCCACCTGTCCCTTTTTTAAAACCACTGGCATTGACGACTCATTAGGAGTTGCAGATGCATGTAATTCCACGTCTTGATATGCCTTGAGTTTGAGCTTCAACGCATAAACAGAGCCTACACGCATCGGAAGCTTTGTGCGGTCAGGTGTTATCGATGCTATCGGAACGAAGAGCATCGGCTGCAGAACTTCGCCAATGGAACTGTCGCGCCATTTGCGGTGAAGTTCTGTTTTTCCCTTCACCGCAAAACCATCTTTCACCGTGTATTCAATCATCTCGTCACGCAT
>JAWKNJ010000042.1:0-40374 GCA_041391765.1 Flavobacteriales bacterium | reverse complement strand
GGGTTCCAGGGCCACTAATTTGTTCAAATGCTCAATTGCTTCGCCTAGTTTTTGTTGATAACCCTCAGCTTCTGCACAGTAGAAGAGCGCCTCATTGGATTTTGGATTGGCATTCAAAAATGCCTCGAAGTGAAGTTCTGCTTCGTCAAAGCGCTGCATCTGCGTGCAGGTCATGGCGATGTTATAGCGCACTTTGACATACCTTGGGAACTTCTCAATCAATTCCAGGAACGTAGCACGTGCATTCCCATAATCGCCTGCGTTCATATATGATATGCCCAGATTGTTGTAGGCATCCTGATAATCAGGCCAAATTTCGATGGCTCTTCGAAGGTGTATTTGAGCATCAGCGTGTAGCTGAGCCGAATTTCGTTTGTCGATTTTGGCCTCTTCAATCATCGAAGAACCGGCATTGTAATGGGCTCTGGCACTGTTGGGCACGGTTCCAACATCAGCCGTGAAGAGCGTAAAGTTTGATTTCCAATCCGGAATGCGCATAGCTGTCAAGGCAAGAAAAATGACTACAACTGAGCCAAATACGATTGCTTTCTGCTTGTCTGCCAATTTTAAAGCGGATAATCCCAATACTATGGCAATGCACCAACCCAGCGATGGGGTGAACACGAAGCGCTCGGCAGCGATCGCACCGATTAGGATGAATAGGTTGGCAACGACTGCAATCGTAATATAGTAAAACAGAATGCCGAAAGACCAAAGCTTCTTTTTGATCAGGCCATAAACTCCAAGACCAATCAATCCGATATTGACCAGTATCCACATCAGCCCTAATGGATCGGCCAGGCCAACAACAGGAATTGCGTTGTATGAATAGTCATGAGAAAGTCCCCAGGGGAGGAAAAGCTTTTGAATGTATAATCCTTGAATTCTTGCAGCCGTGGCTAACCGCTCAGGAAAGCCTCCAACTTCCATCAGGCTGTTTTGCAGCAAACCTGCAACACCAGAATCAACGGGTGGAAGAGAGGATAGGATATTTTGTCTAACAAGCAGAAATATTGCCACAGGAACGAGCATCACCGCGCTGCCCATGGCCGTGTGTTTGATGTCTTGGTTTAAATACCACCCGATTAGCGGAAATATGGCAACAAACGTAACTGCGCTTTCCTTGCTGAAGGTGGCTGCGAAAAACCAAATCGCGGAAAGTACCAGAGCCTTTGCAGAAGGTGTTTTAACCCATTGTGTGAAATGGAAAGCTGCTCCAGCAAAAAACAACATGGCCATGATCTCGTCCCTACTTTTAAGATTGGCCGTCACTTCGGTATGAATGGGGTGCACTGCAAAAAGCAATGCGATCCAAAATGCTAAGATGTTGCTGCCGAAGAGCAATGCCAGCCACCTTGCAATTAGCAAGACAGTAAGAGCATATAGCAACGCTTGTATAAAATGTGAAGCCTTTGGACTCAGGTCAAACCACGATTGTTCAATGGCAAACGTAACCAGCGAAAGTGGACGATAAAGGCCGTCATTATAACCATCGTGGCCATGCGCATAATTGTACTTGAACAAGTCACCAATTCCTGCAAAACCTTCCTTGATATGCGAATTCGAAGTGAGGACAAGATTGTCATCCAATACAAATCCGTGGTTGATGGTCAAAAGGTAAAGCACCAATGCAACGGCAGCGGGAATCAACGCACTTAAACTCAGAGACCACTTCCAAATTTTGATCGATTTTTCGAGAAGTAAATTCAACTCAACTCTTGATTTGAGGCGGAAAATACGTCATTCTACGTAGTTTGAAATTGACATGATTTTAGAATTTCGCGTCAAATCAAACATGCTATGAACAAAACAATAAAGCTACTAGCTACTGCAACGTTGATTTTGTCTACTGTCAGCATTGAATCCTGTAAAAAAGAGGGATGTATGGATGATACGGCTATCAACTTTGATGACAAGGCGAAAGTTGACGATGGCTCATGCGAATATGAATCAAATGAGGGACCAAATTCAAACCTACCTGAAACGTATGTTGTGTTTGAGGGAGATACGTTTTATCAGAGTGCCACTGCCATTCCGCCAGACAATAACGCCTATCGATATCAAGTGAATCTCAGCTCAAGAAAACAGCTGGATGAAACGAGCAATGATGGAAATATTGCCACAACTCTTTCACTGACATTAACCTTTAAGGATAAACCTACCGAGAGTGCTACTGTCGAATTCAGTAAGTCAAGACTGCCCGCAGACGGAAGCGATTCGTTGAATTTTTATGTTTCGTTCTTCTTCAATACAGGTCATGAATTTCAAGGTGAGAACTTCATATCGCCCGCTGCTGGTTCAATGGCTTATACAATTGACGGCTCAAAGTTTTCAGCCTCAATACCTGAACTCCAAATGATTCTTGAGTCGGATCAGAGCAAAACGGCTACTTTGAATGGAGGTAGTTTAAAACTTGATTGGTAGTCGAAGCCTGGATAAAGTATCAAGGCCGCAGGCATGGATGAACATTTTTTAATGCTAAGGCAATACATAAATTAGCGTAGTTCAATTCATTTGAGGCATGCAATTCAACGTGTGTGTCATTCTAATTATTTCAGTTTGTTGTGCGAGCTGTTGTCGAATTCACACCTGTGGTGGTTGTTCGGATCCTGAGGCCTCTAACTATGACGTTGCTGCCAAAGTAGATGACGGAACCTGCGAGTATTCGTACGGATGCACAGATACTCTGGCGGACAACTTTGACGAATGGGCTACCATCGACAACGGATTGTGCGTGTATTCATATGGTTGCACAGATACTGCAGCCAAAAACTATGAATGGTGGGTGAAGATCGATGATGGTTCATGCGAGTATTGATTACTTACCTCAGGAGCTTTCCGTTATAAAGCGGATGAAATTTCAGCACCGTTTCCTGCAGAAACTTTCGATCTAAGTGGGTATAGATTTCTGTTGTTGTGATGGAAGCGTGGCCTAACATTTCTTGAACTGCTCTTAAATCTGCTCCATTTTCAACTAACTCGGTTGCAAAGCTGTGGCGCAGCGTGTGGGGGCTGATTGACTTTCGAATACCAGCCTTTTCGGCCAAGTCCTTGATGATGTAAAAGATCATCACACGGCTCAGTTTGTTACCGTTTCGGTTGAGAAACACATAATCTTCCATGCCCGGTTTGATTGGAATATGAACACGTACACTCTCCAAGTAAAGCATCACACTTTGAATAGCTTGATCGTGGATGGGCACCAATCGTTCCTTTGATCCCTTGCCGATCACCCGGATGAAGCCTTCATCAAAGTAGAGGTTCGAGATCAAGAGGTTTACCAACTCTGAAACCCGGAGGCCACATGCATACAGCGTTTCGATGATCGCTCGGTTGCGCTCTCCTTCGGGCTTGCTTCGGTCGATGGCAGCGAGCATCAACTCAATTTCTTCGTTGCCGAGCGTGTCCGGCAATTTGCGACCAAGCTTTGGAGCCTCAAGCAGGGCAGAGGGGTTCTCCGTAATCACTTCTTCGATTTCCAGGTAGTTATAAAACGCCTTGATTCCACTGATGATACGCGCCTGACTATAAGCCGCCAATCCGAGCTCCACGATCCACTTGGTGAATTCCTGTAAATCCTTAAGAACGAGCTTCTCAGGAGCCTTTGCCAATCCTCTGTCTTCCACGAAGGAGGCGAGTTTGTCCACATCACGTAAATAGGCTTCAATGCTGTTTTCGCTTAGTGTGCGTTCCAGCCTCAGATACGCCTTGAATCCCCTTTTCTGTGAGTCCCACATCGTTGATTCCAAATTTGATGATTCATGATTTATGATTTCGAAGCGTCAGTAGCAATTATGAAATCTAACTTGTGCAATGATTGTGGTCGATTAGTTTTGAAGTTCGATGGTGTGGCAACCATTAACCATTCAACTAATAACTAATCACCATTTTGAAAATTGCCATCGTCAACGGACCCAATTTGAACCTCACTGGTCATCGCGAACCTGAGGTCTATGGAAGCGAGACTTTTGAAGCATTCGTGGCAAGGTTGGATCAGGAGTTTTCGGAGGTTGAATTCATTTATCTGCAGAGCAATGTGGAAGGGGAGCTGATCAACTTTATGCATGAGTTGAATAAGCAGCAAGACATCAAAGGGATTCTACTCAATGCGGGGGGATACACGCACACTTCAATTGCTCTTGGTGATGCAGTTGCTGGAATTGACAAGCCGGTCATAGAGATTCACATGAGCAACATTTTTGCTCGAGAAGATTTTCGACATGTGAGTTATGTTGGTCGAGCTGCTATTGGTTCAATTAGCGGTTTTGGGATGGATAGTTATACTTTGGGAGTTCAAAAGCTTTTATCCCATTGAAATCGACTAACTTGTCCGGTTGCGACCAGCGCATGCTTTTACGAGCCACCTAAAACAATCCGCATGATTAAAAGTCTTGCTTCATCAGAACTGAAACCCCTTGTTTTTGCGGTATTTGTTTCAGTGTCCAGTCCTTGCTTGTCCCAGTCCGCTTATGGAATTTCCTTTGATTCATTAAAGTCTGCTATCGAAGCCGATAGCAATGCCTACTTGAGCGTTGCCAGGCGGTATGCGTCTATGGACACCACATTGAGTTTCAATGAGATGTTTGCCTTATACTATGGAAGTGCTTACATGCCCGGATATTCCCCCTATTCAGACGGAATGGATTCAAGGGTTGTTGAAGGATTTATGGAAGAAAAGAAGTACGAAGAAGCCTTGTCAATGTGTCGGTCACAGATAAGCAAGAGTCCATCAACAACAGTTCATTATCTAAATCTAGGTTGGATTTTGTCAACTATGGGAGACTCCGTCAATGCGCAGATTGCCTATGATCAGTATTACTCTTTGCTCTCCATCCCATACCGAAGTGGAGACGGTAGTTCATACAAGGATGCGATGGTTGTCAGAAGTGTGAATGATGAATACATGATACTTAATGCGATTGGATATCGAATGTCATCACAGGCCCTTATCCATAACAAGGGTATTCCGTTTGATCAAATGACGTGCTTGAATAGAGATAATCCGGATGAGGAGAAGGTATTTTACTTTAATATTTACCAGCCATTCAGTATTGGAATGATGTCAATGTTTGGAGGTTCAGAATCTGGTAAGTCCAAGAAAAAAAGGGATCGATCCAATAAGAAAAGGACCCAACGAGGTGATTAGGGATTACCCAAGCCTGCTGCGCTTTGCGAGAAATCGGTCCAACACTTTCACCACACCTTCTTCTACATCACAGGCGTTCCAGTCAATGCCGTATTGGCGGCACTTCAACTTCACATCGTTGATGCGTTGTTCGCGCAGCTCCTTGTATTGACGCTGAATATCGTGCGGCATGACCTTGACTTTCTCGTTGGTCTCTAAGTCGATGAAGGTGTAAGGGCGGTTCTCTAGTTCCAATTCCACCTCGGTGCGTTGATCGAAGAGGTGAAACAGGATCACTTCGTGGCGGTTATAACGCAAGTGCTGTAAGGCTTCGAACAACTTGCTTTGATCTTCTTGTGTGCGAAAAAAGGTGTCCATGAAATCGCTGAACACAACCACGAGTGAGCGCTTGTGTGTTTTCTCCGCCATGATGTGCAACGATTCTACAATGTTGCTCTCCTTGGCACCTTCGTTCAGGTCGTAAATCTTTTCCAGCTCGTTGAACAAGTAGGCGTGATGCACCGATGAACTCTTGGAAGGTGTGCTCAATTCAATGCCCTCACCGAATAATGTCAATCCAACGGCATCTCGCTGTGAGCGCATGAGGTAGATGAGCGAAGCCGCACTTTGAATGGCGAATTGGATTTTGTTCACGTGTCCCTCTTCAGGATTTTGAGGGTAATACATCGAACCGCTTCGGTCGATCACGATGTTGCAACGCAAGTTGGTCTCCTCCTCATAGCGCTTCACAAACATCTTGTCGGTGCGGCCATAGAGCTTCCAATCAATGTGGCGAGTACTTTCCCCTGTATTGTAAGCCCGATGCTCCGCAAACTCTACACTGAAACCATGGTAAGGACTTTTGTGTAAACCGGTAATAAACCCTTCTACGGCCTGCTTTGCAAGCAACTCCAACCGGCCAAAACGCTGTGCCTGAAAATGATCAATGGGCATGAGTGCGATGTTACGAATTTGGTTGATGACCCTTCATCTTTCGCAACACAAGTATGATCCCAGCCCCAATTAACGACACTGCGGTTGTCAAATACCAAGTCACTTCAAAGCCAGCAGACCCCACCAGCTGCAATCCCGCATTGTGTCCAATAATATGTCCTAGGCTAAAGGCCACAGTATAAGCCGCCATGTAAGCACCTGTTTTTCCACCATCCGCACGGTCCATGCAAAAGCGGTTCGCAAATGGAAAAATCATCATTTCAGCGAAGGTCATGGTGATCATTCCGATGACCAATATCCCGCTCCAGCCAGTCAGGTTCATCATAAAAAAGCTGGAAGCCAACAATAGATTACCCAAGAAAATGACTTTGAGTACGCTCCACTTCGCTTGTTCTAAGCGCTTGATCACGAGTAGTTCAAAGAAGAAAACCAACAATCCGTTCAAAGCAAACAGCAATCCGATGCTGCGCTCACTCAAGTGATGCACATCACGATAATAAAGTGGAACAGAGCTGAAGTATTGCAGAAAGGTGGTCGCAAACAAAACAATGACAACTAGAAAGAGCAAATACAATCGATCCGAATAGGGTGAGCGCTCGGGGTCGGTCAAAACCGTTTCTGTTTGCTCAGTTGTTGTGGAACTCTTTTGATTAAACAGCAAAAGAATTACGCTACCTGCAAGCAAGCACGAAAGCCCGTCTATCCAGAAGAGGCTACCATAGCCAAGATGCGCAATCACAAATCCACCGGCAGCTGGCCCAAGGCTAAATCCAAGGTTGATGGCTAATCGAATGAGCCCAACTGAACGTGTTCTGTTCTCCGGTTTGCTGTACTGCTTGATGGCGACAAAGAGGGCAGGGCGGAAGGTGTCGGCCACGACCATCAATATGGCGATGGCAACGCAGAAAGCTTCAAAGGATCGGACATATTGCAACACCATGAACAAGAACCCCGAAATGATCAGGCTGCTCACCATCGTTCTGTATGCACCAATGGTGTCAGACAGTTTTCCGCCCAACCAGGAACCCATGAACGAGCCTGCTCCAAATGCAGTCATTACCCACCCAACTTGAGTCAACGACAAGCCAACATCGCTGGTCAAGTACAGCGATAGAAAGGGGATGACCATCGTACCTGCTCTGTTGATCAGAGAGGCAAGGGTCAATACCCAAATCTCGCGCTTAAACCCGCGAAAAGAATCAAAGTAGTATGTAAAGGCTTTTTGAAACATTGGTCATAAAAAAAGCTCCCTCAGGCCGATGCCCAAGGGAGCTTTTCACTGTTTAGTTAAGCTACCGGGACTTATAAATGAGCCTCCAGTTTTTTTACAAGCGCAGCTTTAGGAACCGCACCAACTTGGCGATCGACCACTTCACCGTTCTTTAGGAACAGGATCGTTGGAATGCTGCGAATGCCGTACTTCATAGCAACGTTTGGGTTGTTGTCAACGTTAAGTTTTCCAACAACAGCCTTGTCTCCGTATTCATTGGCTACTTCTTCAACGATTGGGCCCACCATGCGGCAAGGACCACACCACTCGGCCCAAAAATCGACCATAACCGGCTTATCGGATTTCAATGCTTGTTCATCAAAGTTGCTGTCTGTGAATTCTAATGCCATTTCGCTTCAATTAATTATTTGACAAACCTACATGAATTTTATTGTTGTTACTTCTTAGAGTCAGGCACTTATTCACGCAAGTTTGTTTTTCCAAAATTCAATAAAAGTGCTGACTGCGACCGGTTTTACAAGGATCGATCCGATCCAAAATTGTTGACAACATGTCATGCTTTCTCTACGTTCCAGCTGATGTCGTCCAGTTTGACCAGCTCCTCGGTCAGCTCGCGTGACAAGTTGACTTTTATGCTGCGCGATGGTAATTCTACACGCGTTCCATTTTCGAATACATTCACCTGAACCGGGACATTTCCTTTGTTGCCTTTGCAGAGCTTTTGAATGCTGTCTATAAGTTGATCATTCAACTTCGAAAGTGGAATGTCTAACGCCAACTTCTTCACCATCTTTTCGCGTAGCTCACTCAAGAGCTCCATTTTAGCAACGCTGAGGCGATAGACTTCCTTCTCGTCTCTTTTGCTGTAGTATGAATCAACCTTGACGGTCACCAAAACGAACCAGTATTCGTTGAGGTAATTCTTGAGTTTTAGGTAGTCATCGCGAAACAAGGCAAATTCAAAAGCGCCATTGTAGTCTTCCAGCGTAAATTTCCCAAATGGAGAACCCGTCTTGGTGGTCAAATGAGAAGCAGCAGTGATAATTCCGGCTACCTTGGTTTCTCGCCTTTTGAGCACTTCCTCCATGTTTTCCAAATCGACAACGGAAGCGTTGGTAAACTGTTCGATCTCAAATCTGAAATCGTCTAAAGGGTGACCACTGATATAAACACCCACCACTTCTTTTTCGCGGTTGAGTTGATCCAACGTTCTCCATTCAGGTGCAGGTAAAATTGGTGGTTCTGGAATTTCCGCTTCGGAGCTTTCACCAAAAAGTGATGCCTGTGCGGAATTGGCTGCCTCTTGCAATGCGTTTCCATATCGGATAGCCCGCTCAATCAAGCTTTGACCCTTGTCATCTTCAGCGAAGTATTGTGCTCGGTGAACCCCCTCAAAGGAGTCGAAGGCACCCGCCACGGCAAGTCCTTCAAAGTTTTTCTTGTTGACGGTTCTCAGGTCGAGTCGCGAAGCAAAATCAAAGACCGAAGAGTAGGGGCCATTCTTTAATCGTTCAGCCACAATGGCTTCCACAGCACCTTCACCAACTCCCTTAATGGCGCCCATTCCAAAGCGTATTTCTCCTTTGGCATTTACGGTGAACTTGTATGCACTCTCATTCACTGAAGGGCCAAGAACTGGCATTCCCATGCGCCTGCACTCTTCCATGAAAAACGTCACCTTTTTGATGTCGTTCATGTTGTGCGTAAGCACCGATGCCATGTACTCAGCAGGGAAGTTGGCTTTTAGGTATGCTGTCTGGAACGCAACGAGCGAGTACGCTGCCGAGTGCGAACGGTTGAAACCGTATTCGGCAAATCGCATCATGATGTCAAAGATCTCATCCGCCTTTTCTGCAGGAATGTCGTTCGTCTTCTCGCAGCCATCGCGGAAGATGATCTTCTGCTGCTGCATCACGTCCATCTTCTTTTTACCCATCGCCCTTCGGAGGATGTCCGCAGCTCCAAGACTGTATCCTGCCAAGATCTGAGCGGTTTGCATGATCTGCTCCTGATAGACCATGATGCCATAGGTGTCCTTCAGGATCGGCTCGAGCTTTTCATGTGGATACTCAACCTTCTCAGTTCCCTGTTTACGCTTGATGAATGTATCAATGAACTGCAGCGGCCCAGGGCGATAAAGGGCGTTCATTGCAATCAAATCCTCAATGTCGGTGGGCTTGAGGTTTCGCAAGTGCTTCTGCATCCCAACCGATTCGAACTGGAACGTACCATTAGTTTCACCCTTTTGGTAAAGCTCAAAAGTTGTTTCATCATCCAGTGGAATCTCGTCAGGGTCGATGTCCACACCGTGACGCTCTTTCACCAGTTTGATCGCATCCTTCATGATGGTGAGCGTCTTCAGGCCCAGGAAGTCCATCTTCAATAGGCCAGCACTTTCCACCACGCTGTTGTCAAACTGTGTAACTAGTAAGTCTGAATCCTTGGCGGTGGCAACAGGAATAAACTCACGAATGTCTTCCGGAGTGATGATGACACCACAGGCATGAATTCCCGTGTTTCGAACCGAACCCTCTAGTTTACGTGCTTGGTTCAGAATTTTGCCCTCCTCATTCTCCCGACCACTAATCTCGATAAGTTGCTGAACATTAGTCAGGTCATCTCCATTGAAGTTTTTCTTCAGTTCTGCCTCATCAACCCCGAAGATGTGTTTGAACTTCTTAAGGTCTGGGACAAGCTTCGCAATGCGGTCGGCATCGCTTAGAGGAAGATCCATCACACGAGCAACATCACGAATACTAGACTTGGCAGCCATAGTACCGTAGGTGATGATTTGCGCCACCTGTGTTTGCCCGTACTTCTTGACCACATAGTCGATAATCTTGTCACGACCCTCATCATCAAAGTCGATATCGATATCGGGCATGGTAACTCGCTCAGGATTCAGGAATCGTTCGAAGAGCAGTTTATATCGAATAGGGTCGATGTTAGTGATACCGATGGAGTAGGCCACGGCCGAACCAGCGGCTGAACCTCGTCCTGGACCAACCCAAACGCCCCGTTTGCGAGCCTCCGTGGTGAAGTCGGCTACAATAAGGAAGTAGCCCGGAAAGCCCATGTCCTTGATCACACTGAGCTCGTAGTCTAGGCGTTCCTTGATCTCATCCGTAATCTCTCCGTACTTCTCCTTTGCTCCCTCGTAAGTGAGGTGTGCGAGGTATTCGTTTTCACCATCGAACTCTTCAGGAATGGCAAACTTGGGAAGGAGGATGTCGCGACCGAGCTTGTATTCCTCGACCTTGTCCACGATTTCAGAAACTGTCATGATGGCCTCTGGCAAATCCTTGAACAGCTCCTTCATTTCGTCCCCCGTCTTAAAATAGAACTCCTGATTTGGCATTCCAAATCGGAATCCTCGACCACGTCCAATTGGTGTTTCCTGTTGCTCCCCGTCCTTTACGCAAAGGAGGATATCATGCGCATTGGCGTCTTCCTTGCTTTGATAGTAGACATCGTTTGCCGCAAAGTATTTCACATCATACTTTTCACAGAAACGCAGTAAGACGTCATTCACGTGATTTTCTTCATCCAACCCATGTCGCATGAGCTGGACGTAGAAGTCATCACCAAAGAGCTTATGCCAATATTGAAATGCTTCTTCAGCTTGTGTCTCCCCTACGTTGAGAATCAGGTTTGGAATTTCACCTTCTAGTCCTCCAGTAGTGCAAATCAGGTCATCCTTGAACTGCTCAATAACTTCCTTACCAACACGCGGAAGCCCAGCGTAAAATCCTTCGATGAACCCAACCGAGCAGAGTTTTGCCAGGTTGTGATATCCCTTCTCATTCTTTGCAATGAGCACCTGCTTGAACCTTCGATCAGGTGCATCCTTGGTGAATTGAAGTTGCTTGTATTCTTCTTGCAACATATAGTTCGCACCCTACTATGGCCTTAATTCCGGCCATCTCACATTCCTTAACGAATTGGAACACGCCCATCATGTTTCCGAAATCTGTAATGCTAATGGCTGGCATTTCCAAAGAGGCAGCGTAACGCACAATAGACTTGATGTCTGACGTACTTTGCAGGATGCTGAACTGCGTATGGTTGTGGAGATGAACAAAGGAATATTCCGCCAATAACTTGGCGTTTTCCTTAAGCTCTGATTTGGAGATTTGGGTTTCTTCCTCCTGAGATTCTTCGACATCCAGATCTTCAGGCTTGTAAGGCTCAATGTTGAGTCCAATCAGCTCGAAGGGCTTCGGATTGGCTTCCTTGAAAACCTTGAGGTACTCCTCGTTCGAGCCAAGTTCTTTGATTCCAATAACTCCAAGTCGGACTAATTCTAGAAAACAGCGGGCAGTCGCTTCCACATCAGCAGAAGCGTTGTGCGCATTGTCAACCTTTTGGTGAAAGAGCTTTTCGTTGAGCTCACTTAGGGTTGGATACTTGAAGCTTTTGCCGCGTCCTCCAGGCAGTTGACAGAAGTCGGTGCTCAACAACATGGTGTCGAGCGTCTTTTTCTTCATTAGGCCGTCATCGCGTTTGGCTCGGGTATATTCCGCGCCCATCACCTTCATGTCGAACTCGACATTGTGGCCTACGGCAAAGTCGGTTTCTTCCAGTGCTTTTTTGAACTCGTCCATGACGAATTCAATGGGCATACCCATTTTTTCAGCACGTTCGGTGCTGATACCGTGAATCTTTTCTGCGTTAAAAGGAATGGTGTAACCATCCGGTTTGATGATGTAGTTTTTGACTTCAATCAGCTTGCCTTTGTAATCATGCAGTTGCCAGGCAAGTTGAACCACGCGTGGAAAGGAATCTACCTCAGTAACAGGTGCTTTCCAGTTTTCAATTTTTCCAGTGGTTTCGGTGTCAAAAATCAGGTACATGGGCAGGTAAAAAACGCAGCCCTAAAGTTAGAAACACGGCATGGGTGGAGAAGCGGTGTTGATAGTTTGTGTAGAACTCTAGACGTTTAGTTTTTCCATCGCGGATGACAACCATTCCCTCGCTTCTGATTCACTCACAGTGGCGGTAGCAGGAACAGCAGGTTTTTTTATGCGCAAGTAGAAGTTAGCTAAGTGATAAAGAGTAGGGGATCCTAAACAAAAAGCCTCGGCCCTCACTCGATTGGCTCTTGACTTTTGGGCAAAAGCATCCATTACCTTTGTGTCGGGCGTGAGTCTGTGGTTCATAATCCACAATATCAAATACTTGCCTTCGAAAAGCGCATCACACGAGCGAAAAATGGACTTTGCCAAGTCAGTAGTAAAGACAAAATCTTGTGTCAATTCAATCTTTACCAGTGATTCGGATTCCTTTGTTATGCGAAATTTGTCGTTGTTATAGGGTGTCAATTCCGGGGTAAAGTGATAGGGTTAACTTTTCCACAGATAGGGGTTTATCTATGTAGCCAATGATACAAGAAAATCTTGTTGATCGCTCCAAATCTCTCTTTAAAGTTGATGAAGTCACCATAATAGCACTAAAATTTTCCATGTGATCAATGTTTTCCTCTAACTCTTCAAGCACTTCATATCCAAAATATCCTGGCATATTAATATCCAGCAACGCTAACGTGTGTTCTTCGAACCAAGCCTCTGATTTTAGCGCGTCATTCAGGAATTCTTCGGAGTCCTTATAGACGATGATTTCGGTATTAGGAAACATTTCATTGACGCATTCCTTGTTGACTAACAAGCTGGCATCATCGTCATCGATGATGATGATTCTTCTAAAATTCATGGGATTGGTTTATAGGTAAGTATAGGTTGATCGTAATTTTTTGGATGGCTCCGGTTCGGATTTCAACTTCTCCGTTGTTTCGCTCAAGGATTTTCCTCACCACTCGAAGCCCTAAGTCAGGTTTGTTTGAGTGCATATTGGATCTTGAAGAAAAAATATGCCGAAGACCAGCCACATCAAATTCTCTGCTAGATCCGTTGAATGATACATCCAATAGCACACCGGTTTGATCGTAATTGAGGTCCACGCTCACTACGGACATTCCACTTGAGTCTTTGAATTTCAATGCTGTCGTCACAAGGTTTACAACACAGATTCTTAGGATATGAGGTGAGTAGTAGAGCCCTTTGGTATTAAACGTGTAAGCAACACGCTTGGAGGTTGAAGTTGTTAAATGGCTTACTTCTGATTCGATCTGAAGCTGTAATTTGTTGGCAACAATCAATTGATAATCAGAATCAATTTGACCTTCAGCGTTGGTAATGTAAAGAAAACTATCCAACACACTCGACATTTGGTTTGCTGTGGTATTCAACATGGTTTGAATGGGTGCGAATGATGCTTGGTTTTCCTTCGTTTCAAACTTTTGCATCAATTGCAATAGTCCTTTCCAGTTTGCAATATGGTTTTTGATTTCATGCGTCAGGCCGCGGTTCAGGGTGTCGATGATCTCGCTGTTGGTGGAAAGCTGATCTTTCAGCGTGCTCAGTTTCTTTTTGGCGGCCTTTTTTGAGCTCTCCACCTTTTTTTGCTTTCTGTCGGTCTCTAGGTATGATTCATTGACCAGTTCAACGAACTTCGCCACGCGCTCATTGATCACTTTGATGCTGCCAAAACTTTCCATTAGCTGCTTTTTTAGCATAGGATGCAATTGACTTTTTTGATCATCTTTTTTCACCTACCCTAGAATCTAATTCCGATAAAACATATGTCATCCGTTTGACTTCGATCCTTCATCCAATTTAGAACGGTAGAGCGAATGTCTTCGCGGATATCACGTTCGGGTTTTTGTGCCGATTCTTCAATGGTTTGCACCAGGCGTTTTGTCGTAAAGCGCCTTTGATTTGGACCTCCAAATTGATCAATGATTCCATCGGTGTAGAGATATATTACTTGACCGGGACTCATTTTAAAATGATGATTGGTGAACGGCTCTTCTGTATCGGATCGCCCCACTGATTGGCGATCACCTCTTATCTCTTGGATTTTTCCGTTAGTTTCAATCAGAATCGGGCGGTTGGCTCCCGAATATAACAGTTCGGTCATTTCTTCATTGATCAAACAAACACTTGCATCCATTCCATCCAATACTTCTGTATCGGTTCTTGGAGCGAAGAAATCAGATAGTTTATCGCGGGTGTATTGGAGAATTTCGGCTGGTGTTGAAAGGTCTTCAGCGAAAGCTTGTTTCAACACACTGCTACACATCACGCTCAGCATAGCTCCAGGAACACCATGTCCGGTGCAGTCACCAACAACGACTGCAGTCCAATTTTTGCGCGCCTTGGATTTGATTTTTTCGACAAGATAAAAGTCTCCGCTTACGATATCCTTTGGGGAATAGAGCACAAAAGAATCTGGTATCAGCTCTTTGACTATGTCGGAAGAAGTAACGGTTGATTTTTGAATCCTTTTCGAGTAGGTAATGCTGTCTAAGATGTCTTGATTTTGTCGCCTAATGGTTTCCTCTTGAACTTTGCGTTGCGTGATTTCTTGTTCAACAGCGATGTAGCCTTGAAGTTCACCGTTGGGTCCGATAAGCGGGTCCATGCTGATTTCAATCCAAACTTCTTTTCCATCCTTGGTGTGATTGATAAGCTCAGCTTGAACATGTTCCTTCAAGTGAAATTTGCGCTCAATTTCGTCAATGACACCTTGGTCAGTTTTTGGCCCGTTGAGAATTTCGCGTGGAATTTTGCCTATGACCTCATCGGAGCGATAGCCGAAAACGTGTGTGAAGGCATCATTGATCCATTCGATTCTCCTCTCCCGATCCAGAATGATTATAATGTTGTTGGTTTTTCTTGCCACCAAGGAAAGTCTGTCCAATGCTTGTTCGTATTGTTTCGTTTCGGAAATATCCCTAACAATGCAATGGAACTCCTCAATCCAATCTGGATTTTTCTCATCGAAAACCGCCTTCACGTTTTGTCCAACCCATCTAACGATTCCGTTTTTATTGACAATCCTAAACTCGAAGTGGGTGTTCAATCTTTTCTTTTTTAGTTGCGACTGGTAGAACTCTTCAACTCGATTCAGATCATCAGGGAACACCACGTCTTTAAAGTGCTTGCCAATAATCTCAGATGGTTCATACCCTAAGATGGATTTCATGGAGTCATTTACATAAGTAAAGTGCCCTTTATAATCAGCGATGTAGATGCCATCCGTTGCATTTGAAACGATGAATTCATATTTGCTTTCCAAATCTTTCTGCTCGGTAATGTCTCGAGCAATGGCTTGGAATCCTGATATCCAGTTTGGGTTGTCCGGTGACTGTTCAAGCTTAGTTGTTTGTTGAATCCATTTGGTTTTGCCTGTTGCATCCACTATACGGAATTCAAGAAAAGAGTGAGGCGTTAGGGTTTTGAATTGATTGGCATAATACTCTGATACTTTCTCTACGTCATTAGGGTGCAATAGCTCTGTAAAGTGTTTACCTACGATTTCTGCAGCCGGACGTTTCAGGAGATTACTGGCCGTCTGGTTTACAAACAATATGAATCCTTGGTAATCAGCGGTGTAAATCACATCCGCTGCGTTGTTAACCAGGTATTCGTAGTCTTCCTGAAGCTTTTTGTCCTCTGATATATCCGTCCATAATTCAAAAATTTCCTCGACCTTATTGGCTCTGTCGTAGATAGGTGTAGCATTCGCTAGCACCCACTTTCTTGCACCTTTTTTGTCCCAAATCTGAAGTTCGGTTGGTTTGTTTAGTCGGTTAGTCTGCAATATTGAATCACTTGGAACAGATTCCTTTTTAGGAGATGTCATAAGGTCTAAAAGAAGCATGCCTTTGAATTCGGCTTCTTTATACCCAATGATATTCAGCAGTGATTCATTTGCCCAAACAACCTTGCCGTTCTTATCTGTTCGGACAAATCCGGTAGAAGTTGATGTAGACACCTTGTACAACTTGCGAATCTCTGTTCGCAGTCGCATTTCGTCCGTAACCTCCCTTCCGAAATTGATCAAAAATTTTCTGTCTAAGACCGTGTCCCTCCATTCTATATCACCCGTTCCAGCAGCGGTTTTTACATTGGTGGATTGATAGACTTTTGTGTCTCCGGTGGCTATGGCTTTTGCAATATAGTCTCTTGAAATTTTCCTGTGCTCGGGTGTCGCATTGATGTGGTTCCACCAGCCTTCTCCAAGAAGCGCATTGTCCTTCACTCCGAGTATCGTTTGAGCGCTTTTATTCGAATATACTACGCGACCACTAGGCTCTCTGACCATGATGATCAGTCCGGAATTTTCTAGAACCTTGTTTGAGAATGAAAGCTGATTTAGACCTGCCCCTTCTGCCAGCAATAGTCCGACCAAAACCAATGCGCATTGAGTAGCTGTTGAAATATATAGGGCAAGGTTTTCGGAAGGGATGCTGTCATTTGCAAAAATCATGGCAGCGTTGAGAGCGAAGGACCAAACGAGAAAGAATGCGTTTTCACGGGTTGAATTATGAATGACTTTTGAGAATAATATGATTAATGCAGTTTCAATGGCAAGCGTATGAGGCAAATCAGCATCAAATGCCATGAGAACCATTAGACTGTAAACGACCGAGTACGAAGCAATTGGCGCTAATCTTGCCCGTGCAATTGTGATTCTTGGATTGAACGAATAGATTAGTGTGAACAAGGAAGATGCAACCACACCTCCCATCAAATACCAATCAAGTGTGTATAGATGAAGGAATTCGGTCTCGATATACCCAATGAGCGGGATAAGAAGGGCACTTAGGATGCTTAGAATTCGGATTTTATTGACCGATGCAGCAAGGGAGGAATAGAATTCAATTCCCTCTAAGGATATTCTTCCAAATCGCTTGAGTATCAATGTAATAGTGATTGCGGTTAAGGCAATCACCAACATGATAAAGACTGGGTGCTCTAGAAGACTCACAATGCATGAGATATAAATTCAAAGAACCTATTTCTTCTGAACATAGCAAACAGTATGATATCATATTGTATGGTTAGGATTTGAGCTATGTTTGCATTCTTGGAATTGATGGATAGCAAACGGACACATATAGATACATTTTTTGTTGAACAAAGCGATCGAACCCCTTCGGTTCGTTTTGATTATTCATCCGGGGAAGCGGAACTCAAAGGGGTTTCCCTTCCTGAAAATGCCCTTGCTTTTTACAATATGCTGATCGAAAAGGTAGGTGGCTTTCGCGACTCTGAGCCATCGGTGGTGAAGATTACGGTAGACATGGACTACTTTAACTCCATATCTAGCAAGTGTCTTTATATGCTTTTCAAGGAATTTAGAAACCTCATTGAAACCGGTAAAAGCACACAAGTTGTATGGTATCATGATGGTGAGAACGAGAGTGTTGAAGACTTCGCACTCGTTCTTCAAGACGACTTACGCATCCCTGTTGAGCTGACACATAAAGGCGTGTCCGGCAATTAGAACTTGTTCAAAAATTCACTGACTTGTTCCTTCACATGATCGATCATCGGTCTTGTCAATCCGTGGTGACAGGCCAAAAGCATTCCGCCTCTCATCACCTTGTCGGCCTCAGGGTAGCCAGCCGCTGATGCCTTATGGATTACATTTTTGAAGCCTGGCTGGCGTAGGATGTTTCCTGTGAAAACCGTTCGGGTTTGAATGTTTCGCTTTTCCAAGAAAATCTGCATTTCCGACCGTTTGAAGGGCGCACTATCACGAATCGTGAGAGCCATAGCTAACCAACCTGTCCGGCTATTTGGTAGTTGCTTTGGAAGAACAAACCAATGTTCCCATTGACGGAAAAATTCAGACATTTCTTTAAAGTTTCTTTCGCGCTCGCTGATGTTGTGATCTAGTTTGTCGAGTTGAACCAATCCAAAGGCAGCGCCCATTTCTGATGGTTCCAAATTGTAACCCGGTTCAGCGAAAATGAATTTTGAATCATACGGAATTCCATCCACTTCCACATTGAATCGGTTTTCGATGGCTTCAGATTCAATGAATAGAGATGAGGAACGCCCCCATGAGCGCAATAATTTCCCACGCTCGAAATGTTCCGGTTTTCTTACGCAAAGCATTCCTCCATTGCCTGCACAGTTGATCACATGCGAGCCGTAGAAGCTTGTGATGCTCATATCTGTGTAGGCACCCGTACTTTTTCCGTTTATTGTTCCGCCCAGCGTATCTGCCGAATCTTCAAACAAAACCAAATTATGCTTGTCGGCTATTTCGCGAAGTTTTGGCCAGTCAGGCATGTTGCCAATCAGATTTGGAATCATCATTGCCTTAGTTTTTGGAGTAATCATTTCCTCCACTTTGCTGGCGTCTAGGTTGTATGTACCCTCTTCCACATCAATAAATGACGGAACCAATTTGCTTCTCACTTGTGGAGCTACCGTAGTTGAAAATGTCAATGCTGGTGTAATTACCTCGGAACCTTCTGGAAGGTTCATCAATTCAACTCCAAGATAATTGGCAGATGAACCACTGTTCAGCATAATACCGTAAGGCTTATCGTACAACGCAGCAACGCGGTCTTCCATTTCGCGCACATGCTTCCCCATTTGGGTGCTGGTACGTAAAACGTTCACAACTGCTGCAATTTCCTCTTCACCGTGAACCGTCATTCCATAGGGTACACGAATCATTTCTTTGGTCTCACTCATTTTGAAAATCGGCTCTTCAATTCAATTAAATAATCATCCACGTTGGTCCAGCGAAAGTGCGGAAATTCTTGATTGAATTTCTCTGCGCTCATACCGCCTGCCAAAGGACGTGCAGCGGGTTGATTAAGCTGCTCGGTCCTAACAGGAATTAACGAAACACCATCGTGTCCGAAGTAGTTCATGACGCGCTCTGCAAGTTGGGTGCGATTTAAGTAGTCGGTGCTGGCAAAGTGATAGACCCCAACCTTCATTCCAACAAGCAATTCGTAAATAGCTCTGGCCACATCCGCTGCGTTCACTGGAGTAGCATATTGATCAACGGGAAGTCTCAATTCCATAGGTTCGCCCTTGCTCATGTTTTCACTCAATCGAGCTATGAAATTCTTGCCTCGAATTTCATCACCATAAACGTTGGTGATTCGGCAAATCAAATATTCTTTAAGCTCAGCCTGAACAAGCCTTTCTGCTTCCAGCTTGTGTTTGGCGTAAACGCCTAGTGGATTGACTTCATCGTCCTCGCGATAAAAGCCCTTCTTACCATCAAACACGTAGTCAGTGCTAAGATAAACCAACTTGGCATCGAATTGTTTTGCCAACTTAACGGCATTCTGTGTTGAAACTACCGTCTTTTCATAACTTTCGTCAGGGTGCTCCTCGCAGTAGTCAACCCAAGTCAGTGCACCACAATGGACAATTACTTCCGGATTAAATGTAGAGACGTCCGCATTGGTTGGGTCGCTTGGGTCGAGGGTGTTATAGAACACTGTTTCGTCTGTGGCAAAAGAAAAGTGTGTGCCCAAGCAATTTAATCCTTGCGTTTGGAAATACTTCAAGCAATTTCCACCTACTAAACCGGATGCTCCAAGGATCAATGCGTTCATGAAAGTTTCCAATGAGTAAATGATCGGACCATAACCACAAGAATCAACGGAATCGTTGCCACATGCAAATCTTGAGGTAAGAATGGAAAGGCTAATAAGGTGATTAGAGCTACAATTCCAAACAGTCTGAAGTACCAACCTCGAAATGCCTTGTGCCAAAGCATAAACAGCGCAAAGAGATGTGTTGGCCAAGCCCAAAGGATGTTGAGGTTACCATGTGTAGCGTTATGATCAGAGATGAACCAAAGGAAAAAGATGAGCGCTCCCACAATCCCATAAACGAAGAGGATAAGCGCATCGACTCCAATGAATAGCTTGTTTTTTCTGATGCCAATTGAACTGACAACCGCAATGATTCCAAAAAGCAACCAAAAGAGCGGTACCGGATTGAAGATCGACCAAGATGCTTTGAGGCCGTGAGCTTGCAACAATTCACGCTTTTGTGATACAAGTGGTTTTCCATCCAATGTGGCATGATCGTAGGCTTCCAATAGTTTATCGGGCAAGAACATATACTCCAGATGGTTTGGCTGTTTATCACAAGGTAACCCGAGACCTAAATCAATGCCAAAATCTCCCCAAGGATGATAGATCAAGTATCGATCGATGATGTTGCGATAGGAAGGGTGATTATTCTCTGTTAAATCTGCCCACTGAACCTTGTGATTCAATGCGGTGTCAAGCACATCACGCAATACAGATGAGCAATTATCGTAGAAGAAGTCATATAGATAGTATCGGTTTTCAGGCTGAAGATTCCAATTGAGAAAATTCAATACGCCCTGCTTTTGAACTGAATCCAGGTTCAGGGTTTGTTCAATCACCCCACGCTTATCCACCTGGTATTCAACCATAAAATTCGCCATTGGGTAGGCTGATAACCGGTAATTGAGTCTTCCCATGGTAAAGTTGAAGTAGAAGTCTTCATCGAATGAAAACGTTCCGTAATTAAAGACCACATCGATACCAAGTTGTGGGTCACGCACTCTCATGGCACTGTGCCCGAATAAAGAATAGAGCTCTTCTCCTGGGCTGCATGTTAGCAGTGAAATTTCAGCTTCGTTTGAAAGAATTGGAGTTTGCTCTGCCTTCGTAGCGATCGAAGTGCATGCAAACAATAAGGCCAAGAAACCATGGGTTAGTTTATTCATGGTAGATAAACGGAGTTTCCAGATCAGATAAGGGCTTAAATTGTAAATCACGATCGCTGTGGATACCATTATGAATTGGCCATTCAAATCCAAAAGAGTCGAACCGAACTCCATCATCGGCTTGTGGTGCGTGCATGGTACTTGTCAAGTATACCATGGTGGTATCATCTTCCAAAACACAAAACCCGTGGGCAACTCCGACTGGCAGATAAGCCGCTTTAAAATTATTGCCACTGAGTTCTATGGTGGCGCACTGTCCATAAGTTGGGCTTTTCAGTCTAATATCAAGGATAACATCCAGAAGTTTCCCTGATGTGCAATAAACGATTTTGGCGTGATCGAATGGTGGTCGCTGGAAGTGCATGCCACGAATCACACCGCGTTTGTTGGTGGAGTAGAAGCTTTCCTGAAAATCACTCGCCAATCCATGCTCTTCCATGGTTCGTTTGTGGTATGGCTTTACGAACATACCGCGATCATCGCCAGCATGAAACAAGTCAATCGCAAATACTCCTGGAATGGCTAATTCTTCGAATGACTTCATAGTCCAAAGAATGAATCGATTTGTTTTGAAGTGTATTCCAATGCGTTGTCACGTCCATCGCGATACCAGTCCATGGTCCATTGCACAGCTTCTGCTGAATTGAATCTCGGAGTCCAACCCAACTCAGATTTTACTTTGTCTATTGCTAGTTTCAATAAGCCGGCTTCGTGCGGTTTGTTGACGATTTCGGGAGTCGTGAAACTGCCTTCGCCCCAGTTTTCAATGGCTAACTCGA
Source organism: Flavobacteriales bacterium (assembly GCA_041391765.1). GTDB lineage: Bacteria > Bacteroidota > Bacteroidia > Flavobacteriales_G > Salibacteraceae > SHAN690. The sequence goes on along the minus strand of JAWKNJ010000042.1, from coordinate 18,698 downwards.
CCATGTCTAGTACAGTGCGTTCATCCTCTGGTTCAGGACCAAAATTATATCCAGTGGCATATTTGATTGGATCTTTGGCTAGATGAGCTGCTAGCGTTAAATAACCGTTCAAAGGATCCAGGACATGTTGCCATGGTCGAACGGATTGCGGATTTCTAATAACCACTGGTTCTCCTATGATGAGCGCACGAGCAATATCAGGAACCAATCGATTTCCGCTCCAGTCTCCGCCACCTATCACATTTCCACTTCGAGCAGCTGCAATAGCCTGATGGTGTTGATCGTACTTGTTTGGGTTTAGAAAGGAATTTCTATAGGAGCTAATAGCCAACTCAGCGCAGGCCTTTGAGTTACTGTATGGATCAAAACCTCCGAATCGAGCTGTTTCAGGATAAGGTGCGAGCGTCTCCATGTTTTCATAAACCTTATCTGTCGTGATCATAACCGAAGCACACGGCTTATTTAAATATCGAAGTGCATCCAACACATGGATGGTTCCCATGACATTGGTGTCATACGTCTCAACCGGAAACTCATAAGAGTCGAGTACTAAAGCCTGAGCTGCCATGTGGAATACAAAATCGGGTTCAAAGTCGAGTAATTCCTTCTTGACCCGTTCTCGATCACGTATATCAGCAATAACCGATTCACATTGGCCGTCACCGTTGATCTGAACATAAAGGTCATGATCAGACTGTGGTTCGAGAGAGAAACCCTTGACCGTAGCTCCGAGCTTACGGAGAATCAAAGTGAGCCACGCTCCTTTAAACCCCGTGTGACCTGTTAGGAAAACTCGTTTTCCGTTGAAACTATCTTTGAGCATATTCGGCAACGCTATAAGGAATTACCAGTTTTTCCACTTTGGGTCTTCCTCCCACATGGAATTTAAGTCCTGATTGTCTCGAAGCGTGTCCATGCATTTCCAAAAACCTTCATGGCGATATGCCGCGAGTTGACCGGCTTCGGTCAATTTTTCAAGTGGGTGTCGTTCCCACATTATGTCATCAGCGTTTTCTGGTAAGTAATTGAATGTTTCAGGCTCGCAGATGAAGAATCCTCCGTTGATCCAAGTCCCATCGTCTTTTGGTTTTTCAGCGAATTCCTTTACGATATTATTATCGTCCAAAGCAATCATTCCGAAACGACTTCCCGGTTGCACAATGGTCATGGTGCAGGTTTTACCTTTTTCCTCGTGATATGCAAGCTGATGATCCATGTCGATGTCACAAACACCATCCCCATACGTCAGCATAAAGCGCTCTTTGCCAACATAATGCTTAACCCTTTTCAAACGGCCTGCGGTCATGGTCTCCAATCCGGTATCCACCAAGGTGACTTTAAACTTCTCAGAAGAGCTGTTGTGAATGGTCATCTCATTATTACTTAGATCTATGCTTAAATCCGAGTTATGTAGAAAATAGTGATAGAAATACTCCTTGATCACATATCCTTTATAACCGCAACAAATAATGAATTCGTTGTGACCATAAGCAGCATACATTTTCATGATATGCCATAGAATTGGTTTACCGCCAACCTCGATCATGGGCTTCGGTTTTAAATGAGACTCTTCGCTGATGCGGGTTCCTTTACCTCCCGCGAAAATGACAACCTTCATGGTTTGCGTTTGCGCAAATATAGCTTTGTCGAAAGAGGGCAATCATTAAACAATCTTAATCGCTTTAATAAATGTTGTCTTTACCAAATTTCATTTGGTCGATCAAATAAGTGCCTTTATTTATTCTGAGTGTGCGGTAAGCTAATTTAAAGCTCAAAACAGGGTGTTTCAATCATCATTTCCCACATTTAAAGTCCTAACCTAAACCTGAAAATGAGTCTGCCTGTTTCGTTAAGAGAGTTTGATATATCTGCGGATATGTCAGATGCTTTTGAAACAATCGCCAGAGATTTAATGGAGGGTTACGTGATTACTTCATTTGCCGGAACTTTCGAATTCATGGAGCTTGAGTTTTATCTCACTACGCATGATCAAACGCATCACGATCCATTTACTTCTTGCTCGAAACCTCAAAAGAAGTTTGGTCATTGGTTTCTAAACAAAAGTGGAGTAGACTTGACATTCGGGAGCCCTGGCTATTGCGCCAGCATAATGATTCGTTCCGTTCAGGATATTGAAACAGGGCAGCTTTATATGGGACCTTGGCGTGTATTTGAACTCCTTTTTGAAGATGCTGGTTCGGCAGAAAAGAATGAATTGAGAACTCGAATAGTGCCGCGAACCAAATCCCAAAAAAAGGGTATCATTTCCGTTCCTCGGGTTTATCCTCCCGTTGAAAGAGACTCCAAGGACATTGACGCTCGAATTAATTTCGCGTTTAGGCCGTATCGATATGTTAGAACGGACATTGCGGACTATCCAGAAAAGTATGTCGCATATCTATACTTAGATAAATTCCTTGGAAAGCGACCCGATATTAAAGAAGACTCTAAAATATACCATAAATACGTGCAGTTTTTTGATCGAGGGGTACTGGCCGAATCGCTGGAACAGATTTGGAATGTAAGCTCTAGAATGCATCGAATGGCCATGTTGATGGGTTATGTGTACAACCAAAAAAAAGAGTCAACCGCGATTGTGTCAGGACGGGATGCGATCAATTAAAACAGCCGAAGCTGCTGGTTTTGAATAGCCCCTTCTATTTTTAATAACGCTTCTTTTCTTTCAAGACCTGCAGCATATCCGTGAAGCATTCCATCAGATCCAATTACCCTGTGACATGGAATAAACAATAGAATAGGATTGGCACCAACAGCGCTTCCAATAGCTCTACTTTTCTCAATGCCACCAAGTTGAGAATAGGTGATGGTGGTTCCAGATGGAATTTCGCGTAATCGTTTCCAAACTGATTCTTGAAAGGCTGTCCCTTCCGCCTTAAGGGGCAGGTTAAACTCCTTTTGTCGTCCTTCGAAATAGCGATTACATTGTTCCTCAAGGGCTGTCTTCCATTTGGCTTGGCTTGTTCCCTGACCAACCACAATGTCATCCTCCTCAATCCAATATGTCTTTTGGATGAATTCTACACTCCCCTCCACCATCATCCAACCGAGCGGTGTGTCAATTATGTGCTTGATAATGCTCATTGTGGTCGTAAATAAAGCATCATTGATTGGTAAACAGGGCCTACAAAGTCGAAACTTATGAATAATCAAACGTTCGCTGCTGATTCCGAGTACCTTTGCACCGCCAATCAATACTCATCGGCAAATCCCATAGCACATTGCAAACATTTGAATCTCTTGGCCTTAGTGAGCCAGTCGTGAAGGCATTAACAGAATTAGGTATTACAATCCCAACAGAAATTCAGCAAAAAGCTATTCCGGTTTTGTTGGAATCAGCCACAGATTTTTTGGGACTAGCTCAAACAGGAACAGGAAAAACAGCAGCGTTTGGCCTTCCGTTGATCGATCAAATTGATCCAACTCAGCGTGCCATCCAAGCCGTGATCTTGAGTCCAACGCGTGAATTAGCGCAACAAATTGCCAAGTCGTTGTCAGACTTTTCCAAGTACATGTCAGGTTTGTCGGTTGACGTGGTTTATGGAGGTACAGCTATCACAAATCAAATCAAGGATTTGAAGCGCAACCAGCCAAAGATTTTGGTTGCCACCCCAGGCAGGTTAATTGACCTTATGAATCGAAAGGTATTGAATCTGAGCAATGTTAAGTACGTGGTGCTTGATGAAGCCGATGAGATGTTGAACATGGGCTTCAAGGATGACATTGACACGATTCTGTCCTTTACGCAATCCGATAAAAACACGTGGTTGTTTTCGGCAACAATGCCTGATGAGATCAGACGCATCGTGAACAAATACATGTCAAATCCAGCCGAAGTCAATGTACGCCATGAAGAAAAAGTAAACACGAACATTGAGCACCGCTTTGCGATTGTTAAGGGGCGCGACAAAAGGGCAGCATTGGCGAGAATCATAGATGCTGAAGGAGATATGTACTGCCTGATTTTTTGTCGCACCAAATTGGCAACACAATCGCTGGCTACCGCCTTGGCAGAACAAGGCTATCCGGTGGAAGCTTTGCATGGTGATATGTCGCAGCAGCAGCGCAATACGGTTATGCGCAAATTCAAGGCAAAGAGTGTCAAGATTCTCGCTTCAACCGATGTCGCAGCTCGGGGTATAGATGTAGATAACCTCACTCATGTTATTCACTTTGACTTGCCAGATGATTTGGCGTTTTACACCCACAGAAGTGGTCGAACTGGTCGAGCTGGTAAAACAGGAATTGCTCTTTCCCTGATTACACCATCAGAGCAGCGTAGAATTTTTGAACTAGAAAGGCAACTTGGAATCAAGTTCAAGCGGGCGATGGTTCCGAGTGCAGAAGAGGTGATCTTTAGCGCACTTCAATCAAAGTTGGATGATTTGCTGTCCATTGAAGAATCAGAAGATGCTCGTGTTTGGGCTAGCTCATTCTATGCTCAGCTGGAAAAGCTTACAGCTGAAGAAATCATCGCCAAGATGTTCACGCAAGCGATGACCAATTTGAAAAAAGAGGACAAGGGCGACTTAAACGTTAGTGCATCCGATAAACGCAAGCAAACTAATGATGCTGGTGACCGCGGCAAAAATCGAAGGGAAAGGGGTGATCGCAATGATCGCGGCAATGATAGAGGAAGAGATCGCGGAAGGGATAGAGAACGTGGAATAGAAAGAGATGCAGGAAGGCAAGCCCAAAGCCATGAAGAAAACATGGATCGATTTTACGTTAGCATTGGAAAGGATGATGAACTACAAAAATCTGATGTTCTGAAAATCATTTGTGATGCTTCTGGGGTTAGAAGCCGTTTCATCGGAAAAATTCAAATGTTTGGTAAGCATTCGCTCATTGACGTGGATCGCTCGAAGTCGGGCGGGTTTGCAAATTCTTTTGAAGGGCTTCGGTTTAATGGAAGACGACTTAAAGTGAGCATGGATAATCCGGATCGCGGATAAAAAGAAAAGGGACACTTTCAATGAAAATGTCCCTTCCTATGGTGGCAGATTTAAATTAAGCAGCCTCCTTCTTTCCGAGCATGACGAATTCATTCACCACAATTTCGGTGACGTAGCGTTTGTCTCCTTCCTTGTTTTCGTAGCTTCTGTTGACCAGCTTGCCCTCTAAGCAGATTTCCATTCCCTTCTTTAGATACTTCTCAGAAATCTCGGCCAGTTTACCCCAGATTACTACGTTATGCCATTGTGTTTCTTCCACTTTTTCGCCCTTTGCGTTGTAGTAGGTTTCGTTGGTTGCGATGCTGAACTTTGACAACTTGCGGTTGTTGTCAAATGTGATAGTTTCAGGATCTTTTCCAAGGTGTCCGATAAGTTGTACTCTGTTTTTTAGCGCGTTCATGATTTCAAATTTTAATAGTTGATTTTATTGATTGTGTACATCTCGCTTTGTCCGTTCCGTCCTTTTATTCGTTCGCCTCTTGCGTTTCTTATATTACTTCTGTTGACTCGTTTAGACATTGTTTTGATGAACGATGAGACAAAGGAATGATGGCTGTGATGCCCGATTCGGTGGATATACACTTACTGTCGATAGCAAGTGTTTGATGTCGGATAAAGATCAGATATAAAGCAAGTTAAGCTAGCCGTGCTTTTCATTGATTTAAACTATTCGACCGTTCTAATCAGTGTTTTATCTGTCGAATAATGGTATAAACCGAAAAGCGCCTGACGCTTATATTCAGCTATCGTCTACGTATTACTTTTACAACCTTTCGATCAACACTATGAACAAACTATTACTCTCGTTTCTTTTTATTGGTGCGGTAATCAGTTCGCATGCGCAACCTGTTATAACCAAGAATCCGGTTAGTCAAATGGTGTGCGCAGATACATGCATAAATCTGATCGTAAAAGCTGTTGGAATCAGCTCAGCTTCCTATGTGTACACATGGCAGGCGGATCAAGGCTCAGGGTTTGCGGACATCAACTTTTCAGGTGAGGGTTTTGACACACTTGAGCTTTGTGGAAATAGCGTGATAGCTCCAAAGACGATCAACTATCGATGCATCGTATTCGACACCAATGACTTTAGCGATACCTCTAATGCAGCGGTGATATCTTATGATTCTTGTTCACTTCCAATTGCAGATTTTGATATAAGTTTCTCATCCGTAACTGAACGTTGTTTTACCAATACATCCAAGCATGCCAATAATGTGACCTGGAGTTTTGGTGATGGTGTTACAGAGAGTGTTGATACACCATGCCACAACTATGACTCGCAATGGATTTTTGACGTGACACTCTACGCATTCAATAATTATGGTTCAGATAAGAAGACAGTGACCCTGGATTTATTGTCGGTTGCAGAGCTGGAATCTCGATTTTCAATTTATCCTAATCCTGTAGCAGACAAATTGTACATAGACTCTGATATTCATATTGAATCGGCACAGCTTTATGATCTGAAAGGACAATTGGTGACTTCGTCCGAAACCCAAACCGATGGATATCTTGTCAATACAGCGTCATTGCCTTCAGGAGTGTATAACTTGATCTTATCAGCAGGAGGACAATTAACTTGCCGAAAGATTGTGAAGCACTGAGTTGGTGAAGTATCTTGGTTTTTTCTCGGCTGCCCTCGTTTATCTGATCTCTATTCATAGCCTTGCTCAGGACAAAAAGGGTATCGATGTTTTAGATGATCAGAAGTTCATAGATGAACTGTTTAAGAAGTCGTTGACCGAAAGCAGCGTTTACCCGTGGCTTGGAAGTCTTTGTCTTGACATTGGACATCGATTGAGCGGTTCTCCCCAAGCGGACCAAGCCATAGAATACAGTGTGCAGCTAATGCAGGGTATCGGTTTGACCACTACAAAACAATCGGTGATGGTTCCACACTGGGTGCGTGGCGAACCTGAAATTGCATTTTATAAGTCATCCAATGGAGAAAAAGGGTCACTTCAGATCATTGCGCTTGGCGGATCAGTGAACACGCCCGGAGACATGTTAAATGCACGAATAGTTGAGGTTCAGAGCTGGAATGAACTGGCCGAATTAGGAGAAGATGGTGTCAAAGGCAAGATCGTATTCTTTAATGAAAAAATGGCGGACACGAACCTTTATACCTTTCATAGCTATGGACATTGTGTAAAACATCGATGGGGAGGGGCGGTGGAAGCAGCAAAATATGGAGCAGTTGGTGCGATTGTCCGATCTCTGAGTACAAGGATTGATGATTTTCCACATACCGGATCCATGACCTATGACGGTGCCATTGACTCCATACCCGCTGCCGCAATCAGCACGAGTAATGCACAGATGCTGAGTACGCTTTTGGAAAAGGGAGAGAAAGTTGAAATTTTTTGGAAACAGAGTTGTCAAACCTTGCCAGACAAGCAGAGCTACAACGTGATTGGCGAAATAAAAGGCACTGAACATCCGGACAAAATCATTCTACTTGGAGGTCACTTGGACAGTTGGGATGTCGGTCATGGAGCTCATGATGACGGAGCAGGTGTGATGCAGTCACTCGCAGCCATCGAACTTTTGAAGAAAATGAACTATCAGCCGAAACACACCATTCGCGTGGTGTTTTTCATGAATGAGGAGAATGGATTGCGAGGGGCCAAGAAGTATGGTGAAGAAGCCAAGAACTCTGGTTTAACACATATAGCGGCCATCGAATCAGATCGAGGTGGATTCACGCCACGCGGTTTTCATGTAGAAGGAAATGAAAAGCACGTTCAGCGCATCATCAATTGGAAACCGATCCTGGAGAAATATGGATTACACCAATTGGAGGAAGGTGGCAGCGGAGCAGACATCAAACCGCTTCAGACGGAGGATAACGTGTTGATTGGTTTTGTTCCGGATAGTCAGCGATACTTTGACCATCATCACAGCGCTAATGACACGTTCGATCAAGTCAATAAGCGTGAACTTGAGCTTGGAACCGCATCGATTGCCGCCTTGGTTTATCTGCTCGATAAACACGGATTGTAGCCTTCATTACACTTCTGTTATCCTTTCTTAATCCTTTGGCTTTGAGGTGTGCAATGCTACCTTTGCGGCCGTTTAAGTTAAATTATAAAACCTTAGTATAAATGGCGGTATTAGTAGGAAAAAGCGCTCCTGGATTCAGCGCAAGCGCAGTGGTAAATGGAAAAGATATTGTTGGTGATTTTACGCTCGAACAATTCAGAGGTAAGTATGTGATACTGTTCTTCTATCCAAAAGATTTCACGTTTGTGTGTCCAACTGAACTGCACGCATTTCATGCAAGACTTGCTGACTGTGAGGCGCGCGGAGTTCAATTGATCGCAGCATCAACGGACACAGAGCAAAGTCATTGGGGATGGTTGCAAATGGATAAAAACCATGGAGGAATTAAGGGAATTACTTACCCTATTGTTGCGGACACAAACAAGACCATTTCTCACAACTATGATGTGTTGGCCGGAGATTTCTTCTATGATGAAGATGGTATGTTTGCGGCAGAAGGGCGAGCTCATCGCTTACAGAGGCTTGTTTATTGACAAGGAAGGTTGTGCGCCATCACCGTGAACGACCTTCCATTAGGAAGAAACGTAGAAGAGGCGATTCGAATGGTGGATGCGCTCCAATTCAATGAAGAGAATGGGGAGGTTTGTCCCGCAAACTGGAGCAAAGGAGCTGAAGGAATGAACGCAACTCATGAAGGAGTGGCTGAGTTTTTAGCGGCTCACTGAGTCAAGTGCTTTTAGAAACAAAGCCCCGTTGCCGAACATATCATGGTTGCGGGGCTTTTTTGTGTTTTGAATAGTGGATAAAAATCCACGAATCAATGACAACCATCACTATTATAAATCGTTGTTTATCAGGTGATCCTATTATATTTGATTGGATTGGTATAAACAGGTGCAAACGAAAGGGCTACAACTACTACTATTTGCTTTAATCGGGTATTTTTTTGCTCCAAAAACGTATGCGCAGTGTTTACAATCGGTTGACTTCAACGATTGGTCACCAACAGGTGACTCCACAGGCGGGTCTGGCTGCACGGCAGAGTGGTCAATTCTAAACAACGGGTCAGAGGTCAATTCGCTTTGCAACACCAACTTTCCTAAAATGTATGTCGGTCCTGATACGTTGATTAATGTTAGGGTTACAGGTTCGTTCAGAAGCGAAGACAGTGATGATGATTTCCTTGGATTTGTTTTTGGATTCAAAGAGACTTACGATTATGCCTGGTCGGGGACGAGTTCCATGAATCATGAATACTATCTTTTTGATTGGAAGAAATCGGCTCAAACCTGGACAGGATACTCTGCAGCCGAAGGACTTTCATTGAACAGGGTAGATGGTACTTTTCAAAGAACACTACCAGATGTGTTTCCAAGCTTTTGGGAGCACACGAACTCATCAAAATTTTCAGTGCTTCAATCGCAATTTGGTTCAGGAAAAGGCTGGATTCAAAATCAGACCTATGATTTTGAGTTGCTCTACACACCTACTCGTGCGCTGATCATGATTGATGGCGACACGGTTTTTGACCTCAACGGCTGCTTTGAACCCGGTTTGTTTGGCTTTTACAATTTCAGCCAGCAATCGACTCGCTATTGGAACTTCAACCATGAACTGTACGTTGATTTTAGAATTCAATCCTCCGACTTGTGCTTCAATGACACTGCAAAATTCACGTTAGTTGACACCTCCTTATGTTCATCGATCAACGCACTAAGCAATATCGATTCATTTTATTGGGATTTTGGTGATGGGGTTACCGCCATCGACACCAATCCTGTACACCAGTATTCAAGCCCGGGACTCTATACCGTAAGTTTGATTGCCTTTGACCTAAACGGGTGTTCAGATACGGCTCAGCACCAAATCACGGTTTATGATTTACCCGATGTTTCCTTCAGCTTTAATGAACCTTGCCATACTTTGCCAACCGTTTTTGCAGACTCCACGAATCAGCAGATTGGATCGATTCAAAGCTGGGACTGGAATTTTGGAGACGGGACGACCAGTTCAACTTTACAAAATCCCACGCATACATACTCCCTTGCCGGAGCATACCAAGTAGTGCTTTCGGTAAAGAACGAAGGTGGTTGCGTTGCAACGCTGGTGGACACAGTAAAAGTTAATCCGAATCCGGTGGCGGTGGCCAATGTGGATATTGCGTGTGATGAGCGACCTGTGGTCGCCACCAATGTGACACAGAGTAACACGGCTATTTCATCTGTAGAATGGGATTTTAATAATGATGGATTTTCAGATGCAAATGGAGATACGGTTTCATTCATCTATTCTACACATGGTCAGTATGATGTTAGAATGATTGTGATCGATGAGAATGGGTGTTCAGACACTACCATTAACCAAACAGAAGTTTATCCTAATCCAAAGGCTGATTTTTTTGTCTCAGACAATTGCTTCAAGGACGAGACTCAATTTATTGACTCATCGAAAGTCGTTTCTGGAAACATCCTTTCCTGGAATTGGACCTATTCGGGTGCCTCACCAACGGGTGTTCAGAATCCTTCGGTGATCATGAATAGTCCTGGAACTCACTCGGCTCAGTTGGTTGTTACCAGTGATGGCGGGTGTTCAGACACAGCTCTAAAGTCTTTTAGCGTTTATTACCTTCCAGTCGCACAGTTTGTGTCAAACTCTAGCTGTGAGAATGAGGATATTGAATTCAATCAATTGAGCACCTCACAAAGTGGTTCGATTATAAAGTACCATTGGAAATTTGGTGATGGAGGCACATCCATTCTTTCGTCTGCCACATACGATTACACAAGTGCGGGTCTATATGCGGTAGAGCTATATGTTGAGACGGAATTTGGGTGCAAGGATTCTTTGATTAGAGCAAAGCGAATTTATCCGGCTCCGGTTGCCTCCATTTTGATTAAAGAAGGTAGTTGTGAGGGGAAACCGGTTGAGTTCATTGATAATAGTCAAATCCTTCAATCCACTCCAGGAGGGGATGATATTATTTCTTGGAATTGGAAATTAGATGAGGAAGAATTTAATACTCAGGATGCGGTGTTGTTACCCTCTGATGACGACACAATCTTTGTTACACTTTTGGTTGTGAGTAACTATGGTTGTGCAGATAGTTTGATATTCCAGCAAGCTATTTATCCTCAACCAATTGCTGAAATTGATGGAAACAAAGGATGCACTAATCAGCCGACAATTCTAAACGATGCGAGCACTATTGGAGTAGGTGGGATTGTTAAATACAGGTGGTTTTTAGATGGAGCCTATTATTCTGATTCAAGCAGTTTTGAGAATGTTTTCACTGAGCCGGGCAAATATGAAGTTGAATATATAGCTACATCTGATCAGGGATGCAGCGACACAATTACCCGTGCCATCCAAATCTCTCCATCGCCTGAAGCAGGATTGGTGATTATTCCTGACAGCGGATGCTCACCATTGAAAGGACAATTGCTAAGTCAGAGCACATTTTCTGAACATAGTTTACGCTATGCTTGGTATGTAGATGATCAATTGATCTCAACTGATCAGATTACAGAAGTTACCCTTATCAACGAATCACTAACTCCCTTGACGCACAACGTCAGGCTTGCTGTCATAACAGATGATGGTTGCAGTTCAGTTAAACAGTCAGAGAGTCCGATTGTTGTGTTTCCATCACCTGAAGCGTCCTATTTAGTTGTATCCGAATCTGACATCAGAGCGGGTGCAGAAGTGTCATTTGAGAATTTGACTGTAGGATCTACATCCCAGCGCTGGGTGGTTAATGATACCATTATATCCTTAGAATGGGATGCACATCATATATTCAAAAACGCAGGGATATTTCAGGTCGGGTTGAACGTGATGAATGAGTTTGGCTGCGTGGACCGTCAAGTGCAGGAGTTGGTTGTTTCGGATATTCAATCGTTTTACATTCCTTCAGCGTTTACTCCAAATGGAGATGGTGACAACGATTTTTGGAAGATATATACCGATTTGAAGCTGGCTCGATTTGAGATGGTGGTTTGGGATCGTTGGGGAACGGTGATCTTTGATTCATCCGATTCTGATTTTGCTTGGAATGGCAAACTCAAGGATGGATCCTATGCCCCCACAGGATCGTACATCTACAATATAATTTACTTTGATTATTCTTCGCAAGTCAAAGAGATTACAGGGGAATTAACCCTAATACGATAGATTAGCGCACTTATCAGAACACGCTTGTGACGCTTAAGAAGCTTTCCTATTTCATCGGGCCCCTGCTGTTCATTTTAATTAGCTGGTTGGATGTTTTTGATGAGCAATCGCGATCCGCAGTGGTTGGTCTTGCCGCCTGGATGATTGCTTGGTGGGTATTCGAAGTGTTTCCAATTTATGTCACTGCATTATTGCCAATGGTCTTTTTTCCTGCACTCGGGGTGATGAGCGTGAAGGACACATTTGCTCCATATGCTAGTCCTATTGTCTTTTTATTCTTAGGAGGGTTTCTCATCGCATTGGCCATGGAAGAGCGCCAACTGCATAAACGAATTGCTTTTTGGATGGTTCGTGTAACAGGCACTAAACCGAAAGGTATCATACTGGGATTCATGTTGGCCACGGCATCCGTAGCAATGTGGATCAGCAATACTGCCACGGCAGTCATGATGCTCCCGATAGGTCTGTCCATCATACAATTGATTCAAGAAAACGATGGGGAAACTCCATTCAGCAAGCGCTTTTCGTTGTTGCTGATGCTGGGAATCGCTTATGCGGCAAACACTGGCGGAATAATAACGCTTATCGGGACTCCACCTAACCTTGTTTTTGCAGGCTATTATTTCGATCGATTTAATATTGATTTTGCCTTCAGCACTTGGCTTGCCATCGGTTTGCCTGTTGGCACGTTGATTTTACTCCTTGGTTATTTTCTATTGACATCGTTCGTTTATCCCATTTCAAATAGATCCATCATAGGGGTCAAAGAGTTGTTCGATGCCAAGTGGCGTGAACTCGGACCGATTTCAATGCCTGAAAAGTTGGTGTTGGTTGTTTTTTCGCTTACTGTTTTTGCTTGGATATTTCTGAACCCAATCAATGAGACCATTGGAACGCAAGTGCTGAACAATACGAACGTAGCTATGGCGGGTGGATTGTTGATGTTTTTGGTTCCTGTCAATTGGAAGGAGAATGAATTCATCATTCACTGGGAGAGCACCAAAAAGCTGCCTTGGGGTATCCTAATTCTCTTTGGAGGCGGACTATGTTTGGCGGCAGGGCTCGAAAAAGTTGGAGTGATTGATAGCGTAGCTATTTGGGTGAACGAGTCGTTTAACACAGGACCAATAACACTGTGTATTGCGCTCACGCTCTTATCAATATTTCTAACGGAGTTCATGAGTAACGTGGCATTGGTCACAGTTCTTCTACCTGTAGTGTTTGAAATTGCCGAACAATCGGATGTCAACCCGTTACTATTAACTGTTCCTGTCACCATGGCTGCGAGTTGTGCATTCATGATGCCAATTTCTACTCCTCCCAATGCCATTGTCTATTCGAGCGGAAGTGTGACTGTAAAGGAAATGGTCAAAGCCGGATTTTGGATGAACCTGCTGAGTGCCGCGGTCATTACCATCTTGTGTTACTTGATGTTCGCCTAATTCGATTTTAGTAGCTCCACTTGTTGGTGAAAGTGTTGAAATAGGCCGCTCCAAATTTGAACGTATACTGAGCGGTTCCGATGGAGTTATCTGCAGTGACTGCGTAAACACCAAATCGAAAGGGTTCCTTGAATATGGGAACAACACGTTCCAGGCCTGCAAAAAGTTCCATGTGCGCAAAATTCGACTGCTGTATGTAGAGTGCGCCTGCTCCGGCCGCTAGCTGAAGTTTTAGTCGGCTAAGGCCTGGAACTTTACCCAATATCGCCCCTTCAAAGTGATGAACATAGTTTGCTTGAACAAACGGATAGGGTGTGCTGAATTTAACTCCAAGCAATTGCATGGAGCGAGTAGGGTCAGAGAAGAAATAGGCATCCGAACCACGGAAGTATTTGTATTCGAGAATACGAAGTGAAGCCTTGTTCAAGTACGTGCCTGCAAGGATTTTATAGTTGGATTTTCCGAGTCGCTTTAGTTCCAAATCATGCTTGATCCCACCTTCTATGTAGTCGAAATTGACTTCGCTGTTAAACAGTTTTGGAACCCCTTTTCGATAAGTGAAGAACAAATCAGGAAAGTCGGATCCTACCACGATTTTCTTGTTGCCCTTGATGAAGTATTTCTGTCGAATTCGATACTGGATGTCCAGTCGAAATTCGCTCTTGATGTATCGAGCGAAGTCAAGTCCGTCCAAAGAGTCTCCGAATATGAGTCGCTCCCATTCGCTGTGTGAAGTGAAAGAAATGGGCCGCTGATCGGAATAGATAAAGCTTAAGTCGCCATAAAGTCCGTTCACAATTTCCATTTGCTGGGAAATGCCGATACTCGTTACATCCGCAAAGTTGTTTCGTGCGAGAATTTGCTCGAGTGAGGCATATTGGTTAATACGATCATAGTAATGACCACCGTCAATGTAGGTTCTGACAAACTTCTTTGGATAATAGGTGTATCCAACTCCTGCATACATTTTGAAATCCTTGTGGTAAGGTCCGTAGCTTGGGATTATATCGAACTCGAGCACCTTGCTGTCCTTAAATTCCTTTTCGAACTGCATCGGCAGGGAATGTCGGTAGCCACCTGGTCCGAATGGTGTGATTTGACCAAGAATTCCCATCACAAAAAACTCTGTTCCCTTGGCGCGATTTCGATGTCCATAGCCAATTAAAGGCGTCCAAATGCTGATGCGGTTAAACGCGGAGTCTATTTCATGGTAATACTCATCGCTCACGTAATAAAGCATAAGGCTGTCGCTCTCATCAATAAAACGTATTTCAGACGCTTCAAGTAATTCTGGGCGAGAATTTACCCAATAGGCCGTGTCCTTATCAAAGGCACCAATGTCAAACGCTTTGACCTCCATTTTTCCCAGCGAGTCCGGCCATTGGGGGTTGAGGTCGTAGTTTTTGAAATATCCAGCAACGCTGCCATAGAATATTTCATCCTCCATGGGTATTTCGTAATCGATCTTCAAATCGGTTGGAGCAAATGCGTCCACACCAACTGAGTCGTAGCGTTGGCGAATAGAAAGTTCATTTCCGCGCAAGAGTGCTGCGGGCAGCACGTTCAAGTCGACCGAGTGAAGTGCATATGTACTATCGCTAATGAAAATGTGTCCTTCGAATAAAGCCTCGGATTTGAAGAGTGGTGTCACTTTAATCTTGAAAATTTTCTTCTCACTTTCGATGATAGCTCCTTCATAATCATAGCGATAGCTTAGTGCAGATGTGGCTGCAATCGGTGAAAGGATCGGCTTTTGACACACTGCCGGCCAATCTATCATGTTTTCATAGAAGTTGATACGCACCGAATTGTCGGTAAACAAAATGTTAGGGTCTTCTGCGGCCAGGGGAAATTCGATCATATTATCTGTGCCCGTGAAGTCATAGCCGATTCCGAAATCAGTTTCCGCAACATATCCAAGCTCTAGAGGCCTTCGCTTTTCTCGGTGTATATAGGCATGTACCACTTCGCGGTGAATTCCAAGTGGTTTTACATATAGAGTAGACGTGGCTTCGATCATGTCTGATCGAACACGCTTGAATACTGTGTCGTAGTGAATGGAGTCGAATGTCACTACTTCCGTAAGTGGAAGGTCTGCGGAATCACCCTTGAATTTGTAGGATGGTTTTCGATCAACGCTTACCCTAAGGTATGTTTCGCAGGAATACGTTTTGATATGGGATAGGTAGTCCGATCTCCTTGTTCGTACTTCTTCCATGATTTCTTTGGCACGGTCACGGGTATTGGCTACAATTTCCACCTCTCCTAGCGAGGTAACGGTTGTTTTGAGGGTTGCGTTTTGGATTTTTCGCTCATTTGATTTGATGGTGAGCTCCGTCACAACTGTTTCGTAGCCGAGTGAGCTGAATTGCACGCTGTGTTTTCCTGGGTCCAACAGGAAACGATACTGCCCATTTTCATTCGTAATGGAACCCTTGGATGTGTTAATTACAAAAACGTTTGCAAACGGAATTGGAGCGCCATTTTCATCGATAAGCAAACCTCTCAGCTCCGCTGACTGACCAATGGCATCCACGCATCCGGCAATAAGGATCACCAAGGCAAACCACTTGAATGACGACCATTGAATCATTAGGTAAATGTCTGAGAATCCAGATTGAAGGAGTTCAAAACTCCATCAACGCGCCATTGACGGTGTGAATCCCAAAATGTTACTGATGGGTGGAAACGGATCTAAACTACGCCTCCTTCACTCAATCGCTTCAGCTTGGCTGGATCCTTCACCACAATGCTTCGACCATCGTTCGAAATGATGCCTTCTGATTTGAAATCGCTCAACGTGCGGATGAGGGATTCAGTGGCAATGCCCGTATATCCAGCCAATTCTTCGCGCGAGATGGAAATGCCTATGTCATTCTTATCGTTTCCGTACTTCTCATAGATGTGATTTAACACATAGGCTACTCGCTCACGCACATTACCATATGCCAATTTCAGCAAGCGATCTTCCATGTCCAATGTGTTCCTAGACAATAGTTTGATAAAGTTGTTGGCCACCTCACGGTTGGTATGGATAAGTTCACGAAACTTATCTACCGGGATGGACACAATTTCGGAGTCTTCAATAGTCACAGCTTCCTCTTGGTACTTTGAATTCTCGAGTAAGGCTAAATGGCCAAGGAATTCTCCATCACTGCTGATGGAGGTGATGAACTCTTTTCCATAGTCACTGATTCGGCTCAATTTGACCTTACCTTTCTTTATGTAATGCAGCGCATGCGGATACTCACCTTCACGATAGATCGTCTCGCGCTTTTTGTAATGGCGCGTGTTACGGTCTGTGATTAAATCTTCTAACTTGACTTTTTCTTTGGTGCTTTCGATGAAGCTTTCCAAGCTGGGCGTTTTGGATTTTTCAATGCTGTCTTTGATTTTGGCTGATTTTTTCAGTCTCAGCTCAATGGCGTCCATTAACTCGGTTTCATCAAAAGGCTTTGTCAGGTAATCATCGGCTCCGAGGTTCATTCCCCTACGGAAATCACTTTTTTCAGACTTGGCGGTCAGGAAGATAAAGGGAATGCTGCTGGTTTTTGGGTTTTTGTTGAGAATGTGCAGAACGCCAAAACCATCCAACTCTGGCATCATGATGTCGCAGAGGATTAGGTCAATCGATTCCTTCTGAGCCAACTCCACACCAACTTTCCCATTTTCAGCCGTGATCATGTCATAGCCCGCCAATTCCAGGATTTCAGCCGTGTTTTCACGGATGTTTTCATTGTCCTCGATCAAAAGTATCCTAGCCATGAGCGTCTATTTGAATTTCTACAAAAAAAGTGGTTCCTTCCATAGGGGCACTTTCCAATCTAATTTTTCCTCCGAGCATTTGCAAATAGCGGTGAACGATGTTCAACCCGAGTCCCGTTCCCTCTAGGTTGAGCGCGTTTTTTGCGCGGAAGAACCTGGCAAACATATTCGGCTGGTCTTCATAAGGAATTCCAATGCCTTCGTCTTTGATCGTAATGCGCAAGAGATTTCCGCTTACGTTCATGTTCAACCAGATGTTTTTACCTTCTTCTGAGTACTTGATGGCATTGCTCAGCAGGTTGTTGAGGATGATTCGGAGAATGTTCTGGTCAGTATTAATCAGGCTCGCACCACTGTACTCAAAATGAATGCGTTGTCCGACTTTGGCTGTGTCTTGGAGCTGCTCTACGATCTCCGTTGCAATCTGTTGCACATCGAAATCAGACTTGTGAACACTCACCTTTCCGGATTCTACTTTTTCAAGTGAAAGGAAGTCGTTTAATATGCCCGTCAAGTGTCTCACCGAACCTTTGATACGCTGGTAGTGCTTGTCTTTTTTGTCTTGGTCACCTTGCTCATCATATTTCTGGATCAGAGAGAGTGAGCTTAACACTGTGCTCAACGGGGTTCGAAATTCG
Source organism: Flavobacteriales bacterium (assembly GCA_041391765.1). Taxonomy (GTDB): domain Bacteria; phylum Bacteroidota; class Bacteroidia; order Flavobacteriales_G; family Salibacteraceae; genus SHAN690. The sequence continues at coordinate 704 of JAWKNJ010000042.1, read as the reverse complement.
TGTGAAGCCATGCTTACAAATCGGGACTTCAATTCGTTCAATTCCTTCTCCTTGTTCAGGGCTTCCAACACCTTTTGCTCGGCTTGCTTTTGCTCGGTGATGTTCTGCTCTACCAGAAGGATGCGATTGATGTGCCCGGATTTATCTGCCAAACCAACAGCGTTGATCAGGTATTGTTGGTTTTGGTGATCCATTTCGAAGGAAATGTTTTCGCCTCCCAACACAGACTCAAGCCGTGCTTTCATTTCGGGTCGAATCGCCTCGGGTAATTGCGACAGGTAGTTTTTACCCATCAGGTGGTCGCTGGTAACTCCTGTTTTATACAAGTCCTGACCTTCAACGAAAACGTAGTTTAAATCGCGGTCAAACACGTTGATGGTGCCATTCGGATAGTTGCGAGCGATGAGACGGTAAAGCGTTTGCGATTCTTGAAGCTCGCGGGTACGCTGTTCAACCCGCTTTTCCAGCGTTTTGTTCAACATCATGATCTGAGCCTCGTGTTCCTTTCTAACGGTTACGTCCATGATGAGTGCCATGACCATCATTTCCCCCCCCTCCTTGAAGTAGTTGAGGCTGATTTCAACGGCAACAGAAGTACCGTCTTTTCGCAGCCCAATCAAATCGTATCCCTTTCCCATCGGGCGTTTGTGAGGATTTTGGACGTAGGATTTCCTGCGATCTCCGTGCGATTCTCGCAGATGCCT
>JAWKNJ010000041.1:0-40989 GCA_041391765.1 Flavobacteriales bacterium | reverse complement strand
ATCATCGATGACGTGCAGTTTATGGCTGGAAAGGAGAAAACTCAAGATGTATTCTTTACAGTATTCAATCACTTGCATCAAACGGGTAAGCAGATCGTATTGACTAGCGATAAGCCACCTGTGGAAATGCAGGGCATGGAGCAGCGATTATTGAGCCGCTTCAAGTGGGGATTAAGCGCTGATCTTCAGGTTCCCGGCTTGGAAGCGAGAATCGCTATCTTAGAAAAGAAGATGTACATCGAGGGTATTGAGCTTCCAAGAGAAGTGATCGAATACTTGGCATACAGCATCACGACCAACATCCGTGAATTGGAAGGCGCGTTGATTTCCTTGATCGCTCAGGCTTCGTTGAACAAGAAGGCCATCACATTGGAATTGGCCAAGCAGATGATTGATAAGTTCGTGCGCAATACGGCTCGTGAAGTTTCAATCGATTACATCCAAAAGGTGGTGTGTGATTACTTCGATCTTCCAATTGAGTTGATGAAGTCAAAGACACGTAAGCGTGAAGTGGTGCAAGCACGTCAAATAGCGATGTACTTCGCGAAGCAATTGACAAAGGCGTCATTGGCAAGCATTGGAGCACATTGTGGTGGCAAAGACCACGCAACCGTGCTTCACGCATGCAAGACGGTGAACAACCTGATGGAAACCGACAAGCGTTTCCGCAGTTACATCAACGACCTGGAAAAGAAGATGGCCATTCAATAAAGAATGTTTAACCAAAGTTGAAACCCAACTCCGTTTAATCAGGGTTGGGTTTTTTGTTGGAATGAAAAGCGTCAATAAGATACTCTTTGTTTGTTTAGGAAACATCTGTCGTTCGCCCATGGCGGAAGGTGTCTTCAGAGCCAAAGCGCAGGAATTAGGATTGAGTCTTCAATTCGATTCTTGTGGCACCGGTGGCTGGCATGCCGGAGAAGCGCCAGATCGTAGGGCGCAACAGTGCATTCGTGAACATGGGTTAGATATTAGTGACTTGAGAGCGAGAAAGTTTAGGCAAAGTGACTTTCAGGATTTTGACATAATCTTCACTATGGATAGATCCAATTATGAAGATGTTATTGAGATGGCAAATTCCACAGGCGATAAAGAGAAGGTCAGAATGATCTTGAGCGAAATCTATCCGGGTGAGAACATATCCGTTCCTGATCCATATTATGGTGGAGATCAAGGGTTCGAACATGTGTTTGATCTGCTGAATCGATCGGCAGATAAGGTGTTAAGCCAAATTTTACACCAATGAAAGGTAGACTCTTGTTGGTTCCTGCCGCGCTGAGCGAAAACAATCCGAGTAGTTTTTTAGCGTTTGCGACACTCAGAGAAATTCACGAGTTAAAGCACTTCGTAGCTGAGCGTGCCAAAACCGCAAGGCAATACCTAAAATCCATTGAACATCCAATTCCCATGGCTGAAATCTCTGTTTCAGAGTTGAACAAACATGGCGAAGACGATTTCCGTTTGCTGCTTCAGCCTTGCTTTGAAGGACATGATTGTGGGTTGATTTCGGAAGCTGGTGTTCCCGGAGTGGCTGATCCGGGTGGAGAAATAGTTAGATATGCTCACCAGTACAGCATTGAAGTTGTGCCACTGGTTGGTCCCTCATCGTTGTTGTTGGCTTTGATGGCTAGCGGAATGAACGGTCAGCGGTTTTCCTTTCATGGTTACTTAGCCAAGGACGAATCTGAATTGGCTCGACAACTAAAAGAATTGGAAGCTGAATCGACTCGAAATTCCATGACTCAAATGTTCATCGAGACTCCCTACAGAAACCTCAAAATGATGGATGCGTTGCTCAAAACCCTAAACCCTCAAACGGAGGTTTGTGTAGCTTCCAATCTCTGTGCATCAGATCAGAAAATTGAAACAAAAACGGTTGCGGAATGGAAAAAATCGAAAATTAATTTCGATCGGAAGCCTTCGGTTTTCCTCATTTTTTCAGGAAAATTCAGAAGCTGATTTCACAACGTAAATAGATTACATTCTGCCATTGGAGCTTTGATCTCAGGTTAAACAATTAAAACTTGAAATCATGAGCGCAAACGAACTGAACATCTTCTTAAACTCCTTCGAGCGACCTAATCATTATTCATCTGTTGCCTGGAATCAGGTCTTGGATCAAAGCCGTCAAGTTTGGCAGGCTTATATGTCGGGTGACAACTGGAAGGAGAAACTGGACATCACGTGCAAAGAGTCTTACCTTATGCTGGTTGACAAAAGCGGAAAACTCATTGTAAGCGATGAGTCGTTGTTGAACTACGTAAAGAATTCACATGTATTGAGCTGGTTGAAGCATTTGGAAGAGATTGCGTTTAAAGCAATTCGCGACAAGCGCTTTGAGATTGCTGAGCGCTATTTTACCAAGGCGTTGAAAGTGGATCCGACAAGTGCAATGAACTACTATCGCAGAGCGTTGGTTCGCATCAAATTACTAAACCACAAAGATGCGCTTCTGGACATTTGCGAAGCCATCCGCTTGAAACCGGAATTGGATGTATTCTATGTGAAGCGTGCTGAAATCTATCGACTATTGGACGTAGACCACAAGGCCATGGGTGACCTTAACAAGGCTATTCGCTTGAATCCAAAAAACGATGTGGCATTTGAAATTCGAGGTAAGTTTCGATTGTCTTTAGGTGATCGAGCAGGTTCGCGTTTGGATCTCCTTAAGGCAGAAGAACTGCGCAATCGGGGATTAGGTGGTGGTGCAGAAGTCTACGGAAAGGCGGCTTGATAACTTCGCTTCAAGGTATTATCGGAATTTTTTACCATTGATACATGAACCAACTTGAACCTAAACTCATCAGCGAACTAACCTTAATTCTTGGAGCGGAGTATGTGTATGCAGATCAGGAAACACGCATTGAGTATGGTCATGATGAAACAGAGGACCTGAGTTTTCCACCGGCTGTGGTGCTGAAGCCGCGAACAGTCGAGGAAGTTTCAGCCATTATGAAGTTGGCTAATGAAAACTGCATTCCGGTGACGCCAATTGGCGCGCGAACTGGTTTGAGCGGAGGAGCGCTGTCGGTGCATGAAGGAATTGGTTTGAGCATGGAGCGATTCAACCGGATTTTAGACATTGACGAACAGAACCTGCAAGCTACATTGGAGCCTGGAGTGATCACTCAGGTGTTTCAGGACGCAGTCAGGGAAAAGGGGTTGATGTATCCACCTGATCCGGCAAGCAGAGGAAGCTGTTTTATTGGCGGAAACGTGAGCGAAAACTCAGGTGGACCAAAAGCCGTGAAGTATGGGGTCACTAAAGACTACGTGTTAAACCTTGAAGTCGTTCTTCCAAGTGGGGAAGTGATTTGGACTGGAGCGAATACGTTGAAGAATAGTACAGGTTACAATCTGACTCAACTCATAGTTGGAAGTGAAGGCACATTGGGCCTCATTACCAAAATCGTCATGCGTTTAATTCCTCATCCGACACAAGACTTATTAATGCTTGTTCCTTTCAAGTCTGCTGAGAAAGCATGTGAAGCGGTCAGCGCGATTTTTCGAGCCGGAATTACCCCTTCAGGAATGGAATTCATGGAACGTGATGCAATTGTTTATGCCATGGATTTTATCGGTGAAGAGCCGGTTCCATTGAGTGATGACGAGCAAGCCCATCTTTTAATCGAGGTGGATGGAAATGATCTGGAGGCGCTGATGGCAGATTGCGAGAAAATCATGGCAGTGGTGGAGCAGTTTGACTGTGGTGAAATCCTTTTTGCAGAGGATCAAGCCAAGAAAGATCAATTGTGGAAACTGCGAAGGAGGGTGGGAGAAGCCGTCAAAGCACAAAGTATATACAAAGAAGAAGACACAGTCGTTCCAAGATATCAGCTTCCTGAATTGCTCAGGGCTGTAAAGGAAGTCGGGAAACTCTATGGGTTTCGAAGCGTTTGTTACGGTCATGCCGGTGATGGCAACCTCCATGTGAACATACTTCGCGATGAGATGCGTGAAGAAGATTGGAACAAAACGGTCAAGGTTGGAATTCGCACATTGTTTGAGCGGGTCAAAGAATTGGGAGGTACCATTTCCGGTGAACATGGAATAGGCTTGGTTCAGCGTGATTACATGGACATCATGTTTAGTGAAAGTCACTTGGAACTTATGCGATCCATCAAAAAGGTTTTTGATCCGAATGGTATTTTGAATCCGGGCAAAATATTCTAGCTGTTTTCAGCTACTTATTCTTAGGATTCCCTGTTCTATTATTGCCATATAACTATCTAACCTTTATCCTATATGAATATTTATCTTAATCGCATTGGTGCCTTGCTATTGGCTTCGGCACTAACATCAGGCGGGGCAATCTTTGCGCAATCAAATAAGTGTGCAACGCATACAAATTGGGTAAAATATGCTGAAGAACATCCCGAGGCAATTCAACGAAAGCAGGAGCTTGAAGAGTTTACAAGATCATTCCATCGAAACTTTAGTGGATATAATCGAACAGTCGAATTAACCATCCCGGTTGTATTCCACATTCTTCATCATCCGAGCCACCCTGAACAGAATATTTCAGACGCTCAAATAAATTCTCAGATCGCTGTTTTAAACAAGGATTTCAGGCTTCTGAATTCAGATTCATTAAATCCTTCTCACCCGTTTTGGCAATATACCATTGACGCTCAAATTGAATTCTGTTTGGCTAGTCGCAAACCAGATGGGACCTCTACTAACGGAATTAACCGTGTTGAGGTTGAATACGAAGTGTTTGATGATAATTCGATAGATGCTGTTAAATACACAGATCAAGGTGGTGTTGATAACTGGGATCCAACCAAGTACCTCAATATTTGGGTGGTTGACACGGATACCGGAAATACGACCCTGGGATTTGCGACCTTTCCATCGGATTTGGCAAATTTTCCTGAAGAGGACGGTGTAGTTTTAAGACATCAGGTTGTAGGTACTTTGGGAACAGCTGGAACTGGTGGTTTTTCTGCTAATGATTTAGGTAGAACAGCAACTCACGAGGTTGGTCATTGGTTGAATCTTTCACATATCTGGGGCGATGATAATTGCGGAGACGACAATGTGAGTGACACACCAGATCATGAAGAAGAGAATTATGGTTGTCCATCTTTTCCTCATCGGGATTACAATGCCTGTGGGAGTGATGAAAACGGTGAGATGTACATGAATTACATGGATTACGTGAACGATGATTGTATGAACATGTTCACTTATGGTCAAGCGGAGCGAATGTGGGCTGCGATAGAAGGACCGCGCAGTGGTTTGAAGACTTCTGAAGGTTGTCAGCCTCCGGGTGCAGAAGGGACAGAAGAAATAACGGAATCCTCCTTTATGATTTACCCGAATCCAAGCGATGGCATGGTTGAGTTAAATATTCAAGGAACAATTGATGGAAAGACAAAGGTTGAAATCTACTCTATCACGGGAGCACAGGTTTATTCAACGGTGTTAGTTAATCCAGGAAATCAATCTACAGTTGCGATTGAAAACCTGAATGCGGGTATGTACATGGTTCAGGTTTGTTATGGAATGTATGTTGAAACGCAGCGATTGATTGTCAAATAGAAGCATATGAAAAATTCACTATTCCTAATAGCGCTGATGACAGCATTGGTTGTTGCCAGCTGCAAATCGAACAAGGACTCCAGCAAATCGTCAGTTGCCGAACCATCTAAAATGGAAGCAAAGTCTGGTAATTCGGACCTGATCCTTTCATTCTATAGTCCCGGCAATGGTGTTGATCGTGCCAAGTTGGATGAAGTTACCTCATACCTTAAAAGCGATCACCCAGATGTGGCATACACTTCAGTTTCTTGGGGTAAGGAAGGGGAAAAGGATTTGTGTTTTGATCTCAGCACATTGTCAGCAGCAGACAAGCAAGCGTTAACAAGCAAACTCAAAGAAATGGTTAGTACATCCAGTCGCGTTCGAGTCAAGGAGAACGAGCCTTGCCGAGAAGCGAAGTGATTCTTTATACAGTCTTCTGAAAAAGCCTGTCAGCCGATGGGCTTTTCTGTTTTATATGCGTGCATCTCACCAACTTATCAACTGCTACATTCGCGGCTTCTAAATTTTTATGAGATGAGATTGATAAGTGCTGTTGGAATCATGGTATTGATCCTTAGTTCGTGCGGGTCATCAAATAGCGATGACCAAAATCAACCTGTTAAGGCTGCATATACACCTCCGATTCACAGTTTTGCTCAACCCAACAAGGCGGTCGTGAAGCATCTGAACTTAGAGGTGAATGTTGATTTTGAGGCTAAGCAACTGAGCGGAACCGCTACTTATGATGTTGAAGTGTCCAAAGGAGAAAACAGAGTTGTTTTTGATACCAGAAACCTGAACATCATATCCGTTATGGTAGATAGTGTTGAATCGAAGCAATGGTGGCTTGGCCCGGAAAAACCGTTCATGGGCGTGCCGCTTGAAGTTGAAGTCGGAGATACTAGTTCGCAAGTCGCCATTCAATACAACACGACCGAAGGCGCAGAAGCGCTTCAGTGGCTAAGTCCTGAACAAACTGCTGACAAGGTCGCTCCATTTTTGTTTACTCAGTCGCAAGCGATCCTGGCCAGAACCTGGTTACCCTGCCAAGACAGTCCAGGCATTCGATATACATACGAAGCCACGGTGAAGGTTCCAAAAGGTTTGATGGCGGTGATGAGCGCGGAGAACCCGACCAAAGTTGATTCTAGCGGTGTATATCATTTTAAAATGGAACAGCCTATCCCGAGCTACTTGATGGCTTTAGCTGTAGGAAATTTGAAAATGGTTTCGGTTGGGGATATTACCGGAGTATATGCAGAACCATCGGTCATCGATGCAGCTGCGTATGAGTTTGAGGACATGCAAAAGATGGTCAATGTGGCCTCCTCTTTATACGGGGAATACGCTTGGGGACGTTATGATGTGTTGGTCTTACCCCCAAGCTTTCCATTTGGAGGAATGGAGAATCCTAGATTGACATTTGCAACACCAACCATTTTGGCGGGTGATCGATCGTTGACGGCATTGGTGGCTCATGAACTAGCGCATAGTTGGAGTGGAAATTTGGTCACGAACAGTACCTGGAATGACTTCTGGCTCAACGAGGGTTTCACTGTCTATTTCGAGCGCAGGATCATGGAAGCCATTTATGGTAAGGACTACGCGAACATGTTGTCTGTCTTAGGTTGGCAGGACTTACAACACACGTTGGAAGAGTTTGCTGATACGCCCGATGACACCAAGCTGAAATTAAATCTTGCTGATCGCGATCCGGATGACGGCATGAGCGACATTGCTTATGAAAAAGGATACTTCTTTCTGAGAACAGTGGAAGAGTCAGTCGGTCGCGAGAAGTTTGATACATTCCTGAAAAATCATTTTCAGAGTAACGCGTTCCAAACCATGGATACGGAGCGATTTCTGGAGAATCTGAAATCTCAACTGTTGGATGGTAGCGATGAGCGCTACGCAGAATTGAAGGTGAAACAATGGGTCTATGAACCCGGTTTGCCTTCGAATGTGGCCCAAGTGGAGTCCTCTTTATTTGCTCAAGTTGAAGCGCAGTTGGATACTTTTCTGGCGACTGGAAATCCATCTGTAATTGACTCCGCAAATTGGACCACGCATCAGTGGCTGCACTTTCTTAGAAAAATGCCTCAAGAGGTTTCTAACCAGAATTTAAGTGAACTGGATCGCGCATTCGGGTTTACTAAAACGGGTAACAGTGAAATCGCTGCTGAATGGTATGTGATTGCCATTGAAAACGACTATCATCCAGCGGATCAGGCGATTGAAGATTTTCTTGTTCGTGTTGGTCGAAGGAAGTTCTTAACACCAATTTACGGTGCCTTGGTCAAAGCCGATCCCTCGCTGGAGCGTGCACGATTAATCTATGAAAAGGCGCGGCCAAATTATCATGCAGTGAGCGTGAATACCTTAGATGAAATGCTAGATATTTGATTCAGAATGGGTCAGTTCGAGTTCAAGTCTCCGGTCAGTTTTGACGATACATCCAAGGCCTTTGCTCACTTGAGTGATGGCGATTTGAGTTTTAACTATTGGATTTTCCGATTGATGAATAATCCTTCACTGACATCGCTTTCGACCTCGATGGCCGAATTGGCTACGAAGTTGAAATTGCCTGTCAGTTGGGCCGCGAAGCCTACGATTTTTCGAGTATTCTGTGGTGGTGAGACAATTGATGAGTCATTGGAAGTTGTCAAGAAATTGGGCGCCAACAATGTTGGTGCTATACTAGATTATTCTGTTGAAGGTCAGGATTCGGAAAGCGAATTTGCCAAAACGGAGAAGGAGATCATACGGATTATTAGTCTAGCTAAAGGCAATCTACATATTCCGGTTTCGTGCATAAAGATTAGCGGAATCGCAGCCAACAAGTTGCTGGAAAAGATGAGCTCTCAATCTGATCTTTCAGATGCAGAGCGAATGCAGTTATCTTCACTGCATCAGCGATTTGAGCGCATATGCTCAGCATGTTATGAGGCTGGAGTTCCCATTTACGTGGATGCGGAGGAGAGTTGGCTTCAACCGGCCATTGATCGGCTGGTGGAGACGATGATGGCCAAGTTCAATAAGGAGCGAGCTATTGTTTTTCAAACCATTCAGATGTTTCGCCACGATCGCTTGGCTTATTATCAAAATTTAATTGAAAAAGCGCGCAGAGATGGGTTCAAGGTCGGGATGAAAATTGTCCGTGGGGCCTATCTCGATAAAGAAAACAAACGTGCCGAAGAGAAGGGTTATCCGACTCCAATACAGCCAAACAAAGTGGCCACAGATCGTGACTATAACGCGGCCTTAAAACTTAGTGTGGACAACATTGATTGGGTGGAGGTATGCGCAGGGACTCACAATGAATATAGTTGCAAGTACTTGGCCTGGCTTATGAAGGAAAGGGGATTGCAAAACAATCACCCGCATATCTACTTCAGCCAGCTATTTGGCATGAGCGACTACATGAGTTTCAATTTAGCCGCGTCAGGTTATAACGTGAGCAAATACCTGCCGTACGGACCAGTCAAATTTACCTTACCTTATTTGATCCGAAGAGCAAAGGAAAATACTGCCATTGCAGGGCAAATGGGTAAGGAATTCAGTATGATACTCAAGGAAAAAAAGAGACGGGCGGCAATTTGATGGTATAGATCTTACATCAAAAAACCATTCACATCCTTCACCGGTTCTGGAATGTCCTTCTCGTCCAACATTTCACGTAAATCAATTTCGATTCCTCTAGCTATCGATGTGATAGGAACATCGTTGTAAGTTCCCTCGAAGGGATTTTCGCTGTAGTCACCAATCTTTTCCATTAGGAAAAACACCCAAGTAATCAGGCCTGTCAGGAACGGGCATAGCCAAATCAACCATGCATCTTTTCCGTTGATTACGTCAAGTAATCCGAAAGGAACAAACACGCAGAACACCCAAGTAATCCATAGCGCTACTGAGGCATATTGGCGGGGAAATGGGAAATTCTTTATGCGTTCAGATTTTCCTTGATCAGCATAGAATTCGGCTAATAATTCGTGAAACTCCATGTGCCTGAAATCCTCAAACACTTCTTCGTTTCGAAGCTGTTGCAATCGAACGGATTGTGTTTTCAGAATCTGCGTGGCTTTGTTTGTTTTTCCGTGAAGTGACTGAAGTTCTTGTGAACTTAAAAAGAGAGACAATTCCAGATCTAACTTGTTATTATAGTCCTCGCAGACATTCGGAGAGTATAGTCCATTCAAACGATTCTCTACATGTTCCCAAGGCCTGCTGAGACGCAGTTGGTGCCTCAAAGCCGTCATCCACGCGATATGCCTGTAAATCAACTCTCTGCGCTGCGCATCCTGGTTGGGACCGCTTACAAACGCCAAGACAGCTGCTCCAAACGTTCGACTGTTATTGACAATGCTGCCCCAAATTTTGCGTGCTTCCCAAGTTCTATCGTAGGAACTGTTGTTTTTAAAGCCCAGATAAAATGCAACGGCAATACCCAGAACGCTGAGCGGCCCCCATGGTATAGCAAGTTGAATACTGAAAACATAGGCTGGAAGACACACAACCAAGCCATAAACAAATCCAATAATGAAAGGCTGTTTAGACCAATTTAAGGTCATCCAAAAGCCGTAGTTTCTTTTGATGTACATGATGGTTGAACCAATTTTGACAATTATACGTCACCAACTAAATCCCTGCTAGCGCATTAATGAACTTTCTGAGTGGATCGGATTCGGATGCCTGATCCGCAATGAATATTGACAATTCATTGTTCGACCGGATTCCAGAGTGCTTGAAAATGTCCATTTTATTGTGACTGGATAGGTTGAACGAGTATAGAGCTTGATTTATCAAAAAGTGATAACTGTAATTCTGATTTAGTTTTATTTCTCGAGGAGCCATCACACTCTTATTAAGAAAGTGTCCATCTAGAAGAATTACAATTGAGGTTTCAAATTCATCATCACCTCCAGGATCTCCGTTTAATATTCGTTCCTTAATTAGGGGTTCGTACTTACCTAGATTGATATGCTGAAAAAATTCATGACTAGTAATATGGGCCTTCCAAAGAATTGTAAGTAAAAACAACTTAAAGTTTTTATAATCCACATCTAGAATTACTCTCTTTATTCCAGCTTCATTAACCTCCAGTCTGTGGTTCCGTTTTTGCCATTCAATGTCGGAGTCCGGATAGACGATTTTGCGTGCATAACTCTCATATTGTCCTATTAAGTTGTTGTCACAATTCTTGCATAAGATTTGTTTGTCGTAGATTCCTGTTTGTTGTCTTTTGACTCTCGTAGCACCTTTGTTCCTTACTAAACTCATGCCTATGTTTTTGTCTTTAATTCCGTTATACATGAAGTCCGGAATAATATGACTCTTTATGAGCTTACTATGTGTTCCACATAACAGACAAGTTTGGGTTGAGTTTGTTGGATTTAATAGTAGATTAACCTGGGGTTTATAGTTGATCAAATGTTATAAATCTAGGTTTAATTGATCGGTTCATTCGACAAACTTCTATTTGTGAACCCAACATGAATTTTGCGTGAATTGTTATTTTTTCTGAAAAGGAAAACACTTAGGTTTGCGGCCGTTTTCAAAGCGAATTTTTAACCTACTGAGATGTCGAAAACCGTTAAGATTCGCAAAGGAGCCAACATCAAGTTGGTTGGGAAGGCTGAGCACACCACCACACAGGCAGAGATGCCTAGTTCCTTTGCGATTAAGCCCACAGACTTTCATGGGATGATTCCCAAGATGATGCTGAAGGAGGGCGCAGAGGTCAAGGCCGGAACCCCAATTTTTCACGACAAACAAGACGAACGCGTTAGGTATGTATCTCCTGTGAGTGGAGAGATCGCTGAGATCGTTCGCGGTGCAAAGCGAAAAATTTTGGAGGTTCGAATCGTTGCCGATAAAGATCAAAAAGCAATTGAAGGTTCACCTGTAGATGTATCGTCTATGAATGGTGCACAGGTGGCTGATGTGTTGATGAATGCAGGTCTTTGGCCGTTCATCAAGAAGCGTCCTTACGATGTAGTCGCCAGCCCGAATGATGCACCAAAATCTATTTTCATCTCAGGAATGGACAGTGCTCCTCTCGGAGTTGATTACGCATACCTGCTCGAAGGTCGTGAGTCTCACTTTCAAAAAGGAATTGATGCCTTGGCGAAAATGACATCAGGCAAGGTTCATTTGAACTTAAGTGCCGATGACAAGTCATTTTTAGCAAACACGAAAAACGCGCAAATCAATCGCTTCTCTGGACCTCACCCCGCAGGTGTTGTCGGAATTCAAATTCACCACATTGACCCAATTAACAAAGGCGAAGTTGTTTGGACAGTTGGACCACAGGCCGTTGCGATTATTGGTCGTTACCTAGCGACCGGTAAGGCTGACTTTTCAAAGACAGTTGCGTTGGTTGGTTCAGAAGTAAAGAATCCACAGTACATCAAAACACACACAGGTGCTGCTCAAAAGGCGGTAACCGCAGGCCGGGTAAATGATGGGGATAATAGGATCATCAGCGGCAATGTCCTATCAGGAACGCAACTATCGGCCGAAGGATACCTTGGGTTTTATGATGATATGGTGAGCGTATTGCCCGAAGGTCGTGAACCACAATTCATGGGTTGGTTAGCACCAAACTTTAATAAGTTCTCTCTTTCGCATGCATACTTCAGTTGGTTGATGCCAGGTAAGAAGTACGCGTTGAACACGAGTATGAATGGTGAAGATAGACCATTCGTAATGTCAGGTCAGTACGAGGATTTGCTGCCAATGGACATCTATCCTGTTCATTTGATCAAATCGATCATGACCAACGATATCGAAAAGATGGAGGCGTTGGGCATTTATGAGATTGCTCCTGAAGACATGGCACTTTGCGAGTATGCATGTACCAGCAAGGTGGAAGTGCAAAAGCTTATCCGTCAAGGATTGGACACAGCAATGGTTGAATTAGGATAACGGAACGATATGAAATTTCTACGAGATATATTCGATAATGTGCGACCCAACTTTCAAGAAGGAGGGAAGTTCGCTAAAATGTACCGGGTTTTTGAAGCGTTCGAAACATTCGCTTTCGTTCCCGGTCACACCACGCACAACGGATCGCATATTCGCGATGCGATTGATCTGAAGCGCACCATGTTCATCGTGGTGATTGCAACCATACCTGCGCTATTGTTTGGAATTTGGAACACAGGTCATCAACACTTTTTGGCTTTAGGTCAATTCGCTGGCTTGGGTGAGGGATTCATGGACAAAGTTCTTTTTGGAGCCATGATGGTTCTTCCAATCGTAATCGTAAGCTATGTGGTTGGTCTTGGAATTGAATTCGCCATGTGCGCAGCCAAGAATGAACCAGTGAACGAAGGTTACTTGGTTTCAGGGATGCTTATTCCACTGATCATGCCGGTGGAAGTTCCGCTTTGGATGGTAGCTGTTGCAACGGCTTTCGCAGTTGTAATTGGAAAAGAAGTTTTTGGTGGTTCAGGGATGAACATCTTGAATCCTGCGTTGACTGCACGAGCATTTTTATTCTTCGCCTATCCAACCAAGATGAGCGGTAACATGGTTTGGATCAACACAGAAGGTGGAACTCCTGTTGATGGATTCACTGGCGAAACATTGTTGGCTCAGTCCATCAACTCAAGCTCAAACTTTGTGGATCAAGCGGGTCAGTCTTTTGGAAGTGTGAGCGATACAATCTTTGCAGCTTTCATGGGATGGATTCCTGGTTCGATTGGTGAGACCTCCACCTTGGCAATTTTGATAGGAGCTGCTATTTTGCTTATCACTGGAATCGGAAGCTGGAGAATCATGCTGTCTTTTCTCCTTGGAGGATTGAGCATGTCAATGATTTTCAACGCATGGGGTGCTAACGAATTCATGAATGTTAGCCCTATCCTGCAGCTTTGTATGGGTGGATTCATGTTCGGAATGGTGTTTATGGCCACTGACCCAGTTAGTGCTGCTCAAACCAATATCGGTAAGTGGATCTATGGATTTTTGGCGGGCTTGCTGGGAATTATGATCCGAGTGTTCAACCCTGCGTATCCTGAAGGTGTGATGATGGGTATCTTGTTCATGAACGTGATGGCTCCGTTGATTGATCACTACGTTGTTCAGGCAAACATTAACCGAAGACTAAAGCGCGCAACCGCTGCGGCATAAATATTCTGAGAAATGGCAATCAATAAAGAATCACAAAGCTTTACGTTCATCTTCGCTACTGTTATGGTGGTGATCGTGGCAACAGTGCTTTCTCTTGCAGCTATGGGCTTGAAGGAGCCTCAAATGGAAAACCAGAAGCAAGAGCAGATGCAGAACATTTTAGCATCTATCCAAGTTATGGTAGATCGGTCCGAGGCATCGGCTCAGTTCGGTAACTACGTTAAGAAGAGACTCATTCTCAACAGCAATGGAGAAGTGGTGAGTGAAATGGAAGGTCCTGTAAAAACGCTCGCTGCTGACGGTAAAGAAGCTTATGATGCAGATGGTTTCAACATCGATATCAAGAAGCAGTATCGCGATAAAACCTTGTCAGCTGATCAAAAGAAATACCCGCTGTTTATTTGTGAGAAGGACGGTAAGACATGTTATGTTATTCCACTTGTAGGCACAGGACTTTGGGGGCCGATTTGGGGATTCATGGCGTTGGAGTCTGACATGAATACCATCATGGGAGCAACATTCGATCACAAAACAGAAACCCCTGGATTGGGAGCTGAGATCAATCAAAGCTGGTTTCAGGAGCCATTTGTTGGGAAGAAGTTGTTTGACGACAATGGAAACTTCGCCTCAATCAAGGTGGTGAAAGGGGGAGCTGCACCTGATGACACTCACGGAGTGGATGCCATCACCGGTGGAACGATCACCAGCAATGGTGTAACTAACATGTTGAAGAACACGTTGGAAATCTACGTTCCTTATTTCAAAAAGAATTCTGACATCGCATCAATCTAAGATTATGAGCACAGAAACAGCAGAAGTAGCAAAGCAGGCTCCGGTTAAAGCACCGAGTGAGCCATTGTTCTCTAAGAAGAACAAAAAGCTGATTACAGATCCGCTCAACGATGACAACCCGATTACCGTTCAGGTACTTGGAATTTGCTCGGCATTGGCAATCACCGTTCAGGTAAAGCAAGCATTTGTAATGGCACTTTCAGTTATCGCAGTTACTGCGGCTGGAAACGTGATCATCAGTTTGCTACGTAACACAATTCCTAGTCGAATTCGAATCATCGTTCAGTTGGTGGTCGTTGCTTCATTGGTAATCTTGGTTGACCAGATTTTGAAGGCTTATGTTTATGACGTAAGCAAGGCGCTTTCCGTGTTTGTAGGTTTGATCATAACCAACTGTATTATTATGGGTCGTCTTGAAGCGTTCGCCTTGGGCAACAAGCCTTGGCCATCATTCCTAGATGGAATTGGAAACGGACTTGGTTACGGTTTGATTTTGATAGTTGTTGCAGTGGTTCGCGAACTGTTCGGTTCAGGTGCTATCTGGGGTTTCAAAATCATTCCTGATTCATGGTTGATCAGCAATGGTGGGTTCTATGCTCACAACAACCTGATGATTCTTCCTCCGATGGCGCTAATCGTAGTGGGCATCATCATTTGGATTCAGCGATCTAAAAACACAGCTCTAATCGAAAGTCACTAAGAAATCATGATGGATTTAGTCAACATATTCATAAAAGCGATTTTCATTGAGAATATGATTTTCGCGTACTTCCTCGGTATGTGTTCATACCTGGCAGTATCCAAAACAGTAAAGACAGGGGTTGGCCTTGGAGCGGCTGTAATCTTCGTACTTGGAATCACGGTTCCGGTCAACTACTTACTCGAAAACTATGTATTGAAAGAGGGTGCTTTGGCTTGGTTGGGCGAGGAGTTTGCATCAGTTGATCTTAGCTTCCTTTCATTCATCATGTTCATCGCCATCATTGCATCCATGGTGCAGTTGGTAGAAATGGCCGTTGAGAAGTTCGCGCCAGCTTTATATGGCGCACTGGGAATCTTCCTTCCACTGATCGCAGTAAACTGTTCCATCTTGGGAGGAGCGCTTTTCATGCAGGAGCGTCAGTATAGCACCATCGCTGAAGCAACTTCATTTGGGCTTGGATCTGGCGTGGGTTGGTTCTTAGCGATCGTAGCCATTGCGGCCATTCGCGAAAAGATTAAGTATTCACATGTTCCAGCACCGCTTCGTGGGTTGGGCATCACATTCATCATCACCGGGCTAATGGGTATCGCATTCATGGCCTTCATGGGAATCGAATTATAAGAAGAAGACATGGCAACAACCGTAATCGTTAGCATCGTTGTATTTCTAGTTTTCGTACTGCTTCTGGTATCGATCATCTTGTTCGCAAAGGCCAAACTGAGCCCAAGCGGAAAAGTGAAGGTGACCATCAACCACGACAAAGTTTTGGAAGTGGACGCAGGTGGAACCATTCTGAGTACACTCGGAAACAACGGAATTTTCCTTCCATCGGCTTGTGGAGGTGGTGGAACATGCATTCAGTGTAAATGTCAAGTGCTATCCGGTGGTGGATCGATTCTACCAACAGAAGAGCCTCACTTCTCTCGCAAAGAGGTTGCTGATCACTGGAGATTGGGATGTCAGGTGAAAATCAAAGAAGACATGGAAATCCATGTTCACGAAGAGATATTCGGCATTAAGAAGTGGGAAGCGACTGTTGTACGAAATTACAACGTAGCATCTTTCATTAAAGAATTCGTAGTTGAGATTCCAGAGGACATGGATTACAAGGCGGGAGGATATATCCAGATCGAGATTCCACCGTGTGAGACTAAGTACTCAGATATTGACATCACAGCGCACCCTAAGGAGCATCCGGGAGAACCGGATAAGTTCAAAATGGAATGGGACAAGTTCGGTCTTTGGAGCTTGGTGATGAAAAACACAGAGCTGGTAGAGCGCGCCTATTCAATGGCTTCCTACCCAGCGGAAGGTCGTGAGATCATGTTGAATGTTCGCGTTGCGACACCACCATGGGATCGCGCCAACAATAAGTGGATGGATGTAAATCCGGGTATTGCAAGCTCATTCATTTTTGCTCAAAAGCCTGGCGACAAAGTGACCATTTCTGGTCCTTACGGTGAGTTCTTCATTAAGGAGACGGATGCAGAGATGCTGTACATCGGTGGTGGTGCCGGTATGGCTCCAATGAGAAGCCATTTGTATCAGCTTTTCAGAACAGTCAAGACAGGTCGTAAAGTATCTTACTGGTACGGAGGGCGTTCTAAGCGTGAGTTGTTCTACATTGATCATTTCCGAGCCCTTGAAAAGGACTTCCCTAACTTCAAGTTTTATATGGTATTGTCTGAACCGCTACCGGAAGACAATTGGAAAGTGATGAAAGACGTGAACGATGAAGGCGATGGATTTGTCGGTTTCGTTCACAATGCTGTGATCGAGCAATACCTCAGCAAGCACGATGCTCCAGAAGACATCGAATTGTATTTCTGTGGTCCTCCGATGATGAACCAAGCTGTTTTAAAAATGGCTGACGATTGGGGACTTCCACCAGAAAACGTATCATTTGACGACTTCGGTGGTTAATGAGATTATCAATAAAATCAAGAATCCCTTTGGCAAGCGTCAAGGGGATTTTTGTTTGCTGATTGCACTCTTTAGTCTTGCTGGATGCACTCCAGAATTAGAGAAAACCACAGCCGAGGAATTCAAGCAAACCATACACGGTGAAGCACAAGGCACCACATGGACCATCACATATTATGACATTCAGGAGCGAAACTTCACAGCTCAAGTAGATAGCCTCCTGGCTCGTGTTGACGAGTCGATTTCTACCTACAAGCCTAATTCGATCATCAGTCAATGGAATGCTTCTGATAGCGGAACGGTCATCGATGACATGTTCTTGGATGTGCTAATCGAGTCATGGTACGTATATCGGGCTTCGGATGGAGCGTTTGACCCAACAGTGAAACCGCTCGTTTCCTTCTGGGGCTTCGGTCCAGAGAAGTATGAGCATCCTGAGCGGGCTGACAAACGACAACTAGATTCTCTCAAGGCACTGGTTGGATTAGACACGCTGAAATTGTATGCAGAAGGAAAGGAATTCTTATTAGAAGAAGTGGCTGCGATGGATATTCGCCCTGAATTCTTTCTAAAGAAACCGGATGCCCGAATCCAGCTTGATTTCAATGCTATTGGACAGGGGTGGAGCGTGGATAAAGTGGCGGATTTTTTTAGTAGTCATGAACTCAAAATCTTTTTTGTGGAGATTGGCGGTGAGATCGTTGCCGGCAACCCCAAGCCAAGCGGTGAGCTGTGGCGATTTGGGGTTGACAAACCCGAAAGTAATTTGGAGAATAGATCCTTACAGGCAATCGTTAATCTGAGAAACAGAGGACTCGCAACGAGCGGAAGCTATCGCAAGTTTTATGAACGGGATGGAGTCAAATACTCACATACCATAAACCCGGCCACTGGAAGACCAGTAAATCACTCATTGTTAAGCGCGACCGTATTTAGTCCTTCAGCAGCTGAGGCGGATGGAATGGCCACAGCATTCATGGTGATGGGAAAAGATTCGACCCTTCAATTCTTAAACGAAAAGGAATACTTGAGCGATTACGTCTATCTGATTTACGACTCAGCGGGTATTATGAAGACATATGCCAGTCCACAGGTGAGGAAGTTGATTGAGGATCAGTAAGTTATTTCTTACACTGCTCGCTCGGCTTCGCGCCACAAACCGAACAAGAGCCGTTACCATCATTGAGCATGGGGTTATTACTGGCACAGGTCCCGACAAACTCTCCGTCTTTTTTGCCCCAGATTTTTACCGCTATTCCAGCAATTCCAAGTCCTAAAAGACCTATCGCAATCAAGATGATTTTCATGGGGTAAAAGTAAGCATTGAAGTTGGTTAGTCATCCGCTAGAATCACTTCTCCGGCTCCATCGTGGTGCCATTTTTTAATCAAATCCGGATGACCATGAACGATGATGTTGCCATCATCAAAAATCTGATAGTAAACGGCCTCCCATGCTCGGAGTTCAATGTCACCTGTTAGTTCGCTGTGGGGGATGGCAACTCGCGACACCAATGAATCTGCTCTTATGGGAGCGTAACTGGACGAATAGAAGTAGGCTACGTTTGTTGTTCCCTTCGCGCTGATATCCGTGGATCCGGTGTGAGAAACAATATCAATACTATCTCCGATGAAATCGACATTGAGGTAACCGGAAACATCCGAGATTTCTACGACAAGTCTTCCCGAACGATGAGG
Source organism: Flavobacteriales bacterium (assembly GCA_041391765.1). Taxonomy (GTDB): domain Bacteria; phylum Bacteroidota; class Bacteroidia; order Flavobacteriales_G; family Salibacteraceae; genus SHAN690. Next base: position 22,216 of record JAWKNJ010000041.1, on the reverse strand, counting down.
ATTTGTGAAATTCACAGTGCCAGCGCACTCGCTGAATATGTTTCGAAATGAACGATAGTGAACCGTCACCAATGGAAGCACCGTCTGGTCTCTAACCCAATCACAGTGATTGCTTTCGGTGATGCTAAGAACCTTGTTTTCAGATTTGGTGATAACACCGTCCAACAAGCCCTCTCCAAAGGTTACTTCAATCCAGTCTGAACTGTCTTGTGTCAAATTCACATTCATGCGCCCTTGGATTTCAATTCGGTCGAATGAATCAATTTCTCGAAGTTCTGTTTTTAGGTGGCCAAGCGCGCTGATGCAGTCGGGCGCACTTTCCTTAGTGCAACTCGCGAAGCTTAAGATCAAAAGACTAAAACCTATATGCTGCGCCCAATTCAAAGAAGTCTGCTTTAAAGAAGTGAGTTTTCAAACTAAGGTTTGCTCCCCAGTGCTCGCTGAAATAGTAGCGAAGCCCTGCTCTATGATAAAGGAATCCATCCTGCTTGTAGTAGTCTTTTAAATAAACACCCATGCTCAAACTCACAATCAAACGGTCGATATTCAGTTGATAACCGATTCGCGTTCCGAGTTGAAGGATTTGCCATGGGCTTACCGTATCTCCGCTAATTTCAAAATTTGGCTTCAATGCTGCATTGTAGAAAACGTCAATACCCGGAGCAACGGAACTTTTTCGAGTAAGTCCGATGCATCGCTGAAAGCTTAGGTTGAAGGTAGGATATTTGACATCTCTCGGATTATATGTTTCCTTGATTCCGAAACTTAAGGCCAAATCCCAATAACCGCTCACGCTTGCTACACTGTCTTTTGAAATCGTTTTGATTCGATTTGAGGGACTAAAACTTCTAGAGACACCAATAGAAATCATCGGATAATTCAAACCAAGATTTGGAATAGCAAATGCAGCGTTTGACATATGGTTGAAACTCAAAGAAGAATGTATGCCCCAATAGTCCGTCAAACGATAGTTCAATCGCTGGCCAAGCATGATAAACGCATTTCCATAGCTGCCAATCGCAATGTTTTTATAGTTGGTTTCCAAGTCAAACGGCTTACTTACTAAGCCGATGCCACATGCCATTTCCAGATTCCAAGAGAATCGAGTTGAATGCAGTATAAGGCTTGAAAAGAAAGGGCCAAAGGCTAAGCCGTATCCGAGCAGTTCATGATTGGCAAGGTCGAATCCGCGTATGGTGAGACCAACTTCGGGAAGATTATATAGCTTGTGCCAGTCTTTTTCTCCGTTAGTGCGCTTGTAAATGCGCAGCTCAGCTGCGTTGGCCGGACCATCCGGCAGATGCAGCATGTTTTGACGATGGGGAAGGAGAAAGCCTCTTAGCGCGTGAGCTTCAACGGTAACTTGAGCTTTGGACAGAGTTGTCCACGAGCACAATACAACCAACAGCAATTTTCCCAAACGCGATGAATAGATCATTGTGAAAAACCAGACGAATATTGTAAAGAAATGATTAGCAGTACCGTTGCCAGTCAAGAATCTTAGGCCAACCTTTGCTGCATGAGACCCGAACTACAAGCCTTCGAACGACTGCTTCAAATCATAGCACGGTTGCGCAGAGAATGTCCATGGGACAGGAAGCAAACCATCGAATCACTGAGATACCTGACCATTGAGGAGACCTATGAGTTGAGCGATGCCATCATTGACAATGATCTTGAAGAGGTCAAAAACGAGCTAGGGGACTTGATCATGCACGTAGTTTTCTATTCTCAGATTGGCTCAGAACTGAAGTCATTCAACATCGCTGATGTTCTCAATTCTGTCAGTGATAAATTGGTGAGAAGGCATCCGCACGTTTATGGAGATGTCAATGTGAACGATGCGGAGGAGGTGAAGCGAAACTGGGAACAGATCAAGTTGGCAGAGGGGAAAAAGTCAGTTCTAGAAGGTGTTCCAAAAAGTTTACCGGCTATGGTCAAAGCGAATAGGATTCAGGAGAAGGCCAGGGGAATCGGTTTTGATTGGGACCATCAGGATCAGGTGTGGGAAAAGCTTCACGAAGAATTAGGTGAATTGAAGCATGAAATTGACCATGGTGATCAATCCAAAGTGGAGGATGAGTTTGGAGATGTCCTTTTCAGTATGATCAATTATGCAAGGTTTATCGGGATTAATCCGGAAGATGCATTGGAACGCACCAACAAGAAGTTCATCAAGCGATTTCAATACTTGGAAAATCAGGCGGAAGTAAATGGAACCAAGTTAAGTGAAATGACTTTGGAAGAAATGGAAGCGATTTGGCAAGAAGCTAAACGAGCGTAATTAGCTCAAAAGTGCAATGGCCACCCCAGCTAGAATAGCTAAGACCCTTGAAGGACTTAACTTGTGATGATCGCTGCTTTCATACAAAATTGTGGTGGAAACGTGAAGAAGGATTCCAACCGTCAATCCTAGGCTAACAAACATGAGCTCAGTTGCGCGTTCACCCATTGACTCTCCGATGGAATATTGGACACCACTTCCAACAACAGTGCAAAGAATGAATCCAAGCAGCCAAATCATTGCTTGGTTTTTGGAAACACCAGAATTTGATAACAACACCGAAAGTGTAATCGCAACGGGTATTTTATGAAGCATGATTCCCAACGCCAGTTGACTACTAAATGCGGTGCCAATTCCATCAATCGCTGAGGCTAGCGGCATGCCCTCAATCAACGCATGCAGGCACAGTGCGGCATATGAAATGAATAGCTTACGTCTGGATGTGGTCGAGTGAGCGTGTCCATGCTCAATGCCTTTGGAGTAATTTTCAAGTAATATTTGAATAAGGAATCCTGCAAGAAGTGCAAAGCCGGCCGTTGTAGGAATCACTTCGAAAATCTCGGGAAGAATATGAGTGAAAATGACTGTCATCAAAAATGCCCCTCCGGCAGATAAGAACAAGAAGATCCACTTTTTTTCAGCGGGAGGCTTTAGAATGAACCAAGCACCGGCTGCGAACGAAGCACAGAGTCCGATAATGTATATGAGCATCTATTCCCTTTCTGCAATGATAATTACGCGTTCTGAGTCTGCGTTGAATGGAGTGAGGTCATAGCAGCCAAAAATTGTTTGGACCTTGAACCCTGCTTGGTCTACGATGCTTTCTAGCTCTTCTTTCGAGAATGCCATGACGCGTTCCTCAAATTCAAATTTTCTGAGGCCGTCCTGTACTTGGATTGACTTTATCACGTAGCCATTTTCAACCCTTTTGCCGATTCTGAACACCACTCCTGATTTGTCAAATTCCTTAAATCCGCTTTCCATTTGTTTGTGTCGCACGTTCATGAAATCAATGATCAGCTTTCCACCTTGTGCCATTGAGTTTCTAATATTTTTCAAGGACTTAACGTGTTCTTCTTGCGTTTCGAAGTAGCCAAAACTCGTAAAGAGATTCAGCGCAAAATCATACGGACCATTCGGTATTGGCTCTCGTATGTCATTGACATGAAAACGTAATCGGGGACCGGCAGATTTCATAGCTTCCTGAATGCTGTTTTGACTCAGGTCGATGCCAGTGGTGTCAAAACCGGCTTCAGAAAGCTGCACCGAATGACGCCCCTTGCCACAGGCAACGTCCAGAAAACGGGAATTTTTTGAAGGGTTTAAAAAATGAAGAAGCGCGTCAACAAATTGACGCGCTTCATTTTCATCCCTGTGCTCGTAGAGTAGGTGATAGTAGTCGGTATCAAACCAAGTCCTGAACCACTCCTCGGGCATGCAACTTTATTTACTTGCCTTATCGGCTTTTTTTGCTGGAGCCGGAACTTCTGCATTTAAACTTGGTGCAGCCGCTTCAACAGATGCAAACTGCATCTCAGCTATAATGTTTTTCGCCCCAGCGTACTTGTCGATGATGAAAAGTATGTAGCGAATATCAACAGCAATAGTTCGCTGCAATTCCGGCTCAAACGCGATATCCCCGCTCATTGCTTCCCAGTTTCCATCAAAAGCACAGCCAATTAATTCACCCTTTCCATTAATCACCGGACTACCGGAGTTACCCCCGGTGATGTCTGTGTTGGTCAAGAAACAAACATGTAGTGTTCCATCCTGACCATACTGTCCGTAATCCTTGTTCTTGTAAAGCTCCTTTAACTTATCAGGTACGATGAATTCATCGTTGTTCGGGTCTTCTTTTTCCATCACACCCTCAATGGTGGTATAATAGTTATAGTAAACCGCATCTGCAGGATAGTAATCCAATACGTTTCCATAAGTGACACGCATGGTCGAGTTAGCGTTTGGATAATATTTTTTGTCTTCATTCATGATGCGCAGACCGTGAACAAACAACCTATTAGAGTTGTCTATTTTGTCACCGGCATCTCCTCGCATTGGAAGAATCACTGAACGATAATGACCAACAAAACCTGTTGCAAATTGAAATACAGGATCTTTTACTAACGTCTTCTTGTCTGGGTTAGATAAAAATTGATTGAACTTGGCTTCATCCGCAAATACACTCTTGTCATACATGCTTTTTACCATTTTATTGAAATCACCCTTGTTCTTTTCGGCTCCTGACTTCATTGATTCCGGTTGCTGATCTTTTGGAATATCATTATAGAACATTTCAAAAAGAGCGGCCGCCACTTTTTCATCCGTAGATCTGTTGTAGTCCTTGAAGTGCTTTTCTGCTCTGCTTTTTAGATCAGCTACTGCAGCTTCAACGGCTGCTTGATCAACTGTTTCTGCACTGAGCGCAGCATAAAGTTGCGAGGCTCTGTATGCCAATAGCGTTGCCTCGCTGGCGAAAATGCACTCGCTGAAGTAAGTTCTGAATAAAATAGTCTCTGAATCCTTTTTATATCCTGCTTCCCATTCGTTTAAAATATTACCATAAATCTCGGTCATGTCATGATCCTCAGAAACCCAATCTATGAATTGTTTTTCCAATGCTACTTTCTTGTCATAAACTTTCAAACGCTTTAGTCCACGTTGCTGACCGATGAAGTATTTCCAATAATTGCTCACTTGTGCATATTTTGAAGCATACTTGATTCGAATCTCATCACTCGCGTTCATGTCCTCTTTTAAAATAGCTAATCGCTTCTCACGAATCTTGACCACACTTGGCTGACGGTAATCCAATTCTTGTTGAACACCATAGGAGCTCAAGTAACGGTCAGTACTACCGGGGTAACCCATTATCATGGCATAGTCGTCCTTTTTGACCCCACTCAATGAAATGGGAAGGAAGTGCTTTGGTTTGTAAGGAACGTTTGATTCAGAATAATCAGCAGGTTTTCCGTCCTTTCCCATGTAAACACGAAGAAGTGAGAAGTCTCCTGTATGACGCGGCCACATCCAGTTATCAGTATCCCCGCCATATTTTCCAATTGATGATGGGGGGGCTCCAACTAGCCTTAAGTCACTAAATGTTTCGTAGATGAATACATAGTACTCATTGCCTTCGAAAAAGCTTCTTACTTGAACTTCGTAATGACTATCAACCTCTTCTTTGATTTTCGCCTCAACTGCAGTGATCGCTTCGCGAACCATCTTAGCGCGTTCTGCGCCACTTGTCGCTATGTTAATGTTTCCAATCACATCATTCGTCACATCCCTCATTTCGATTAGATAGCTGGCCGTCATGTTTCTAGCAGGCAACTCTTCTTTCATTGCCATAGCCCAGAAACCATCCATCAAATAATCGTGTTCTGTGGTGGAATTATCTTGGATAACACCAAATGCGCAGTGGTGATTTGTGAGTAGAAGTCCTTTTTCGCTTATTGTTTCCGCAGTGCATGATCCATGGTTTAGGGCTACAATCGCATCTTTAAGACTAGAATTATTTACACTGTATATCTCCTCTGCAGTCAACTGGAGTCCATGTTTTCGCATGTCTTCATAGTTGAGCCGTTTAATCAAAAGAGGCAGCCACATACCTTCGTCAGCCCTTAGCTGAGAGCCAATCGCCAAGGTCAGTGCCAAGGTCGAAACGAGTATTTTTTTCATCATTTGGTTCCTAAGTTTTTTCTGGGCGCCAAATGTAAGAAAGGGATTAAGCTGAGCGCTCACCATCGATGGCAAACGCGCCAACAATTGACAAACAGTTGGTGGAAACATTGATGTGAAAACTCATAATTTAACGATTATATTTGCCCCAAAAGCAGCACGTTGCAAAGCAGAGCGCTAACTGACTTTACGAATCGGATGAAGGAAGGCGAGGTGATTTTTTCTTTCAATGGAGAGATTACTGAAGAGGTAGTTGGCTCTACTTTGAAACAAATCGAAGTCCATCTGGAATCTAATGAAAGCGACTTTAAAAAGGGGCGCAAAGTGTATAACGTAATGGTAGAAGCGCTGCAAAATCTGTATCATCATGTGGAAAAGGCAGGTAATGAAGAAGTAGTTCCTGGTGAAAATCAGAAGAAAGCTACCTTCATAATATCAAAAATCGATGATGAATACAATATATTAGCGGCCAACTATGTGGCAAAGAGTAATATCCCAACGTTGAAGGCTCGTCTTGACAAGATTAATGCTCTTGATAAAGACGGTTTAAGGGATTATTACAAGGAGGTGTTGACCAATGGTCAATACAGTGTGCATGGAGGAGGAGGCCTGGGTATGATTGATATCGCGAGAAAGTCTGGTAATGCATTAGAGTATGACTTTTCAGATGTCGGCAATAACTATGGCTTGTATGTTTTGAGAATTAAAGTCTAACCGAACCAAACAATTGATATAGAAATGGATCCCATCAAAATCGAAGGAACACCAAAGACACCAACCGTTAATTTCAACGCTGAGACGGGCGTACTGGAAATTAAAGGAAGGTCAATTCCTGAAAACGCAGTTGAATTCTACAAACCGCTGGTTGATTGGATTGGCAGCTATGGTGATAGTGCGAAGGATGCGACTACAGTGAATGTGCAGTTGGAGTATTTCAATACCAGTTCGTCAAAGTGTATTCTTGACGTATTCAAGAAGCTTGAGTCGATCAACGGCAAGTCAAGCATTACCATCAACTGGCATTATGAGGAAGATGATGAAGACATGTTGGAAGCAGGTGAAGACTATCAGGCTATTATCAACATACCTTTCAAGATGATTGAAATGGAGGAGATGTAAAATCTCTTTCTACGAAATAAGGAAGGCCGCTCAATTGAGCGGCTTTTTTTGTTTACTAGAATGAAGGTGTTGATTGTTATATTTGAGAAAATCAATTAAATCTTAGAATCATGAAATCAAATTCCTTCCTTCCTTCCTTCCTTCCTTCCTTCCTTCCTTCCTTCCTTCTTACAATAACTTCATTTATTAGCATAGCTATTTATTCTCAACCAGCTGCTATTACCGTTGATAACGTAAATGGACTATGTGACATTCAAATTCAGGGATTTGCTACATCTACCTGCAGCGGATTGGGTCAAGGTAATGCATCAAATGTGATTTGCGTTCCTCAAGGAACGACTGGTGTACTTACTAATTCCGCTGGCACTGGTTGGGACTGGGAGACATTTGTTATCTATCCATCCACACCCTCAACGACCCCATGTACAAATTATAATCAAGGTACTTGTGGTCATGGCGCGACCTACAGTTGGTGGCTGTATTATGATTGGTACTTCAGCACCACTCTAGGAAATAGTTGTGGTACTCCTGTGGTAATAAATAACGCTAACTCTTGCGCCTGTGGTAATCCATTTAATGTGACTCAGAACATTAGCCGAACTTTAATAAGGATAAACTAGACTGTTTGTTGATTGGACATGTTCAGTGCCTTTACGATAATGAATCATTCGATTATTTTGAGATTGCCGGTGTGGTTTGTGTTCTATTTTTTCGTTCACTCGGGATTGTGTCAATCTCTAGTGCACTGGCATGTGAACTATGGACACCAACTTCTAATCTCAAGTCAATCTATTCTTCAAGGACCTCAGCTTAGTAATATCACTGCCCACAAATCTTGTGGAAATTATTTTAATGACTCCATCTATTTTTATACTCAAGATCAGGTTGTTTACAATCAAAATAATGAACTAGTCTCTAATGGATCAGGCCTGACTTCAAATCATTGGGGTCCCACAATTGCGATTCCCGATTTTAGTTACAGTCGATGGATGATTTTTACATCTGAGGCTTATCTGAACTGGAGCTTAAATTATTCAATCATCAATCTAAATATCGATGGAGGATTCATTGAATCCAACTCAAAAAACACGCTATTAGATTCAAATACCTCATACTGGTTAACCGGCTTTCTAGGGAAAGGTGAGGCTACACGGTTTGCTTTTGTTTCATATGGAATTAAAGGTGAAGATTCGCTCCGATTGTTGAAGATAGATAGAATAAACCTGAAGGTGATAGAAAGAATCGTTTATCCAATTCCCATAGTAAATGATTATCAATGGGGTAGCATTATTGGATTTGAGGGTCAATTTTCAGAGTTAGGAAGACGGTTTGTTTTTTTTGTTTCTGACACCAATTCGTATCAGAATTCAGCAGTTCTATCTGGACGGTTTGACCCCAATACCGGTAATTTGAGCCAATTTACCGTTTTTGACTCAATAGTTTTAGGCACAACATCCCGATTAGAGCCATCGGGAAGGTATCTCTATACTCCGTATTATGATGTTTACACTGGGGTAATGGCAGTGAGAAGGTATGATCTTAGCCAAACCACTGAGAGTGGAATGTTGGCTTCCATGGACACAGTGCACATTGAATGTTGTGGCAGTTCTGTGCAGCATCCTGATCTTCAGATAGGTCCATTTAGAAATCTGATTGGAGTTTCACAGTTCGATACATGCATTGTGACTATATCGAATCCAGATCACCCAGACCCTCAGAGTGTTGGGTATGACTCATGTGTAATCCAACTGCAAGGTAACATTGTTTTACCGGACCTACCACTCTATGCTCAGGGAACCCTGATCAATCGCATCATGCGTGAAGACTGGTGTGAATTTGGGGTTCATTTCGAGCTGTGGGGGCCAAAAGATTCCGTGGTATGGGATTTTGGTGATCCGGGCTCAGGGGCTGCAAATATGGAATCGGGGTTTGAGTTGGAACACGAGTATTCCGATACGGGGTGGTTTACGATTAGTGCCACCATTTTTGATAGCATCTACATTGACACCATTTACACGATGATCTATGTCAATCCGGAATTGGTCATTCCTGAGGTGTCGGACACCACGGTATATTATTGCCGTGGGAGTTCAGTGAATTTGTCCGTGTTTCAAAACGGAGCCCATGTGGTTTATGCGTGGGACAGTGGCTCGGTGCAGAGCGATACGCTGGTCACCGTTGATGGGGCGTTTACGGTTACGGTGACCAATCCATGTGAAAAGGCTATACGGACGTTTCATACGGTTGCGGTCGATTCTTTGTTTTTTGATTTAGGAGCTGATACCACTGTTTGCGATGCGGATAGTTTCACGATAGGAACAGATTCATTAGTTGGTGCAAGCTATGCTTGGAGTAATGGCTTAATGACTTCTAGTGTTGTGGTTAGTGAATCCGACAAGTACGTTTTATCAGTTACGAATGCATGCAATGAGGTCATTGACTCTATTAAGGTTGGTGTCGCAGAGTATCCGCGATCTTCTGGGCTTGAAGATTCTACACATTGCGGACAAGGTAGTGTTGAATTGAGGCACTTGAATCAGGCATTCACCACTTATTATTGGTCAGATAGCACAACGGAGGTCATACTAACAGTCGACACAGCGGGGTCTTATTTTTTACGAGCGACAAATGCTTGTGCAAGTATTGCGGATAGTGCCTTGATAGAATTTATTGAGCAACCGGAATTTAGTCTTAAGACTCCAATAACGGTTTGTCCAACAGATACGCTCCTTTTGAACGTGCAGTTGGAAAGCAACGACACGATGAATCTTAGTTTCCATTGGAGTAATGGGGACTCCACAAGAATTCTTAATGTGAAAGAACCCGGTTCATACGGCCTGACTGTTCGAAACGGGAAGTGCTCGACAACAAAAAGCGTGGTTATAGTTTGGGACGATGGTTTGTGCCTTGAGTGCAAGACATTTGTGCCCAACGTCTTCACTCCGAATGATGACGGGATTAACGATCACTTGTCAGTCATCGCCACTTGCGTTGATAACAGAGAAAAGTACTTAGCGGTATTCAACCGCTGGGGAACACTTCTTTGGGAAGGTGAAGGTGACGAATACTGGGATGGAACCATCCAGAATGGGCTTGCTTCAGAAGGGGTCTACTATTATTACCTGGAGCTAAGAAATGGTTCAGGCACACAAATTCAAAAAGGCTCGTTCAGCTTGTTGCGTTGAGTCTATTTTCCTCTTCCCTGAAGAACAATAAGTATTGTATGGATTAAAATCTTGAAGTCCACGAGCAAGGACATGTTCTCGATATAGATTACATCGAACCGGAGTCGTTCGATCATCTCATCCACGTTTTCGGCATAGCCAAATTTCACTTGTCCCCATGATGTGATGCCCGGCCTCACCTTTTGCAAGTGCCTATAATGAGGTGCTTCTTTCACTATTTGCTGTATGAAAAAGTCTCTCTCAGGACGAGGACCAACCAAGCTCATGTCGCCAATCAGCACATTATAGAATTGCGGTAATTCGTCCATTCTTGAGCGCCTAAGAAACTTTCCGAATGGTGTGATGCGCTCATCATTTTCGCTTGAAAGAGCAGGCCCATTTTTCTCTGCATCCTCATACATTGAGCGGAACTTGTAAATCTTGAATGGGTTTCCATGCAAACCGATTCGCTCGTGCGAGTATATGATAGGTCCCTTTGAACCAAGTTTAACCAACAAGGCAATCATCAAGTAGACTGGACTTAGTAAAATCAAGCAAATCAACGACACAACTATGTCAATGGATCGCTTGGCATACTGCTGCCAAGTGGGCATGATCTCTTGATTGACATCAATGAGAGGCGCTCCAAGGATGGATGACATTTTCACTTGTCCGCTCAATATGTCGTACATCTTAGGAATGATCTTTACGTTCACCTTCGTTCCTTCCAGTTTGTTCAGAATATGACCAATCTTGTCGTGCTCATTACTTTCTAATGCGATGATCACATCTTCAATTTCATGTTCTTCTATGATCTGGTCAATGTTGTTGAAGTGTCCGAGATGCGTAAGGACGTTGTCCAGTGCATGATTCTTACTGCCATTGATGTGTACAAATCCTTTAAACAAGAAGCCGGATGATTTGCGTTGAGAAGTTATTTCATTATAAAGTTTTAAGGCATTCTCATTGCTGCCAATCATCACTGTGTTGAACCCGATTTTTCTGGTGTGAATCCTGTAAGCGGTTATACTGGAAAGCCATAGCCTACCGAAAGCGGTCAGAATAAAGTGGGTTATGAATAATATGGTAAACGAAAAGTAGTAGCTTTTGTAAGAGTCGATGTAGTCATCCAAAATGATGGTGAAGAAGAGGACGACCGAACCAATTAAGCTTAAGGTAAAGGTTTGTGTGAATTCCTTTAATCTCGATCTACGAAAAATGTTTCTGTATTGGCCGGAAACCAAATACATGCACAGCCAAAATCCAACAATAGCGAGCAAACTGAAGACGAATTTTCGATCGTAGATCACTGCGACATCTTCACCAAAAACCTTTGACTCGATATAGTATTTGCGGAATGAGAATACTACGAAGTAGGCAATGGCAGCTGAAATAGCATCGCTAATTATGTATTTGAGCTGTTGTAACCGCCTGTTCACTTTGAATAACAGAATTTGAAGTTGTCGAGCATAAACTTCCCGCTGCCGATAGAATTCTCTGCTTCCAAGACGTTGAAGTAAATGTAGTAGTCAAAAGGGTTGGTCGCCAGATCAATCGAAGCATCAAGACCAACGTAGGCTTTCTTCCAAGGCTTTTCACCTTCGCCATCGGTGGTCGGCTTCAAGGTCAAAATGCTGATGTTTTGATCTTGAGTCTGGTCATTGTTAATGTGTAAACCAACATCCACGAAGTAATCCGTGAAGAAATCGAATTCGAAAAAGACGTTCTTGCTTCCATTAGGAATTTCTACAGAAGGTGTTTTTACATAAACTCGCTGCTTGTCAGAGCTTAATTTCACGATACCGGATCCCGTACCTTCATAAACTAAACTCGAATCACGTGTAATGGTAAGCGCAACATCGCTATTGTTAAATGTGTCGGCCTCAGAGTATATATTTTCAAAGTCTTCAGAAAGAACATAGGTATATAAGTCATTCGGATCCCTATATGATGTGATAGGAGTCAACTGAATTGTTTTGCCTGAGGTCAGTTCAAATGCCTTATCAATGTGTGCGTTATAATACAGATAATTGTCTCGAAGACCCGATGAAAGGCTAACATAGATGCCAGGACCTATGGTCAATTTGTGAGTCCCGTTTGAAGCCAGCACTGGGAACTTTGCTGGTAGCTGATAAACTCCAATGGGTTGGTCATCTACATATACCCATGCATCTCGAATGTCATGACTCAACGAACCTTCAATCGCATTGAGATTGTCAACCACCTTGAACGAATCAATTTGAATGTAGGCAGGGATTTGCTCTTCTGGGTTGTATAGTTCGCAAGATGTAGAACCTACAATGGCGACCACCACCAACACAATTATCTTCCAGTCAGGCACTTATTCAAATTCTATCAGCTTGTCGGATAAAAGAACACCGACCACAACCTTTGTCAGTTAAGTGACAAAAATAGAATTCGTATAGTTGAGTTGATCTAAAATTTGATGAGCAACTTGCATCGCTGAGTAGCCATCATCCGCGCTCACCTTTGGCTTCGCTCCTGTATGAATACATTGCGCAAAAGATGCCAATTCTTCTTTGATCGCGTTTGTTTCCAGAATTTCCGGTTTGCTAAAGACCAGTTGTTTGGGAGCTTTACCCATTCCGGGTTCAATCAGCATCGCGAAAGGATTGTTTTCCTCTGGTTCTTGAATTTGCACAACTTCAGTTTTGCGTTCTAAAAAGTCAACTGATATGTAAGCATTCTTTTGAAAGAAGCGTGATTTGCGCATGTTTTTGAGTGAAATTCTACTTGCGGTTAAATTAGCTACGCAACCGTTGTCAAACTCCAACCTGGCATTGCAGATGTCTGGTGTGTCACTAACTACAGCTACACCACTTGCACTGGTTTTTCTCAAGTTAGCTTTCACCACACTTAAGATGATATCAATATCGTGGATCATCAAATCCAACACAACTGAAACATCGGTGCCTCTTGGATTGAACTCTGCCAGTCGATGAGTTTCTACAAACATCACCTGATCAAAATACTTAGTGGCAGCTACAAAGGCAGGATTGAAACGCTCCACATGGCCGACCTGCGCAACAACTTTTGCCTCGTGAACCATGTCGATCAATTTTCTAGCTTCATCCAACGTATTGGTGACAGGTTTCTCTATAAATATGTGTTTGCCATTTCTAAGCGCCATGATGGCACATTCGAAATGGCTTAGAGTTGGGGTTACAATGTCAATTGCATCACAAATGGCAACCAGCGCCTCTATGGAATCAACATACGGAACACCAAGACTCTCGCTGGCCACCTGCGCGGTTAGCGCATCAGGATCATAAAATCCAACAAGCTCGAATTCATCAGAAAGTTCCTTAGCTAGTCTCAAGTGAATCTTACCCAAATGACCCGCCCCCAAAATTCCCAGCCTTATTTTTGACATGAGGCAAAGTTCAGGTCAAATAATAGGTGAGTGAACGTGCTTGTGTGATTCGTTTAACAAGCCATTGTCGAAATGGATATTTTCGGGCACTTAATGGAAGATAGTTTTAGACATCAGGGTTTGCGCAAGAAGTTGATCAACGAATTGCGTGAGAAAGGAATTCACAATGAGGATGTGTTGAAAGTGATGGGGGAGATACCCCGCCATCTTTTTTTCTTCGACACAGCATTTCTTCAATTTGCTTATCAGGATCAGGCGTTTCCTATAGGTTCAGGTCAAACGATATCTCAACCATATACGGTTGCTTTTCAAACGCAATTATTGAATCCGAAAAAACGTGAAAAGATTCTTGAGATTGGCACAGGAAGCGGCTACCAGACGGCAGTGTTGATTAAGATAGGGATGAAGGTGTTTTCCATTGAACGACAGAGAGCGCTTCACGAAAAGTCCTCCGTCCTTCTGGATAAGTTCAACCTAAAAGCAAGATTGTTTTACGGTGATGGCTTTATTGGAAAGGAAGCATTTGCCCCGTACGACAAAATCCTGGTAACTTGTGGTGCACCATTTATCCCGGAAGAGCTTAAGAGGCAGCTCAAGGTTGGAGGTCGGATGGTGGTTCCTGTTGGTGAAGTTAACGGAGTTCAAACCATGTTGTGCATTGATAAACATTCAAATACCGAATTTGAAATAACTGAGCATGGCGCATTTCAGTTTGTTCCAATGCTTGATAAGACGGACACTGCACTTTAAAATATTTCAATGGATTACTCGTTTTTCAGCTCAAATTCAAATAACATGATTAGGTTACTTGTCTTCAGTATTTGCTTGTTTTCTTTCGGTTTTATTAAAGCCCAAGATAGCACTGCGCTGGCAGAACCACGCGAATTCATGCCCGATGCCAAAGACATCGGAGTCACTGCTAATGTCACTGGATTAATTAGCAATTTCACCGGCAACACCAGAACCGATCTTCGAGGAGTGAGCATGGCGTTGATCCGCTACAACATCAATGATCGACTCACATTCAGGGTTGGGTTGGCACCATCCGTTATGAGCATTCATTCCAGTAGCACAGATAGCGCTGGTAAGGACTTGATCGAATATGACAGCACCGCAAAACAGTCAGCGTTTTCAATTCGTCCAGGAGTAGAATTTCATTTTAACGGAACAAAACGACTAGATCCTTATATCGCATTGGACGCTGAGTTTGGCATTATCGGTCAGTTCAGGGCCGGTGTCGTGACAAAAACAACTGATACAACGGGAACCGCTTTGGTAAATCGAACTATTACGGAAGCCGGTGGTTTTGGATATGGTGCTAAACTTAGTTTTGGTATGAATTATTTCGTAGCCAAGCGTTTAGCTTTAGGTATGGAATATGGATTGGGTGTTCAGTCATTGGTTACCGGAGGTGATAAACAGGATGTTACGCAAATTGATCCGGTGAGCGGAGCATCATCTACGGTAAGGGTGTTGAGTTCAACCCGATCCACCAATACTGGGCTTTATGTTGATCCAACAGCCATGATTACGCTGAGTTATTTCTTTTCACTCAAATGAAAAATTTTCTTGCTTTCATAATCGCTGCGTTGAGCCTTGCGGGCTGTCAGAAAGGAGAAGATGATCCGTTTTTGAGCCTTTCTACACGTAAATCAAGAATATCAGGCAATTGGACGGTAGAGTCGTTCACCATTACTACATCAGGTGTGACTCAAACGTTTGACGGCACAGAAGTTACCTACGCACTCGGTGATTCATTGAGTGATGGTCACACCTACTCCTGGGAGTGGTCTTTTGATAGGCATGGATCATATACCAGCGTTACCACCGAAGATTTCCCTGAAGATACCGCAAATAAGGCGATGTCCTACACAGAAACCAATACTGTAAAAGGAGAATGGGAATTCACAGGAGGAAACAATTCACCTTCAAAATCTGAATTGTTGCTATTGCCAAACTACACAGAGTCTCAGCGATCCGATCAAGGTTCAAACATTTCAGCGGTTAACATTGACAATCCGATTAATGGAATGGTTTATCAAATCAAGAAATTGAGTGCCGATGAAATGGTGTTGACCATTGATCAAACTGTTTCCACTGCCTTTGGCCAGCAACACGAGTCTGCGGAGATTAATTTCAAGAAGAAAAAGTAATACCTCCTTAGTGGGATTTCATAAGGCGATCCAACTGCTTTTTGGTGTCCTTGTCTCGCAATGTATCGCGCTTGTCGTGAAGCTTCTTTCCCTTCGCTAGCGCGATGTTCAACTTGGCTATTCCACTGTCATTAATATAAAGCAGTGTTGGGATAATCGTCAATCCTTTCTCACTCACCTTCTTTTTCCACCGGTTCAGCTCAGTCTTTTGCAAAAGCAGCTTTCGCTTGCGTTTAGGTTCGTGATTCGCATAGGTGCCAAACTCATATTCAGCGATATGCATATTAATCACGAAAAGTTCGCCCTTTTCGAATTCACAGAATGCTTCATTGATCCCGGCCTGACCATTTCGAATGCTCTTGATTTCAGTTCCCTGTAGCTGAATGCCAGCAACGAGTTTGTCGAGAATCTCATATTCGAAATTCGCCCTGCGATTCTTGATATGGATGTCATTGTTGGACACGCTGCAAATGTGATGAATATTCCCTTCCTAGTCTGAGTGGCGAATATCCAGCTTGGTGCCAATGACTTTGAAGTCAACTCTTCGGTTTTTTGCCCGGCCTTCAGGATTATCGGTGCCATCCGGGTTCTCATTTGGAGCCACAGGTCTTGTTTCGCCATAACCTTTGCCCGAAATTCTGTCCTTGTCCACACCCTTTGAGATCATATACTTTTCAATACTCTTGGCGCGCTGATCACTTAGCTTCATGTTTAATTCATCAGACCCCTTGCTGTCAGTATGCGCTCCGATCTCGACTACGATAGTTGGGTTGTCATTCATCAGCTTAAGCATGGTGGTGTCGATTCGAGCCATTGATTCTTGCGTGAGCCTTGCACTTCCGAATTCGAAGTAGATATTGGGAATCACAATGGGTTGCTCATCCCACTTTCGAAGACCAATTTGGGCATCCACCGTGTCATTGATGTTGTTTTTTCTGAGGTCTATTATTTTATTATCGGTGAAGTATCCTGGGTGTTCAACCTCAACGAAGTATATTTTTCCGGGATCCAAATTCAGGCTTACATCACCGGTTGGCATGGAGTCTCTGCGCATGAGAAATTTTTCTCCTGTTGTTGGATCATAGAGGTATACATTAACCACGGAACTTTGCAATTTTGGCGGGATACCTGAAATGCGGCTGCTATCTTTTGGAAGCTCGAATGCAGTAATACGAAGCATCATTTCAGTGCTTGTGGGGAAGAAGATTTCGAAAATATCATCACAACAGGTTGAATTCCATAGCTCCAGACTTCCTGGTCTGTTACTGGTTAAAATGTGATAACGATCACGAGGCTGCTTTCGATAGTAAACGTCATCTGCCGTGCTGTTTATAGGAACTCCCAGAATTTCAGGTTCGGACCAGCTTGAACCGTCTCCGATGCTGGAAAATATGTCCATTCCGCCAATGCCCGGATGTCCATCAGAACTGAAGTAGAGGGTTCCTTTTTGTTGATCATACCATGGCGTTTCTTCGTTTCCGGCAGAATTAATTTTGCCGCCAGCGTTTCGTGGTTTACTCCATTCTTCATCTCGCTTGTTATACCGCGTCCAGTATATATCCAAACCACCCCTTCCACCTGGGCGATCGCTTACGAAGTAAAGCACGGGGCGATTCCTTTTTGGTTCGATGGCAATGGCTGGTTGTGTGGATGTATAACCACTCATGTTAATGTCATTTCCAAGCGATTGTGGATCTTTCCATTTTCCATTGACTTTTCTGGCTACATATATATTGCAGACATTTTTCCCCTGCCAGTTTTCGCTGCAATACGTAAAATACAGGTGTTTGCCATCAGGGTCAATGACCGGATTCCCCGTGTGTTTGAGGGTGGCGTTTATTTCATCGCTGAGCTCACCAGTGGGTTGCCATTTTCCATTGCGCAAACTGGCTGTGAGAATTTTCATTCTTGGAACATTTTCCAAACTATCCTCCAATCCTACCACCGGCAACTCGTCTCGATCCATTGTGGTGTAATACATCAAACTATCGGATAAAAACATGATACCAGCTTCCGAATGCCGATGATTCAGTGACGAAGGGTTGGTCACAATAACTGGAAGTTTGTTCTTAAATAGCGAATCGGCTAACTCTAAACCTTCCATTTCGGATTTGAGTAACTTTCGATAAGTACTTCGATCTGCTAAACCCTTATAGCGATCTTGAAACGCTTCAAAGGCAAATCTTGCCGAATCAAATTGCTCCAGATTCTTATGGCTTTGTGCTTTATAGAACCATGCTTTTGGATGTGCATCAGGAGAAACTCTCACAACGCTATTAAAACAGTTCAACGCCTTGGCGTAATTCCTAGTCTGCTGATACAATGAACCTAACTCCATGCGTGCATCTAATCTCTTGGGGCGTTTTCGGCAGTATATTTCATACAATTCGATGGCACTATAACTGTCATTATAGCGAATTGACTGCTTAGCAATTCGCTTGATTTTGAACGGCATTTTATGACTAAGGCTGTCACCGATCAATGCCTGCGAAAAGCTGTGCTGAGGCACTGTTGTGGCCAATAATAACAAGAAAAGAAAATAGGAAGGTAAGAGTCGCATCATAGGCGATTGCAAGGAATAGCGCGTTTACCCAAAACACTGCTCAGACCCGTATAGATAATCGCGAACTCCATAGCTCCTTGGTATGAGTTCGCAAGACGCAGTTTACTCACGGTCACGTCATAGCTAATAGCAGTTCTCAGTTTTTTAAACTGCAATCCACCTGTGAAGATAAAGGCGTCCCAATTTCTGGTCATTGCATTTCGGAGTGATACACCTCCAAATACGTATTGAGCATTCATGCTGTTGGTTGCCAATTGATAATTCACGTAAGATCCCCAAACGAAATCGATTGTTTTGTTTTGCCACATATAGAGGGCTTCCGGACTGAGGGACCATTTTCCACTCAGGTCAATGGGAACTTTCACATAGATTACTTTTCGAACTTTCAATTTGTTTTTTACATAAAGAAACGACTCATTTGGGCGATTAACATGAAAGAGCGCAAAGGAAATATCAGGTTTCAATTTCCAAACTCTTCTAGTGAATGCTACGCCCAGATTGAAGTCGGGATAATAGATGATGTTTTGATTAAAAGTTTGATTCGTTGGCAGGTTTTTGTTGAAGTAACCGTTTTCACTATCCCACTGGTCAGGATATGAGAAGTTTCCATTGTCCAACCTCTTTTGGACAACACCACCTTGAATTCCAACTCTGAAAGTGTTCAATCCCACTGTTTGATGATAAGCAGCTGACAAAAGAAATTTTTGATGAACCAAACGATAACCCGTGCCTTCATCGTGTACGAATTCGCCACCAATACTTAACTTTTGACTATAGATGTAAATCTGTCGATCGTAACCGACAGCCATGGAGTTAATCGGTTTGCCAATTTCGTTCCATTGGGTTCGGTAGTTTCCAACAAACCTCCAATCACCGAAGTAGTTTCCTGTTTCGGTGGGAGTGAGCAGGATGGGCGAGTGGCTATATTGGCTAAAGTGAAGATCTTGACCAAGGCTAATAAACGTATTGAACGCAAGAAATGCGAATACAAACAGACTATATCTCAATACGTACGAAGAAAACATTTAGCCAATAGACGGAATTTTAATCGAAATAGACGACCCATTCATCTAACTTAGCGTCTAATATATGCCTTTCCTAATTCGAATGATCAAACCCTTACTAATACTCATATTAGCGTTCACGCCTGCGATAATGATGTCGCAAGTTACAGCTGCCTTCAGCGCGAGCGTTAGTTCGGGGTGTCCACCATTAGTGGTTTCGTTCACCGATCAGAGTTCGACCTCCTCTGGAACCATAACCAGTTGGTCCTGGGATTTTGATAACACAAACACCTCTGTTTTGCAGAATCCTTCTGCAGGGTTTATTACTCCTGGTAACTATGTAGTTACACTCACTGTGACCAATTCGGGCGGTCAATCAGCATCTGCGACACACACCATCACAGTGTATAACAAGCCAACGGTTAGTCTCTCCTCAACGCCATCTTCCGGTTGCGCTCCGCTAGCCGTCCAGTTTTCAAGCAGTGGTTCATCTGCCGGTTCAGGCACCATTCAATCCTATCAATGGGATTTTGGTGATGGTAGTAGCTTTTCGACAGCACAGAACCCTGCCCACACGTATAACACGGGAGGAACATTTATTCCATCCCTGAAGATTACTAATTCTCATGGCTGTCATAAGACTAATGCAGGCACTCAAATAAGTGCCTCTTCAGGTCCAACCGCCTCGTTTACTTCGCCAAACCCGCAAGGTTGTGCTCCACCACATACCGTAAATTTTAATAATACATCGACAGGCACTGGACTCACCTATAATTGGAATTTGGACGTTGCAACTTCGACAGCTACAAATCCGACTCAAACCTATAATGCGGTCGGAGAATATGACATTCAGTTAATCGCAACAGATGCTTCTGGATGCAAAGACACTGCGTTTCAAGCAAACTTCGTTAAAGTATCAGACGTTGTGGCTGACTTTAGTGTTGTAACCCCCAACTGTGTGGATGAACAAATCACTATTACAAACACCACTACCGGTGCAACATCCTATACTTGGGCTTGGGGGGATGGGACCACAGGCTATGGTCAAAATCCATTCAAAGCTTATTCATCCGGTGGAACATATACGATAACATTAACGGCAATCAATGGAATTTGCTCCGCAACGCAGACGAAGACCATTGATATCCAGCAAATTACTCCAAGTTTCACCACATCAACGGATTATGCATGCGAAGTTCCGAACACAACATTTTATACGAATACCAGCACAGTTAATTTTGGCTCTATTGTATATCACCAATGGCGTTATGGAATATATGACCCTGTCCTTGGTACTCCAATCATAATTAGATCTGAAATAGACACTGTTGGCGCTGATTCTTGCGTTCGTGACCCTGACGACTTGGGGTATTTTGATGACACTCTTATAGTTGTCTCAGACATTGGCTGCACAGCGCAAGTTGTTAAGCCTCAGAATATTTTCATTGAAATAATGTATGCTGCCTACACTGCCCAGCCACCGGGCTAATGGCTGTACCCGCATCAGTTGACTTCACAACGTCAGTGTACCAACAACCTGGTATCCAATAGTTTCTTGGGATTGGGATTTTGATAATGGACAAACGGCCACTACGCAGAATGCTAGCGGTATCTTATACTCCGATACAGGCTGTTATGGCCCCAAGCTTATTATTACAAATGGTTTCGGCTGCAAGGACTCCATCATTCCGGTAACCATTTCAGACTCGATATGTTATGGATTACATCCGACAGCCGAGGCTGCATTTGATGTAAATTCTGTATGTCCGGATGACACCTCTTGGTTTTATGATGTACCCAATGATTCGTTTCCGAATGAGTGGTTATGGAACTTTTCGGCAGGAAACAGTTCTACGGGTGACACTGTTCCCGTTTTCTTCTCCGATACGGGATGGATCAATTTGCAATATATCGTGGGTCACTATGGCTGTTATGATACTGTCTATTATGACAGTGTGGTATATGTCAATGGACCTATCGTTTCATATTCGACATTCTTAAACTGCGATTCTGCTGAGTATCGCACGTTCACAGCTCAAACTTGGAAGGGAGTTCAAAGATTCTACTGGGACTTTGGAGACGGTACCCCATTTGATTCCGTTCACCTCTCCCCAACACATTATTACGATTCGACTGGAACATATGTCCCTAAACTAATGGTTTACAATGATTCAGCAGGATGTGCGGCAACACTTGCAACTCAGGTATTTGTGAATCATCTGGTTTCTAAGTTTACGTCAAACAATTTTGGAGCTAACCCTGTTGATACAATTGCGTGTCTTCCTTCCCTATTCGAATTTGATGCTGATTCAAGTGAAGGAGAATTTGGTTCGTATTTATGGATTTATGATGGTATTGACACCGGTAGTTATACCATCAAGGATCAATACTTTTTTACAACCTCAGGTTTTCATGACGTTGCTCTTACTGTACATGACATAAACAATTGCCATAAGACCTTTCACAAAGAAGTCTTCATTTCGGGACCTGTTGCCTATTTTGACTTCGATTATTCCGGAAACTGCGACCCTGTTGAAATTGAGTTCGAGGATGTTTCTCAAATTGATACCACGGTTGTTAGCTGGGATTGGAACTTCGGAGATTCCACCTCGCATTCTTCATTGCAGGATCCAAATCATGAGTTTTTCAATGAAGGTACATTCTCGGTTAAGCTGAGTATTGAGGACACGTTTGGATGTACAAGCCACATTACCCGACCGGTAATTGTCAAACTTCCTATAGTCGCCTACTTAGTAGATACAATTGCCTGTGAAAAAGAATACTCCTATTTCCAGAATTTGAGCATAGGAGACAGTTTGACTTACTTCTGGTATTTTGATAATGGCAGCACCAGCAC
>JAWKNJ010000040.1:0-43829 GCA_041391765.1 Flavobacteriales bacterium | reverse complement strand
AAAAAGGCCACAATCCACCATGAACTTGAGCTCCGGGGTGTCAATCAAATACTTAGAACCCGTTACGGTTTCAGCAGCTCCGAGAAAATGAATGAATACTGACTTCTGCCCCTGCGTTTGTTCGTTTGTCATTAAAAGGCGATTCCAATTTTAACGCCCGCCAGTAGTCGCGCACCATCAATTGGAACCCGCTTGTTTGAATATCCTGCGTCCACCAAATGCTGATAGTAGCGATTCGGATTACCGGCAAAGCTCATCAAACCTAAGGCTTCGCCCGCATATATGTCCAGCACGAACACTTTTTTGATGACCACTTGGTAACCGATGGTCGCTCCGATCTGAAGCTCATTGGTCACCAGCTTTTCAGACGGATAACTGGCTGTGTAGTAGTAAATAGTGTCCTTGATGTCTGTCGGTTCCTTGTAAACCTGCACGGTGTCTGCCCCAATGCGTTTGGTTTGCTGAATGAAGCCAACCTCAGGGCTTGCATAAAAACCGCCCGGTGAATCGGTGTTTTTGAACAGGTAAAACCGCAAGGCCGGGTTGATGTAAAACCCCTCTCGTGTATCATAGGTTTTATTGATGTTTGAGATGATCTGCGGTTCGTTGGTGATGTAGGAGGCACCAATTACAATGCTTGTTGATTTGCCAATGAATCGCTCGTACGTGAGCGGAATCCAACCGCCAATTGTGTAGAACGGGTTTGACTTGATGACGTTTTTATAAGGCTTCGTGTCTTCTGAAGGCCCTTCTTGTGCGCAGATTGATGCGCTCACGAGCAGCAGAGCTACCATAGCCAGAATGAAATTGAATGTGCCCTTGCGTTTCATAATGCAATAATTTGGAAATCAAAGGAACGCAGGCAATAAGCGATGGTAAATGACCTGCATCAGGCGGTTCAGCCAATTGCGTCAGGACTTGTGGAAGTTGGAATGGAAGTTCAGACGCGGCTTTTTTGTTTGATCGTCACTTTATGAAATGACAAAGAGCCTGCTGTTGCAGTCGGTAATCAGTAAAAACCACCTTCATCTTTGGTATAAACAGTATTATTGATACTATCAAATGATACTATCATGAAGCCCCCTTACGAGATCACATCTAAATCTCTGACCCTTGTAAGCAGCATTTCCGAAAAAATTGGTGAAGTGAATGCCTCGATGCTGGTATCGTCCTCACCCGGTCTGAGGAAACAAAACCAAATAAGAACCATTCAATCTTCCCTTCAAATTGAAGGCAACACCCTGACTGAGCAACAAATCACTGCCATACTCGAAAACAAACGAGTGATCGGCCCGGCAAAGGATATAAGAGAAGTTCAAAATGCCATCAGAGTTTACGATTCGATCTCAACCTACGAATTCGACTCGATGCAATCTTTCCTGAACGCTCACGCGACATTGATGGATGGATTAATGGAGAAGCCGGGCGCATTCCGAAAACAAGGTGTTGGAATTATGAAAGGTTCCTCCGTTGATCATCTGGCACCCCCGGCCGATCGGGTTCCTTACCTGATGAAAGAATTGTTTGATTTTCTCAAAAAACATGAGGAAATTCCGTTGATCAAAAGCTGCGTATTTCATTATGAAATGGAATTCATACATCCTTTTATTGACGGCAATGGACGCATGGGGAGACTGTGGCAAACAGTCATACTAATGTCCAAAAATGCTGTGTTTCGCTACATCCCTTTTGAAACAATGATTTCGCAGTCGCAAGACGAATATTACAGCGTTCTTTCAGCATGCGATAAAGCGGGTAAATCAACCTTATTCATTGAATACATGCTTGCTGCCATTGATGAGGCGTTAACTGAAGTACTCGCCAATTCCCTTGCTGTCAACGTCTCTCAAGAGAATCGACTCAGGCACTTCTGTTCGCTCAACATGACTTCCTTCACAAGGAAAGACTACATGATGGTATTCAAGCACCTGAGCAGTGCATCAGCCAGCCGAGATTTAAAAGCAGGAATTGAACTCGGAATGTTCACGAAATCAGGAGACAAGCGCCTTACGATATATGACATCAATAAACAACCTTAGCCAAGATTTGCCCTCAACACTTGCTCCAGCTGTGCGGGTGGCACCACCCCGGCCTGTCGCCATACCTGCTTCCCATTCTTGAACAGAATGAGCGTTGGAATACTTTGGACTGAATACTTCATGGCTGCGGCCTGATTGCGATCTACATCCACTTTCACGATGCTGATTTGAGCACCCATTTTGCCTTTCACTTGCTTCAGAATCGGAGCCATGGTCTTGCACGGCCCACACCAATCGGCATAGAAGTCTACCAGCACCGGCTTGCTTCCATTAATCAGCTCATTAAACTTTGACATTGTATCATAATTTAGGTTTTACCCAACGATTGGGTACCTCATGCAGATCAATCACAGTGCCAGCGCATTGTGATAATTATCACCAAACCCTTGATTTTCTGCACCTTGAATCAACACAATGATCTATGCAGCAAGAACTTAGGTGAATCAACTCCTAAACTGAAATTTTTTCACCTGAACTGACAAGATTTCATTCTGACAGAAACGCAACTTGAAGTGGCATAGAATTTTATGTTCTATCCGTGCTTTTAATTTCAGTTTAACCTAAATCATTTGACTATGATAGAACAGGAAACGGCTGCGATTAAATCTAAAAAGGCGCAGCAACAACACAGGGAACAAGGTTCGATATTCCGCACACTTCAAATCGAACATCTTGGAAACAGAATTCAGGCAAAAGCCAAGGTGAACGGAATCACCAATTCGAACTATGAAGTTCACCTCAACGACAATCAGGTGCGACTATTTTTGATTGATTCCAAAAAGGGAATTTACAAGGAAAAGTTCACTATTCCCAACCTCGGAAACGCTTGGATTGTATCTGATTTTGTGAAGGATGGCGTGCTCCATATCGAAATTGTTCAAGCGCTCAGCAAATGGCCTGAAATGGCAAAAACCAGCGAGCAAAAATTAAAAAATAGTCAAACATCAAAATCTGTTCAGCTATGAAAACTCAAGGATTTAATTTAACTCCAATCGCATTGCTAACACTGTTGATGCTCATCACCAATAGTTGTTCGGCACAGATAGAAAATGGATCTGATGATCAGATAATGAACGATAGCCACAATACAAACCAGCCGGATGTGCGAGTAAGCGTGAATCGAGAATACGATGACAACGGTAACCTGATTCGCTTTGACTCAACCTACTCGTGGTCTTATCAGAGCAAATCAGGTGATGAAATGATGGTCAATCCGGATAGCGTGATCATGCAATTCAGAAGTCAGTTCAATCATCACTTTTCAAACAGAATTGACTCACAGTTTCAGCAGTGGTTTCAATTCGATCCGTTCATCCAGCAAGACTTCATGTCACCGGATTTCTTCCATGACCGATGGCAAAGAGATATGCTTGATATGGACATGATGTTCCGACAAATGGATTCAATCAAACGGCAGTTTTTTGAAGACAACTACCCTGGTTTGGAATCCAAACAGACTGCGATCAAAATCTAGGCTCCGTTTTCGGAGCCTTTTCTTTTTGACACTACCCCCAACGCTTTTTTTAACCCATCGTCTTTATTTCCGAAACCGAGACGAAATCATGTTCACTCCTAGCCAAGGCGACATATCATTGAAACTGACCAGAACGCACAAGTACCTGCTTTATCGCGTAAAGGGATCTGGCGTTCGCCCGTTGCGTTTCGACCTCATCAACTTGGATGGAAAAAAGGTGCGCAGCATTGATTTGCTGTTCGGAAGTGAGTTCGTCATACCGATTCGCGGATTGAACAAGGGAGAATACCTCTTTGCTCTGAGTGCTACCTCAGGGCTGCTCCAAACTGGCGTGATCACCATTTAATTTCTAAAACGTCACGTACTTTGATTCTGGCTTGTGCTCAAATGGCGCAATGGGATTCAGCATTTCTTGAATCAGCCGTTTCAGCTGCATCTCAAATTCTTCATTGAAGTTTTCATTCGTTGTCATCAGACGAATCATTCCGTTCTTGGTTCTGCGGAACGAATAAATACAACTTTCTACCTTCTCAGCTGCTAATTGCTCCCTCTTCATGTATGCCCATTTATAAAAGGCCAGTTGAAGAGCCTTAGAGTACTTACTCACCGTAAACATTTCCAGCATGCCAGCGCTGATGTCAGCGGGCTCCACCTTGCCTGTTTTATAGTCAACAATCCTAGTGATGCCATCGCGCCAATCGATGCGATCTGCAAAGCCCATTAATCCAACGTTGATTCCATCCACGTCTAAATAGCCCGCCAGTCGGTTTTCAATCTCCAGAATCTTGTATACACCTTTTTCACTCATGTCCTGGAGGTCATATTCAATGAAGGTTTTCACATAGCGCTTTGCCAGATTCACCTGAATAAGGTTTTTGCCTTGTGAGAGTGCGTCATCATCAAAATCTTCCTGGAACCTTTTTTCGACCATTGAGTCTACCTGTTGTTTGCAGGCCTCCAAGTGTCGCATGTCGATGAATGAACCTTTGAATGGAAGGTATATCTGCTCCAGCACATCGTGGACCACTGAACCAAAGGTGTTTGACTCCATTTCCTCTTCCACCTTTTCCTGTTCCTTGACCTTTAACACATAGTAGAAATAGAACTCAAGCGGGCTATTGATGAATTTGTTGAGTGCCGATGGCGAAACATTGGAGCTTAGAAACTTTTTCAACGCCTCGATCACCTCCGAGGTCTTTTCAATTCGCAGTGGTCGCTGCGAATCTGGAGCTATTTCAGTTGAATCCGGCTCGATAGTGATCCTAGCATTTGGGTTACGAAAGGTCAGTTCCTGCTCCAGCTGGAGTATAAATCGAGAGGCTTCACCTCCACTGAGTGCTGCGCTCGAAGTGTTGTAGATAAGATCTACTCGCTCTGCTCGCTGAATCAATCTATAGAAGTGATACGATATCAGCGACTCGGAATCCTTTCGCGTGGGCAGCTTAGTGGCTAGGCGGTGAACAAAAGGAATAAGTGAGGAGTTGTTTGGATTCCCCGGCAAGTTGTCATCCGATGCGCCAATGACAATCACGTTCTTAAAATCGACCATGCGCGTTTCCAGCATGCCCATCACTTGGATGGCGCTGTTCGAAGTCCCCCTGAAATAGACTTTCGAATAGCCTAAGTGTCTGTGCATGAACGACCGCAGTGCTTTTATGTCCCAATCATCCAGCAATTCGTTGAACTGAGAAAAGAGCTGCTTCATTCGGTCAATGTAAAGCGGTAACGCTTCCTTCTCAAGTCCGGAGAATCGAAGCCTCGAAATGTTAGTATGCCAGTCCGCCAACACGGTTGAAATTCGATCCGCAACGGCTTCGGTGTTGTCCGGCCAGTCAAAAATCAGGTGATGCGCTTGTTCAGAAAACAGGTCGCCCTTCATCTGCTCTTCAATCCAACTTGCAGGAACGAATTTCATGTTTCGCTTCACGATCTTTTCGCGCATTGCACTCCAACTCTGAGCACCTCCAATCCAATGTTTGACCACGGAAAACTCCAGCAAGTCTTGGATATGTTGGTGGTAAAACAGCTTTTGACCTTTCCTCTCGATTGCTCCGGCATGCAGCTTCAACCAAGCCATAACAAACTTGTGGATCAGCGTGTGACCCAAGGAATATCCAGCTGTGATGTTCAATCGATCATGCATTGGTGCAAAGACTTCCACAAACGGGAGCAAAACCCGTTCATCGGCAAGAACCAACGCGGTGTCAGTCCATTCTTCTTCAGGAATCGTCTCAACCAAAGCTTTTGCTTTGAATAACTCACCCGCACCCCCACTTACTGGATGCACACGAAAGTCATAGCTCCTGCTACCTAATAAATCGACTCTCCACTTCGCACTCAAATCCACCAATGAACTTCGAAACATGCGACCAGCTTCATGGTGTTCGCTATCGATGTAGTAGGCATCGGTATCCGCATAGGTTTCAAGTGCAGCGTTGTTCTTAATCCATTCCAGCAAGATTTGCTCGCTTGGATTTCCGGGAATTATTCCAACCCAACAGGTTATCCTATCGGCAAAGAATTCTTTGAGTTTATTGTCATCAGAACACTGCTCGCTCACCTTACGGTAGATCAAACCGCGATAGCCTAAGTTGATACGATCCAACTCGCTTCGAAGTGCTTGATAGTAGGAGGGTAATCGTTCCCAAAACGAACGAAATCCCAACTCTAAGGGCC
The DNA here is from genome assembly GCA_041391765.1 of Flavobacteriales bacterium. Classification (GTDB taxonomy): domain Bacteria; phylum Bacteroidota; class Bacteroidia; order Flavobacteriales_G; family Salibacteraceae; genus SHAN690. The sequence goes on along the minus strand of JAWKNJ010000040.1, from coordinate 37,640 downwards.
CTGCCTCCTTAGTGAATTGCTCCCCTGTTTCGCGATACTCGCTGATCTGATGAAACAGCGAATTCATGTCACCCAAGTACAGATCAACATCATTAGCATCCGCCAGGAATGGCGTTGCCCACTTTGAGAATTGATCGAATGCTTCGGGTTTTTTCTCAACCGTTTTGTAGGCGTGATAAAAAGTGACCAGCAATTCTTCCGGTTCCATCATTCGAAAAGCGCTCAGGTGCTCCATCAGATCGTCCACCGGGAACAATTCAATGTTGTCCATCTGGGCTGAACACTCCTTCAATCGTGCCGAAAGAACGTGCAACGAACGATGGTTGGGCATGACTACGACCAGCCGCTGTTGCTTACTTATTGAAGCAATTTCATCGGCCAGGCGATGCAGAAAGGGCCGGCTACTTGATTCGGAAGCCATTCTTTATGAAATCGAGGTATTCCTTGATGCCGGACTTGGTGGTCAGGGTGCTTCGAAGCAATGCCCAAACGCTGAGCTTTTCACGATCAGATGCGGTCTCCTGTCCTCGCTTCTTATCCATATCATACAGCTCCTTTTGCTCTTTTCTGATTTTCACCAGCAACTCATCCACTCCGCTCAGCTTGTCAGCCCGTTCGTAGTTTTTCTTGGCCTTGTCCACATAGCCTTGCTTCTCTTGTAGCAGTCCCAAATTGTTGTAGGCAATGCTGTCATTCGGGTCCAACTCAACGGCCTTTTCGTAGTCTGCAATTGCACCTTTGATGTCGCCAATCCAGTCTTTGATGTACGCTCGACTTGAATAGCGATACGGGTTGCTTGGTTCCAAAGAAGCTGCATGATCCATGTCTGCCAGACTCCTTTCCTTTTCGTTCAGATAATACCAAACAACACCTCGTTCACTGTAGATGGAAGGATTTTCTTCTTCCTCGATCGCCTTATTGAACAGCTCCAGCGCAGCGAGAAACTGTTGCGCCTCAAACTTCTTCCTTCCGTTGATGTAGTGTGGGTTATTTGAAATCATTTCTAAAGTATCCATGCGAATATTGGGATTTGAATGCGGATGTGAAATACAATGGCCAGCTTTGCAGCGATTCTTATGATATCATTCCCTGTCTATCGCAAATATTCGAACGGAAAGTCCCTTTTCAAGATCATTTCGGAAACGCGTTTTGATGAGTTGAAACTCACCGGAAAGTTGGTCCAACTACACGAATTCGAAGCAAAGATTTATCCCGATCGTCAGTTGATACAAGACATGATTGAGATGAAGAATGGATTTTGGGAGGAGAGTAGCGAAACGGAGTTTCAGTCGATCGCTCAATAGTCCATGGTCGATAGTCGATAGCCTTCATCTGTGGACCATCGACCGAATAGCTATGGACTATATGATATTAACCTCTCTTTCCAAAGTGATCCCAAATTTACCCTGAATCGTGGAGATTATTTCCTCGGACAACTGAAACACATCGCTGCCTTTTGCTCCACCATAATTCACGAGCACCAGCGCCTGCCGATCGTGCACTCCGTAGTTTCCATAGCGCTTACCCTTGAACCCTGATTTTTCGATCAACCAACCCGCTGCGACTTTGGTTCCATCTGAAGCCGGATAACCAACGATATCAGGATAGTCAGCTTTCAACTTTTCGAAATGATCAGTCTCAATCACCGGGTTTTTGAAGAAGCTGCCTGAGTTTCCGATTTGCTTGGGATCGGGTAATTTGCTTTGTCGAATGACAATTACCGCATCGCTCACGGCTTTAATACTCAAATCTTGAACACCCATTCTTTCAAGCTCTTCATTGATGGCTCCGTAGCTTGTGTTGAATGAAGGCTTTTTATTCAACTTAAACGTCACTGAGGCGATCACCGCCTTGTCTTTTAGCTGCCGCTTGAACACGCTCTCTCGATAACCGAAATTGCACTCCTCCAGTGAGAAGCTTTGCCAACTCTTATCTTGTGTCAGATAGGCCTCTAATTCGTGAAATACTGATTTGATCTCCACGCCATAGGCTCCAATGTTCTGCATGGGTGCAGCTCCTACATTTCCTGGAATCAGCGATAGATTCTCCACACCTGCCCATCCTTGAGAGATGCAGTGCATCACAAACTGATGCCACACTTCGCCCGCTCCAACTTTTACGTAAATGTGATCCGCATCTTGATTAACAACCTCTATTCCCGGCAACTCAATCTTGAGCACTGTACCCGAAATATCACGTGTGAGCAACATGTTACTTCCACCTCCTAAAATCAACGATGGTTTCGGCTGCGAAGAATCAAAATACTCGGCCAAATCATCCTTTGTCGAAACCTGAACCAAACGTTCGGCTACGCTGGAAAGGCCAAAGGTGTTATATGGTTTCAGCTCAACGTTGGAAGTGATCTTCATGTCTCAACAAAGAACGGCAGGATGCCGTTGGAGATCATTCCAAACAAAAAAAAATTAGCAACCGCGAATGTTGAAAAGTGATCCCCTCTTGGGATGAGTAGGAGGTGGATCAGTTGCGCTTGCGAGCGGCAATCATGGTGTTCTTCAACAAATAGGCGATGGTCATTGGACCCACACCCTTTGGAACAGGCGTGATGTAGCTGCACTTCGGAGCTACGTTTCCAAAATCCACATCACCAACAATGCGATAACCTCGGTCACGAGTTGAGTCATCTACTCGATTAATACCCACATCAATAACAATCGCTCCTTCTTTAACCATGTCAGCTGTTACAAAAGCAGGACGACCAATAGCCGCCACTAGAATGTCAGCCTGCAGGCAGATTTCCTTGAGATTTTTGGTTCGGGAATGAGCCACGGTCACGGTACAATTACCCGGATACGTGTTTCTCCTCATCAACATCGCCATGGGTGCTCCAACGATATTGCTTCGGCCCAAAATCACGCAGTGCTTTCCTTCGGTTTCGATGTTGTAGCGCTTGAGTAATTCCACAATGCCACCCGGAGTGGCCGATATGAACGCATCCAATCCTAAGGCCATTTTACCTACGTTGATCGGATGAAAACCATCCACGTCTTTTTCGGGCTTCACGCTTTCTATTACCAGCTTTTCATCAATGTGATTAGGTAAAGGAAGCTGAATGATGAAACCATCAATTTCGGGGTTATTGTTCAGTTCTTCAATGGTCTTGAGCAATTCCAATTGGCTGATGGAAGGTTCGAAATGAAGCAACGTGGAATTATAGCCAATGCCCTCACAGGCCTTGATTTTAGACTTGACATAGGATTCACTGGCAGGATTGGCACCGACCAAAATAACGGCAATGTGAGGCGGACGCTTTCCAGCCGCAACCATGTGCTTGGTTTCTTCGGCTAGTTCCTCGCGGAGCTGTTTTGATATGGCTTGTCCGTCTAGCAGTTGCATCATTATCGCATTCCTCCAGGCGCATTTTTCATCGCCTTCATCATCTGTTGCATCTTGGTCTTGTCGTTCATCAGGCGCATCATCTTGCGCATATCTTCAAACTGCTTGAGTAGCTTGTTCACATCGTTCACAGAAGTTCCACTACCCGTTGCAATTCGTTGTCTTCTACTACCATTGATCGTGTGTGGATTCTCACGCTCATCGTTCGTCATGGAGCGAATGATTGCCTCAATACTTTTGAATGCATCGTCATCAATATCCACGTTCTTCATGGCCTTGCCCATACCCGGGATCATGCCCATCAAATCTTTGACGTTGCCCATCTTCTTGATCTGTTGGATTTGACCTAAGAAGTCGTTGAAGTCGAACTTGTTCTTGGCAATCTTCTTCTGAAGTCTACGCGCCTCCTCCTCATCATACTGCTCTTGTGCTTTCTCCACAAGCGAAACGATGTCGCCCATGCCCAGGATTCGATCCGCCATCCGATTGGGATGGAAGATGTCTAGGGCATCCATCTTCTCACCAAGACCTACAAACTTGATCGGCTTTTCTACCACAGACCGGATACTCAATGCAGCTCCACCGCGTGTATCACCGTCCAACTTGGTGAGGATGACTCCGTCAAAATTGATGCGATCGTTAAACGCCTTGGCCGTGTTCACTGCATCTTGACCAGTCATGGAATCCACAACGAACAAGGTCTCTGAAGGGTTAACAGCACTTTTGATAGCTTCAATCTCCTTCATCATCTCCTCGTCCACGGCCAAACGGCCGGCCGTATCCACGATGACAGTATTCAGCCCTTTGCGCTTGGCATGCTCAATGGCATTCTTGGCAATCTGAACCGGATTTTTGTTTTCTCTTTCCGTGTAAACCTCCACGCCAACGGATTGGCCTACCACTTCCAACTGATCGATGGCCGCTGGACGATAAACGTCAGCCGCAACCAACAACACCTGGCGTCCTTTTTTGCTCTTCAGGTAGCGAGCAAGTTTTCCACTGTGTGTGGTCTTACCTGAACCTTGCAGACCTGCCATCAGGATCACCGCAGGCTTTCCCGAGATGTTGATGTCAACGGCCTCACCACCCATCAACTCGGCCAGCGAATCACGCGTGATTTTCACCAACAACTGGCCCGGTGAAACAGCGGTCAACACGTTTTCTCCTAGCGCCTTTTCCTTAACTGAATCCGTAAAATCCTTGGCGATCTTGTAGTTAACATCCGCATCGAGCAATGACCGCCTGATCTCCTTCATGGTCTCGGCCACGTTGATCTCTGTGATCTGGCCCTGCCCTTTGAGCATCTTAAACGATCGCTCTAACTTTTCCGATAAGCTCTCAAACATTTATCCCAATTTTTTTGAGGTTGGCAAAGGTATATTTCTGAGTGTGGTGGATGTATAGATATTGAACGAAGAACCAAGCCTATTAAATTCGTCACATTGAATCAAATTAAACTCTACCTCTCCGTCTTCATTTGTGGCTTTGTGGTCATGGCCTTTGAGATCATTGGTTCCAGAGTATTAGCACCTTATGTAGGGGCGTCCGTGTTCGTTTGGGTTTCGATCATTGGGGTGATATTACTAGCTATGTCAGGGGGGTACTACTTGGGAGGTCAGCGAGCAGACCGTGGCGCTAAAACGAATGAGTTGGCACGCTTAATTTTGATGGCGGCCACGTTTATGTGCCTCATGAATTTGGGCAAGGAGTTCATGCTTCGCCAACTGATCAAGCTCTCTTGGCCATTGTTGGTGAAAAGCACGCTCGGCTCTTTGCTACTCTTTAGTATCCCGGCATTCTTTTTAGCGGCTGTGTTTCCATACGCCTTGCGCTTAGCCTTGACGAACATTGAAGACTCCGGAAAAACTACAGGGCGATTTTATGCGATTTCAACCTTGGGTTCTATTCTGGGAACCTTTCTTAGCGCCACTGTTCTAATCCCATCTTTCGGAACCTCCAACATCATTTGGATGCTGGCAGCGTTGCTGATGATCACCGCCTTGATCCTATTCTATTCTTCGAAAATTCGAAATGAAGGCGTGGCTGGGTTGGCCTTGGTTTGGTTCAGTAGTTCCCAAGCAAATCAAAATCAAGGCTTCCTTGACATCGACACGGAATACAATCGCGTTTGGATCTATGAAAACCAGCTAAGTGATCGACCTACCAAGCACATGGCGCTCAATGGACACGTAAATTCCGGCATGTACCTCGATGATCCCGTTGTGGATCAGGTCTACGCCTATGCCAACTATTTCCGGCTGGCTGAATATTTCAACCCTGGTTTTGAGAACGCGTTGATGCTGGGTGCTGGAGCGTATTCCTTCCCAAAGCTCTTTCAACACAATTGGCCCGACCGAACGCTCACCGTGGTTGAGATTGATGAGCAGTTGACTGCATTGAGTGAGGAGCACTTTTCATTCGACAAAGGCCTGAACACGACTTTGGTGCACGAAGACGCAAGAACCTATTTACAGCGAACGGACGAACGTTTCGATGTGATCTTTAGCGATGTATTCACGAGTCCATTGGATGTTCCCTTTCAATTGACCACGCAAGAATGTTATCAGGCACAATTTGATCGATTGAATGACAATGGCGTATTAATCGTCAATGTGCTCGGTTCCTGGGAAGGTGAGCACAGCATCTTTCTTAAATCACAAGTTAAAACTGCTCAAAGCGTTTTTAATGAAGTGAGGTTGATCGAAGTGAGTGAGAGCTCAAAAGGCTCCGTCAAAAACAACATGCTAATTGCGATGAAAGGTTCCAGTGCAGAAACAGAAGCAGATTCACTGCAACTTCAAATGCTCAAGAACGAGCGATTTCCGGTGTTGGATAAGCGTGTTCCCTTCATGACCGATGATTATGCTCCGGCCAATTGGTTGCTGGCAAATCAACGCTAGTTTCTAAACCAAACATTTCATTAATTCAGCACACTCCTTTGTGAACTTTGCTAATCCTTTGCGTCCTCTGCGTCCTCTGCGGTTAAAACTTAAACCGAAAAGTGCGCGGAGATTTTCGCCAAGGACGCGGAGTTTAATTATACCTAAAACAAAATCAATAACCTCGGTATTCCCCGTGGCGCTCGGTGAATTGAATGCCGTAGTTTTTTAGTTCTTTAAGCACAGGCTCATACACCTCCTTTGAAATCGGAATATGAACACCCGGAGTGTTGATTTGATCAGTCAGGATCATCTTTGCCGCAATGGCTACTGGCAAGCCTACAGTCTTCGCCATAGCGGTATTTGAGCGATCTTCTCCTTCCAACACCATGAAACTCTCACGCTGCAGTTTTTTTCCATTCAATTCAAAGCCGAAGAGGTGATACATGACGATCATGTCCAAGTCGTCCTCCTTGAGCGTCCATTTCTGCTCCAAAATATGCTGAAGTATTTGGGCCGGAGTGGCATTAGGGATACCCACTTTTTTATTGGAGAACAAATCCAGGCTTTCCATCTTGTCCATGATCTCGTTGTCCTGATCGATCTTGAGATAGTGCATCAATTTCAGCTCCACTGAATCGTGTGGGTTATAAGCCAGGAATGAGTTAAGAAATTGGCGGTAGGTCATGTCCTCTGATCCCTCCATCGCATAGGAATCGTCCGTTATACCCAACTGAACAAAAACGTTCCAAGCCTTGCAAAATCCGCGACCACGAAGCGTACCTCGATAAATGGTCGGTATATCCTTCAATCCATACACCTCGCGATATTTGAGGGAATCACGATTTGCATAACCTTCAAATCGGCCGTAATTCGGAATATCGATGGTTTCGGTGCGCCTGAATACTTGATGATAGGGAATGTACTTGTACTGCCCCTCTTGCTTAAACTTTACTGCTCCACCTGACCCTGCCATAACCACATTTCTGGGATTCCAAGCGAACTTGTAGTGCCAAGGATTGTCATCGCTTTTCGGTGCCGGAAGTCCACCAGTAAAAGTTTCGAATTGCAGCATTTTTCCACCTTGGCTCCTTATCTCATCCAAAACAGCCATCGCGCTCATGTGATCAATTCCGGGATCAACACCGATTTCATTCATGATGACCACACCCGCATCTTTGGCTTTCTGATCTAGGGCCTGCATTTCAGGAGACACATAAGAGGCTGTAACCATGTGCTTTTTCAGTGCCACACACTCACGTGCCACATCAATGTGCATATGAGCCGGAAGCATGGAGATTACTAAATCGGCTTTTGAGATTTCACTCAAGCGTTGCATCTCGTCCTTCACATCAAATCGAAATGCCTCGGCTTGCTCGCGTCCAGCAATTTTTTTTACAGCAGACTCTTCATTTACGTCACCTACTCGAATGGTCCAATCAAAGCCTTTTGCATGCTCGATGAGGTAATCAATCATAACTGTTGAACTCAGTCCAGCACCAAAAACCACAATATTCTTCATCCCACCTTTGATTTCGGGCGAATGTATTCAAGACTTTTGCACTGACAAATGCAAGTTGATGGATAATGAATTATCTAAAAAATCACTAAGCTTGCGGTATCCCTATTGATTAAACCCAAAGGCCTGAAATGAGCAGTTTGAGAATATTTAAAGCGGTAGTTTGCGCTTTAGTGACGTTGGTTGTTGTTTCTTCTTGCAGCACCAGTAATGATGTGGTTCATAATGGAATCATTCAAAAGCGAAAGTATCGACACGGCTTTCACATCAACATTGCAAAGCAACGCAATCAGAAAATTGACAAGCTGGAAAACAAGTCCATTGGTCCTGTGGAAGAGGTTGTCGCTATCGAAAACGTGGGGTCTGATATACCTCAATCAATCAAGGTAGCAGCTGCGTCCGAAGAATCTGCAAAAGAGCCGCTAGAACAAAAGCAGACAACTACAAAAGCCAAACTTGGAAAGGGATCGGTTCAAGTTTTAGAAAACCCTAAATCTGGTCATATACCAAAACCAGTTTTGGATCAGGAGAGTCTTGGAAAAGGCACATTGACAGGCGAATATCAACGAAAAGGAAGAGTCGCATTACTTGCGTCACTTCTATTGTTGGTTCTACCCTTTCTATCCTTCCTATTACTTACAGGAGGCTCACCTATACTGGGATTCTTAGTGGGTGTAGCTGCAGTAGTCAGCTTCTTTACCGCACTTATCCTTGGCATCAAAAGCTTCAAGTTTGCTAAATCAGCAAAATGGGCAATCTTCCTTACCATATTGGCATTTGTTGGTTATGTGACAGCTGTGGTTCTGATGATGTTTGTGTTTGGAACAACTTCCTCTACAGATAAAACCAGTGAGGAGTCCTAAATTCTCGAAAATCGCTGCGGTTTGAAAAGCAAACCCTACCACCTATTCTTCGGCTCCTTCTTTGCATTCACGGCCATTATCCTCGGTGCTTTTGGGGCACATGCCCTAAAGGAAGTATTGACACCGGAACAGATTTCCTCATTCGAAACCGGAGTGCGCTATCAGATGTATCACGCACTGATCTTGGTGATGATCGCACTCAAGGGACATTCTTTTCACTTGCGTTTTGAAAAAGCCATTGTCACGCTTTTCGGTTTGGGTGTCGTGCTTTTTTCATTTTCAATTTACTTACTCAACTTGCAGGAACTTTTGGGCATTCATATCAGCTGGCTCGGTCCTGTCACTCCAATCGGAGGCAGTCTTCTGATCATTGGTTGGTTCTTGATTTTTGTCGATGCAATCCAACTCATTGGCCTGAAAAAACGTTGATTGTGTATAAAATGTGGGCAAATTGGGGCTATGTGTGAAATATCATTACCAAACTTTGCACCCGAAAATTCTTAGACATTTAAATATTTCATAGCGTTTAAGAGAAATTCAACTTTATGAACGAATTCGGAAGAAAGCCAAAAAACTCCTCTATTGCAGATTTAGGATTGGGAAAAGTTCGTGCCGCTTATTGGAACCTTGAGCCGGCTGAACTTGTGGAAGACACTATTTTAAATGGACAGGGATTCTTGACAGATACAGGTGCCCTAGCCATTGACACCGGAGAATTTACCGGTCGATCACCGAAAGACAAATTCATCGTAAAAGATGCAACCACCGAAAACACGGTTTGGTGGGAAGGCAGCTTTAATAACAGCTTTGATTCAGACAAAGTTGAGCCGCTCTTGAACCGCATGCGTGCTTACTTGATGGACAAAGAAGTTTACGTTAGAGACGTAGCAGCTTGCGCTGATCCGGCTCATAAACTGAACATTCGCGTTGTCACCGAGTTTCCTTGGAGCAACATGTTTGCTTACAACATGTTTCTTCGCCCATCAGCTGAGGAACTCGAAAACTTCGATCCAGAATGGACGATTATTTGCGCACCTGGTTTCCATGCCGATCCTGCGATTGACGGAACGCGTCAGCACAACTTTAGCATCCTTGATTTCACACGCAAGCTGGCGCTGATCGGAGGGTCGGGCTACACGGGGGAGATCAAAAAAGGAATCTTCACTGTGTTGAACTACGTTCTTCCTCAAGACAAGGGCGTGCTAAGCATGCACTGTTCAGCCAATAGCGGAAAAGATGGTGACACTGCCGTTTTCTTTGGCTTGTCGGGAACAGGAAAAACTACCTTATCTGCTGATCCTGATCGTCAATTGATTGGTGATGATGAGCACGGTTGGACAGCGAATGGCGTTTTCAACTTTGAAGGTGGTTGCTACGCAAAATGCATCGATCTTACCGAAGAAAAAGAACCGCAAATCTGGAAGGCGATCAAGTTTGGTGCCTTATTGGAGAACATTGACACCATTGAAGGAAGTGCAACCGTTGACTTTGCGGGAAGTTCAAAAACCGAGAACACTCGCGTGAGTTACCCGATAGATCACATTGACAACATTGCAGTGCCATCGACAGGTGGAATTCCAAAGAACATCTTCTTCTTGACCTGCGATGCTTACGGTGTGTTACCTCCGATTTCAAAATTGACACCAGGTCAAGCGATGTATCAGTTCATTTCAGGTTATACGGCCAAAGTTGCCGGAACCGAAGCAGGGGTCACCGAACCGCAAACCACCTTCTCAGCCTGTTTCGGAGCTCCGTTCTTGCCCCTTCACCCAACGAAATACGCTGAAATGTTGGGTAAAAAAATGAAGGAACACAACGTGAACATCTGGCTGATCAACACCGGATGGAGCGGAGGTGAATACGGAGTTGGTTCACGAATTAAATTGAAGTTCACGAGAGCGATGATTACTGCGGCATTGACAGGCCAGTTGGACAACGTTGAATACAAGGAACACGAAGTATTTGGATTAAACATGCCAACTTCATGCCCTGATGTTCCAGCTGAAATACTAAGTCCAAGAAACACCTGGTCAGACAAGGCTGCTTATGACAAAAAAGCCAATTCATTGGCTGAATCTTTCGTGAAGAACTTTGAGAAGTTCGCTTCGTTTGCAAACGAAGAAATCATGGAAGCTGCACCACGCGTTGGTGTTGGAGCTTAATTAGTCAAGATAATTTCAAAAAGCCGTGTGGTCCGAGAGCATCGAGGGTGACACGGCTTTTTTTTTTGCAATAGTTGATATTTGCTTCAATGCATTTACCCGATTTACCAAGGTTTTACCACCCCGGGGTTGGTGATGGTGTGATCGTTCTTTCAGACGAAGAAGCTGCGCACGCGCGCGTCCTGCGCTTAAAGGACGGGGATTCTGTGCACGTGGTAAACGGAGAAGGCAAGCTTTGGGAGTCGAAAGTCGCGTCCATGAAGAAGCGCATCGAATTGCACTTGTTATCGCTTGTCCAAGAAGCTGAAAACAAAAACGCGCTTCATCTGGCCATCGCACCTACGAAAAACATGACCCGGTTGGAATGGGTGATTGAAAAAGCGACCGAGCTTGGTGTGAAGCGAATTACTCCAATTTCTTGTGAGCATTCTGAGCGAGTTCACCTTAAAAACGATCGATTAGACAAAATCGCAATCAGTGCAATAAAACAAAGCAAAGGACTATGGAAACCGATTATCGATCCACTAACCCCCTTTAAAGCCCTAATTGAACATTCAAATGAATCCCACAAATGGATAGCGCATTGCAAGGATGACTTGGATCGGGCACCGCTGACCTCCGTCACCCTTTTTTCAGATCAGCTGATCTGCATTGGCCCGGAAGGTGACTTTTCTGAATCAGAAATCACTGTGGCTCAAAAACTAGGATTCACGGGGTTATCGTTAGGCGATCGAAGACTTCGAACTGAAACAGCGGCCATCACCGCTTGTATTGCTGCAAATTTGTTCGGTCAGCGACCATAGATTAAATTCGACCACGTGAAATTTATCCTCTCCTTATTTCTGAGTGCATTCATCGGTTGTGTCTCTTCTCAAGATGCGCTTAAACTGGCTTTGGTGAAATACCATGGCGGGGGTGACTGGTATGCGAATCTAGAAACCTCACTTCCTAACCTTGCCCGATTTTGTAATGACGAACTAGGAACCAATTTGAGCAACGAGCAAGCAATCGTTGACCTGAATGACCGAGCGCTATATCAATATCCATTTCTGCACCTCACAGGTCACGGCAACATAATCTTCAATGACGCTGAGATCCAGAACCTTCGAAATTATCTTGTTGCAGGGGGATTTTTGCACATTGACGACAATTACGGGATGGATCAATTCATCCGACCTCAGATGAAAAAGGTGTTTCCCGAATTGGATTTTGTTGAGTTGCCGTCCACACACCCCATTTTTCATCAGAAATTTGCCTTTGACAAAGGACTTCCAAAGATTCATGAACATGACAATAATAGGCCTCAAGCTTTGGGGCTATATCATGATGGTCGGCTGGTTTGTTTGTACACGTTCGAATCCGATTTAGGCGATGGATGGGAAGATCCACGCATCCACAATGACACGGAGGAGAATCACTTGAAGGCGTTGCGCATGGGTGCCAATTTGATCCAATTCGTATTCATGAGTAACGAGCCAAATGAGGGATAGATCGGAAATACGGGAAAAACTCTACGTCATCATTTTCGGCACAGACACTCCGGCTGGAAAAAATTTTGACATCGCACTTCTTTGGGCCATTGTTTTGAGCACGCTGGCAGTAATGCTAGAAAGTGTGAAGGAATTTCAGCAAAACTATGGCGACCTGCTCATTTATGCAGAATATGCGTTTACGGCTCTATTTACAGTAGAATTCATCCTACGATTGTGGACATCGAGAAAGCCTCTGGGATACATTTTTAGCTTTTATGGAATCATTGACATCCTATCCATACTTCCCACTTATCTGATACTTTTCGTACCCACATCTGCTTACCTGCGTGTTATCCGAATCTTCCGACTAATGCGCGTATTCCGAGTTTTAAAGCTCGCCCGATCAATGCGCGAAGCCGATTCATTGTGGAATGCTCTGAAGGCCAGTAGGACTAAAATCGGTGTCTTCTTATTTGCCGTGATCAACATTGCAGTCATCATGGGCACCATTATGTACATTGTTGAAGGGGGCGAAAACGGTTATACAAGCATTCCACGCAGCATTTACTGGGCAATAGTTACTATGACAACTGTTGGATTCGGTGATATTCACCCACATACGGGCATGGGACAATTCATATCAGTGGTTCTTATGATTCTCGGATATGGAATTATTGCGGTCCCAACAGGAATTGTTGGGGTAGAGATGGTGAGAGATTCAAAAGAAAGTGAACCAAAGGATTGGCTAAAACTTGTGGATAGGCATTGTGATAACTGCGGGCATACCGGACATTTAGAAGATGCGGATTATTGCATGAAGTGTGGTTCTAAACTTTAGGCGTCCAATATTTTATCTGAATAATGTTCATATCAACCTAACGTTTAAATTCGCGCTTCGTCTTTAAGCCGACAAAAACTTAATCATTACATCATGAAAATTTTTACTCGATTATTTATTACACTATGCATTGTGGCATTTACCGGAAAGACTTCAATGGCCGGTTATGATGTGCTAGTAAAAGACATGTACGCAACAACCACAGCGTCTAACACCGTTCCAGATGGATTTACCACGCTTTTGTGGTACACCTTTGAAAATCTTGGAGATGATCTTCAAGCTACTGATACGTTTACAACAGCAATTATTATCAATAATGACACTGTATTTGGACCGTTTAGAGTTTATGGCGGTGCAGCAAATGGAGTTTCATTTGACATCCCTACGGATGTTTCATTCAATGGACAGACTGTGACATTCCCTTACACTTTTGAAGGTGATCCAGGTACCACATTTGATATTTGTGCGTATGTAATCCTTCCAACAGGGTTGGTGGATGATGACGGGTCAAATAACTATACATGTCATACTACAATTACTATAGCCGATAATATCAATATGGATTTGGCGGTGAAAGGATTGAAGCTGATCACACCTGATTATAACGACTTGGATAGCTTTGATGTATATCACAAAACCAAAACTCCTCCTGCTATTGAGGAGATGGAAGCTATGTTGATCAACAATACTGAGCTTGATCTTTCCGGATATACATTGGGTTTCCTGATTTACATTGGAAAGGACGAGTACAATGCAGTACATGCTCCAAGCGTCTTTGCTGCAGGAGACACAGCCACCCTTACTATCTCTAATGAGGCGGTAATTCCAGCTGTTCCGAAAAAAGCAGGCTCATACAAAGTTTGTGTGGCCCTGACAACGGTTCTCGATGATCAATCAAATGACACCACGTGCTTAGGGTTTAAGCTTATCGACACTTGGGTACCCGTTGGCATCAGTGAAGAAAATGCTGTTCCATTAGATGTTTATTACGCTAATCAAAACCTTTGGATTTCAAACATTGTGGAGCCGACAACTGTAACCATAATGGATGTTCAGGGTAGATTGGTAAGCACAGAGTTGCTCACTAGAAGCGGTTCAATTCCAGTAAACGTTTCGAGTGGGGCATACATCGTTCGCTCACAAAATGAATCAACCGGAGAAGTTAAATCTCAGAAGATTTCGATTCAATAATAGAATCCAATTCATTGAAAGCCCCTGATTCTTAAGGGGCTTTTTTTTTGATACTAACCCAACGGGCAACTTATTTTTCTGCCATTCGTTTATTAAGTTCGTAGATGAAGCTTATGAGAAAAATCTTTACTCTCTTTCTTGCACAGGTATTTATTGTTTCGTTAGGATTAGCACAATCCGACCTATCCATCACCGACATTCGGTTTAGCTCTGATAATTCAAACCAAATACCAGGCGGGATTCAGACAACGTTCTCTGTTACGTTGTTAAATAATGGCCCTTTAACTCTTGCCACGGGTGACACCACCCATATAAGCGTGGTTTATGGTATAGAGTTCCATACGATGGAATATATACTAACCACAGATTTGGATTCCGGTGAGACAATGACCTTAAATTTTGGTGAGAGTCATCGCGTGACATTTGATGCCAGCATAGACACGATTACCGTTAGCGCCAGCATTTCATGCAATCAGGATCCGAATTCCGTCAACGATCTTTTGGCAGAAGAATTCTACATCCAAACTTCTATAAACAATGATTGGAAGTCGAAGGGCATTACCATTGTTAGCCCGTCCAACTTAAATGGGTTTGACATTGACAATGGAACCAATATACCACCCCCATTGACCGAGATCAACGTTGAACTAAACAACAATGGAACCGTTACATACTTGCAAGGTTCGATCATCGAGTACCAGATTTTTATCAATGATGATATTCGATCATTAGAAGGTGTAATCAAGGATAGCGATGTTGAACCCGGTCAATCGACAGTTCGGGTCATTACCAATCAGGCGAAGTTACCAGCCATTCCGATAGACACAGCAGGTGCGTTCCAACTATGTGCTAAAACGATGGCCGCTAGCGATAACGTCTCGTCCAATGATGCGAGCTGTTTAATCTTTACCATGGTTGATAACTACGATCCTAACGATCCCATAAATTGGCCCCAAGGCACAGATGAACGCGCTCTTAGCAATTCTGACATCTACGCTGCAGACGGTTCCATCGTTATAAAAACTACCGCTTCTGATTATAGCTTCAGTTTGTTTGATCTGAGCGGTAAATTGGTCATGTCTGATCGTTTTACTCGGGACACCAAGGTGAATGTGAAATCCTTTAATTCAGGAGTTTACTTTATTCGTTTGGAGCTTGATGGGCAGCAACCAATAACGGAGAAGATTGTGCTTTACTAATCAGACGATCATCGCTTCAAATTCCGTTTCTGATAGTATTTTGACCCCAAGGCTTTCGGCCTTTGCCCTCTTTGAAGGTCCCATGCCATCACCCGCTAGCAAATAGTTAGTTTTTGCACTCACAGATCCGGTGTTCTTACCTCCGTTCTTCTCAATCAACTCCTTAAGCTCATCTCGACCATGGCGTTCGAATGTGCCTGAAATCACAAATGTTTGTCCGGCAAGCTTGTCTGTTCTGCCGGCTAACTGTTCTTCAGGAATCGAAAACTGCAATCCGCTCGCTATCAACCTATCGATAATCTCACCATGCTGAGAATCGTGTAAGAATTCATGTACACTTTGCGCAATGCGTTCCCCAATCTCATCCACAGCTACCAATTCTTCGATGCTGGCATTCCTCAATTTTTCGATGGATTGAAAATGTCTCGCCAACTTCTTGGCCACCGTTTCACCAACATATCGAATGCCCAACGCAAAAAGTGTTCGCTCAAATGGCACTTGTTTAGACGCCTCAATTCCTGTCAACATATTCTCCACTGACTTTTTGGCCATTCTATCCAGCGGCAGCAATTGATCCGCACTTAAATCATACAAATCAGCCATGTTGCTGATCAATCCGGCCTCGTACAGCTGATCAATGGTCTCAGCTCCAAGGCCCTCAATGTCCATCGCTCTTCTGGAAATGAAATGTTGCATTCGCCCGGTAATTTGAGGAGGGCAGCCGCTTTCATTCGGGCAATAGTGCTGAGCCTCTCCCTCTTTTCTTACTAGTTCCGTAGCGCATTCAGGGCATTCGGTGGCATAAACAAAAGGAGTTGAATCAGCTGATCTCCTGGACAAGTCAACCGCAGTAACCTTTGGGATGATTTCGCCACCTTTCTCTACATACACATAGTCACCGATGCGCAAATCCAACTTTTCGATTTGATCAGCATTGTGAAGTGATGCCCGCTTAACGGTTGTTCCTGCCAAAAGCACCGGCTCCAAATTGGCCACTGGTGTAATTGCTCCGGTTCGCCCCACTTGATAAGTTACCGAGTTGAGTCTTGTCGTGACCTCTGCTGCCTTGAACTTATACGCAATCGCCCAACGAGGTGATTTGGCAGTATAGCCCAGTTCCTCCTGTTGCCTATAATTATTCACCTTGATCACCACACCATCAATCTCAAAGTTCAGCTTATGACGCTCAGAGTCCCAATAGTTGATGAACTCCATGATCTCATCAATGGACTTACACAGGCGAATCATGTTTTTATCTTGGTCAGGAATATTAAATCCCCATCTGCCCGCTTCGATGACACTATCAAAATGATTGTCAGCAATCTTCTCTTTCGAATAAAAGCCATACAAATAGCTGTTCAATCCGCGCCCCGCCACTAAAGATGAATCCTGATTCTTAAGCGTTCCACTAGCAGTATTTCGAGGGTTCGCATAAAGCGGTTCCCCTTCCTCTTCGCGTTGCTTGTTCAATGCCTGAAATCGGTCCAACGGAAAGAATATCTCGCCCCTGATTTCAAATTCAGCCGGATATCCTTCTCCCCTGACCTTCATAGGAATCGTCCTGATCGTTCGAACGTTGGCGCTGATATCCTCGCCCTTCGATCCATCACCTCTAGTAACCGCGCGATTAAACTCACCATTGACATACTTGATCCCAATAGCAACCCCATCATATTTCAACTCACATACGTATTCCATGTCGGCCTCGGTGAGTTTGCGCGCCCTGCTCTCAAAATCAACGATTTCCTCTTTTGAATAGCTATTGGAAAGCGACAACATTGGATAGTCATGAACTACTTCTGCAAACTTCTTGGTAATGTCTCCTCCCACTCTTTTTGTAGGTGAGTTGGGATGCTCAAACTGGGGATAATCTGCTTCCAGTTGTTCCAACTCCTTCAATAACATATCGAAGTCATAGTCACTGATCGTGGGCTGACTCAGCACGTAATAACTATAGTTGTGTTCCTCCAATTCAGCCCTCAGCTGATCGATGCGAATTCTAGCCTGTTTTTCATTCATCTTTCTAAAAACATTGTGCGAAACTTTGCTCGTCTGAGGCGACTTCGCTGCTCATAATAAAGGCGTTCAGCTTCGATTTTATCGCGATTAAATATACTCCTGTAGGCATAGCCCAAAAACACCTTGATCTTGAAATCAAAATACGGATCACTAAAAGGTCCTTGAAGCTCGGGATAGGCGGGCAGCAGCAAGGTTCGGTAACCGGTTCCAACTCCAAGTCCGAACCACGGAAATATCTTGAATTGGGCGTTAACACCGAAATCATGAATCCGAATGTTTGTGAGGGTGTCAACGGAAACCAACTCAGGGATGGAAGTGGACTGATCAAATGTGTTGTAGCGAATGGTCCCCTTGCCGAGTGAGTAGGTGCCGGAGAGCTCCCATCGAAAACTTCGATAAAATGCCAATTCCGTAAACCAAGTGTTATAGTTCAATCGAGCTACCGCGTATTGATTCATCGGAAGGTTTGGAGCGTCCATTCGATAGAAGTTGTTGTTGCTGTAAAACCCAAACCCTGTTCTAAACCGTCTGTAGAATGCCACCCCAATTCGTACACCGTTCATTCTGGCTTTCGTGTCGTAGTACTTTTCATTTCTATTGTCGAACTGAAAAAGAATGTTCGAAATGAACTTTTCCTTAGGCTTTGGGTAGATCGTGGTGTCCTGACCGCTAATTTTCAAGGTGTCCTTTACTTCAAGTTCCAGAGAATCAAGGGCCTGAGAAAACCCGGTTACGGAAATAAAAAAAGCCAGAAGAGTCAGCTGAAATCTCACGCTGCAAATGTGATTACTTGAACAAGGTGAAATTCAACCTAATAGTTAAAGAATTCAGCCGAACTTGTTAGATACTTTGCTGAGTATTGTAACCAGGTGAGAAGGCGGATTAATCGGCTTTTTCGACTCCGCATCCACAAATACGAGTGTTGTAGTGGCTTGATTGAGCTGCTCATCCTGTTCATTAAACGTTTTGTAACTGAAATATATCCTGGCTCCACTCACCTCTTCGACAATTGTCTCTATCCTCAATTCCTCATCGTAAAGCGCAGGTTTGAAATACTTGATTTGGTAATCCAATACGGGGAGAATGACGCCTTCATCTTCTAACTGTCGGTAAGTAACTCCCAGTTCCCGCAGGGCCTCAACGCGAGCCACTTCAAAGTATGTTGCGAAATTCCCATAGTAGCAATATCCCATTCGGTCTGTTTCTGCGTAACGAACCCTGACCCTGTTCTCAAAAATTTTTGGTTTCACCTCTATGATCGATCTTGGATTTCCAAAAATGTCTTGCTCTTGGCAATGAATTCTTGCACCACCACATCATCTTCTATAAACGGAACATGCTCTCGAAAGTCTACTCTGAGTGACTCCAATGTAGCGGATGACACACCTTCCCTAAAGTCTGCTGCTTGAGCTGCATTAAGCAACTCAATGGATACCACTGTTTTTAAATTTTCAAATACACGATAAGCCTTTGTAGCAGCATTGGCTCCCATGCTCACATGGTCTTCCTGACCGTTTGAAGAGTCGATTGTATCCACGGAGGCGGGCATGCAAAGCTGCTTGTTCTGGCTAACAATCGAAGCAGCAGTGTATTGAGCAATCATGAGTCCGCTATTTAGGCCGGGATTAGCGACCAAGTAGGCAGGTAATCCGCGCTGGCCGGAAATCAGCTTATATGTTCTTCGTTCTGAAATGCTTGCCAATTCAGCCACAGCAATACACAAGAAATCCAATGAAAGTGCTAAGGGCTGGCCATGAAAGTTACCGGCTGAAATGATCTTGTCTTCGTCCGGGATGAGTGTCGGATTGTCCGTCACTGAGTTGATTTCGGTTTCAACTACAGATTTTACATATTCAATGGCGTCCTTGCTTGCGCCATGAACCTGTGGAATACATCGAAATGAGTATGGGTCTTGTACGTGTTTTTTGGATTGTAGAATCCATTCGCTACCCGCCAACAGCTCGCGAAACAACTGAGCCGTTTCGCGCTGACCGGTGTGTGGTCGGAGAACGTGAACCGCGTCATCAAAGGGTTCAATTCTACCGTCAAAGGCATCCAGAGAAAGAGCCGCCACCAGGTCAGCGTTTCGAACCCAGTGGTTCAGGTTGTACAGTAAATAGGTGGCATAGGAGGACATAAACTGTGTTCCATTCAAAAGCGCTAACCCTTCTTTAGCTCCCAGAGTAATCGATCCTAAACTTTCAGCTTTCAGCGCCTCTCCAGCCTCAACTATTTCCCCCTCATACCAAACCTGACCCATTCCAAGAAGCGGAAGCGAAAGGTGCGCCAATGGAGCCAGATCACCCGAGGCTCCGAGTGACCCTTGCTGGTAAACCACCGGGGTGATCCCCGCATTGTACATTTCCACCAATTGATTGATTGTTTCCAATCGTATCCCGGAATTGCCCTTGGACAGCCCGATGATCTTCAACAAGATCATGTAGCGAACGATTTGCGGTGGAACAAGGTCTCCGGTCCCGCAAGCGTGAGACTTCACCAAATTCTTCTGAAGCTTGCCCAAGTCTTCTTGATTGATCTCAACATTGTAAAGACTTCCAAAGCCGGTATTGATTCCGTAAATCGGTTTATCAGCGCACAAAAGAAAATCTTCTAGAAACGCCCTTCCTTTCTTAACTGAAGCAATGATGTCATCATTGAGAGCAATCTCATCACCACCCGTAACAATGTCACCTATCTCCTCGATGGTGTACGTTCTAAGTCCTAATTCAATCATTCATCTGAGGTTTTGTCCAAGATAAACTTCACAAGATCTTTCTGAAGTACTGCATATTGATCGCCAGAACGCATGTCCTTGATGGTCACCTGTCCTTGTTTCAGCTCTTCACTTCCTATCAAGGCTACAAAATGAAATCCGCGGGAATTGGCATATTTCATTTGCTTCTGCATTTTGGCCGCATCAGGATAAACCTCGGAAGAGTAACCTTCCATTCTCAGTTGTGCAGCCAACTTCAAACAGGCTTCAGCTTCAGCTTCACCGAAATTGACGAACAATACTTCACCCGATGTGCTCAATGAATCGGGAAACAACTTCAACTCCTCCATCAAATCATAGATGCGATCAGCACCAAAGCTCACGCCCACACCACTCATTCCCGGCAAACCGAAAATTCCCGTCAAATCATCATAGCGACCTCCACCGCAAATGCTGGATGGGAAAGCTGCGTGTCCAACTTCAATGATGGCTCCTGTATAATAATTCAGCCCTCGCGCCAAGGTCAGATCGAGCTGAACCTTTTGCTTCACTTCCATCGGAAGCGCCTTCAATACTTTTCGCACTTCATCAATACCCTTTTGTGCTTCGGCCTCGCCCGTGAGTGAACCGGACAACATACGAAGCACGTTATCAATATCACCTTTGCGATTGATGTGATCCAATGCCTTTTTCACTCCGCTTTCGGGCAGACCTCGCTTGATCATTTCCTCGCGGACTCCCTCGATTCCAATTTTATCCAACTTGTCGATGGCCACGGTCATGTCCGTGAAATAACCACCCAGGCCAGCCGCTTTTGCGATTCCGCTTAGAATCTTCCGGTTGTTTAAACGAATGACGATGTCGCCCAATCCCAGTTTAGAGAACACGTCATTGACAATACACAACAACTCAGCTTCGTTGAGCAAAGAATCGCTGCCAATGACATCTACATCGCACTGGTAAAACTCGCGGTAGCGACCTTTCTGTGGTCTATCAGCCCTCCAAACCGGCTGGATCTGATATCGCTTGAATGGGAAGCTAAGTTCGTTCTGATTCTGGACTACGAAGCGTGCGAAGGGAACTGTGAGGTCGTAACGAAGCGCCTCATCTCCAATGTTAATTGAAACAAAACTACTCGCGTTTGGGTTGAGTTGTTTGAAATCAGTCTCTGAGCTCTCAGAAAGTCCAACAACAGATTGAACCAATTTGTTCAATTTTTCACCTCTAGGAAGAATCTTAAAAACCAATCGATCTCCCTCCTCCCCATACTTTCCAAGCAGTGTATCAAGGTTCTCCATGGCCGGAGTTTCAATGGGCTGATAGCCATAAAGCTGAAACGTACTGCGAGCCGTATCAAAAATGAACTGGCGCTTCAGGCTTTGCTCTGGAAGAAAGTCGCGTGTTCCTTTCGGAATGGAAGGTTTGTTGGCCATAGGCCGGCAAATGTAGGGTGCAGATGGCTTGTCAGGAAATCAGAACTAAATCAACGGAAGATGGTGACCGTCCCTGTCTCCGCGCGCTCTTCAATGACATCGTGATTCATGAAGGCATATTTCATCTTCCAGACATAGGCACCAATCGGGACATCCTTACCAAGATTCTTACCATCCCATTGGGCATCTAGGTCTTTAGTTTCAAACATCAGTCTTCCCCAGCGATCATAAATGGTCAATTCGTATTCGGTTAACTCACAATCATAAACGGGTCCGAAGGTTTCGTTGTGAATGTTTCCATCCGGGTGGAAGGCATTTGGTAGTCTCACGAAGCAGCCACAAAGAATGATCTTTGCCGTGTCACTTCCCCAACCGCAACCATTTCTCGCTTCCAACCAATAAGTGCCCGGTTCGTAAATGGTGATTTCATCGATCGTTGACCCGGTGGACCACTTCATAAAGTTGATGGTGTCCATGCCTAAGTTAGACTCAATGACCATGCTCTCACCATCACATATTTCCTCCGCGAATCCCAGTTCAAAATGAGGTCTATAGGCTCGAATTACATGAACAGTGTCCACGTAATCACAAAGTCCATCCGAACTATTCAAGCTATATATTCCAGGCTCGGAGACCACAATCGATGTACCTTTCGACCCTGTTGACCATGTATATTTATAAGCTGAGTCTCCTCTTGCCAAGACTGTTTTTGCAGAGTCTTCGCAAAGCATCACTTTATCCGCCAAATCGAATTTCGGTGCAGGGTGAACATTCAAATGCAATGAATCAACCGTAGTGCACACCACATTGGTTGCCGAAACCCATACCGTTTTCTCTTTGGTTACTTTCACGTAGTTTTTAGGTTCTGACGTTCCGTCATGCCAACGATAATTTACAGGCTTCCATGTCGTGACATCAAATTCTAACTCGGTATTGAAGCAATAGTTGGTGTCTGGTCCTAAATCAACTACCGGATATTCAAAATACAATACGTTCACATCATCTGAAGTATAGCAAAGACCATTACTAACAGTGACAGTATAATGTCCTGGTTCGGTTACAATAATCGCACTGTCAGTGCTTCCATTCGACCAGAAGTAAGAGGTCAATATGTCGTTTGCGCTAACTATGGATAGGGGCTCTTGCTTTCCAATGCACGTATTAATGTCATTACCCAACGACATCTCTAAGTCAGGATATCTATCTACAACGATGCTATCGCGCATGGTGCAATGCTCATCACTCACCTCGACCCAGTATAGTGCAATGTCACTGACCCTTATCGTTGGACTCGTTTCACCTGTGCTCCATAAATAATTGATGGTTGGGCCTAGATGAGGATTCAATAATACTTCATCGCCTCGGCAGAAAAGCGTGTCATTGCCCAAGTTGGCGATGGGATCATAGTAGAATGTCCAGAAAACGCTATCATTTTTAAAACAACCATGACCATCAGTTACAGTGACCTTTACCTGGCCCGTTTGAGTAGCAGTATAAACATTGTTGGTGGTTCCATTCGACCATACATATCCTGATGCATTCAATACTTGTGGGGTCAAGATTGCAGAATTCACGTAGCAAAAGGAACTGTCATTTCCTAGGTTCACACTAAGATGTGGGAACACGGAAACTACAATATCATCCGAGTACGTACATGTGCCATTTGTTACGGTCACTGAATAGGTCCCCGCAGCCGTAACCTGAATGGATGGAGTATACGCATTATTACTCCATTGAAATGTGAGACTGTTGCCCAATCCAGTATTCAGTGTTGCTGTATCATAATCACAAATGGATTGATTAGGACCCAAATTAACGGTGAAGGGCTGATCAACGGTTACAAATGCTGTATCCATCACTGTATCGCAAACTCCAAAAACAGTAACAATATAGTTTCCCGTGGTGGTCGCGCCTATAGAAGTCGTAGTGGCTGTATTACTCCATAAATAGGTCGAATAGTCTTGTGGCACTACAGATATTATGGCAGTATCTCCGTTGCAAATCGTTGTGTCATTGCTAACAGTAGCCGTCTGTCTTGGGAAAATATGGACATCGTGCGTACTCGAATCCCAACTTGTGTCACCAACGGATAAAAAATAACATGTGGCTAAAAACATTCCAGTGTCCGTGTAGGTATGCTGCGTTTCAAATCCACCGCCAATATTCAAAGCCCCAGAAGCCGGATCTCCGTAATTCCAATAGACCGTGTCAACCTCGGTAGTGTCAACGCTAAACTCTGTTGGTGCATTGAAGCAAAACTTGGTTATCTGAGTACCAGGCGCAAACCATGATGGACTAAAGTTAGGTAACCCTTGACGACAAGTTCCGGAAGAAAGTGTCACAGCTGCAGATGTAAACCCACAACCTGAGCCCAATGTATTTGGCGAATTAATGGCATGTACATATGCATTGTTGTAGGTGGCGACATAAATTTTTTCATCAGGGCCAAGCTGCAATGCTCCCGTTGGAACGGAGCTGGCTGCCGTGTATTCACTGTTTATAATTGTTGTCGAATCGAACAGATTTATGTCAAACTGACGAACGGTTCCCGATGTGGACCTGGGAGCAATGTACATCACTTTGCTGTTTGGAGAAAATTCAACGCCATAGGGAGAATAACCAGAAACAGTCCTTGTAAAAGCATTTGAAATAACACCTGTGGTATTGTCAAATTGTCCTAAGGTGAAGTTGTTCCCTGATTGGCTACAATAACAAACCAAAGATCCATCCGGTGATATTTTGATGGCTCCAAATTGGGCTGTAACTACTTGGTTAGTAACTGAAACAACCGGGGTTGTATTAACACCAGCGCTTGTAATTAGGAATGAAGCAAAAGAATTTGAATTTGCGTAATGCGTAACAATCCAGAAATCCACACCATTCGCATGCTTAACCGATGTTACATTTTCTCTGGTTAAGTTACTTATGGGCAAATTTTTAGTTCCTGTAACCGACCCAAGACCCGAACTTAGCGTCATATCGATCAGCGAATAGGTCATTCCAGTCGAAGTTCCGGTAGATTGACTTATCACATAATATTGGTTGGGGGTGCTGGGTTTTGGGACGATAATTCCAGAATTTGTTGAAGATGAGTTACCCAACAAACCCGTTCCATTTGTCATCACCGCATGGTTTTTATTGTAAACGGTACTTCCATCGGTGTAGAACAACAAGTTGCCTGCTTGGTCGCTGATTCCAGCACATCCCTCAAAGGTTGTGATTTGACCTCCCGCAACAGACGAAGGTCCTGAGCCTGTAAAATGCATTCCGGCATTATAACCGAAGTACCACCAATCGGCAGGTGACTGTGCCTGACCGCCTACTGCGATGCACAGCAGGAAGAGTATAAATAGCTTGCTTCTAATCATTTAGGCGCCTTATCAGTTAGGTTTAGCAAAACAAGGGTTACGAATCTAAGCAAAGACGCAATGTTATTTAAAAGGGTGGCCTTGAAAATGAAGCAAATAACTAAACCTTGCCCAACTTTTTATATCGGATTCGCTGCGGGGCCTCATCACCCAAACGTTTCTTGCGGTTCTCTTCGTAGTCACTGTACCCTCCTTCAAAGTAATACACCTGACTATTTCCTTCAAATGCCAAAATATGGGTACAAACACGATCTAAAAACCAACGATCGTGACTAATAATCACCGCACACCCTGCAAAATTCTCTAACGCTTCTTCCAATGCGCGAAGGGTGTTCACATCCAGGTCATTGGTCGGCTCATCAAGCAACAAAACGTTCGCTCCTTCCTTGAGCGTCATAGCGAGATGAAGCCTGTTTCGCTCACCACCAGAAAGCACCTTTACTTTCTTGCCTTGGTCGTTTCCGTTGAAATTAAACTTTGACACATAGGCGCGGGAGTTAATCTCACGACCTCCCAGCTCAATAACTTCATTGCCCCCGCTGATTACTTCGTAAACCGTTTTATCGACATCGATTTCTTCGTGAGCTTGGTCTACATACGCAACTTTCACTGTTTCGCCCACTTTAAACTCACCTTGATCAGGAGTTTCCTGTGCCATGATCATTCTGAACAGCGTAGTCTTTCCCGCCCCGTTGGGCCCGATGATTCCTACGATGCCAGCTGGTGGTAATTTAAAGTTAAGGTCCTCGTAGAGCAGCTTCTCACCAAAGGCCTTGCTCACTCCAACCGCCTCGATAACGTTGTTGCCTAGTCGTGGTCCGGGTGGGATGTATAGTTCCAGTTTATCTTCCTTAGACTTTTGCTCCTCAGAAAGCATCTTATCGTAGTTTGCCAAACGCGCCTTACTCTTAGCCTGGCGTCCCTTCGGATTCATGCGTACCCACTCTAATTCTCGTTCAAGAGTCTTCTGACGTTTGCTGGCCTGCTTATCTTCTTGTGCTAATCGCTTGGCTTTCTGGTCCAACCAAGAGCTATAGTTTCCTTTCCATGGAATGCCCTCACCCCGATCCAATTCCAAAATCCACCCAGCTACGTTGTCCAGGAAGTAACGGTCGTGAGTGATGGCGATGACCGTTCCTGCGTATTCCTGAAGATGGCGCTCTAACCAATCCACAGATTCAGCATCCAGGTGGTTGGTAGGTTCGTCCAACAATAAAATGTCCGGCTGCTGAATGAGCAATCGGCAAAGAGCAACTCGCCTGCGCTCTCCCCCGCTTAAGTTCTTGACAGGAGTGTCACCTTCCGGGGTGCGTAGTGCATCCATGGCACGCTCCAATTTTGAATCGAGCTCCCAAGCACCTACCGCGTCAATTTTGTCTTGCAATTCACCTTGGCGTGCCATCAGCTTCTCCATTTTGTCCGGATTCTCATAAACTTCTGGTAATCCAAAGTCATTGTTGATTTTCTCGTATTCATCTAGCAAAGCGGTGATCGCCCCAGCTCCTTCTTTGACTACTTCAAGCACCGTCTTGGACTCATCCAGTTTTGGTTCCTGCTCAAGGTATCCAACGGAAAATCCCTGCGTGAAACTCAAGTCGCCAATGAAATCCTTGTCAACACCCGCGATGATTTTGAGCAAGGAGGACTTTCCTGAACCGTTCAAGCCGATGATACCGATCTTGGCACCATAGAAAAAACTGAGGTAAATGTTTTTGAGAACTGTTTTGCTGGGTGGATAAACCTTGCTAACGCCCTGTAAGGAAAATATGATGTTTCTGCCTTCTGACATGGATTAAAATTTGAGGGCAACGAATGTAGATAAACGCTAGAGCCTGCAAAGCGTGAGTCGCTTTGAATTCTAGAATTTAAAATATATGAAGGGATAGTTTTTTACGATGGCCAGCTGGCCAAGGCACAGAAAAAGGAGAGCAATTGAAATGAACGTCTTCCAAATGTCTGAAGAGGAGTTTTCAGTGCGATACCAATTCAAGGCCTTAGCTGAAAGCTGTTGAGGTAGCATGGCGATTACCATGGAGATGACTAGCACCGTCCGCTGTTTTGAGGTAAAGTCAATGTCAACACCATCCCAGTCGATCAATGAACCGAAGTATGCAAGTGCGTCATGGACTGTATCAGCGCGAAACCAAATCCACCCCAACGTCACCAATGCGAACGTCAACATGACACCAATGATTTTGGGCAGTTTTCTAAAAACAGAGGTGTAACGATCGACACTGATAAACAGACCGTGCCATGCGCCCCAGATTACGAAATTCCAACTTGCCCCGTGCCATAGGCCTGAGAGCAGGAATACTAACCACAGGTTGATTATCGTCCTGGCCTGAGACGCTTTGTTTCCACCCAAAGGAATGTAGAGATAGTCACGCATCCATGCACCCAAGGTGATGTGCCAACGGTGCCAGAATTCGCGAAACCCTTTGGCCAAATACGGCCAATTAAAGTTTTCCGGAAATCGGAATCCCATCATTTGACCCAAGCCAATTGCCATGTCACTATAACCCCCAAAGTCAAAATAGATCTGCATGGCATAAGCAACGACACCAACAATGGCAGACCAAGCTCCCAACTCTTCAGATGCGAACACAGCGTCAACCAGCGGAGCCAGTGAATCAGCGATCAGCACTTTTCGGGCAAGACCAACACAGAAACGATAAAATCCGCCCAGTCGGTTTGACCATGTTTCGGACGTGTTTCGATCACTGATCTGATCTGCAATGTCCTTATAGCGAACAATGGGTCCCGCTATGAGTTGAGGGAACAGATAGACAAACAAGAGGTAGTCAATGACATTTCTTGCTCGCGGTGAATCGCCTCGATAAACATCTACGAGGTAACTCATTTTCTGAAAGGTGAAAAACGAGACGCCAATGGGAAGGACGATGCTCATGTAGGAAGGAAACTCCAATCCAAGGCTTGTAGCGAGGAACTCAACATTTTCTATGAAAAAATTGAAGTATTTGAACACAGCCAGTGTAAGAACATTGTAACCAATACCAATCCAAAGCCAGATCATTGCTCGATCTCTCAATAACTTGAATGACAACAGGTAATCTGAAATCCCGCTCGCGAAAAGCAAAATCGAAAACTCAGGGGCACCCCATGTGTAGAAAATGAAACTAAATACCAGCGCTACGTGGTTTCTCCAACGTTGAGGTGATATGAGATAGCAAAGCAGAAAAACCGGAAGAAACAGAACAATGAAAATGGCGCTACTGAACAACATAGTAGCAAATCAACGATGATTTGCCATTCAAAAGCTCAGCTTAATCCAAATCGTTGTTCACCGCCCATCGCACCAAACCGGCCAAGTTGCTCACGCCAACCTTCTTGAAAATGTTAGATCTATGACTCTCCACCGTATGGAAGCTTATCTCTAACTGCTGTGCAATTTGCTTTGTGTTGTGTTCGTGACACAGCATTTTTATGATTTGGCGCTCCCGAGTACTAAGATTTGGGAACAGCTGCGAAACAGGGTCTTCTGAGACAATTTCCTGAAGTGCATTATCTGCGGCCTCCGCCAGGTATGTTCGATTCTTCATCACCTGATTTAAAGCCAGCAGAAGTTCTCTTTTCGATGTGGATTTCAGAATGTATCCATCTGCTCCGAATTTCATCATTTGTTTGATAAAGCGCTTTTCGTCAAACTGTGTTAGGGCAATAACCTTGACAAATGGATAGAGCAATTTGATTTGCTGCAGGCATTCGATGCCGTCCATCTCAGGCATGCTGATATCAAGTAATACCACATCGGGCAATACTTCCTTCATTCGTTCCAAGCATTCAATGCCTGTTTCGGCTTCCGCAATGATGCAAACATCATCTACCCCAGCGAGGGTAGCCCGGATGCCATCGCGAAATATTTTATGGTCATCACAAAGAAGAACTTCGATCATCTTCAGGGTAGTTTGGTAGGGTGGAACGATGGACATGGCAATTTAACATTTTAATCATTGTCATTTTACGAAGTTCAATCGACCGCTGCAAGAAGACAATAGCGGAAAACCGCTAAACGATTGGAACCCAAATACGATAATGTATTCCAGTGACATCCGAGTGAAGCTCCACATCACCTTGCAAGAATCTCACCCTGCTCTTAATGCCGCTTAGGCCGAAATTGATTGGATCGTTGATCTTGTCAGCGTCAAATCCTTTACCATCATCTCGGTAGTCGATGATCAGGTTTTGTTGATCGTGCTTGATCATCAATTTGATTTCGCTTGCCTCTGCGTGTTTGATGGT
Source organism: Flavobacteriales bacterium (assembly GCA_041391765.1). Classification (GTDB taxonomy): domain Bacteria; phylum Bacteroidota; class Bacteroidia; order Flavobacteriales_G; family Salibacteraceae; genus SHAN690. The sequence continues at coordinate 8,370 of JAWKNJ010000040.1, read as the reverse complement.
GTTATTGACCATCTCTTGTATCATTCGATAGATCATGATTTCGTGTTTGTTGTCCAGGCGCTTGGTCAACTCATCATAGGTGAATGATATCGTCAATTTGGAATTTTTGCGAATTCGATCAAAAAAATCTTCAATGCCTTCAAAGAGTCCGAGCTTCATCAACACACCTGGCATCATGTCATGAGAAACACGCCTTACTTCTGAACTGGCACGCTCAATGATTTCTTCCGTTCCTTTCAAAAAGTCGAGTTCGGCCAACTTTCTGATTTCAGATTCAATGTTGCTCAAGTGAAGCTTTGCCGCACTCAATAATGCTCCAATGCTGTCGTGTAGGTCTCTCGCTATGCGCTGTCGTTCCTCTTCCTGAGCAAAAAGCATCGATTGCAATGACATTACTTCTTTTTCCTTTTCCAATTTGGCGATACGCTGCTCGGACAGAAGCTTGTTCGAGCGAATGCGATTGGTATAGATAATAACAACAGCTGTGGCTATTGCAAGGAACAGAAAGGTAAATACGATGAAGAAGTTGCGCTGCAACTCTGATATTCTGTTTTCTTGTTTCAAAGACTGAATGGTAGCTTCCTTTTCTCTGGCCTCATAGCGCGCTTCGAGCTCAACAACCCGTTCTTGCGCCTCAACGACATTGATGGAGTCCTGCATGTCTGTCGCTCGCTCATAGGTATCAAATGCGGTTTGAAACTGGCCTTCGTCATAGCTCAGAAACGCCAGGTTCTTTAAGAGGTGAATTGTTGCAAAAGTGTTTTCGGTTGACTCAGCAATTTCGAGCGATTGTCTGTAATAACGAACTGCCGAGTCTGGATGCCCCATTAACTCATGGGCAACACCTCTATTAAGCAGAATGTAAAGTTCCTCGCGCTTCCAATTCCCACTCGGCAAAAAGGTTTGTGCTCTATCAAGGTATCTCAGTCCCTGTGCATACTGACCGTTACTGATGCACACCGTGCTTTGGGCAACTAATGCTTCCTCAATGGAAACGGAATCTCTGAATTCGAACGCCACCTTTTCAAGGGTATCACACCAATAAGAAAGAGAGTCCGAATCCATATAGTCGGTCTTCATTGCGATCAGGGTTTGAACTGAGGCAATCCACTTGCTCGTGTCGTCTATTTCAACCGAAAGCGAGATAGACTTTTCCAATTCCTCAACGGCCTCGGCATAATTTCCTGTTCTCACCAAAAGGTTGGCCTTTTGTATGTAGACTTTTTCAATTACCTCGGGATACTGGCGGCAACCATCCACAAAGTCCTTCCATTTTCTCAATGCTGTTTCAGCGGGGTCACTCTGAATAGATAGTGTTAACTTCTTTCTAAGGCACTCACAAATTATCAATGAATCTGGTTCCGATCTGGCCGACTCTAAATTTTGAATCGAATCCACAACTCTGAAAACGGCATCGGGATAATTCTCCAACACGCGCGAAAGCGAATCCCAATACTGTGTTTTGAGCCGCTGGGCATGTGCAGAACCGTTTTCAGAATCATAGCGACCGCATTGAAATGTGGCGGTCGCTATCAGGAAAATGATCAATATTCTAACTCGCGCATCAATCACTTTGCAGCGTAGCCTCCTCCGCCATCCTTTTTGGGCACTTTGACCTTGTTGTGCTTGTGCTCATGCTTAGACGTGATATGATCATCATATTCGGTGTACACATGTGCCGCAGTGTCTCCATCTGCCAAGCGTGGATGCACGTAGTTAATTATTTGATAATTATTCGAATAGTCGGCTGTTGCATCAGCGCCTATGCCCACTGTTGCATGGGATTGGCGATTAACCGTTGAATCGGTACATGGCTGTATGTCGCTGGGGTATCCGTTCGCCAAAACACCCTTGTATCCTTGTGGGAGCCGCAAGTGAATTTGTATGGTAACATCATCGTCAGGAAGAGGTTGCTGAATTTGGAGATACGGCACGTAATAGTCAGCGCTGGAAACATCTGGAATGTTGCCGTTGGAAAAATTGGTTGCACAAATGCTCATTTTGATAAAATTTAGGGGGTTATTTAGGATAAAAATTATTTACAATTTGAACACACTTCGTAAGTGTTGAGGGCCGGAAAGTGCACGAAACAAGCCTAACACCCGAATCATAAGATGCTAGTATACCGATGCAGATGTTCTCACCCGTCTCATTGATAAAATAGATCGGTCCGCCCGATTGACCTCGGGACACCGAAATATCAAATCGAAGATTATCATCAGTTGTCGCATGAAATTTTCCGGAATCGTGCATCATACAGTCATTTTTTGAGCCCGGCACTTGGTCTATCGAACCCGTTGGATATCCAGCAAGGTTAAACTCAACCTCGTCCAACTGAGCCAGACATTTAAAGGATGCAAGATGAAAATCATCAAAAAACACCAAAGGTTCCTTTAGAACCAAGATGGCCACGTCTGAGTTTCGGCTGTTCACGGCTCCCAGATATTCATCTGAAACAAATGCTGCCTGAACAGTCTGCGTTATGGTTTGTCTTGAGCCATCCCCTCTGAACTGATTAACCACAATGTAAACCGGGATATTATCTGCCCCGGAGCGGCTCACGACATGTGCAGCGGTCAATACATGGTATGGTGAAATGAGCAGACCTGAGCCAACGTGGGGTGCGTTCAGACTGGTGAAGTAAGAACTTATATGAACCACAGAACGATAGGGTGATCCGTACATATTGCTTACCTGGTTCCAGTCGCGGGGTTCCTTTCCAAGATAGATCGATTCGTTAAATACTTTTTTTTCAAAAAAGTTGAACTCTTCCGGCACAAACTTCTCGCCCCCCCGCGACTCGATATCGGCTGATTTTCGGACGATCCTCCACCCGTCATGCGCTGCCTCGATCGACAAAAATTCCCGATCATCATAATCTCTCTCACCTTCGGGTAGAATTTGTTGAAATTTCCATGAGGTGTCCGTTGCATAAAATGAGCTCGGATTGCCGAGTCCTAAAACCGAATCATCACATTGACTTGCTTCCATGATTGACATCTGCTGTCCAAAACCAATTGAGCACAACGCTCCACTAAAAAATACCGCAAAGAGGTTAGATCGGATGGACATTTTATCTGTGTAAATCTAAAGTTTGAATCACATTTTTTGTCAATTGGGGCAAAAACACCTCGCTTATCAACACAGGATGCGAGGTGTTTCATCTAACTACAGCATTTCATTCTAAACTTTAAAATCAATTATGCGATTTGATAATCTGGTATGTATTCCTAGTTCCAATGTTGTCGCGGTCCACTACGTTCAACAAATAATTGCCATTGGCGTAATTGCTCATTTCAATTATATGCCTTCGATCCTGACCCAGTCGTTCACTATAGACCAACTGGCCTGATCCGCTAAAAAGGAGGAGGTCAAAATCGCCTTTAACATCACCGAGATCGACCATCACCCGATCAGATGTGGGGTTGGGGTAAATGCTAACGCTGACCCTTTCGATCAGAGTTTCGATACCGGTCACAGTGAGGTACGATTGCTGAAACCCTTGGGTCATTGTGTTGTTATCATCACTGACAGCCGCGATGACGGTTTCACCAAGGGTAAAGCTCATCTGAGCTGAGGAGTTGCTGAAGTGATCACCGGCAGGAGCCACCACCTCTTGGGCGGTGAGCGTTCCTGCGGAGATCATACATGAGAAAACTAGGGTTAGAATGGATGTAGATTTTTTCATCATCACAATGGTTGAATCAGCCTTATTGCGGCATTATGTACCCGGTAAAATTTCCGTTTGGACCACCAGCCGAAACTACTTGCACCAAGTCGCCAGGCCCGGCAAATGCGGGATTGCGAAGACTGTAATAATTCGATGTTGTGTTTGAATTTTCGTTCCCGTAACCGTTGTATATTTCAATTCCATTGATGCGAAGCCGCTGCCAGGTTGAGCTAATATCGCGTGCAAGCCCGGTGATTACAAGAACATACCCGGATGGAACTGTGTAGCTGGATGAAATCACTGATGTGACAGTGGAACTGACAAGGTATCCGTTAAAGCTGACCACGCTAACAGGAGGGCCAGAAGTTGAAGCAGACACTACTTCACCTGGACCGACTATCACGGGCGATTGAAACTCTCCAGAATTTCCTGCCGAGGATCCTGAAATGTTACATGCGGCATTCTGAACCATTTTGCCATCTACTAAAACTCTGCAAGCGTTATGACCATTGCTTATATTGGTGATGTATAAATTTTTACCTGAAGGAACAGTATAGCTTCCTGATCCAAAATTGTAAGTCACAGGTATCATCCCCGACAAACCATCCGGGGTCCAAAGGCCCACCGTTGGGTCTCCTCCACCGGCAGCTTGCCAACTAACGCCACCATTGCCATCTGTTGTCAAAACCTGACCGGAAGTTCCATCCGAAGCGGGAAGCGTGTAAGGTGAAGATCCGTCATCAATCTTAATCGACCCTCCATAAACGTGAAGCTTCTCTGTTGGAGAAGTAGTTCCAATACCTAATCGGCCATCAGAGTTAAATATGAGATCCTCTCCGCTTTCGTCCATCCAGCCGTCACCATCGTTGTCAATGCCATCTCCTGGAATTTCACCGCGAATTTGAAACTGTGCGTTGGGAATCACACCTATACCGACCCACTCATCGACTTCACGGTATATTGTTCCCCCTGAAACCGTCCAATTCGTGTCACCTCCTCCGCCAGCTGAGGCCCAGCTTACACTTCCACTGCCATCAGTTGTCAACACCTGACCGGATGTTCCGTCAGAGGTTGGCAGTGAATAAGCGTTGTTTATATCAAGGGTTCCATTTATCCTGACAAGGTTGCTAGAGAAATCACCGTAAATAAGCGGTGAACTTGAATTCGTGTTTTCGATGTAGAGTTTGTTCGAACCTGTTTCATAAAATCCCGATCTATTACCGAGAAATACATTCCCTGATCCTGTAGTGTTTTGATTTCCCGCATAGTTCCCAACTGCAACATTCTCGTTACCAGCGGTGTTGTCGTGCAGCGTACTTACACCTATTGCAACATTGTTCGCCCCTGATGTGTTATACCACATTGAATATGCTCCTAAGGAAGTATTGTAAGAGCCGTTCGAGTTAGTTCTCAAAACATTATTACCTAAAGCAGTATTTAAGTTCCCTGTGGTATTTTGGTATAACACCTGCATTCCAACACCGGTGTTGCTCGCTCCGGTGCTATTCGAGGACATGGCAATACGGCCGATCGCAACGTTTCCGGATGCTGTGTTGTTCATGAGTGATTGAATACCGATAGCGATGTTGTAGCTGCCAGTAGAGTTTGAGTAAAGCGCTTGGGTCCCGATAGCAACATTTTCGCCTCCAGTGGTAGTATTTTTCATAGACTCATAACCAAATGCGCTGTTGAAGTATCCAGATGTGTTCGAGTACCCGGAGTTGTATCCAAAAAAGGCGTTGTTATTATTTGTCAAATCATCATTGTATCCGGCTCTGTAACCAAAGAATGTGGAAAGCCCTAATCCGATTGCCACACATGTCCACTTACGTCCACCCTTTGCTCCGGGAGAGCTAATTCCAATACCCACGTTTCCTGAAACTCTGTAAATATTGCTACCCGTACTTCATTCCAGTCATTGTCACCGCTCCTCCGCTGGATCCGAGGTAAACATCATTTCCATCTTCGATAAAGCGTGTCGTTGCTCAGACTCAATGTTTGATTATCTGTTCCCGTTCCATCCTGAAGTGAACTAAGGTTCACGCTGTTGCCATTTTCAATGCTCAATGTTGTACCCGATAGCGTTAGATTTTGATCGTCTGTTCCGGTGCCGTCCTTGCAGTGCAGAAAGGTTCACGCTATTCCCCACTTGAAATAGCCAAAGTGGTTCCTGAGAAGGACAGATTTTCTGAATTTACTGTGCTGCTGTTGTCATTATCTGCCACGTTGATTGTGGTTCCAACTCCACCCGTAATATGAATCGTACGGTTGTTGCCCGAGGAAGTACTGCTAAGGTTTTGTGCGTCCGTATTATCCAGATAGGCTGCCACCGTTACTTCACTTTGATGCCAGGGGTGTTTCACTCAATGTCAGGTTTTTGATCGTCTGTTCCTGTACCGTCTTGAACCACACCCAACCACGGTATTTCCCGAAGATATTCCCAATGCGTTGTTCCAGGAAAGCGATCAGCTCTGAATTTCATTCGTTGTGCTACTGTCCGCAGGCATCGGAAATGTTGATCGTTGTGGAAGTGATTCTGAAATGCTGATTGTACGACTGAACCCGCAAGAACTGCTCAGGTTTTGGGCGTCTGCGGGCAAATAACCCCTAACAGACCATTCATCGCTCAAATACAGCGTATCACCTGAGAACGAAATGACTTGGATTTCATTTGTTGAACTCAAATCCTGATCCGCCGCAGGTTATTCAATGCTAAGTTGAAAATGTGCTGCTTTCGAATCGATCAACTTCCCCCGTGTGGCAAGAGCGTTTATCGCTAGCTGGATTGTAGTTTCCCACATAAACAGCGCCTCCGTTGTTCAGGTGGTAGATAGTGTCACCCGAAAACGAAAGGACTTGAATTTCATTGTTGAGGGCTGGTGCCAGCGATCTGTACGATATGCGTGTATTGATCATTTGAGCAAGTGCCACCGAATCTGAATCCAATTCTGCATCTAGCAGCACAATTCCAGAGCTATTGGCAGAAATAAGCGAGTGCAAATAAGCCGAGTCCAGCTCGTGTTTTTGTTCCAATGCAGCCAATTCAGGCGCGTCATTCAGGTGTGACAAGTCAACTTCACCCCCGCTGCTGAGCATGAGTGTATCACCAACTATGCTCAGTATTTGGATTTCATTCGCTGGATCCGCGTCCTCATCGTCCACATTGTCGATCTCCACGGTTTTGGCATGAAGCGCATATGGTACTGAAAGCAACTGACTCACTCCCATGGGAGAATAACTGCTACCAGCAGTAATGTCCAACTCTGTGGACAAGAAATAAATGCCCGAGGACCAATCGATCGTGCCCAAGCTTCCGTTTTGGTTTGCACCATTTCCCACCATAAGGTTGATGAGACCAAATTCGTTGGTCGTCAATGTGTGCTCTTCACTAAAAACTTCTGTTCCGCTGCTTGAGCCGGACAACACAGAGAAACGAATGGAAATGCTCTGATCGGCAATGACTTGACCTTGTGCATCGCGCACAACCGATTGATAGTTGATCAAATCGGGAGTCTGCGCCTCAAGCGAGGATGTAAGATAAATCACACTGATCAGCACCAAAGTGATGTATAGTGTCAGTCGTTTGGCTTTAGTTTTCATGGGATTAGAATTAAGCTGTTGTGTTATGGTTAGATGTAGATGGACTCTCAATGCTCTAACGACCATTTTATAGGTTAGGAAGCGAAATTGCCCCAGACTGCTCCAAACCACAATGGCGGTTTTCAGCTATAAGCCACAATTCAAACGCCTCATAACGGAACAAAACACCAACCGAACCTTATTTACATAACTTCGGCCGCACTCAAAACCTAATTGATGAAGCGGTTATTTTTCTCAGCATTGGGCGTATTGCTCATGGCCACAAACATTCAGGCACAAAAGCTGACCCTCGAAGACATCTGGAAAAAAGGAACTTACAGGCAGGAGTCTGTTTATGGTCTTCGCTCCATGAACGATGGTGAGCACTACACCACCCTTGATCGCGGTGAAAAAGGAATGGAGGTAAACAAATACAGCTACGCTACGGGTGAAAAAATAGAGACCATCATTTCAGAATCTATACTTAGAGAATGGGCTAGTTCAGAAGACGCCAGCTTTCAAGGCTATACCTTCTCTGAAAATGAAAACATGATGCTGCTTTGGTTCGACCAAGAACACATCTATCGACATTCTACGGTAGAAAGCTACTGGGTGCTAGATTTGAAAAACAAAAGTGCTCGCATCCTAAAGAAAGACGGTAAGCAGCGCCACGCCACCATTTCACCTGATGGAAACAAAATAGCGTTTATAGAAGGAAACAACCTATATGTTCAGGATTACAAGACTCAGGCTATCACTGCCCTTACAACCGATGGAGAATGGAATAAAATCATCAACGGTTTTGCCGATTGGGTGTACGAAGAAGAGTTCTCCTTTGACAAGGCATTCTTTTGGGCGCCTGATGGATCTCGAATTGCCTATTACAAAACGGATGAGTCTGAAGTGAAGGAATTCAATATGCAAAAATTCACTGGACTTTACCCGGAGGATTACCGCTATAAATATCCCAAGGCGGGGGAAGACAATTCCAAAGTGACAATTCATGTTTATGACATCGCCAGTGGTAAAACCCACAGTCCAAACTTGGGTGAATATGAGTACATCCCCCGCATCAAATGGACGGAAACGAGTGAGTTTTTGGCGGTGATGAAAATGCCGCG
>JAWKNJ010000039.1:0-46640 GCA_041391765.1 Flavobacteriales bacterium | reverse complement strand
CAATTTCCCCGTGAAATAGACAAAGTTTCTTTGTTCACACTGTTTAAGCTTAACTACATTCCTGCCCCATCTACGATCCTAAAGAAACATCACAAACTTGAACCAGGTCACTACTTAGAAGTCAAATGGGACGAAGAAGATTTGATGATTAAAAAGCATAGATGGTACGAAATACCTTACAACCCTGCGGATGAAAAGGATTTAAGTGCTCATGATTATAAGCAATCACAAACTGTTTTGAAAAGAATGGTTCGAGAATCAGTGAGAAAACGCTTGGTAGCGGATGTCCCAGTCGGAACATTTTTAAGTGGCGGTCTGGATTCAAGCATCATCACAGCAATTGCCAAACAAGAAAAAAAAGACATCACTGCTTACAGCATAGGCTTTGAATCAATGCCTTACTATGATGAATCGAATCTGGCAAAAAAGGTCAGCAAGCACTTGGGAGTGGATCATCACGTGTTTCAGGTGTCGGAAAACGACCTACTGGAATCCGCAGAGTATATCCTAGAGCACCTTGACGAACCTTTTGGTGATAGTTCCATACTAAATGTTAATGTTCTTTCGCAAAAGGTCAGAAAGGATGTAACCGTTGCTCTAAGTGGTGATGGCGGTGATGAGCTTTTTGCAGGTTATCACAAACATGGCGCAGAGTTCATGCTCAGATATCCTCGTTTACAAGAGCACGTTGCAGGTAAGCTGGGCTCACTATGGAATGCTCTTCCGGCATCGCGCAGCGGCAAAATGTCTAATCTGGTAAGACAATTAAGAAAGTTCTCCGATGGCTATCAATTGAACTCTCGAGATCGATACTGGAGATGGGCAGGCATCATATCCGAGGAAGAGGCAAACTATTTAATAAAAGAGGAAATGCTGTATCGGGAGCAGCGTTTAAGCGATGACGCACATATCTATAAGAAACGTAAAGACCACCTATTGAGGGCAATAACCAAAAGCGGAACAATGAATGAAGGATTATTGACCGACATGGGAATGGTGCTTGCCAACGACATGCTGTTCAAAGTTGACCATGCAAGTATGATGCATGGTCTGGAGGTGAGAACTCCACTGCTTGATCATCATGTTGTGAAGTTTGCTTTTCGACTTCCTGTTATGTTTAAAGTCAACCACTCTGTCAAAAAGAAAATTCTCAGGGACGCTTTTGAGGAATTGCTGCCCGTTGATGTTTTGAATGCTCCAAAAAAAGGTTTTGAGGTGCCTTTGCTTGAGTGGTTCACGGGTATGATGAAAAACAAATTTGAATCAGTGTCAGAAGACCGAGAATTCATTGAAAATCAGAATCTATTCAACGTGAGCGCAATAGAAGAATTACGTTCCAAGTTATACTCCAAAAATCCTGGTGACACGCCATCTATTGCTTGGACTTTCTTGGTTTTCCAGACTTGGTATAAACGATATATGGTTTGAGTGAAGTTCAAAAAATAAGGATACTTAGGATCATAAACCGATTTAATTTAGGAGGTCCCACTTATAATGCAGCATACCTAACCAAGCATATCGGTAACGAATTTGAAACCAAGCTAATCGGAGGCATCAAAGACGATTCAGAGGCTTCATCAGAGTATATGCTTGAGCAGATTGGTGTTGAAGCCCAAATCATACCTGAGATGAAAAGATCTATAAGTTTCGATGATGTTGAAGCTTACAAGAATATCTCAAAGATTATTCAGGATTTTAACCCCCATATCGTTCATACCCGCATCAAAGCCGGAACACTGGGACGACTAGCAGCCGTATCATGGGGTTCCCGATATTCTACACACTTCCTTCGGACATGTTTTCCATTCCTATTTCGGAAAGCTTACCACCGGCTTTTACAAAATGATTGAACGCTGGCTTGCCAAACGAACAACAGCGATAATTGCCATAAGCGAACAACAGCGAATAGAACTGGTTGAGAAGCATAAAATATTCAAACCTGACAAGGCAAGGGTCGTGCCGCTTGGCTTTGACCTGACCCGATTTACCGAAAACAAAGAATCCAAAAGAACAGCATTCAGAGATGAGTATCGATTGACCGAAAAAGATGTCGCTATTGTCATTGTGGGCCGTTTGGTTCCAATTAAGAATCACAAGATGTTTCTGAACTCGATTCGGCTAATTATTGATAGCGGAAAGTCAAATGCTCGATTCTTTATTGTCGGTGATGGGGAGTCGAGAGAAGGCCTAATGCGCTATTCAGAGTCTCAGGGCATTGGATATACAAAACAAGCTCCTCCAACGCGAGAAAACCCCTTATGTTTCACCTCTTGGATTAGGGATGTGGATCGTGTATATGCCGGCTGTGACATTGTTTGTCTGACCTCATATAATGAGGGAACACCCGTCAGCCTTATTGAAGCTCAGGCCACGGAAAAGCCAATAGTGTCAACCAGAGTTGGAGGCATAAACGATATTGTGTTGGAGAATCAATCCGCATTTCTTGTGGATTCCGATGATTTTTCAGCCTTAGCCGGACGCATATCTGAGTTGATAGAGAACAATTTACTTAGAACACAAATGGGAATGTCCGGTTCTGATAATGTATTGACTCGATTCACATATGCCAACCTGTGTTCAAACATGCGCAGTATCTACATTGATGAACTCAAAAGGAGAAATATCCCCTATTCATGAATTACAAGAGCGAAAACAACTTACTTTGCACTTCAAAGTACTTTTTAATGAATCCAAAACTCAAAGTCCTTTTAGTATTCATCACACTGGCATCGATCTTTTCCAGCTGCCGTGTTTTCAATCCGAGCGTGATGCTTCGAACTAAAAAGAGCTATCCCTATGCTCAGGGTGTTGATACCGTTCCTGCGGAATACATAATCCAACCTGGAGATCTTATCAACTTTCGACTTTTCTCCAAAGAAGGATTCAAGATTATCGACTTGACCTCAATCGAAGATGGTACTCGAAATGTTCAGAATTACAACGTTCAGAACACATTTCAATTCCTTGTTGAGTCTGATAGCATGCTTAACCTTCCCATCATAGGACGAACTAAGGTTGCAGGATTCAATAGAAAAGAAGCCGAACTTTATTTAGAGGACAAATTCAGCAATTATTACAATGAACCATATGTGATTTTGGGGTTAATGAACCGAAGAATTACCGTATTCCCAGGACAGGGTGGTGATGCTAAGGTAATACCAATTGTCAACGAATACATCACAATTGTTGAAGCCCTTGCCCTTGCAGGTGGTATTAGTCAGGGGGGGAAAGCACATAAAGTCAAAGTTTTCAGAGGAAGCCTTAAAGAACCGCAAGTGTTTTTCATAAACATGTCGACTGCCCAGGGGCTAGCCGCAGCAAATACCCATTATATAAGAGCAAATGACATCATTTATGTTGAGCCAAGCTATTTTGCTGGAAAGCAAATTCTATCAACAACTGGACAAGTGCTTGGTGTGATCTCAAGTTTGATTTTGACTTATTTATTGGTGGTCAACTTCACTTCGAATAACTAGAGCCTATCGATCAGTTTACATATGGAAACTGAACAGATTAAACACCAACAAAACGCACCTGAGTCATTCGATTTAGGTCTTCTGCTATACCTGCTAAGAAAAACGAGGTACGTCATCCTTATTATTCTATTATTCTCAATAGGAATAGCCTACACGATTCTGTTCTACACGCAACCCACCTTTCAATCGAATGCTGTTATTCAAGCGGTTTCTAATAATCAAGCTGATGAATTGCTGAACATCACCAATGTTTATGGGGATGTTGACATATCAGAGGAGCTGGAAATACTAAGATCCTCCGAATTCTATAGACGAGTTTCGAGAAAATTACCGCTGCAGGTTGGATATTACAATGAAGGCGAGGTACTTACCACTGAATTATATCAAAATGCCACTTATCAAGTTAATTGTGATTTAAGTGATCCAATTCTCCAAGACAAGCGCATTGACATAAGTTTTAATGATGATCAAAAAGGTCAAATTGCATATACCCTTCACGGAACAAAGTTTGAATTCGATTTTGTTAATGGTGACACCATTCAAACTCCTCATGGTCGTTTTCAAATTGTAATCCACCAAATAGGACTTCCTCGCTCCACGGATGATGGCTATAAAATGTATTTTATAATTCGGTCCGAGTCTGCGATTATTGAACAGCTGACAAAAATGGTCAGCGTTTATATCCAAAACGCCTCAGCCAAGACAATATCCATTGAAACAAAAGACAACAATCCAATAAAGGCACGTTCGATATGCCATCAAGTAGCAGTTGAATTCGTTGCGCTTAGCGAGGAAAGGAAAGGCGAAAGTGCGAATAGAGTCTTGAATTTCATTGAGGCTAGGCTGGTAGAGGCTTATGAGCAATTAAAAAGCTCAGAAGACATGATTAAAGGATTCAAACAAAATACACGATTGTCTGAGTCTGTCGATGCGTCTTCATCTTACTTGAGTCGAATTAACATCCTTCAAAATGAGAGGACTAGGTATCAACTTCAATTTGAACTTCTCAAGGAATTACAACATAGCATTAGGCAAGAAAATGCTAACCTGGACATTTATAGCCTCTTGCCTGCCCTTGCAGGATCGGAATTTGAAAATTCGGTTCGCCAGCAAATTGAGCAATTGCAAAACTTAGTAATCAGGCGTAACAGCCTTTTGTCTAGTGTAACAAAGGACAACCCGAACATTCTTTACTACGATCAGCAAATAGAAGTTCAAAAAAATCTGATCCTCGAAAGTCTCAATAAACTGGAATTTAGGTTAGACGGTCAAATTGGTAGGATTGAAGATCAAATTGCCGAAATTGAGACCAATTTTATCAACCTTCCCTCACAAGAAATAGAACTGGCTCGATTGGAACGAGTCTTTAACCTAAATGAAAAGTATTATACTCTGCTTCTTGAAAAGAAGACAGAGTTCAGTATTTCAAAGGCGGGAATCGTATCAGAAAGTAGAATTCTTCAACAAGCCACGTTTAGTTCCAACCCAATTTCACCTATAAGGTGGATATACTATGCAATTGCCCTGGTTATTGCTTTGTTGACGTCAACAGGAATAGTAGTTATTCGATACTTGCTTCACAACGACCTTGATTTGAATTCGTTTTCAAAGTTTCTGGATCCACAAATCGGAATGCTAGGCATTATTCCTAAATACAAAAAGAACATCCCTCAATCTCAAATGATTATTCTAGACAATCCTAAGTCAGTGATGGCTGAATCATTTAGAAATGTCAGAGCTAACCTGGAATTCCTTGAATCTTTGTCAGATACTAAAAAGGTAATAGCAATAACTTCTACCATTAGTGGAGAGGGCAAAACATTCGTAGCTCTGAATCTGGGAGGAATATTAGCTTATGGCGGTAAGAGGGTCATAATACTTGACCTTGACATGCGTAGACCCAGAATTCATAAAGGATTCGGGTGTGATAATGACAAGGGAATGAGCACTTATCTAAGTGGTAGAGATGAGTTAAGCGACATAATACGCAAAAGCGAAATGACGACCCTATCCTTCGTTACCGCTGGTCCAGTTCCTCCAAACCCTAGTGAACTTATAATTAATGGCAAGCTTCCATCAGCAATAGAAGAATTGAAAAAAGAATTCGATATAGTGATCATTGATAATCCTCCTGTTGGGCTCGTTACCGATGGAATAGCATGCTTGCGAATGGCCGACTATCCAATCTATATTTTCAGAAGTGAGTATTCAAAAAAGCAATTCATTTCTAATGTTAACCGATTATACCGAGAGAATAAGATAAAACACCTCAGTGTTATTCTAAATGGCCAAAGCCTCGAAGGTGCGAGGTATAGATCCTATGGATACTCAGGCAAATATGGATACGGTTACGGATACGGTTATGGATACGGTTATGGATATGGTTATGGCAACACCTATGGAAATAACGGATATTATCAAGAATCCGATCAGTCCGAGAAAAAAGGTTTTATTCGCAAATTGAGATCTAAGACTTCGAATGACAAAAAGTAGGCTTTCAATACATGGATTAATATTAATCACCCCGAATATCTTAAAAGATGATCGAGGTTATTTTTTTGAAAGCTACAGAGAATCCGAGCTAATCTCAGAAATGAATGGTGCCTCCTTCGTTCAAGAAAATGAATCTTTGAGTAATAAGGGTGTGTTAAGGGGTTTACACCTTCAATCTCCTCCATTTGGTCAAGCAAAGCTAGTGCGCGTAGTTCGCGGTAGAATTTTGGATATTGCGGTTGATGTGCGGAAAAACTCCGCTACATACGGGCAACATGTTATGATCGAGTTGAATGAAAGTGATAAACAAAGCTTCCTTATCCCGGAAGGCTTTGCGCATGGTTTTGTTTGTTTAGAGGATCAAACAGTTGTTCAATACAAATGCTCATCATACTATAAGAAAGAAAGTGAATCGGGTGTTCGTTGGGATGATCCAGAACTGGGCATTGAATGGCCCCAGATGGATTTCATTATTTCCGACAAGGATAAACAACTACCGTACTTAAGGGATTTTGTTTCTCCTTACTAGGTTGTTAACAACATTCACTGCTCAACCTTCGCGACCAATCGTGCGTAATTAATTTTGTTAATGCTACGAAATGAACTTACCCATCTTTCTAATTGCGATCTCTACCCTATCAACAGTTAGTTTCTTACTCAACTACCTTCTGCTCAAGTGGACAAGAACACTAGGCACTAAAAATCAAGGAGAAGATGTTCAGGTTCGCTGGAGTGAAACCCATAAACCTGCAATTGGGGGTGTGTCATTCTATATTATATTCCTCATCTCGTATCTGACCTACCTATTTCTAGCAAAACCTGAGGTTGAAGCACAACAATCAACAACGCAATTTGCAATCCTGATCAGTGTGACTCTAGGATTTTTCACCGGACTTGCAGATGACGCTTTTAACACGGTTCCCTGGCTTAAGTTTTCAGCGCAGCTTTCCTGCGGTGTTTTACTAGTACTCTTCGGAATTCAAATTGAATTCTTCAATATCCCTTGGGCCGATGCGATGCTAACCGTCTTTTGGACAGTTTCGGTAATGAACAGCATAAACATGCTTGATAATATGGACGGAGTTACCGGCTCAGTAACAATCTGCATTCTGGCAGCAGCCGGCTTGTGTGCGTTTCCAATAACGGATAGCAACCTCTTCTTCACGTTTATATGCGGAGGCACCATGGCAGCCGTTTTTGGATTTCTCTTTTTTAATTGGCATCCTTCAAAAATGTTTATGGGCGACACGGGCAGTCAAATGCTGGGTGCGCTTTTAGCGAGTATTGGTATTACGTTTTTCTGGAATAATTCGTCACTCGTTCCGGATCATAGCTGGATTTCTAAATTAATCGTGGTCTCCACTGCATTTGTTGTTCCCATTGCAGACTCGCTTACGGTGACGATTAACCGCATTGCGCGAGGCCAATCTCCCTTTGTGGGTGGTAGAGACCATACTACACACCACTTGTCCTACGCAGGCCTGAGTGATGAAAAGGTTGCGTTCATTATGGCCGTTCTTTCGGCCATTTCAGTCTTGTTAATTGGTCTATTAAAGTTCATTCCAGAGTCTGAGCTAAAAGCTTACATGCTGGTCATGGGATTGTTCAGCTTTTTGGTCATCGTATTCCTATATAGCACTACCCTTTGGAAAAAGCCTCGAAGCACATTCAGGTCACGAAATCTGAACCACGTCAAAACATGAAATTAAAGTTCAATGCCCTGAGCATTCTGTTTTCGCTATCACTATCTACAATCCTCGCGATCTATCTTTTTACGGGCTCGACCAATGAAAGCCACGACAACGAAAAATTCGAGGACACTTTCAAGGATCATTACAAAATATATGCACTCAACATTCCCGAGCATATTGATTTTGCCGGTGAACAAGTTCCGTTGAGACTTATTGACGTCAAGGAGAAGTTTGACCGTGAACTTCTGGTCAACACATACTGGCAGTCGCAAACCATGCTCTTCATCAAACGAAGTCACCGTTGGTTTCCGGTTATTGAACCCATCCTAAAAGAACAGGGAGTCCCAGATGATTTTAAATACTTGGCGCTCATTGAGAGTGGCTTGACCGATGTGGTGAGTCCGGCAGGGGCCACCGGGTTTTGGCAACTAATGAAGGACGCTGCCAAAGAAAATGGACTTATTATAGATGGTGGCGTTGACGAGCGTTACCATGTGGAAAAAGCAACCATTGCTGCGTGTTCATACCTGAAAAGCGCGCGTGAACGATTTGGCTCTTGGACCTTAGCCGCGGCATCTTATAACATGGGAAAGGCTGGTCTGGATAAACAACTTGAAAGGCAGAAAGCAACGAACTACTATGACCTGGTACTTAATGACGAAACCTCCCGTTATATATTTCGAATTCTAGCGGCTAAATTGATTCTATCCAACCCTCATGATTTTGGGTTTCAATTCAGAGAGCAAGACTTATATGCCAAGTTGAAATACGAAGAGGTTGATGTTGACACTTCCATCAATAGTTTGGTAGATTTCGCTTTTGCTAACGGAGTCAACTATAAGGCGCTAAAGTATCTAAACCCATGGCTTCGTGACAATTACTTATCCAATGCATCAGGGAGACGGTTTACGATCAAGATTCCTAATGGACCACTTACCGATCAACTGGTGAATGACAAGGAGCAAGTTGCTACATTCACGCGCCCAAAATCGGATGAGCAACAAATCGACACCACAGGCGGAGACGACTAACAGCCAAGATCAACTCGAGGTCATTGGTGCACGAGAGCACAACCTAAAGAATATAGATGTCAATATACCACGAAACAAACTCGTGGTTTTTACCGGATTAAGTGGCAGCGGAAAATCATCTCTTGCATTCGATACAATTTATGCGGAGGGACAGCGCAGATACATAGAAACATTTTCTTCCTACGCGCGACAATTCATCGGAGGATTAGAACGTCCAGACGTAGACAAAATCAATGGTTTAAGTCCAGTTATCTCCATCGAACAAAAGACCGTTAACAAGAATCCCCGTTCCACTGTAGGCACCATCACCGAAATCTATGACTTCCTTAGACTCCTTTATGCACGCGCCTCGGAGGCTTTTAGTTATGTTACTGGTGAAAAAATGGTTCGATATTCTGACAATCAGATTATTGAGCTGATTACAGAAAAGTACCTTGGTCAGGAAGTCACCCTCCTGGCGCCACTAGTAAAGGGGCGAAAAGGACACTATCGCGAACTCTTTGAACAAGTGGCAAGAAAAGGGTTTCTGCGTGTTAGGGTGGATGGGGCGATTGAAAAGATCAAGCATAGAATGCAAGTTGACCGCTACAAGACACATGATATCGAACTTGTGGTTGACCGACTTACCGTTGAAAATGTAAGCGCAAAACGACTAAAACAATCCATTCTGACTGCTCTTAAAGAAGGCAAAGGCCAGTTAATGCTTTTGGAAGGTGATGAAAACACGATCCGTTACTTCAGCCGATCGCTGATGTGCCCAACCAGCGGCATATCTTATGACGAGCCTGCCCCTAACCTATTCTCATTCAATTCGCCTTATGGCGCTTGTCGAAAATGCAATGGCTTGGGTGAAGTGCGCGAAGTGGATGCGTCCAAGATCATTCCCGATCCAAAGCTTAGCATAAAAAAAGGTGGACTAGCCCCGCTGGGAGAGTACAAGAAGAACTGGATCTTCAAACAAATTGAGTTATTGGGCGAAAAATATGGCTTCACATTAAACACACCCTTAAAGGATATTCCGGAGGAAACAATTGATGTTATCCTATATGGAACAACCGAACAGCTGGAAATTAAAAGTGACACCCTTGGAATCACGCAATCGTTCAACATCAAGTTTGATGGCGTTGCCAATATCCTAATGGATCAATTTGACGAAGGAAACTCAGCAAATTATCAGCGCTGGGCGAGCGCATTTATGAACAAAATTGAATGTCCAGAGTGCCGCGGAACGCGTTTGAAAAAAGAATCCCTGTATTTCAAACTGGACGGTAAAAGTATTGCGGAACTGGCGGCCCTGGAAATCAGCGAACTTGGCAAGTGGCTTAAAGACATTGAAAATCGACTGGACAGCAAACAAAAAATCATCGCTGAAGAAGTTCTTAAGGAGATTCGGAATCGAATTCAATTCCTACTGGATGTTGGTATTGAATACCTTACTCTAAACCGTTCATCTCGAACATTAAGTGGTGGTGAGGCTCAGCGTATAAGATTAGCTACTCAAATCGGATCTCAGCTGACCGGTGTGCTCTACATTCTGGACGAGCCCAGTATAGGGCTTCATCAGCGAGACAACCATCGTCTGATTCGTTCTCTCAAGGATTTACGAGACATCGGTAACAGCGTTATCGTAGTTGAACACGACAAGGACATGATGTTGGAGGCGGATCATGTCATCGACATCGGGCCTAAGGCAGGCATTCATGGAGGCAAAATCGTTGCTTCGGGAACTCCGCAAGAACTACTTAGCAGTGCATCCATGACGGCTAAATTTCTAAGTGGTGAGTTGAGCATAGAAGTTCCAGCACGAATAAGAAAAGGAACAGGGAAAACAATTTCCTTGAAAGGAGCCTCAGGACACAATTTACAGAACGTGGATGTTGAGTTTCCGCTCGGAAAATTCATCTGCGTCTCAGGAGTGTCTGGAAGTGGGAAGTCCAGCTTAATCAACGGCACGCTCTACCCTATTCTTACACAGCACTTCTATGGATCGAGCAAGAAACCATTGGCTTATAATTCGATCAACGGGCTAAAAAACATTGACAAGGTGATTGAAATCGATCAATCACCAATCGGCCGAACACCAAGGTCAAATCCTGCAACCTACGCTAACATATTCACAGACATTCGTCAGCTATTCACTGAGCTGCCTGAAGCTAAGATAAGGGGTTATAAACCTGGAAGGTTTTCGTTCAACGTGAAAGGTGGTCGATGCGAAACCTGTCAAGGCGCTGGCATCAAAACGATTGAAATGAACTTTTTGCCGGATGTTTATGTTGAATGCGAAACATGTCGCGGCAAACGGTATAACCGAGAAACCCTTGACATTCGATTCAAGGGTAAGTCCATCAGCGATGTATTGGATATGACAGTCAACCAGGCTGTAGAATTCTTCGAAAACATTCCATCCATCTACGCAAAGATTAAAACTTTACAGGAGGTTGGCCTTGGATACGTAAGGCTTGGTCAGTCTTCTACAACATTGAGTGGTGGTGAAGCGCAGCGCGTTAAGCTTGCCACAGAACTTGCGAGAAAGAGTACGGGCAACACATTCTACATTTTGGATGAACCTACCACCGGTTTGCATTTCGAAGACATCCGCATGCTGCTGGATGTTCTAAACACGCTGGTAGACCAGGGGAATACCGTATTAGTCATCGAACACAACCTCGACATCATCAAAGTTGCAGATCACATTATCGACCTGGGTCCTGAAGGAGGTAAACACGGGGGAATGATCGTTGCAGAAGGTACTCCTAACCAGTTGATCGAAATTGAAAAGAGCCACACGGGTAGGTTTCTAAAAGCAGAACTAGCTGGAACAAGCATTCCGGTTGCCTAGGGATTTGGCGTCAAATTTCACCGGATAATCGTTCAAGAAACCGCACTTTTGGCAGCCTTGAAACGCAGCTACCATGAATAAATTTAAGCATCCTGAAAGCCACATGATGTCCTTCGGCTACAAACCTGAGTTGAGCGAAGGAGCCATAAAATGTCCCATTTTCCAGACTTCCACGTTTGTGTTTAAAAATGCCGAGGAAGGAAAGGCGTTTTTCGAGTTGGCCTATGGAATGCGTGAAAAGGGTCCCACAGAAGAAATGGGATTGATTTACAGTCGCTTGAATAACCCGGATCTCGAAATCCTTGAGAATCGATTGTGCCTTTGGGATGGTGCAGATGATTGCGCGGTCTTCGAAAGTGGCATGTCAGCCATTAGCACCGTGATGCTCGAGTTCTTAAAACCGGGTGATTATGTACTCTACAGCAACCCGCTCTATGGAGGAACCTATCATTTTGTAAAAAACGTGCTCTCCAAGTTTGGGATCAACTCGCTTGCATTCAATGCCCATGAGTCGGAAGACAAAATCGCTGAAATCATTCGAGAAAATGGAATCGGTGATAAACTGGGAATGATTTACATTGAAACACCAGCCAACCCTACGAACTCACTCGTTGACATAGAAGCTTGCCGCAA
Source organism: Flavobacteriales bacterium (assembly GCA_041391765.1). Lineage (GTDB taxonomy): Bacteria > Bacteroidota > Bacteroidia > Flavobacteriales_G > Salibacteraceae > SHAN690. The sequence continues at coordinate 34,477 of JAWKNJ010000039.1, read as the reverse complement.
AGTGGCGGATGCATTTTCAACTGAAGATAAACCAGTTTATCTGGCAGTGGATAATACATACATGGGACCTCTTTGGCAGCATCCACTCAAGCATGGGGCTGACCTTATCGTTTATTCAGCTACGAAGTACATTGGAGGACACAGCGATTTGATCGCAGGAGCCGTTCTCGGAAACGCTGATGTGATGAAGCGTGTCAAAACCCTCCGCACATTTTTGGGCAACATGGCCGGACCATGGACTGGTTGGTTGCTTATGAGAAGCCTGGAGACGTTAAAAGTGAGAATGACTGAACAGGCCAATAATGCCAGGGAGGTGGCAGAGTTCCTTCAAGCCCACCCAAAAGTTGGTAAAGTCCACTACTTGGGCTTCTTGAATAAGGAGACCGACCCAGAGAACTACGCCATTTATGAACGTCAGTTGAGTAGTCCGGGTGCCATGATTTCATTTGAAGTGGTCGGTGGTGAAAAGGAAGCCTTCCGATTCCTCAACGCACTGAAATTGATCAAGCTGGCTGTAAGCCTTGGAAGCACCGAAAGTCTGGCGGAACATCCTGCAACGATGACTCATTCGGATGTAGATCCGGAAGACAAAAAATTATATGGCATCTCTGATGCTTTAGTGAGATTGTCCATCGGTGTAGAACACTACGAAGACATCATTGAAGATTGTCGACAGGCACTGGAAGCGATGTAACTCTTACTTGCGATAGAAAGACCTTAACCGCAGAGTTCGCAATGAACGCGCGAAGAGCGCAAAGTAACTATCGAAAGAAGTAGCGGATGATCAAAACGATCACGCAAATCAGGAACATGAAGATGGAAATGCGATTGATGCCGTGCATCATGCGCAAATTGATGTTCTTATCCCCCTTTTGAAAAAGCGCAGCCGGGTTTAGATACTTAAGTAGTCGTTGGAAAAACATATTACGAAATTGAGAAATTCCATCCAGTCTAGGTGCAAATTGATCTTAGAACATAGCTTTGTCTGTTTGCTTAAATTAGTACGGATTGGACTTTAAACTCAAATCAGAATTCACCCCCACCGGAGACCAGCCAACGGCAATAAAACAGCTGACAGAAGGAGTTGAACATGGTGAACGATACCAAACATTACTTGGTGTAACGGGTTCAGGCAAGACCTTTACCATGGCTAATGTGATTCAAAACACTCAGAAGGCAACGCTAATACTGAGTCACAACAAGACCCTGGCCGCACAGCTCTACGGTGAGTTCAAGCAATTCTTTCCAGAGAACCGGGTGGAGTACTTCGTGAGCTACTACGATTACTACCAACCTGAGGCTTATATCCCAACCTCCGACACCTACATTGAGAAGGATCTGAGCATCAACCAGGAGATTGAAAAGCTTCGATTGAGCACGACCTCTGCCCTTCTCAGTGGCCGTAGGGATGTGATCGTTGTGAGTTCCGTTTCGTGCATTTACGGTATGGGGAACCCAAGTGATTTTTATGAAAACATCATTCAAGTTCGAGTGGGTGACTTGTTCGGCAGAAATCAGTTGCTTCATCGCCTAGTGGATTCGCTTTATTCAAGAACTACGGGAGAATTCAGTCGCGGAAACTTTCGCGTGAAGGGAGACACCGTGGACGTGTACCTCGCTTATGACGACACTGCGCTGCGCTTTCATTTTTTTGGGGATGAAGTCGAAGAAATCGAAACCATCGACCCCTTTAAGAATACAAAGCTCGAAGCACTTGAAGAGGTAAGAATCTTCCCTGCCAACATCTTTGTGACCACTAAGGAACGGATGCGCGCTTCGCAAATCCAGATTCAGGATGATCTTCAAGAGCGCATAGGGCAGTTTTTGGAAGGCGGGCAACCCTTGGAAGCAAAGCGCTTGGAAGATCGTGTGAACTACGACCTAGAGATGATGCGCGAGTTAGGCTACTGCCCTGGTATTGAGAACTATAGCCGCTACTTTGATGGTCGCCAGCCTGGTAGTCGTCCGTTCTGTTTGCTCGATTATTTTCCGGATGACTACCTGATGATCATCGATGAAAGCCACGTAACTGTGCCTCAAATCAATGCGATGTACGGTGGTGATCGATCGCGAAAAGAGAATTTAGTGGAATACGGATTCCGACTTCCGGCCGCTATGGACAACAGACCGCTCAAATTTGAGGAGTTTGAGGGACTGCAAAATCAGGTCATTTACGTGAGTGCAACCCCTGCCGACTATGAAATGCGGAAATCTGAGGGTGTGTTTGCGGAACAAGTTATTCGCCCAACCGGCTTATTGGACCCGATTCTTGACATCCGCCCGACTTCCAATCAAATTGACGATTTGCTCGAGGAAATTCAGCTTAGGTTGGAGCGAAACGAACGAGTTCTAGTGACAACATTGACCAAAAGAATGGCTGAGGAGCTTGCCAAATATCTTATCGATCTTGATATCAAAACGCGCTACATCCATAGTGATGTGGATACATTAGAACGGGTTGCGATTCTTCGTGAACTTCGAACGGGTGAAGTTGACGTGCTGGTTGGAATCAACCTCTTACGCGAAGGATTGGACTTGCCCGAAGTCTCGCTCGTGGCCATCTTAGATGCTGACAAGGAAGGATTTCTTCGAAGTGAACGATCGCTTACACAAACCATTGGTCGTGCTGCTCGACATGTGAATGGAACCGCCATTTTATATGCCGACAAAGTCACCGACAGCATGCAACGCACCATTGACGAAACCAACAGGAGACGTGCTAAACAAATGGCTTACAATGAGGAGCACGGCATTACACCCACTGCGATTAACAAAGCCATTGATGATACGCTTCGATACGTGACCAATAAACGTTATGAAACCAGCGAAGAGACGATGGTGCTCGGTGTTGCGGCCGATCCGATTGTTGAGTACATGAGCAAAGATCAACTGGCAAAAGCTGTTGAACAGACCAAAAGACAAATGGAAAAGGCAGCAAAAGAGCTCGATTTCATGCGTGCAGCGGAATTGAGGGACGAGTACTTCGCGCTGAAAGCGAAACTGGAATTGAAAAACTAAGATCAATCCACGTATGGACAATCAATTTGCCTGATTCTCAAATCTTTTAGCTCTACTTCCCCCTCACCTTCCTGAAACCATAGATAGGCTTCCAACTTCCCGGTTTGCGGTAAGTCCTTTGGCTCTTCCAAATAACATCGAACACGTTGCCACCTTCCCGTTTCTAGCCGCATCTTGTGCAATTCAGCAGTATGGTATCCATAACTCAACGCACTATCCACAAAGCTGACCACGAGGTAAACCTTTTGACCAACGTAATTCTCACTTCGGATCTGAGCACTGATTTCCATGATGCGATCACCGGTGGTTTCAAATTGGCCAGCCTCAGCTTTCAGTGCTCGCGTAAATTGATGTTGATGATTTACAACCAAACCTTCGGGTAAATCGGAGAAACTCCACTCCTTTTCAATAATCGTGTCATGTTTTATGCGCTCTGCCAGACCTCTCTTCAGGTTTTCAGAATCAGGTATGGAGTACAATCCAATAATACCCAAATCCGATGGTGGATCAGGATTGAAAAACAACATTCGAAACGCGTCTGACGTCATATCCGAACCATGTAGTTGACCGCGATGGTATTGGGCGGTCTGAAAGAAATTGTTGACAATCAGGAGCAATGACAAGGAAGTAAACCCAAGAGACCACCACCACTTATTTGAAATTACCCAGCGAATGAACCCTGCCAGAGGAAAGGCAAGCAAGGGATACAAGTCAATCATCGGACGGATGCTCAAACTACTGCCATAGTACCAGCACCACCAGGAAAAAACGATGTAAACATGGATAGGCAAAACAATGGTGGTAGCCAATGTAAGCGAGCTGTCAATCTTTTTGGTGAACACTAGGCCAATAAACGCAAAGAACATAAGCGGTGTGTAGACCAGCCATCCATTCCGAAAGCTGAAAAGACCTTCCATAACATGAGGACTTAACCAAAATATTTGCTCCTCTCCGTAACTGTAAAATACCCACGAACCGGTGGCCAATTTCCAGAGCACCATTTGAGGAATGATCGGCATTAAAAACGCCACCACAGCGAGGATGGACTTCCAATTCCAGGCAGAAATCCACATTTCTCTTCTGCCAAGGAGTTGGATAATCGGCACCAACATAAAAAGCGCGTTGGTCGGTCTGATCAGTGTGACCCAACCGAAAAACAGTGCTGCACCCCATAAGTGAAGGCACTTGCGTTTGATCAACCACGTGTCAAAGCTCCACAGTGCAATTGCAAACAGGCTGAACGAATACTGATGTGAGTGAGCGTTATCAAAGGATGAGTAGTATAACAGGTTGGTTGCCCCGACTAAAAGCAATAACGTAGCCGCGCTGACCAATTTTGAAAACCTTCTCCTGAGCCAAACATCCAGCGCAAGCAAACCGAGCAAAAGCACAAGTAAGCCGGTCAACCCTACGCTTAAGTGATACGGATTTGACCAGCCATCCTGCGGCCAACCCATGACAGCGCTCACTTCGTGAACTATCCAAAACAATGGCAATTGTGCATAAGCTAACCCCATTGTAAGCTTCGGAAAAGGATCGAGCCCTTCGCGATGATCTATCCAGTAGCGGAGCTTCTCATCTCGCGACAAATTATCGTAAAATGTAAAATCAAACTGACCGTGAACAACCCATGCTGCCAGATAAGCACTGTAGCCCTGCGCATCGCCACGAATCACATTTTGATGCTGCCAATGACCGGATGCAAAAAACAACCCCGCACAAACCGCAATGAGCAGCAAGACCATTTTGTGTTGAAGTAAATCAGCAAATCGCGGCATTCAGCAAATGTATGCCTGTGCAGCTTTGCGCCTTTGACATACATTCGCGCCAATGGCAATCATTGAAGCAACGGGTTTAACGAAGAGTTATGGCGATTTGCAGGTACTCAAAGGGATTAATTTGAGTATTGAAGAGAAAGAAATCGTAAGCATCGTAGGGTCTTCAGGTGCCGGAAAAACCACCTTGCTCCAGATCTTAGGGACACTCGATCGACCTGATAAAGGATCCTTGAAAATTGACAACACGGATGTTTTTTCATTAAAAGACAAGGCCATGAGTGCCTTCCGCAATAAGCGCATAGGCTTCATTTTTCAGTTCCATCAGCTTCTACCTGAATTCACAGCCATCGAAAACGTTTGCTTACCTGCTTTTATAGCCGGAAAATCTAAAAAGGAAGCTGAAGCGGAGGCTAAAAAGCTCTTGGAGTTCTTGAATGTCTCTAGTCGCGCTGAACACAAACCGATGGAACTTAGTGGCGGAGAGCAACAGCGCGTGGCTGTAGCACGCTCACTCATCAATAGGCCAAGTGTTGTTTTTGCGGATGAACCTTCCGGAAATCTGGACAGTAAGAATGCAGAAGAGCTTCATCACCTCTTTTTTGATCTACGCGAAAACTTTGGTCAAACCTTCGTGATTGTTACGCACAATCAAACCTTAGCGGACATGGCCGACCGTAAGCTCACGATTGTAGATGGCTTGATCGCATCATAATGTCCGAGTCTGTACAAGCATTACTTGACAAGTACTATGCTCTATTTGCCCGACCTAACTTCATTGCCTTGGATCCGGTTCAAATTCCAGCTAGATTCTCAAAAAAAGAAGACATTGAAATTGCCGGCTTTCTAGCCGCGACCATTGCCTGGGGACAGCGAAAGAGCATCATCAACAACGCATCCAGATTAATGGAATTGATGGAAAATGCTCCATTTGATTTCATTTTAAATCACGAACCATCGGATCGACTGCGGTTCAAAGGATTTGTCCATCGCACATTTTCTGACATTGACGCCATCTATTTCATGGAGTCGCTTCAAAATATCTACAAAAACCACGGTGGGCTTGAAGCCGCATTCAATCGAGCATCTCAATCTGTAAAGCATCGATTAATGGGGTTTCACGAACTTTTTTTTTCTCTGGAGCATTTAAATCGTACTCGTAAGCATGTCAGTAATCCGCTAAACGAATCCTCTGCTAAGCGTCTTAACATGTACCTACGATGGATGGTACGTCACTCCAATGAAGGCGTAGACTTTGGCATTTGGAACAGTATCAGATCCTGTGAGCTGATGATGCCGCTCGACATCCATACCGGAACAGTTTCCCGAAAAATTGGTTTACTCAAACGAAAACAGGATGACTGGAAGGCTGTAGAGGAATTGACGGCTGCCTTAAGGTCTTTCGACCCCGAGGATCCTGTGAAATATGATTTTGCTCTATTCGGAATGGGCGTGACAAAGACGATCTGACTCCGAATTCTTTTTTAACCCTACCTGATTCTCATTCGTCATGGACATGGGAGAAGTCATTTCCTAGTATTGGGTTCAAACCAAACTTAAAGCGCCATGAATAGATCAATTACACTCATCCTAACAGGCTTCCTATTTAATGGCTTCGCCACAAATGCTCAGATGTGCACTCCTGGAACTTCTGGTACCACCATGGACATCAATAACGTCTCCACCTATTTTCATGATGGAGGTGATATGTGGTGGGACTTCAACTCAGCCAGATATGAAGTTCCCAAAGGCTCAGGAATTAAGGCATTCTTCGCTAATGGTCTTTGGCTTACAGGAATGGACAGTGAAAACAAATTGCATTGCGCTGCGGTCAGACATCGGTTGACTGGTGATGACTTTTGGCCCGGAGCAATCTTGACGGACAGCAATGGCGAACTCACCGTTGACTGCAATGCCTTTGATCGACATTGGTCAGTAACAAAAGCTGAAATTGATGACTTCAAAGCAGGTGGCACAGCGACTGAAGCAATCAAGCGCTGGCCAGCAATAGGCAATCCAGAGTTCGAAGTTGACCTAACTGAAATGGTCGCACCATTTGTTGACGCAGATGGTGATGGATTCTACAATTATGAACATGGGGACTATCCTCTTATAAAAGGGGACCAAGCCGTTTATTGGATTATGAATGACATTGGTAACGTGCATACAGAAAGCGGTGGGATGCCATTCGAAGTTGAAATTCATGTGATGGCCTATGCTTATCAGGCCAATAACGTGGTAAACAACACGACCTTTTATGACTATACGATTATCAATAAGTCAGATCAGGAATACCATGATTTTAGCCTCGGGTTTTGGACAGATGGAGGTCTTGGCTACTACCTGAATGACTATGTAGGATGTGACTCCACCAGAAGCCTGGGATACTTTTACAATGCTGACAGCATTGATCCAAACCAAGGAGGTGTGCTTGGATATGGTGAAAATTTACCTGTGGCTGGCTTAAGAATGGTCAAATTGCCAAAAGACTCCGATGGAACATCCATAAAAATGACTCATTTTGGGTATATCAACAATGGGAATGGTCCCACAACCGATCCTGGTCTAGCCATGGAATATTACAAATACATGAACGGGAAATGGAAAGACGACACGGACTGGAGTATTGGTGGGACAGGTTATGACCCGTCAAACCCTCTGGCAATTAAAACAAATTACATGTATCCTGAAAACCCTGCGGTGGTGAATGGGTTTTCCGAGTGTGGTCAAGCCACCTTCCCAGGCAACAAGAGAATGATTCAAAGTCATTCAGGGATGAATTTCATACCCAATGAATCTAAGACCTTTACGATGGCGGTTATATTTTCGCAGGAAGAAGAATACAAAGGCACATGCGTTGACGTGACTACCTTTTTTGAACAAACCGATACGGTTCAAGCGTGGACAGATGCAAGACTATGTGAAAACTTCAACTTGGAGGTCAGCGCAGCTGTAAGGAACACGGCCCTAAGTATAGATACAGGATCAATCACCCTTGAATTATCAGGATCCATTTCATTAATGGAGTATCAATGGTCGAATGGTGAGACAAGTAAGAATCTATCTGGTCTCGCTCCCGGTGAATACACGGTCACTGTGATGAATGAAAATGGCTGCGGTGCCAACGCAAGCTTTGAGGTCTATGAAATCGTGGGTGTAGAAAACGTGAATCCCTTGGATAGACTGACCTATTACCCAAATCCTAGCGGTTCTGGGGTATTCATTACTAACTTCTCACCAGCAGAAAAAATGATGGTTGAAGTGTACAACTTAATTGGCGAGAAGATAGATCAGCAGTCTATTGCCAACGTGGTGGACTTATCAGAATTTCAAAGTGGCATCTACCTGATAAGGACAAGCATTGAAGAGTATTCGAATACTCAGCGAATCGTTATTGCCCGCTAGGTTCCTTGTAAGTTCTCAATGTTCTCCAGCTGAAAAACAAGCTCACTAACGTAAGCAGCGCACCGAGCATCATGGCAGCACCGGGAAAATAAACGGGTGCGTCATTGCCGGTGAAATAAGCAAACAGTCCAGTCATCACAGGTGGACCAACAACGGAAGTCGCGCTCATCATGGAAGTCATTGCTCCTTGAAGCTCGCCTTGTTCATTTGGAGGAACCTGAGTGGACATGATCCCCTGAAGAGCCGGTCCCGCAAAACCTCCGAGACAATAAACCACCAAATAGGGATACATCATCCAACCTTGTCCTGCAATGGCAAACAGCAACAGACCAAGAAAATAAAAGATCATACCAAGGTAGACTGATTTCACCTGACCAAGTTTTGGAATTACAACGCGAATTAAGCCTCCTTGCACAACCGCACTCAAGACCCCTACAAAGCCAAGAGAAAGCCCTACGGCTGCTTCATCCCAGCCAAATTTCAACATGGTATAGTAAGACCATGAGCTCTGCACAGCGTGCGAGGCGATGTAAACAAAAATCATGGCCACAACCAATCCAAGAATCACTGGATATCGCTTCAAATTGATCAAACTCCCGACCGGATTTGCTCGCTTCCATTCAAAGGCCCTTCTATTTTCTGGCTTCAACGACTCTGGAAGGATTAATAAGCCATAAAGCCAGTTGAGTAAGGTAAGCACAGCGGCTGCGATGAATGGAATCCGTGGGCCGTATTGGCCTAACAAACCTCCGATTACCGGACCAATGATGAACCCAAGACCGAATGCCGCTCCAATTAACCCAAAGTTTTGTGCGCGCTTCTCAGGTGGACTCACATCTGCTATATACGCAGCCCCCGTGGTAAAACTGGCTCCCATCAAACCGGCAATCACACGCCCAACAAACAACCAGCCTAATGTCGGTGCAAAGGCCATAAAAAGATAGTCGATCCCAAAACCAAAGAGAGAGATAAGTAGAATGGCCCTCCTGCCATAGCGATCACTCATCGCCCCAACCAACGGAGCAAAAATGAACTGGGTGGCTGCATAAGCAAAGATCAACCAACCCCCATACTCAGAAGCCTGACTAAGTCCGCTTCCTGTAAGTTCCATGATCAACTTTGGAAGTACCGGAATGATAATTCCAATCCCAATCACATCCAGCAAAAGCGTGACGAAAATGAACCCGACAGCAGCGTTTCTTGTACTCATCTTAAAAGCAGGCGCAAATGTGCGTAATTAAGCCCTTGGGAAAATCATAAATTCAGGACATAAGTGTCATCGCCAATCGGGCGACCATGGCTTTGGATTTGAGTTTGGCAAATACCACCCACTCCCCTTTCAAACTCGCTTTATGGGAGTTTACATCGTTGACAATTAAGCGCACGGCATAGTCGTAATATTTGCGTGTATAGGTTCGCTTAAAATCTATTTGACGATCGGTGGACTTGTCCCACGGCAGCTGATCGACAAACCTCGACTCTACTTCCTGATAGAGTTCAGTTCCTTTGATTGGGTAGGCTACCGTGATGGTGAATAGATCCGGATTTGATTCTTTCAGGTGGAGTATGGTTTCGTCTATATCGGCTTTGGTTTCTCCGGGATACCCAACCATAATAAATGTTCCGGCTTGAATTCCAGCCTTTTGCGATTCGATGATCATTTGCCTCACCTGATTCACATCTACCCTTCTATCCATCAAGTCTATGACCTTTTGAGAACCACTCTCTGCTCCAATCCAAACTCGGAAACATCCGGCATCCTTGAGCAGTTGAATAACCTCAGCATTCATGCGATCTGCTCGGGTGATACACTCAAATGGTTTGACTAGACCTCTTGCATTTATTTCGGTCACGAATTCTTTAAGCCATTTATGACTTATCGTGAACACGTCATCTACAAACCAAATCGAATCAACTTCATAATTGGCGCTAATCCATTCCATTTCATCAGCCACATGTCTCGGGCTTCTTCTCCGATAACTAAGTCCATAAACCGCTCGACTACACCATTTGCATGTATAAGGACAACCGCGCATAGTATTGATGCTGATGGCGCTGGTTCCATGTTTTTCCTTCCACGCATCGAAATAACGCTGCAAATTGATCTTTTTGCGATTTGGCAATGGCAACTGATCCAACTCACGCATCTGTGAACGTTCCGGAGTTACAGCAACCTGACCATCCCTTAAATATGCAATCCCCTCCACCACGGATATATCCCTCTGGAACTTTAAAGAATCAACCAGCTCAAACATGGTCTGCTCTCCTTCACCCAAAACCAGATAGTCTGCTCCATGTTTCAGAAAATTCTCCTTGTGATTTTTTACCTCTGGCCCTCCTAAAATAATTCTCGTTTGTTCCAGCTCTTTTTGGTTTCTAACAAACGAGATCAGGCGAAGTACATTGAGCTTTGTCATCAAATTCGTGTAGATCGCTAAGACCTCAGGTGATGTTTCCAAAATCTTGTTACACAAATCTTGAAACGAAGAAAAGGTGGTATCGAAAACATCGTTGTCATAACCTTGTTTTTCAAGCCATGCCGATACATAGAGCATACCCAACGGAGGATATGGCCGCATGATTTCGCGCTCTTTTGGATCGTCATTCAAAAAGTATCCATGCGTAAGCAGAATTTTCATGCCTTTGAAAAACTCAAATAAATGTGATCACCAAAATCGCCAAAAGAAGAACCTCCACCAAAGACTAACTCCATCCCAAAGAGCAGACGAACAAGTAGTGAATGCTTGTCAACCCAACGCGCTAAATAACTTGGAGGAACAAATAAGCCAACTGGTCTTATCTTATTGACCCTAAACAACTTGAAAAAAGATTTAATCTCCTTTGCATTGTAGTACCAAGTAGGGACAGAGACTCCATTTGAAATAGAAACTTCAGCAAATCCGATTTGTCTCCGTGATGCCTGACTTTTCATTCCCTTTAAGCGGAAATAGAGCAATTCCATCAACGGTTTTTTGGCTAAGAAAACCGCAATAAACCTTCCATTTGGTTCCAACAAGGCAAACACTTGATCGTTCAATCTTTTCAGCGCCTCAGGGCTTAGGCAATTAAGTCCGCCAAAATTACTGAACACTACATCAAAGCGATCGTTTCCATACTTGGATTCAATATTCTCGATGGCACATACCTCAAAACAAACAGCAGTGCTTCCATGCAGTTCCTTCGCTTTGGAAATCATTCCTTCGCTGACATCAGTTGCGAGTACATGGTGACCTTGAGAAACCAGCCAAGCCGCGTCAATTCCGGTCCCGCAATTGATCTCTAAAATGCGCAGCTTCTTTTCACCCCTTAGATCCTGTTTCAGGAATTTCCAAACCCTTGCTCGTTGCAATCTACCAATGATGCTATTAGTGAATTCCTCATCGTAGGTTGCGGCAACTGCGTCAAAAGGTGAATCATGCATGCAATTGAAGTTGAGCTTTTGACAAAAGCATTTGCGGAATCCTATAACCCAAAGTCAATACTTTTGCTGCATTTCCCGACTTCATGGCACCAATAGCTTGTTCAGTACGAAAACGATGATGCACGTAACGCTGCAATCGCTTATAGAAATCTGATGAAAACTCACCTTCAAACATGACAAGCAATTCATCACTATCAGTCCAGTTCTGCTTTTCCGTTAATTGCGATTTCACATTCTCATAGAACTTTGTGCCGGGCAGCGGATACGATACTGAAACCCCAATGTCGAATGGCTTTAAATCGCTTACCATTTCGATAGTCTTTTGAATGTCTTCGATCTTCTCACCCGGATACCCGAACTGTAGAAAGAAACACGGCTTGATCCCATATTTCTTCATAAGTCTTGTGGATTCCTTGATTTGCTCAACTGTTGTTCCCTTGTCCATGGCATCCAAAACCTTCTGAGAACCGCTTTCAGCTCCAATCCAGACTTCCTCTGCACCTGCTCGGGCTAAGTCCACAATATTCTCTTCTTGCAGCAAAAGGTCCGCTCGTGATTGGATCTTAAATTTGAACTCTAACCCTTCTTCTTCGACCAAGTCTGCAAAACGCTTGACCCAACCGGGCTTCAATCCAAAAATGTCATCACAAAACCAAACATGATCGAATCCAATGCGTTGCTTCAACAACTTGAGTTCCTCAACTACATTTTCAGGTGATCTGCTATTGTATCGGTTGCCATAAATTGGTTTAGCACACCAGTTGCATTTAAACGGGCATCCACGCGTAGTTCCAATGTTGACGGAAAAATATCCGCTGCTCTTCAGCCACATCTTTCGATAAGCTTCAACATCAACAAGATCCCACGCTGGCAATGGGATTTCATCAAGCTCTCTCCTATTGACTCGTGGCGAAGTAGAATGTACCAGACCGTTTTCCATATAGCGCAACCCATGGATTTGTGAGCGATCACCTTGGTTCGAAATCAAATAATCGCAGAGCTCCTTCAATGTGGCTTCACCTTCGCCAACAATCACAAAATCAGCTCCTCGACTGAGGTATTTCTCAGAATGATCCGTTGAATCACTACTCGAAATAATAACCGTGACTCCTTTCGTTTTTGCCATTTCAATCATTTCAAATGCGGCTTCACGCATATTGGTCAAACACATTTTGGTCAAATAGTTGAATCCGTCATCGTAAATCACCAACACTTTGGGTTTATGGTCTTCTAAATGCTGTGCTAGCTCCGCAGCGGACTCAGAAAACATCGAATCGAAGAACGCGGTGTTGTGTCCTGACTCTCGCAAAACAGACCCTGCAAACAAAGTTGCCAACGGTGCATAAGGACGCCCCGCCTTCCACTGCTTTGGATCAAATCGAAGGAAATAGCTATGAGTAAGTAGAATATCAACCATTCACTCGTGAAAGTTCGCACTGATGTCTAGACTCAAAGTCCTTGATCTTATTATTGAGCGCATTGAGCACGACTTTCTGAAAATTCTGAGGATGATGCTTGGACACGTATTTTCTTGAACGCAATGCGTGCTCAAAGTCCTGTCTTGAAAAGTGTGAAAACCTACGCTCCCATCGTTTAATAGTCATGTTCATAAAGAACGTGTCAAGGCCATTGCCAATAAAGCCGCTGAAAAGCGATTCGACAACAGGCTTTAATAAGCGCGGTATGATCCATTTTGGTTCATCATGTTTATCAGAAACAAAGTTTGGCAAATACGATTCAGCCCATTTATTCGAATTGACAAATGCTTGATGAGACTCCATGCTATACACCGGAATCAAAGTCATAACTTCCGTAGCCGTGAAGATGTTTTTATCGGGAATTTCAAGATGTTCGGTATCCACGAAGTAATTGACACAGAAATATTTCTTGCTATTCAGCAGAAACACCTTCTTGAATGCGATCAATAGCGTCCTTGCAATCCAAAGTCGGCCTGGTTTAGTGATAATGAAATAATCCACATCCCCCAGCTCATCAATATATCCCTTAGAAAGTGACCCTGAGATACAAACACCTCTAACAAAGGGAAATCGGCTGATCAAATGAGAAAAGAAGCGTGCCCTTTTCAGCATAGTAGCGGCCATGTCATTGCCTTTCTCCCTCCTAGTTGTCAATGCAACATCATCAACCAAGCTATAGTATTGACCATGTTTGTAAATCAAACCGAGATTCACCAAATAATTCAATGTCGGAACGATATTCTGACGGGCAATGGGAGTTTTCGTGAATTGATGAACTTCTGACGGCTTCAGCGGATACTGAAAAACATCGAAATACGCCAGTGATTCAATCACTGCAGCCTCTTCAAGAGATAATTCAACGGAAGATTCAGACAACTGTTCACCGAGCATGCTCAAACCTAGTTAGTTTTTATGATTTGATATACATAGTTCCTTTCCATCCAAACACGCTTTTTAGCAATCTGCTTGATTTCGAATGACTTTAATGTCGCAATTTCTCTTATTCTATCCAATTCCACATCTTCTGACGCTGACATGAGGACTACAGTTTGCGGATCCATATGCTGCCCGATCTGCATGAATAGCTTTTGGAAATATTCAAAATTCTCCCCAGCAAACCAAGCACGCTGTGTCATAGTTTCCGGGTTTTTCGCAAAATATGGTGGATTGATAACAATCAAGTCAAACACTTGATCAGAAAGCTGATCAAACAAGTCACTTTCTATGGCCTGAATGGTTAACTGATTTTGAGAGGCATTGTTAATTGCTGCCTCAACCGCCTTTGGATTGATGTCTGAGGCCAGCACCTCGGCCCCCAAACGTGCCATAGCACAAGAAACCATGGCCGAACCACAACCCAGCTCCAATGCTCTTTTTCCAACAAGATCATTTGATTCCAGCTGTGAGGCTAGCATTTTGGAACTGAAAAATAACCCTGGGTGAAACACACCTCGGGGAACTGAGATTCTCAATCCTTTGTAATGGTATTCACGATCCGAATTGATATACCAAATGGCCCAAGGACGATACGTATAATGGATCAACCATTTAACGAGCTTTCTCATGAGAATCACTAAAAGCCTTGAACTTCAGGTTGTCGGTAGTTCCACAGTTTCTGCATGACTTTGAGTTCATACGGGAAGCTGTAGAGTTTGTTTTTATATCTAAAGGCAGCCATCGCTTTCATCAATGAACGCTGCGCGCCTTTCAGTCTGATGTCGCTTACCGTTGGGTACTGTGCGTTCAAGACAGTTTCAAAGTTCTTGATCTTATCAATCATTTCGGCTGTTAACCACGGAGTCAATGGATTCTTTCTCAGATCGAAATTCTCCCAAGCAGGATTTAGCCAATCGCTGAGATCTTCAGGAAACTGAAATCCCGCGTCCTTGACCATGTCGAACATTTCAGAACCCTCGGTCGGCACTGGACTGTAGACATATATGATGATTTCCGTGTCCGGATTAATCTCCTTGACTTTTCTGATGAAATCAATATCAGCATCTATTTGAGACATCACCTTTTCCGGTGACTCAGCTGGTGTACCTAAAACGAAACTGTATTCCGGAATGATGTCAAACTTCTTCATCCTAGCGGCAAACTCCAAAATCTGAGCTGCTGTTTGAGTGCCACCCTTGTCCATTTTCTTAAGTACTTCGTCATTGCCTGTCTCCGCACCGAAAAAGATCATTTTACAGCCTGCTTCCCTCATTAACGCGAGGGTTTCATCTTTGTATCGATCGATCGTATCTATCCTTCCCTCACCCCACCAAATCATGTTGTCGTCCTTCACGAGCTTGCTGAATTCGACAGTTCGCTTTTCAGAAACGAAGAAATTATTGTCATGAAATTCAATAGCATCAGCTCCCCACCTATCTTTAATGAGTTTCACATCACGGTAAATATTCTCTGCATTCAACCCCTTCCAACGAGCTTCATAGATCGGAACAACTGCGCAAAATGAACATGTAAACGGGCATCCAAAGCTGCTGTGATAAGCCAGCGTCTTCTCTCCTAAATATGTCTTTCCAAGGTACTTTTCTATAGAATACTGAGAATTCAGCTTATCATAGGGCAAGCGATTCAGCTGGTTGTAATCCAACAAATCCGTCTTTCGGGTTTTGACGATTTCGCCCAAGCTCTTGAAGATAAGGTTTGGTATGCCTTCGGTTGGCAATCCATCATCCAAGGCTCTCAACAATGCAGGAAAGGCATAGTCTCCGGGGCCATTTATCACGTAGTCCACCCAACCAGAGTTGAGCACCGATTTGTACTGATTCGAAGCAAAATACCCACCCCAAATCATCTTCACATCCATGTATTCCTGGCGAATGGTCTGTGCCAACGGAATGGCCTGCTTTAATTGAGGCCCGGGCATGACAGTAAACCCAACGTATCGAAACTGCCCCGTGTCCAAATAAGACTTGATTTTTTGCCAAGGGTTTTCTTCCCTATTCCCATCCACGATAACCCAATCCCATTGACCATCAACGGCAGCAGCCACTTGCAACACCGAATTCGGGATTCGGTACTTTTTATCGGCACTTCGCGGATTGAATAGTAGGACCTTGTTCATAGTCAAAATGCGCTACAGCAACGATTACATGCTGGAAGCAAGCCACCTGCATCATTTAAAGTTTTTCTAAATTGAGCGATGACAGAACTATTCCAAATGCTCTTCAAGTCTTGCTCATATATATTTCCAATTCTCAAATTGAAGCATCTGCCATGAGCCGGAATCACGGATCCATCACTTTTTATCATGATGTTTCGAAATACATCATTGCACCTTTTGCCGAATTTGACTTTCGGTTCGAGGTAAAACTTGTCTAAGTCCTCTCTGCTATCAATTTCTGGAGAGAATGAGACCTTGAATGGAAATGTGGTCTTCTTTATTTCACAAATCTCATCAAACAGCATGTTCAAATCCATCGCATCCACATTAATCTCTCCGATATTGGAAGCCGTGGCAAAGTATCGATCACCGTAGAATTGGTTATGCTCAATTGCCAACTCCTCAGGGGTGAAATTCATATGCATGAAACCGATATGCTCTATCTGATAATTTCTGAAATACTCCAAAAATTCCGTCAATCTTCCGATGTTCCATTCGGTAATAACGCAAAAGACAGAAACCTTTGGGGCATTTGTAAATGATGCCAACTTCTCAATACCCTCGACCGCCTTTTGAAACGACTTGGCATTTCCCCGAGTTTCATTGTGCACATCTTCCGGCCCATCCAATGAAATATAGATTTCTTTCAATCCCACTCTGGCAAGATCCTCTGCTTTTTGCGGTAATGTCAGTGCATTGCTTGTCACACTTGTGAACACATTTAGCCTTGTGGCTAACTCAATAGATTCGATCAGGTGAGGATAAACCAATGGTTCCGTAAATGCATATCCAATTTTTGTCTTTGGGAACTGACTAGCGCTTTGGGTGATTATCTTAGAAACCAGTTCCATTGGCATGTTGAGTGGTTTGGTGCCGACCAGGTTTTGAGCAAACACGGTGTTCTCATTACCAAGCCCGACATCACACATTTTGCAATGCAGGTTACAAACGTTATTCACACCGAGTACAATCCACTCAGGATCGTAATACAAATGCTGTGGAAAAATGCGAGCGTTGGCCCCACGTATGGCTTGACTTATTTTCACTCCGTATGTGCATAGATACTTACTATTCCTGATAACGGAAAGGTTATGAATTCGGCTCTTTTAATTCAGTTCTCTTTCGTCTTCGAGTACGGGAATCACCTTAAAAGGCGAATAAATATCCACATCAGCTCTTTCAAAACAGCCCATCAAGAATTCAAACTCGTGATAATCATGTTTGGGCAAATGACTTAACCGACTTTCGACTTGAGATACAGAAATACCCCATTCCTTGGACAGCCTATAATCAGTTGGATGCATAAACCCCAAGTAGATCAATTCAGCATATTGGTGGTCTTGTTTTATTCCAAAGTCCACATCGCCACTTAAACCCAGTCGTTGGTCATTGAGTGCTTTGTTAAACTCTTTGATGATGTGGTTAAAAGAATCAACAGACAAATACGCAATATGGCCTTGTGAATTATTGAAATTGGGGTTAAAGGATGACTCGTGGCACCACATGCATTTCGAAGGTTTGCCGCCTATGCTCAAATTGGAATTTGCACCATCCACTAAGGCTCCATCTTTTGAATAAACCCCAAAGCGCAGTTGTCCATTTGCCAAAAAATCAATGACTTCATATTCTTCGGGATTTACTTTACCCTTCAATGAGTCAAATTCACCTTCAATTGCCACCAATGCAAATTGATCCAAAGGCTCTACTGAGTCCGGAATCTCCACAATTCGAGGCCCAAGAGACACATTTGAATTCAAGATCATGGTTCTGCGCTTTCGAGTTGTTCGCTGAGATAGATATTCATCAAGTGTTCTAGGAATACCTGTTATGTTGTAATAGTTGTCTGAATTGCACAATAAAATGGTCACAAAGCGTCCGAGATCAATACAATTAAGCTCTCTATATTCTTCTGATGATCTCATGTAGTTTAGAATCTCCTTAAAGGCATTTTCTGCGGGCACGCTGAAACCGAGCTTAGAAATATCGAGGATTACAGTATCCTGTTTCCACGATCTTGATGCGTCCAAGGCTCCGCGTTCAAGTTCTGCTCCAAGGAGGGAAAATGTCCATAACAATCCAGTGTCAATGGCTTGAATAGTTTCCCCAGGGTACGATTGATTCCATTTCAATCGTACGATTAGCGAGTTTGACTCGACCGCAGGAATATAGGGTTCATGGTTGCAGGAGGAAACTGCCAATAAGACCCAAATCATTATTATGAATTCCGACCTCAAAACGTATATCCTAGTTGGTGCATTTCATTCTTCATTGATAACTGTATTTTATCTAATGAAGGTTTGTTGAGTTCTCCTTTCCAAGAACCTACTTGAGCGTTTCTGATGATATTATAACCACCCCAGTTCCGCTGAGTTTTTTGTTCAAATGACTGATTTGTTATCGCATTACGAATTTGATCATCCGACACATTGATCGAGAGGAAGTCACAAATTATCTTGCAGGTTTCTTGTGGAGTTTGCATCAAATCCTCGTATCGAACCTGAAGAACATCACTGTTGATAAACGAGTTGGTGTATTCTTTCCAAGAAACCCCTAACCACTCACTAACGTTCGGATCACCATTCACCACAGCATTCAACATTCTGGTTTTCTTATAACTTGAAGTAGATGGTTCAATGAAAGATTTAAAATTCCCATTTGATTGCATGGATCTAAAAAGCTTATTATTCACAATTCTTTCAATCCATGATTTTTTAAATGAAAAATAATAAGCTCCTGAAACTACAATATCGCGGGGGTCCCTTACAACATGTAAAATTTTAACCGTTTGGTTTTTGTCAAAACAATCTTCGATTTGATCACATGTTAAATGAGTTTTAAAGCAGTTGGCCAATGGCTCTGATTTTTCGGAAATCGTGCCAGGTCCGATGGACTCACCAAGCTCAATTGGTAAATGCATGACTTTGTGAGCACCAAGCATTTCAGCCACCAACCAACTTACCCAATGTGTACCACTTTTGGGATATCCTGCAATTACCACGTTGATTTTTGAGTTTAAATATTCTTCCATCAATAATGTAAACTTGATATCATCATCTACTTAAACTTTGCTCCAACCTGCGTGATCTTATCACATAGAATGTTGTGGTTACAAGGCGAATTCCTGTCACCATCGCAATTATTACAAAAACACTTTTCGCAGCTTGCTCTTTAAAATAACTAAACAAAACAATAGAGCTGAGTATGATAAAAACGGTCACGGCAGCCACTTCCATCTGACGGTTGTATTTGTACATTCTATAAATGGAGGTACTCATTATGAAAGGAATCGCGATAAATGTGAAGCTAACGACAACCGTTTCGATGGGTAAATAGTAATCACTAACGAATGCCAAAACCAAATAGCTGCACAGAGTGCCCAATAACCCCACCACCACTCCAGAATATGCCATCAGATTCGCTAAATGCTTTTTGGCAGATTGACTCATCCGATAAAAATGCGGAACATATGGGCTCGATATATATCCTGAAATCGCCCTGAAATTCCAAAGGAAGGCCATCAACAATTGATAGATACCTAGAAATGCATCACTGACTTTGAAAACTTGCATAATCATCAGTAAATCCACTCGCGTACTAACCAGAGCCAGAGTATTTATCAAAGCGTATTTATAGGAGTCTCCTAGCCCTAATATTGAGAAATTTGAAAAGTCAAATTGCTTGAGATAGAATCCAATTGATAATACTCCCCGCAAGGCGAATCCTACGGCTATTAATGTAAGCACGAATTCCTCACGTTCCAGAATCGAGATCAAGACGATCTGTGCCGCCAGAATGGCAATATCTACATAAAGAAAAACTTGAAAAGTTCGCTGTTTAAGCACCCAAATGTCCACGCTTTGTTGCAAAAAACGACCAACAACCATCAAACTAAACAATAAGAAACTCCCATTAAGATCGATCAGCAATACACCAACTAAAAAGACCAATAGAAGAGCCGTTCTTTGAACGAAGTTTGAAGTGAACAAGGCATTTATTTCTGTGGCGTTTTCAGCCAGTTTCCGCTGGAGGTAGTCCTTATTTCCAAATGCAAGGAGTGAAACGGCTATTTGTTGCCATACGATGTATGGCACAATACTTCCCCAAACTGCGGCACCATAGGAGTGAATCACCACGAGCGACACGAGCAAGGACGAAATAGACGGACTTAGCTGCCATAAGGCACTCGTTAAAACCGGGATTGCACGTTTACTTATTCCCATTCCAGTTTTCTAACCGCATAAAATCCAACACCACGATTTCGATCACTTAAGAAGTAAAGGTCATGATGATTTAACAACAAAAGGTCATGTGCGTCTTCAACCTCGGAATCAGATATTTTTCTTTGCGAGACGATCTGCATTGGAATGAATGTCGTGTCCAATTCGCCATCAAAGTTCACAACAGCCAATCCGCTGTCAGTTGCCCAAAATTCAATGGACAGCAATTTATTTCCCTCATAGGTAACCAAAGAACTCTGATCACGTTTTGAACTAAAATTGAGCAAGACTAAAAGAATACATATTCCTATCCACGCCTTTCTGTTACTGATTTTAAATGGAAATAGATAAATCAGGATTCCGGCTAGGATGAGCAACAGAATTAATCTGGGGAACTGAGCAATCAACGGTAGACTGCCAAACAAACCGACTGGCAAATTGATCAGCAGGAACAAAACCAGCAACATTATCCATCCTTTGACCATTGAGAGATTTTGAAACACGAAAAGCGTGATCGGTATCAAAAAGAGCAGTCCATAGGTAGAGCCATATCCAGAAATCAGGAAAGACAGAAATAAGAAAATCGAGAATCCAAAAAAAGCATCTCTCATTCTTGAACAGATCGACCAAAAAACGGCTATTGCTGATAACTTAAAAATTGGATCCAAAAAGAAATAGAGCTCCTGAACCGAAACTGCCGGATTCGGATTCAACAGTGAATCATAAACGAAAAGCTTTTTGAGAAATACACTAAAACTTTGGTATATGGTGCTATATGGGTTATTGATTTCGCCCTTCATTAATCTTGGGAGTATGTCAACTACGTATTCGGTCCAGACATTAAACGATATCCAAACAAGACTCACTGAAAAGACTAAAGCTCCTATTATGATAATTCTAAACACCTGGACAATGTCTCTTCGTTGAAGCAAGAAAAGCAGCACGACTCCAGGAAATATTTTGAGTGAAATAGGTAAAGACCAAAGAATTGCCGATACCCAAAACCGTTGTTTTTCCCAAGCGATAAAACCTTCCATCATCATCGCAGCTATGAATAAATATGCTTGGCCTTGCTGGAAATTGCTTACTAAGGCTTGGAAGAATAATAGTGGGATAATTGCCAATACCCAAGCATTTAACTTTAAGTGCTTAATCAGCCTGGATAATGAAACCAACAATACGATCGCACCTATCAGATTGAAGAAAAACTTGGCCGTTGCAATGTTAAACAGCGTGAAAGGAAGATAAAACAATGCTGTAATTGGAGGTACTGGCGTGTAGTTAAGGAATAATCCCTCCCATCCCCTTCGAACCAGTTCCAGATTGAACTTCCCAGGGTCATAAACCCATAAATCGAAATTTCCTTCCAGCAAAAACATTGATCCGAAATAGTAATTGCCAAAATCACCTATCTGATCCAATCCTGCAATTGTCAATTCGATCACTAGAATAAGAAATGAGAACAGGAGAGCATACTTGTCCCTGAAGATAGATTGTATTGTTCCGAATTCCATTCAGGTCCAAACATCCATAAAATGTATATACCTGCTGATTGGAACAACACTACATTCGCGATGTCTAATCGTGAATTAAATCCTTCATGCAATTCAAAAAACTCATCTTCCTTGCTGTGCTTTGGGCATTTAGTGTTTTTACATTCAGTTCTTGCAATGATGAAAAGCCGGTGAATTTCAATTTAGCTTATGCCGCAACAATATCGATTCCGGCAACAAACGGCTTGGAGGTTGAGATGGCTCTTGACAGCGACCCTGTCACCACCAACATTGAGCAAAAGACAAGTGATTACAACACAACCACAGCGCTTATAGAAAGCGTTGTTCCTTCAGATATTCAGGTGGTTTTGAATTCACCAAGCGGAAGCGCCTTAGATTACTTTGGACCAGTTGAAGTATACATTGTTAGTGACGATGAGATGGATCTGATCGGAAGCAAACCTGATATTAGCGAAAGCGCAGCCAGCTCTTTTTCAGTTACCGTGAAGAATGTGGATGTTACGAAGTATGTCCAGAAAGAATCATTCACGACAAGGTTGGTCTTCACGCCTGACGCATATTCAGGGATTAAACAAGAGGTGGAAGTCCGATTAACATTGAAATTGAAAGCGACTGAAGCTTAAGCCAACGCCTTCTTCCATTGAAGCAATCCGACAATGGATAATGCAAAGTATACCACCATCAAAACACTGTACAATTCAAGTCCGCGCGTCCAATAGAGCCAAATTGAAACCGCATTGACAAAAATCCATAAATGCCAGGATGTGAAAACCTTTTCAGCCTGCATGTAACTGGCAATAAATGCCAAGACCGTTGTGGTTGCGTCAATGTATGGGTTATTCGAGTGAAAGAAGTGCTCCATTGCGCATCCCAAGGCTGGGATACCAATCAAGGCCACAATTGCGGCATACAAATGCTTTTTCCGATTCCAGCGCTTTATAGGTTCATCCACTGCCTGGGTATTCCACCGAATCCATCCGTAAATCCCAATCCACACATAATATGAATAAAGGATGGCTTCTGAATAGAGCTTTACCTCGGCCTCAGGCCAAACAAAAAGAAAGGCTCCTAAGGCTGAACCGATAATCCCAAAAGGCCAACACCAGGGATTTTGTCGCATCAGGAGCACCAAAAACACAAGGCTCAGAAGAACAGAAATTCCCTCAATGATGTCGTATGCACTCATCGCACCGCGAGGTTAATAAGCAATTTGCATTTGGCAATATTATCGAGTCGATTGTGTTTTTATTTGCAAAATGATCAATCGGATTGTCTTCGCCTTTTTTCTGTTATCCTCAGTCTATTCTTTTGCTCAAACGCATGACACGGTAAGTGTTTATTTCTCGATGAACGAACGCGAAGTGTTCAATGCCATGCGCCTTGACTCGTTGATTTCGACCCTGACATACACTCGCAAGGCTCGAATTTTTGGGTACACCGATTATGTAGGCAGCGTTGACTATAATCAGCAGCTTTCAAATGACAGAGCGAAGGCTGTCGCTAAGTATGCAACAAAAAAAAGCGGAGGCAAACTGAAGATAACTTCTATTAATGGTGGCGGAGAGTTGCCAAACAGTGGCACTGAATCTGATGCCGGAGATTCGATCAGCAGGCGGGTTGACATCATCATAGCAAAAGATGAATTTCAGGTCAAAAAGGAAATTTCCGAACGGCAAACTGAGGCACTGGAAATTGACACCACCAAAGAATCAAATGTTGTTCTCGAGGGTGTGAGTTTTATGCCTGGAAGGCATTATCCACTTCCTGAAGCCAAGCCCGCCTTAGATCAGCTATTGACCACCATGCAGAAATACTCAACATTGAAGGTTGAAATTCAGGGCTTTATCTGTTGCGACTATTCTCAATTCGATGGCATGGACAATGACACGCAAACCATGAATCTGAGCGAGAATCGAGCAAAGTTCATCTATGAATTTCTGATTCGCGAAGGAATTGACCCAAAGAGACTCAGCTACAAAGGTTACGGAAGTTCAAAACCTAAAGTGTTTCCAGAAATATCCGAAGACGATAGGCAGGCAAACAGGCGTGTGGAGATTAGGATTATTAAATAGACTCCGGTAATCGAACTCTCTTCAACAAATTAAACAAGATTGGAGGCACCAACTGTCTAACTATTTGTTTTAGAGAATACTGATTATGAAGCTTACTAAAATGAACAAGTAGCGACTCACGCTCAAGTTGGTTTATCATTGAAATCTTTTGAAGCATATGATCCATCTCGCTTAAATAGCCTAGAGAGCCTAAAACCAATGAAGTTTTCAACCGCTCTTTCTCCAAAGGCTCTGCTAAAACGAATATGGCATCCCCACCTGCTCCGATTCTTGGCTTATCAAAACCAACAATAGATCGGGTTTCTAATCCATCCGGATAGAATTCACAGCTCACGAGCATAAAGCCAAAGGTCTTTAGCAGTGTTTCCAGATCGGTAAACACGCATTGGTCCTTGTATACACGTTGAAACAAGAACTCAGTTTTAATTGCTAGTATCCTTTTTTCCTTTAAAAGTCTTTCAGCTCCTCTGATGATTTCCAGTTCTGTTCCCTGGGTGTCGAGTTTGAGCAGTGAAATAATTTCACCTGATTCTCCGTATATGCTATCCAAACTTCGACATGGAACAACGGTTTTACCTATGGTCTCAATTTTATTTTTCCATTTTGGGAAATCTTTCATGCGACCAAAGTGCTTTGAAAACTCCTCAATATCAGGCCTCAAAAATGATGAGTAACTTGAACTTCGCGCCATGTAAAATGTTCTTCGCCCATCAGTTTGGGCCACTGCAGTCGGGAAGAGTTTTACGATTCCGTCCTCTGTTTTTTGAAGTCGGTTGAACTCAATCAAATTGGGCTCAAAACCATGCTTCTCAGAGAGTTCTTCCAAGCCAATCAAGCGACATAACGCACCCTTTGCACCAATATCAACGATAAGTATTGACTGGTTCGCAAGAAATTGATTGATAGTTGATTTGAATGTACTTTTCAAGTACAGCAAAGTAAAGCGGTTAAACAAAGCGTAATGCTGAAAAGAAACCTTGCCTAGCCTATATTGGTTTCTAATTTTGCCGCCTCAAAAAATCGCAACTTAATTCGGATGAAGAATATCGCAGTAATTGGAGCCGGAACCATGGGTAATGGCATTGCCCACGTTTTTGCTCAATTTGGATACAACGTTAATTTGATAGACATTTCGCAAGACGCGCTGAACCGTGGATTGACAACGATCACAAAAAACCTGGATCGTCAGGTTTCGAAAGAAATTATCAGCGAAGCGGATAAGGACGCTACCATAAGTCGCATTGCCTTGCTTACAGATATTGCGACCGGAGTTAATGATCGAGATCTTGTTGTGGAAGCAGCCACTGAAAACGTGGATCTGAAACTCAAGATATTCAAGCAAATGGATGAACATGCCCCTTCAAATTGCATTTTATCCACAAACACTTCGTCCATTTCCATTACAAAAATCGCTGCTGCCACTGGCAGACCGGACAAAGTCATCGGCATGCACTTCATGAATCCGGTTCCGGTGATGAAGTTGGTTGAGATCATTCGTGGATATGCTACCAGTGACGAGGTGACTGAAATCATCATGGAAACCAGCCGCAGCTTAAAGAAAGTTCCTGTTGAGGTGAATGACTATCCGGGATTCGTGGCCAATAGAATTTTGATGCCGATGATCAACGAGGCCATCATCACCCTGCACGAAGGGGTGGCAGGTGTGGAAGAAATCGACACCGTTATGAAGCTCGGAATGGCTCACCCGATGGGACCGCTACAACTGGCAGACTTCATTGGTCTTGATGTTTGCCTGAGCATTATGAACGTGCTATACGATGGGTTTGGCAATGGAAAATACGCCCCATGCCCACTGCTCGTGAACATGGTAACGGCCGGTAAACTTGGCGCCAAGACCGGTGAAGGGTTCTATAACTGGAGCAATCCAAAGGAGCTCACTGTGGCGAAGAACTTTCAATAACTAATGATTAATTCAGAATTCCTGAATCAAAAATCTAAACTCAACAAATGCCAAAAGGAATCTATCAAATCCCATATCCGGACAACGAAACGGTGATGAGCTATGCTCCGGGGAGTGCTGAGCGAGAATCGCTTTTAGCCACTTACAAAACCATGTATAATCAGCAGCCCATTGATGTGCCCATGTACATCGGGAGCGAAGAAGTGCGGACCAACGACAAACGTCCAATGTCTCCGCCCCACGAGCACGCCAAGGTTTTGGGTCACTTCAATTATGGTGACGCCTCTCATGTCAGCGCGGCCATTGACGCGGCCATGAAAGCAAAAAAGGAATGGGCTGCCTTACCATGGGAACATCGCGCAAGTATTTTCTTGCGTGCTGCCGAGCTTTTGGCTGGCCCATTCAGGGATAAGATGAATGCCTCCACTATGCTGGGACAATCGAAAAACGTTTTCCAGGCGGAAATTGATGCAGCATGCGAAATGATCGACTTCTTCCGCTTTAATGCATTCTACATGCAGGAGATTTATAATAACCAGCCAGACTCCCAACCGGGCATGTGGAATCGCATGGAGTACAGACCCCTCGAAGGATTTGTGTTTGCGATCTCTCCTTTCAACTTCACCTCCATCGCAGCCAACCTTCCTGCCTCAGCAGCAATGATGGGGAATACGGTTGTTTGGAAGCCTGCTGAAAGTCAGATGTATTCTGCCCAAGTCATCATGGAACTTTTTCAAGCTGCCGGACTACCCGATGGTGTGATCAATATGATTTCCGTGGATGGCCCGGTAGCTGGAGACGTTGTATTCAAGCACAAGGATTTTGCGGGACTTCACTTTACCGGTTCAACTGGGGTGTTCCAGCATCTTTGGAAGGAAATCGGAATGAACATCGACAAGTATCGATCTTACCCTCGCATTGTAGGTGAAACGGGCGGAAAGGACTTCATTATGGTTCACAAAAGCGCGGATGCCAAAGAAGTCAGCACAGCCATCTCTCGCGGAGCATTTGAATTCCAAGGTCAAAAGTGCTCGGCTGCATCCCGCGCGTACATTCCTTCGAGCCTCTGGGCGGATGTAAAAAAGAACGTCATTGCCGATGTGAAGTCATTCAAAATGGGCTCACCAGACGACACGAGCAACTTTGTAAATGCCGTCATCGACAAACGAGCTTTTGATAAAATTTCAGGTTATATCGACTATGTGAAGTCGCAAAGTGACGCGGAGATCATCGTTGGAGGAAACTACGATGGATCAAAAGGTTACTTCATTGAGCCTACTGTTGTGGTAACCACAAATCCGAAATTCCGCACCATGTGTGAAGAGATTTTTGGCCCGGTAATGACCATATACATTTATGAAGACAATGACTTCGTAAAGACCATGGAGATGCTGAACGAAACTTCGCCATATGCCCTCACAGGAAGCATCTTTTCGCGTGATCGCTACGCCATTGATTTGGCAAGCAAAGTGTTGTCAGACAGTGCGGGTAATTTCTATATCAACGACAAGCCAACAGGTGCCGTTGTTAATCAACAACCGTTTGGCGGAGCGCGTGGTTCAGGAACAAACGACAAGGCGGGTTCTCAATGGAACCTGATTCGCTGGGTAAGCCCACGGACGATTAAGGAGACCTTCGTTTCTCCAAAGAATTATCGTTACCCGTTTCTTGGGTAATTTGAGCTAATCACGATGAAAAAGCCTCCAAATGGGGGCTTTTTTGCTTTTCTATAATCCAATGTGATCTAGCTGTTCAGGCAAATTTGTGACCGTTTGTAACAAATTAAGCTGGTTAGCTGTCTCGTTGCATAGTTTAGTTCACCAAAACCTGAACCCACACCATTATGGCAACGCTAAAAATCGAAAACCTCAACAAGACCTATCCCAACGGGGTTAAGGCCTTGGACAACATCAATATTGAAATTTCAAACGGAATGTTTGGCCTGTTGGGTCCAAACGGTGCGGGCAAATCCACACTGATGCGAACCCTGGCCACGCTCCAGGAAGCGGATAGCGGAACTGCTTTTCTGAACGACATCGACATTCTCAAGCAACCCACAGAACTCAGAAAGGTTTTGGGATATCTTCCCCAAGAGTTCGGAGTTTACCCTCGTATCACAGCCGAACAGCTCCTTGATCACATCGCGATTTTAAAGGGCATCACCGATCGGAAGGAACGAAAGCAGCTTGTTGCCTACTTGCTGGACAAGGTGAACTTGCTTGATGTGCGAAATAAGAGTGTAAAGGGATTTAGTGGAGGTATGAAACAGCGCGTTGGCATTGCCCAGGCATTGATCGGTAAGCCGCAATTGATCATCGTGGACGAACCGACTGCTGGCTTGGACCCTGGTGAGCGAAACCGATTCCACAACTTACTGGCTGATGTGGGCAGCGAGGTGATTGTCATCCTTTCCACTCACATTGTGGATGATGTGAAGGAGCTCTGCACAAACATGGCCATCATGAACCTCGGCCGCATTGTTTTCCACGGAAAGCCTCAGGATGCGATGGACACCTTGAAGGGCAAGGTTTGGCAGTGTTCCGTGGAGCGTGACAAACTGGATGATTTTAAACAGCAATACAAGGTAATTTCGGATAAAATGGTTGCTGGTAAACCCTTGGTTCATGTGCTGAGCGACACAAATCCGGGAAGCGACTTCAGACAGGTAGAACCGAATTTGGAGGACGTGTTCTTCACCCGAATCAACGAAACCGTAACCGCCTAAAACCACCACTATGTTTTTAACATTTTTCCTGACCGAAATCCGATCGGCCCTGAAGCAACCAATGGTTTGGGTATTTTTGGTTCTAATTGCCCTGATGGTCTTCGGTGCCACAGCAAGCGACAATGTTGTCATTGGCGGCACCGTTGGTTCCGTTCATAAGAACGCACCTCATGTGATCGCTATGTTCACGGCTATCCTATCGCTTATTTCCTTGCTTATAGCAACTGCCTTTTTCAATAATGCTGCGCTTCGAGATTATCAGCACCAGTTCAACGAAATACTATACTCAACTCCGTTAAGCAAATCGGGATATTATTTCGGAAGATTCTTCGGAGCCTTGATCCTGGCTTGCATCCCGCTTATTGGAGTTGCACTTGGATCCATTATCGGAGCTAAGGTGGCCGTTGGCTGGCTAGACGCGGATCGAATTGGCCCAACTCCCTTTGAAGCGATTTGGAAGAGCTTCTTCATTTTCGTTGTTCCCAACATGTTTTTTGCCGGGGCGATTCTGTTTGCCATTGCAAACCGATGGAAAAGCACGGTTTCATCGTTTGCGGGCGCTTTGATTATTCTGGTCGGATACGGAGTATCGGGAACACTGTTATCAGATATCGACAATGAAACCACAGGAGCGATGCTTGACACATTCGGCATTCGCACCTACTCGATCGAATCCAAGTATTATACGCCCATAGAAAAAAACACTCTCAGTCCAGGAACCGGCAGTCTCATGTTATGGAACAGACTGCTGTGGATTGGATTCGGAGCTTTGGTTCTCGTAAGTTCATACCTCAGTTTTTCATTTCGGATAAAATCTTCAAAAGCGAAAAAGAAAAAGGAGACTCAAAAAATTGTCGCCAACATTCCAGCGGAAATGCCCATCGTGCTTCCCGCCTTTAATACAGCGACTCAATGGACACAGTTTGCAAGTTTCTTTACCACCAACTTTCTTTCGATTGTCAAGAGCACAACATTCCGCATACTGCTGTTGTTTACTGGAATCCTGTATACAGTATCACTTATTGATGGATTTGAATATTTCGGGCTTAAATCTTACCCGATCACCTACAAGATGGTAGATTCCATCGAAGAAAACAGCATCATTTTCATTATGATCATCCTTGTCTTCTTCAGTGGCGAGGTGGTTTGGAGGGATCGAATGAGTCATATTCAAGAGGTCATCGACTCTAGCCCCCATCGATCCTCTGGCTCGTTGCTCGCGAAACTTTTTTCTCTCGTGTCAGTTGTGTTGGTACTAAAGCTGTTCATGATGCTCATCGGGATTCTTTATCAACTCCTCATGGGATTCACATTCATCGAACTTGACGTGTACATCATTTCTCTTCTACTGGAGATACCCAGCTACTTGATTTGGGCTTCGGTCATGATCTTTCTTCAGGTGGTCATCAATCAGCGCTATTTAGCCTATTTCACCTCGATCCTGTTGCTCTTTTTCCTCGATATTCTTTGGGAAATACTAGACATAGACACAAACATGATTGACATTGGCTCAACCCCATCGCTGCCTTATTCTGACATGAATGGATTTGGAGATGGCGGTTGGGGCACTTTCTGGTTCACAATCTACTGGACGCTCTTTGCGAGCATCCTGTTCTACAAAGCAGTTTTATTCTGGACACGCGGATATCACGGGACTTTCATGGATCGGCTCAAGAATGTAAAACGGAGCTACAGGGGAAAAACAGCCTTAGTTCTCACCTCACTCGTGGTCGCATGGCTTGTCTGCGGTAGTTTCATCTACTATAACACACAGGTTTTAAACACATATCGTACAGCTGATGAGCGCGAACTGGTTCAGGCCAACTATGAGAAGAATTTCAAGAAATATCAACGTGTTCCTCAACCGAAAATCGCGGCCGCAGAGTACCACATTGACATTTATCCTTACGAACGAAGGATTGATCACCGAACGGTTGTTACGCTGATAAATAACAACAGGGTTGCATTAGACACGCTCTTCTTTTCCACCGATCCCGATTGGGATTTGGAGATTGAAATCCCAGGTGGGACACTGGTTTTCACTGACGAGGAGGGAATGTTCAGAAAATATGCGCTCGGCACACCGCTTGACACGAATGCGAAGTTGGAGATCGTTTACACCGGAGGCTATAAAACCAAAGGATTCGAAAATGAAGTGAGTTTTCGCTCGCTCGTGTCCAATGGCACCTTCATTAACAACTGGGATCTGCTACCCATGATCGGCTATAATGAACGTGTCGAATTAGAAGATAAATACGACCGTCTAAAACACGGACTGGCTGAAAAAGCTCGCATGCCTAAACTCCAGTCTGCATGTGCCGAAGATTGTAATGTCAATTATCTTAGCGAGGGGCGCGCAGACTGGGTTGAGGTTGAGACGTTCATTTCCACGGCAGGTGATCAAATTGCAATCGCTCCAGGCTCGCTGATCAAAGAATGGACGGAAAACGATCGGAACTACTATCACTACAAAGTGGACCATCCTTCGCAGGACTTCTACACGTTCATTTCAGCGAGGTATGAGGTGTTTCGCCAAAAGTGGAACGACATCAACATTGAGATTTACTATGATCAGAAACACGCTTACAACGTTGAAACGATGGCTGAAGCGGTTGAGAAATCATTAAAATACTATACCGAAAACTTCGGCCCTTATTATCACAAACAGGCGCGGATCATCGAGTTTCCAAGGTACAGCAGTTTTGCACAAGCTTTTCCCGGAACGATGCCATACAGTGAGGCTCTTGGCTACATTGCTGACCTGCGGGACGAAGACGATAACAATGTTGTCTTGGCCATCATAGCACACGAAATGGCGCATCAGTGGTGGGCGCATCAGGAGATCGGAGCTAAAATGCAAGGAGCAACCATGTTGTCAGAAAGTTTCGCAGAGTACTCTTCGCTCATGGTGATGAAACAGGAAAAAGACGAATGGTCCATGCACAACTTCCTGAAATATGATCACAACCGCTATTTGCGCGGAAGAAGCAGCGAAACACAACACGAACTTCCGCTTTACAAGGTTGAAAACCAGGGACACATACATTACGGAAAGGGCGCAGTAGTCCTCTATGGACTTCAACATTACATCGGTGCAGATTCCGTCAATGCTGCGCTAAAGTCATTTCTGGAGGCGTATCGCTATCAGGGGCCGCCCTACCCTACTTCGCTTGACTTTCTCGCCTATCTGGAGCCTCGTGTTCCAGATCAGTACAAACACCTCATTCAGGACTGGTTCAAAGAAATCACGCTTTATGACAACCGACTAACGGAAGCGACCTACACCGAAAAATCAGATGGGAAGTATGACGTAGTGCTTGAATTTGAATCTCGGAAACTGAGGGCTGACACATTGGGCAATGAAATCGAAGTTCCGATGAACGATTGGGTAGAGGTAGCGGTTTTCAAAGACTCAGAGATGAAGGATGTCTTATACTACGATCGCATTAAAATGGATGAGATCAAAACCGCGGTTACGGTTAGCGTGGATACTATCCCCGCAAAAGCAGCCGTTGACCCAAAGCAAATTTTGATTGACCGGGTGTTTGACGACAATTTTAAAACTGTGAATGAGCGCTAAAGACAAAGGAGAAAAAGAAAATTTTTCCCTCCCATTCAATGAACATTTAATTGTTACTAGCTGTTTTCCGCTATTTGACGTCTATTCAAAAAATCAATTTCTTTGCACTCATAAATTTAAAACCATGAAAAATCTACTTTTTGCTGCTACAGCAATTATAGCCGTGAGTCTAAGCTCATGTAAAAAGGATCCAAAGGCTTCATTTACGGCTTCCGCAACTTCAGTTGACATGGGGTCGGTTGTTACCTTCACAGACGGATCAACAGACGCTTTCAACCACATTTGGGATTTCGGTGATGGAGAGTCCGAAATGTCTACTCTTAACCCTTCACACGTTTACATGACTCCTGGTACGTACAATGTGATACTTCAGGTAACTGATAAAAAAGGAAAGGTAATGTCGGTTTCTGATGCTATGGCTATTACGGTTAATGACACAGCTACGTATGTTACTCCTGCAGCAGCTTTGAGTTTTACAGCTTCTTCTACCTCAGTATTGCCAGGGCAAGTTGTTTCATTCACTAATTCATCAACTCACGCTTACGGTTACAAGTGGGATTTTGGTGATGGCGGAACGTCTACTTTGATGAACCCAACTTATCGATACTGGGAAGATGGAACTTATACAGTTACTCTTGAGGCTACTGATGCTGCTGGTGTTAAACTTTACACTACCACCACTACTGTGACTGTATCTCTTGATGTACTTGACCAAAGAGATTCAGAACAACAGGCTAAGTCACTAGCCTTTATCAAGGCTGTTATGGGTAACTGGTCATACTACAATGAAGATTTTGAGTATGAGGAAGAGTGTAACATTACTGATTATGATAATGATTACGAACTGACAGTTTACTTCTACGATAACAATAACGCTATACTTACTGATGAGTTTGGCTCATATGATGGACAATGGGATTATTACCATGTAGTTGATGATGTGATCTATGCGAACGGTTATTACTGGACAGTAACTTTTGACGGTGCTAACATGTTCTGGACTCGTCAAGTCACTTACCAAAACTGGTGTTGGAACGGTAACGGATATGACCCTGAAATCTTGCTTGTAACCAGATCATTCACTAAACAATAAAAGCATTAAGCTAGAAACAAAAAAGGCCTCAAGTGAGGCCTTTTTTGTTTTAGTTCAGCACCATAAATCGCTTTACAACAAGCAAATCATCTCCGTACAACTTCATCAAATGAAGCCCATTTGGAAGACCTCGAACATCAATATTTTTAAGCTGACTAGAATTATATAATCTTAATGTAGTTTCAATTTGTCCATTGAATCCATAAATTTCGATCGTTAGCGTCCGGTTCAATCCTAACTCACAGGATATCCACAGTTCATCACGTGCAGGAATTGGCCATATTTCAAAATCGAAGGCATTTCTTTCATCATTGTATCGCAGTCGCTGGACGGCATTAAGACGCGTGAAGTTTTCGGTTAGCCCACCAACAAAGTAGATACTGCTTCCTATTCTGAATCCCTCTAAGCCTCTGCCCTTTCCTAATGTTAAATCAGGAAGTCGCTTCCACTCAAGAGTACCAACGTCAAAATGATAAGATTCACTCAATAGATTGCCCGAAACATCCATCCCTCCGGCAACAACCGCTCCTCCTGGTTCTGCCACTGCCGATGCATAAGTCCTCGCCAATCCAGGATAATCCATTAATTGAGTCCATGATTCGGAAATCGGATCAAATTGCCAAACGCTTTGATACTTCCCTACAAAATCCTCACCTAAGAGCAGATATCCTTTGCTCTTAGCTGAAAATGCAATCATGTCAAAATGTGGTGAGAAGGGCAAGGAATCTAATTGGCGCCATGTTTCACTTTTCCAATTGAACTGCCAAAAATCATTGAGAATGACACTATCTGAAATCCCGGTTCCAAAGTAGTAGTAATCACCAAGTCTAAATCCAGTAGCTTTTGCTCTTCCTTCAAATGGAGCAGCCTCAAGTTCTTCCCAAGAATTCGTTTTTGGGTCGTATTTGAAAACTTGATTTGAAAACGAACCAGCATCTAATATCCCTCCAATCAAATACCCAAACTCGTCTGAGGCGAAAGCTGATGCATATTGTCTGGATCGCCCAGGTATTGCGGCCACTTGTTCCCATGAATCGAATTGAGCCTCATACGACCACCAATCACTGGTAGTCTTGAAGTTGATGTCAGCACCACAACCGTAGTATCCCTTACCATCAAGAGCGAAGGTTGAGCCATCATCGCGTG
>JAWKNJ010000038.1:0-57650 GCA_041391765.1 Flavobacteriales bacterium | reverse complement strand
GAATTGAAAAATATTCAAGGAGTTGGAAGCGGTAAGGTTGTCAAGTTTGGAAAACCTTTTGTTGAGCTCATCGCTAAATATGTGGAAGACAATGAAGTGGAGCGCCCGCAAGACATGGTTGTTAAATCAGTGGTAAACAAATCAGGTCGTAAGGTTTATATTATTCAAAGCATCGACAGAAAGATTCCACTAACGGACATTGCCAGCGCTAAAGGGATGGAATTCAATGAGCTTCTGGAAGAATTGGAGCATATAGTTGATAGCGGGACGAAAGTTAACATCGACTATTACATTGACGATGAAATTGATGAGGATAAGCAGGAAGAAGTTTACGACTATTTCATGGAAGCGGAATCACCGGATGTTGACGCTGCACTGAGTGAACTCGGTTCAGAAGATTACACACAAGAGGAAATCCGTTTAATGCGAATCAAGTTCATGTCTGAAGTAGCGAACTAGGCACCAAAATGTATTCATAAAAAAAGCCCCATCTGGGGCTTTTTCATTTCAGAGAATCGGATGACTACTGATTGTCTTCAGCGTCTTTCTTTTTGCTTCCTTTTGCTTTCTTGACAGTGATAGTGATTTGCTCAGAGGCCTTGTCTAGTTCGGCTCGCAATTCATCACCATCGTCAATGTTTGCCTTTATTATTTCCTCGGCCATCGGATCTTCCAAGTACTTCTGAATCGCCCTCTTCAACGGACGAGCACCGTAGCGCTCATCAAAGCCTTTTTCCGCAATAAAATCCTTGGCTTCATCACTCATCGTAAGCTTATAACCCATGTCAAGAACCCTCGAAAAAAGCGACTTCAACTCAATGTCAATGATTTGGTGAATGTCTTCTTTCTTCAGGTTGTTGAATAAGATAACATCGTCAATACGATTCAGGAATTCCGGGGCAAAGGCATTTTTAAGCGCCTTTTCAATAACACCTTTCGTATGATCATCTGCTTGATCCTCTTTGGCTTTTGTACTGAAGCCCACTCCCATACCAAAGTCCTTCAATTGACGAGAGCCAATGTTTGAAGTCATGATGATGATCGTGTTTCTGAAGTCAATCTTACGGCCCAAGCTATCTGTAATTTGACCGTCATCCAACACTTGTAAAAGCAGATTGAATACATCTGGATGTGCTTTCTCGATCTCATCTAACAGCACAACAGAGTAGGGGCGTCTTCTAACTTTCTCAGTTAACTGACCACCTTCTTCATATCCCACGTATCCGGGAGGTGCACCGATCAAACGAGATACTGCGAATTTCTCCATGTATTCACTCATGTCAATTCTGATGAGGGAATCCTCTTTGTCAAACAGGTATCTGGAAAGAACCTTGGCGAGCTGAGTCTTACCAACTCCTGTGGGTCCAAGGAAAATGAATGTTCCAATTGGTTTATTCGGATCCTTGAGTCCTGCGCGATTTCGTCTGATCGCTTTTGTGACCTTCTTGATCGCATCATCCTGACCAACAACGGAACCTTTCAACTCCTCATCCATGTTGACCAAGCGGCTGCTTTCATTTTGGGCAATACGCTGCGTTGGAACTCCGGTCATCATAGCAACCACTTCAGCTACGTTGTCTTCAGAAACCGTTTCACGATGGTTCTTGGTTTCTTCTTCCCACTTTTTCTTTTCGGCCTCAAGTTGTTCGATGAGTTGACGTTCTGTGTCACGCAATTTAGCGGCCTCTTCGTAGCGCTGACTTCTAACAACACGGTTCTTTTCTTCTTTTATATCCTCGATTTTCTTTTCGATTTCGATGATGGCTTGAGGAACTTTTATGTTTGTGATGTGTACCCGAGAACCCGCTTCGTCAAGCGCATCGATTGCCTTGTCAGGAAGGTGTCGATCGCTGATGTAGCGATCAGTCAGGTACACACACGCTTCTAATGCATCTTCGGTGTAGTTAACGTTGTGGTGTTCTTCGTACTTCTCTTTGATGTTGTGAAGAATCTGGATGGTTTCTTCAATGCTGGTAGGCTCGATAAGAACCTTTTGGAATCTACGTTCCAAAGCACCATCCTTCTCGATGTACTGCCTGTATTCATCAAGGGTTGTGGCTCCAATGCATTGAATTTCACCACGTGCTAGTGCAGGCTTGAACATGTTCGAGGCATCCAACGATCCGGAAGCTCCTCCGGCACCAACCAACGTGTGTATTTCGTCAATAAACAAAATGACATCAGGAGACTTCTCCAGCTCGTTCATTACTGCCTTCATCCGTTCTTCAAACTGACCGCGATACTTCGTTCCGGCAACCAGAGACGCCAGGTCAAGCGTCACAACACGTTTATTAAACAACACGCGAGAAACCTTACGCTGAACAATCCTCAGCGCTAGTCCTTCTGCTATAGCGGACTTACCCACACCCGGTTCACCAATAAGTATAGGATTATTCTTTTTTCTTCGAGACAGGATTTGAGAAACTCGTTCAATCTCCTTCTCTCTACCCACAATAGGATCGAGTTTGTTGTCTTCGGCCAACTTGGTCAGGTCGCGACCAAAATTGTCAAGCACTGGAGTTTTTGATTTTGAATCGGCACCCTTACGAGCGGATGATCCGCCAGAAGAGCCGCCTCCGGTGTTTCCGTATGACGGTCCGTCATCGTCCTCATCATCGTCTTGAGGAGAGTTTGGATACTCTGCTCGTGGAGAATCTTGTGTTAGCATAGTTTCAAGTTCACTTTTTACGATTTCATATGTAATACTGAATGCAGATAACGCCCTGGATGCAACATTGTTTTCATCCTTTAGAATAGAAAGCAATAGGTGTTCTGTTCCAATCACGTTGCTTTTAAAAAGCTTTGCTTCGAGGTATGTAATTTTAAGTGTCTTCTCGGCTTGCTTTACAAGCGGAATGTTTCCCAAGCTGTTCATAGGCTTGGAGCTTTTCTCTACTCCTTTAACGGAGTTTTCGATCAGTTTGCGCAACTCAACCAAGTCTACCTCTAAGTTTTTGAGGATTTTCACTGCTACTCCTTCACCCTCACGTATCATTCCAAGCAGGAAATGCTCGGTTCCAATGTAGTCATGCCCAAGTCGCAAGGCCTCTTCTCGGCTAAACGAGATCACATCCTTTACCCTCGGGGAAAAATTCGTATCCATATTCTCGGTGTTCAAGTCCTCTATTTACCAACGATTGTACCGCAGCAAAGTAGAAGATTTTTAGACTGATTCAAAATTAGCTGGGTGATATTGTTGAAAACCTTGGAAAGGCGCGCTATTTCAACAAAATTTTGTTTAAAAATACGAGTGAAAAAACATCTTTCAGGGAGGGTCGGAATGTTACTTTCGGACGCTTCGAAAGGCTTGTCCTGCAAGCGTTTTATTCACCTATAAAGACATTATGGCAGAGGGAGAAAAGATTATCGTAGTCAATATTGAGGATGAGATGAAAACAGCCTACATCGATTATTCGATGTCGGTTATTGTATCAAGAGCGCTACCGGATGTGAGAGATGGTTTGAAGCCTGTGCATAGAAGGGTTTTGTATGGCATGCTCGAACTGGGAGTGCTTTCCAATAGACCTTATAAAAAGTCTGCCCGTATTGTTGGAGAGGTCTTGGGTAAGTATCACCCTCATGGTGACTCTTCGGTTTACGACACCATGGTGCGTATGGCCCAACCTTGGTCATTGCGTTATCCATTGGTAGATGGTCAAGGTAACTTTGGTTCAGTGGATGGTGATAGCCCTGCTGCGATGCGATACACAGAAGCGCGCCTCCAAAAGATTGCTGAAGAACTGTTGGCTGACATTGATAAAGAAACTGTTGATTATCAGCTAAATTTTGACGATTCGCTCAAGGAGCCTATCGTATTGCCATCAGGATTTCCAAACCTTCTTGTGAATGGTAGTGCGGGTATTGCGGTTGGCATGGCTACGAATATGCCGCCTCATAACTTGACCGAGATTATCAATGGCATTGTGGCATACATCGATAATAAAGACATAGAGGTTTCTGAGCTAATGCAGTATGTGAAGGCTCCTGATTTTCCAACAGGAGGAACCATTTACGGCTACGAAGGTGTGAAGTCCGCCTTTGAAGAAGGAAGAGGACGTATTGTATTACGCGGTAAAACGAATATTGAGGAGGATGACAATGGTCGCTCCAGCATCATTGTTACAGAAATCCCGTATCAAGTTAATAAGGCGGATATGATTCTGCGCACAGCGGAATTGATCAATGACAAGAAGATCGAGGGAATTCGCGATATCCGCGATGAGTCGGATAGAACTGGAATGCGCATTGTTTATGAGTTGAAGAACGATGCGATTCCGAATGTGGTACAAAACCACTTGTTTAAATACACAGCGCTTCAAACAAGCTTTAGCGTAAACAATATTGCCCTCGTAAAAGGACGTCCGATCGCGTTGAACCTCAAAGATATGATGGTTCACTATGTGGACCACAGACATGAGGTAGTAATTCGTAGAGCTGAATTTGAACTGCGCAAAGCCGAGGAGCGCGCTCACATCCTAGAAGGATTGTTGGTTGCGTTGGATAACCTAGACGCTGTGATCAGTCTTATTCGAAGCTCCAAAACTCCGGATGATGCTCGCGAGGGATTAATGTCTCAGTTCAAACTGAGCGAAATTCAGGCGCGTGCGATTCTTGATATGAGGCTTCAACGATTGACCGGACTAGAGCGCGACAAGATCAAGCAGGAGTATGAAGAGTTGATGAAGACCATCGCGGGTTTGAAAGAGCTTCTTGGAAGCGAGGAGCTTCGTATGGAGATGATCAAGCGTGAATTGCTTGAGATCAAAGAAAAGTATGGTGACGAGCGAAGAACCGACATTGTTCACGCGGCCGGTGACTTCCGAATAGAGGATATGATTCCGGATGAAGAGATGGTGGTGACCATTTCTCACATGGGATATATGAAACGAACTTCATTGAACGAGTACAGAAGACAGAGTAGAGGGGGTGTCGGTAGTAAAGGAACTGCTACTCGAAACGAGGACTTCTTACAGCACTTATTTGTGGCTTCGGCTCACAACTATTTACTGGTCTTTACAGAGAAAGGTAAGTGTTTCTGGATGAGGGTATTTGAGATTCCAGAAGGAACTAAAGCTTCAAAAGGAAGAGCTATACAAAACCTCTTGAATATTGAGCCGGATGACAAGGTGTTGGCATATATCAACGTACAGGATTTGAAGAACGAAGAATTCCTGAACAATCACTACATCGTGATGTGCACCAGAAATGGTGTGATCAAAAAGACAACACTTGAAGCATATAGCCGCCCGAGAACAAATGGCATCATTGCTATTGGAGTTCGCGATGGAGACCGATTATTAGAAGCAAGATTAACCAATGGTGAGAATCACATCATTATGGCATTGAGATCCGGAAAAGCCATTCACTTTAATGAGAACACCGTGCGTGCGATGGGACGAGGTGCAAGCGGAGTTCGTGGAATCACGCTTGGTGGCCCTAAAGACGAGGTGGTTGGAATGATTTGCATTGAAAATCCGGATGAGGAAACGGTATTAGTCGTTTCGGAGAAGGGATATGGCAAGCGAACGGATGTGGAGGATTATCGCATCACCAATCGTGGCGGGAAAGGTGTGAAGACCTTGAATGTAACCGATAAGACCGGTGATCTCATTGCGATCAAGAATGTGACGGATGAGAATGACTTGATGATTATCAATAAGTCTGGAATTATCATAAGAATTTCTGTTGAGGAGCTTCGTGTGATGGGTCGAGCAACACAAGGTGTTAGGTTAATTAATCTGCGCAACGGAGACGAGATAGCTGCTGTGGCCAAAGTGGATTCCGTGGATGAAGAGGAAGAGCTTCTGGATGAAAATGGTAATTTAATCGAAGGTGCCGAAGGGGGTAGTGATGCTGCTGAAGACGCAAGTCCTTCACAAGATGAAACGGAAGAGTAGTAAAGCCAACTGATTGGTTATTTTTGACCAAAATTTCAAAGAATGACTAAACAAGCACTTGTTGCCGGATTATTCTGTGTGAGTTCTGCGTTTGTAATGGCGCAGCCGGCAAAAGTTTTGAATGCCTACAACTACATGAATGACAATGAGTTGATTAAGGCGAAAGCGGAAATCGAACCGGCCACGACCAATGAAAAAACCATGGCAGATGCGAAGACGTGGTATTACCGTGGTCAGATATACGAAAACATCTATAAAAACTCATTTGTTAAGAACGACAAAACGGGAGCTGCTCTTTATCCTGAACTTGCTGAGCATAAGAAAGGTGCGGTTAAGACATCGATTGAGTCATATGAAAAAGCCATTGCGCTTGGAAGTAAGAAGATCAACATGAACGAAGTGAAGCAGCACCATGCTGAGATGTCTAAGTGGGCGTATCAAGAAGGGGTGGAGCACTACAATGAAAAGGAGTTTGGACAAGCAGGTGAGATGTTCGCTAAGTGTTATGATATCAAAAAGCAATATGGTCAAGTTGATACACTGGCCGCATATAATGCAGGATTGAGTTATAAGTTTGGAAAAGATGCCACCAACGCTGAGAAATACCTGGGTGAATGCATCAATCTAAATTTCAAAACTGAGCAAGCGTTCCTAGACCTACTTCACATGTATTCTGAATCAGGCAATAAGGATGCATACATGGCGAAGTTGAAGGAAGCGAGAGCAAAGCTTCCGAACAATCAGCAGATTATACAGGAGGAAATCAATATTTACATCGATTCAAAGGAGTATGATAAAGCATTGGAGAATTTGAACTTGGCCGTTCAAAACGAGCCATCTAACAAGGCTTTATTATATGCCAGAGGAATCATTCTAGACAATAAGCAAGCAGAGCAAAGAAAGAATGGTGATGCAGCTGCTGCGAATGAAACCTATGCAAAAGCTGAGGCCGACTACAAAAAGGTGATTGAGTTGGATCCTGAGAACTTTGATGGAAACTATAGCTTGGGTGCATTGTATTATAACCGTGGAGCCGAAATGTTGAATGAGGCCAACAACATTCTTGATGACAAAAAGTATAAGGCGGCCAAAACCGAGGCTGAGGCACAGTTGCAAATTTCGCTTCCTTATTTGGAAAAGGCCCACAACTTGAATCCAACAGATCGTCAGACGATGGAATCGTTGAAGGTGATCTATGCGAGAACCAATCAGATGGATAAGTTCAACGCCATTAAGGAGAAGTTGGAAAATTAAAGTTTCATTAAGACTACTAGTTTGAAAGGGATTTGAGATATCAAGTCCCTTTTTTATTACATAATTTTGTCGGCTAGCTCAGAATGAAACAATTACTTACGTCTCTTTTATTATTGGCAACACTCTATACGCTTGAGTCATGCGGAGATTCTTGCCGCAGAACTAATTGCGGAGATAGTGGTTATTGCTACGAGGGGCAATGCATTTGCACTAAATGGTATAGCGGGGAACGATGTCAATTGTTATTCAATCGGAACTATGAGGGGCAATACTTCGGTGATGATGAAGGAGTGCATGGACCTAAGAGTTTAGAGCTGAATCTTGAGGCTGACCAGGAGATACCTAATCGAATGATTGTTGACTATGGGTTTTACATGGAATTTGAAACGGACTCCACGCTAACTATACCGGTTCAATCGCTGGTTTTGGATAAGGATACGCTGGTTATCAACGGGGTAGGAGAGTATTCGTTGGAAACCCTTAACCTGCGATTTGCTGAGGTAAAAAGTGATGGAGAAGACTTTTTGTCTGATGAGTGGGTGTTTAATTTTTCTGGCGCCAAGGTGAAAAGCGATATGCAATAGTCATCTGGCTATCTTTTGCTGTATAAATTCGTCCTTAGTTCGATCAATACTAAAAATCATGAGTAAATACTTACTATCTGTAATAGCGGTCATTACCTTATTCATGGCCGGTTGTGACCAGTGTAAAGAAATAACCTGCATCAACGGAAGCTCTTGTGAAAAAGGGGAGTGTCAATGCATCGATGGATATTCCGGAGATCGATGTGAGATCGAAGACCGATGCATCACGCGCGACATCGCTTGTCAGAATGGTGGTACTTGCAGTTCCGGTGAGTGTAATTGCCCAGAAGGATTCAGTGGTGCTAATTGCCAAATTGAAGACTTGTGCATTACGGAAAATCCAAATTGCAGGAACGGTGGAGAATGTGAAGACGGCAAGTGTAACTGTCCCTCAGGGTTTACTGGCGATCGCTGCGAGATTCCTGTTGTTCAACAAGATCCATGTGATACGGTAACATGCCAAAATGGTCAACCATGTGAGAGTGGTACTTGCAACTGCAACATGTGGACAAATGGCACGTATTGCGAGAACAAGGTCATTGAAAAGTACATCGATGATGGTGATATCGAAGGCTACTGGTATTATAAAAGCGATGGCAGTTATGCGGCTTATGCGCTGATTTCATTTTCTAAGAACAATGATGGCCTGAACATGCTCGACTTTGATTTTGAGTTTGGATCAAACACGTTTACCAATGTTTACTTAGAGTTTTCGGATACGGAGAATTTCGACATTCCATCACAGCAGACCGGATCTGTGACAATTGAGGGTTATGGATACTACGATGGGTTCTATTGGTATATTGAGATCGATGACGGATCGGAGATCTATTACTTCGATGTTTTTTAAAGACAATCGAGCTATAGTTTGAAGTTGAACGGCAGCTTGTAATAAACGTTTACAGGTTTACCGCGCTGC
Organism: Flavobacteriales bacterium; assembly: GCA_041391765.1. Taxonomy (GTDB): domain Bacteria; phylum Bacteroidota; class Bacteroidia; order Flavobacteriales_G; family Salibacteraceae; genus SHAN690. Next base: position 48,996 of record JAWKNJ010000038.1, on the reverse strand, counting down.
GTGCCAGGTTTCCAAACGGGCATAATACTCACCACGCGAAGTGCTTCTTGGTCCAACAAGGGGTGAACAGGTTCTATAACGCTCGCGCTGTCCATGTTCACACGGCCGTTCGTGTCGATCATGAATTGAACAACTACTTTGCCGGTGATTTTCTTCTTTTTAGCCTTGGCGGGGTATTTTGTATTCTGCTTTAAATGACGAATGAGTCCTTCTTGGCCACCTGGAAATTCCGGCAGCTTCTCAACTATGTAAAAGACAGAATCATTGGAGTTGGATGCGGTTCCGTTTTGTGCAAAAAGGAATGTGGGATAAAGGAGGGTGAGAATAAGTATTGTACGAATCATGTGTTTAGTTATTCAGAATTGTGAATATAGGTTAGGCGCATCAGAACCATACTTAACATAATATAAATTATGATGTTTCACGTGAAGCCAGCATCTGTATATCAAGTAGTTATATTGAGCGGATTCGTTTATCTGTGCACAAATGGCTCCACGGTATTCCTTGGAGTTGGCGCTGATCGGAATCAGTGTGCCAGTTAAGTGCGCTTTACCCCGAGTCAACCTTGGCTTTATTATGAACTAACGTGCAATAAACTCGCATGCACTGACGTGATTGGATTATGCCCACGTACAGATGACCGATACAATTGAACGGCAAGCTTGGCCGTTTGTGTTTTTATAAACTTGGAGATCAGCATGTGGTTCGCTCCATTGGACGTGTTGGCAAGGAGCGCTATGCCAGAGCACCAGCATTTGAACGTATGCGCCAGAATATGCGCGAATTTGGTGTAGCATCCATGGCGGCTAAGGATTTACGTGTGGCTATGGCTCCAATGTTGGCAGGCTACACTGATCCTTATGTTTCTGCGCGATTGACGGCTGCTATGCTGAACGTGCTCAAGCAAGACATTGGCCCTGCCGGTCAACGAACGTTGAATTTACCCACCAATGGCGCTTCCCTGGAAGGATTTGCCTTTACCCGTTCTGCAGAAACGCCCCTTACTTTATTTAACATAATGTGTAACGAGCCGCGGAATACGGTTTATGCCCACGTTTCTCAGTTTTCGCCTGAGAAATTGCTGCACATTCCTGCCGGATCCACACATTTTCAGCTGGTTGTGGGTGTTGCTGCCCTTGGGACATATGCGTATGATGCTGCTAGCGGCTGTTATCAGCGGCCAGGTAGCCCGCACCGCGGACTTTTCGGCATGAAGAAAACACCAATTTGGCCTATTGATGAGGATCTTCCCTCTACTCTATTGCCAGTTGTGTTGCCAAATGTGGTTGAGCTACCAGCGGACGAAGCACTGGTAGTTAGCTCAGGAGTTCAATTCTGTGGAGCGCTCTCTACCGGCCTAAGCAGAAGCTCCATGGAAATCGCACGTTTTATTCCTTGATTACCTTGTGTGATGAGGATTTCCCCATTGCATCAGTACAGTACAAAATGTACACTCCGGATGCAGAGCCCAATTCAATGTCAGAAATCGAGTTACCTGCCATCGAAGTGGTGGAAATCACCTGTCCCATGGCATTTTCCAGCCTGAGGTGAATGATGCCTTCGCTGACTTCCGCTCTTACGTGCACACGGTCTTGTGCAGGATTCGGATAGATGCTGATGGATCGACTCAAACCTTCGTTGATTCCTGTCGGCCAGATCGTTACGTTGATGGTGTCTGCTCCCATGCAGCCATCGTCATCAAAGGCTTGTACCCAATATGTGCCAGACACTGTGGCTGTGAAGGTTTGTGCGGATGAACCATCTTGCCAGTTGTAGCTGTCAAAGTTACCTGCATCCAGTGTGATCGACTGACCGTTGGTGACGATGGTGTCCGCACCAAGATCCGGTGTTGGAAGTGGATTTCCAGGGTTGACCGTGGCATTCTTGATTGTTAGGCAATCGTGATCATCTGTTATCGTCACGGTGTAATTGCCGGGCTGAAGATTTATTGCTGTTGCTGAGACCTGCGTGTTACTCCACAGGTAAGCGTAAGGCTGCGTTCCTCCAAATGCATTAACAGCGATGCTGCCATTCATTTCACCCAAACAAACCTCATGTGTTGTGTTCAGGTTTGCATTGAGCACCTGCGGCTGGGTGATTGACATGGCGGATGTGTTGGTACACCCATTGGCATCGGTCACGGTCACCGTATATGTTCCGGCAGTGACGTTGGAGATGGTGCTCACCGTTGCGCCTGTGTTCCATGCATAGCTATAGCCCGGTGTTCCGCCTGATGCCGTGATGGAAGCGCTGCCATCGTTACCGCCAAAACACTGGACTGTGGAAAGAATATTCTGTGTTAGCAGAAGAAAGCTCGGTTCAGTAAGGGTAACCGAGTCTTCGGCTATGCATCCATTGCTGTCTGTAACCGTGATGGAATAGCTGCCGGCAACCAGCGCTGTAATGGTGGATGTTGTGTCGCTATTGCTCCATGCATAGGAATACGGTGTTGTTCCTGAGGTGACGTTTGCTGAAGCTTCCCCCGTTTTTCCTAAAAAGCACGCAATGTCTACACCGGCTAGACTCAATATGGGTAAATCAGCAACGGTTATGAATATACTGTCCTCTGCTGTGCAACCCTCACCAGAGGTAGCGGTTACTGAGTACCATTGCGATACGGAAGGGATGAAGGATACACCATTCACCACTCCTCCACTCCACGCATAGCTATAGCCGCCACTATCAATTAACGTTATGCTATCACTGTTGCAAATGATGTCGTTTGAGTCACTGGAGGAAATGTTCAGCTCGGGTACAGGATTCACTATCACCGTGATGCCAATTCTGGCGCCTGGAGCGCAGGTGTAGCTCTCCACAAAAAAGGTGGTGGTATCTGCGAGTGCTGGTGTTGTGAAGGTGCTTCGAGTCCAACGCGATTGCGCTGGTGTCTGAGGCATACCAGATCAAGTCTCCACTGCCGCTGGCACTGAGTGTGGTGCTGTCGCCAGCGCAAATGATCAGGTTCGATGTCACGGTGGTGTTTGTGGGTGCAGCGGGGGCGTTGCAGGTGTCGCCATGATAGCGCCACAGGTCACTGAGGTATCCAGTGCCGGAGGTTGCCGGGTGTCCGACTCCTCCAAAGAGCCACAAAGCACCAGCATTATTTATCCAGGTCGCAGAAGCATAACGCGCGCCCGGAGTGTTGGTGGAAGAGGCTGATCCTTGGGTGCCGTATGTGCCTATTTGGTTTGTACTACTGCTTCCCTTCACCCATACCCATTGATTTGATGAGGGATAATATTTCCAGAGATCATTCAATGCATCAACCAAAGTAGAGGTCGCGCCTAATCCCAATCCCCCAAAGAGCCAAAAGTTACCCGAGGTGTCTGTCCAACCTACAGAATAACGCCTTGCCCCCGGATTGTTAGAATAAGAAGCTATTCCCTGCGTGCCATACGTTCCATTTTGGTCGATGGTATTGCTGCCCTTCACCCATGTCCATTCGTTGGTGGATGGGTCATACTTCCAAAGGTCGTTCAGTTCTCCTCCGTTCCTTAGTCCACCAAAGAGCCACAGGTTGCCCAAGGTGTCGGTCCAGGTGGCTGAGCCCAGACGCGCGCTTGGGTTATTGGTAGAGGCAGCTATGCCTTGAGTGCCGTAAGATCCACTCTGGTTGATCGCGTTGTTACCCTTCATCCATGTCCATTGATTTATAGATGGGTCATACTTCCAAAGGTCATTCAGATAGCCTGCGCCACCAGTGGCAGCATACCCGTGTCCACCAAAAAGCCAAAAATTGCCCGAGGCATCTTTCCAACTCATCAATTCATGTCTTGCACCCGGGGTGTTAGTCGAAGAGGCGGTCCCTTGGGTTCCATATATTCCATTTTGGTTTGCACTGTTGCTGCCCTTAATCCAGGTCCATTGGTTCGTAGAAAGATCATATTTCCAAAGGTCGTTGTGACGGGCAGAATTACTATTTCCCCCAAAGAGCCAAAGATTGCCTAAGGTATCAGTCAAAGCCGCAGAGCCCGAGCGTCCGCCAGGTGTATTGGATACAGCCGCGGTTCCAAGGGTACCATATGTTGCGCCTTGGTTGGTGCTGTTGCTGCCCTTCACCCACGTCCATCGGTTGATGGATGGCTCGTATTTCCAAAGGTCCTCTAACTTTCCGGTGCTGACGTTGTGTCGGCCGTATCCATGCCCCCCAAAGAGCCAAAAATTGCCTAAGGAATCTATCCAGTTTGCAGCAACGTAGCGCGGACCGGGTTGACCATACTCGCTCCCTTTCTTGCCATAGATTCCGTCTTGGAAAGTGCTGTTACTACCCTTGATCCATGTCCATCGGTTAATGGTTGGACTATACTTCCAAAGGTCGTTCAGGTATCCACTGGTGCTACCGGTGGCCGGGTATCCGTATCCGGCAAAGAGCCATAAATTGCCGGAGGTATCTAACCAAGCCGCTGGTTTTTCTCTTCCTCCCGGTGTGTTGGCGTTTGCGGATGTACCCTGAGTGCCGTAGGTACCGTTTTGGTTCCAACCTCCACTCCCCTTCATCCAGGTCCATTCATTGGTGGTGGTGTCATACTTCCAGAGGTCGTTTAGATTACCGGTACTGCTTGTTGAACCTCCCGGGCAACCGTATCCTCCAAAGAGCCATAAATTGCCTAAGGTATCCGCCCATCCTGCGGAAGCATACCTGGCTCCGGGGGTGTTTGTGCTCGCGGCCGTGCCTTGCGTGCCATGTATTCCGTTTTGGTTTAAGCCGCTGCTTCCCTTCATCCATGTCCATTGGTTTGTAGAGGGATTATATTTCCAAAGGTCGTTTCTGTAATTGAAGTTATTATATCCACCAAAGAGCCAAAAGTTGCCTTGCGCATCTGTCCAACTCACTGCGCCACCGCGTCCTCCAGGTGTATTGGAAGCGGAGGCCGTGCCTAAGGTGCCGTAGCTTCCGCTTGGATTGATTGAACTACTGCCTTTTATCCATGTCCATTGGTTGGTAGATGGGCTATACCTCCATACGTCATTCAAGTATCCGCTGCTACCGCTAGCATCATATCCCCATCCGCCAAAAAGCCATAGATCACCCGAGTCATCAGTCCAGGTGACGGAACCTTCACGCGCTCCGGGTGTGTTTGGAGCAGCGGCTGTGCCGAGTGTACCGTATGTGGCACTCGCATTAAGCACGTTACTTCCCTTCATCCATGTCCATTGGTTCGTGGAGGGATCGTATTTCCATAGGTCGTTCAGGTCACCCCAGCTGCCGCTTGCAGCGTATCCGAAGCCGCCAAAGAGCCATAAGTTACCAGCGTTATCTACCCAGCTAGCTTCTGCCTTGCTCCCGAGTATTGAAGCAGCGGCCGTTCCCTGTGTGCCATAAGATCCGTGTTCGTATGTGCTGTTGCTTCCGGTCATCCAAGTCCAAGCATCCGTTGAGGTGTTGTACTTCCACAGATCATTCATGCGCCCAAGGCTACCGTCAAAATCAAGCCCGAACCCACCAAATAGCCAAAAGTTACCGGAGGTATCTGTCCAGGTTGCGGATTCACTGCGTGATCCCGGATTTCGCAGGATAGGATAATCACCTGTATTATTTCTTGTCGTATGCCCATCCATCCACGTCCACTGATTGTTCTGTGCGGTGGATAGGTGAACGGAGAAAATAAGAATGAGCGAGAATGTTGATCGTCTAAGCATGATTCGTAGCATAAAAAGGCTGCGAATTTAATCATCGCTGAAGTAATATTTTTTTGGTATTGCTCAGATTTAACTCAATGGTAATCAGGGATTTTTAGTTGTTGTTTTCTGGCGTGTTGCCTAGCCTGTCAAGCATGACTAACCTTAATTTAATGCGCTGAGAGTCAATGAATTGTTGGAGATATGTGTTTCTCTGTTCCTTTTTTAGAAAAAGGAACGCAAAACCCGAAGGCTCACGAACACTTCGAAAGCTTAAAAGTTGTGAGTAAATCGTCCATTTGCCCACCCACCTTGATCGTAAACAATAGGCTTGTTGTCTTCGAATTGATTCTCAGAATTGATAGTTTTAACCTCAAACTTCAGGCACTGAATCACTCGGCTCTCACCCTCCTTCTTACCGGCTTTCTGTGTTGCGCTCAGCTTGCTATTGCGCAGCGACCTAGTGACCGATTTGATGATGTTCCCTTTAATGCGCGCTATCTGGAACACCTGATCAAGGTGAAGGTGGATAGTGTACGCGCAGAAAACGACTGCAAGGCCTTGGTGAATGATTCCATTCTTTATGTGGCATCTCAGCATCACGCGCGCTACATGGCGCAGTACAAGCGATTGACGCATGATGAGTTGGAATCTGAGGAGTGCCGAACGCCACAGCTGCGGGCGGAGCATTATGGAGCCAAGAACTACCAGGTGGGTGAAAACGCGTTGAAAACAAGTTTCAACGTTCAGGTCAAGAGTAAGAAAGGAAAGCTCTTTGACGGCACCACCTACGGTGGATTGGCTACCTCCATTGTGGATGGTTGGGTGAATTCTCCCGGGCATTTTAGAAACATCATCACACCGGGGTTCAACATTACAGGGGTCACGGTGGCCATGACGGATGATGGCAAGATGCTCTACGCCTGCCAGAAGTTCGCCTTGGTGGCCTACCGCTTTGAGTTGGTTGAGTCTGAGGCTATGTTCCCCTACTCCAACTACGTGCCCCCTCCTCCCATCACCGATTTTGAAGGCATACCCAATGAGCTTTTGGAACACAAACACGAATGGGGTCTGAAACATGACAAGCCAGAGGCGTGTGCTGAATGCGCCATGGTGGTTCATCGGCCGCCACAGCTCACGCTGCGCTTTGAGAATAACCAGTTCATCTTTCGGATTGAGAATTCCGATTACGTGAAAGAGCTGATCAAAAAGCGGCATGACGGCTTTGCGGTGGAGCTGGTGGTGTATGAAGACTACATGTGTGGAAACCCGGAGTATTTCACCAAGGCCAGCCGAAGGAATGGACAGTGTGAGTTAAACGGCCGCGTGCTGCAGCCGTTGTATCGCGATGACTTGATGAAGGGATACAAAAAGCGAAAGACCAACAAGGAAGTGAAATTCCTCTCTTACCTCGTGAAGGCCGACTCGGTGCCCTTTTTTGAGCGCACGTACCAGTACAAACTCGACCGCTTTGACAGTGAGTATTTTGAGATCAAGCTGGCGAAGCTGCCCAAGGACGTGCTGGGGTATTGGAATCACAACCTGCTTTACATTCAGGATGACCAGATCTGTCACGTGGACTATTTTACGGGCTACTGCGGTGAGCTGTTTATGGATCATCAAAGCCCGAAACGACTTGGTTTAGAGGCGATCGGTGACTTCAAGTTCGATCCCATCCATGATCACCATTACTTTAAGTTCCGATTCGAAAAAGACAAGTCCGAGTTTACGGAAGCCGATATTGCTCCGAGCATAAAGGCCCTCGAACAAATCGACTATCGGGTGGATACCATACAGCTGGCTGCCACGGCTTCCGTTGATGGTGATTCGCTTCACAACATAAAGCTCCTGATGGAACGTTCGCGCAACCTGATGCAGTATTTCATGGACCGACAGGAGGACAGTATTTATGTGTTTGCCACGGCACGACTCGCTGATACGGAGCTCTATGATGAATTGGCCAAATCGCCTCAATGGAAGCACCTGGGTGCGCTTAGCCGAGATCAGTTGATCAAGCGTGTGAACCAAGGTGGATTGGCCGACTCGCTTGAACCCCTGCTGGCAAGAACCCGCATTGGTAACGTGAATATTTACTACACCATCCCGTTTAACGATCAAACACGAGCCTATTATATCAGCCATGAGTTTGGACGGTGTTCCAAATGGTTGACAGGCAGCACGGCCCATGCGGACAGCAACGCCTATTACCTGGATCGCATCTACGACCTCTTTCGCTACACGCATCGCATGGTGATGGAAGGACGGCTGGACACGGCTGAATTGGGTGTTTTTTCTATTCCGAAGTTCTGCGATGAGTTGCTGCCCCTGCACGAGCTCTATGTGTTGTATGGCTATGCCTACCCTATGGCTTTTGCCGGAAACAGCCAGTGGCCCCGCCAACACGCGGAAGCGGAGGAAGAACTGCTGAGGCAACGGGGTAATCTGAGCAATGCCTTTGTATACAATTACCTCTTTGAGCAGGCCCGGAAGCTGGACGAGGAAGAAAAGGTAAGCCGCGAAACGGTGCAGCAATACCTGAATGAGCTGGAGGAATTGAAGGGGTATTACGAGCGCGACAGCGTGGCGCGGCAGCAAATTGAGTTGATCAACTTTAACTTGAACATGCTGCTGCTGAACGAGGTTTTTGCCAGCGACCCACAGGCCAATGAGGCGGGCGCCTACAAGAGCATTGGTGAGGTGATGGATTGGTATGTGAAAAACAACCGACTGAGCGACACCGTGGTGTTGCAACTGGCCAAGGCGGCCGTGTTTTATGGAAGTAATGAACTGGCGCTGACCATTGTGCGGCCCTACCGCCACGTGGACGCGGTGAATGCCTACGCCCTGCCGCTGGAATACGTGCACGTGAGCACGTATGGCAGCGAGGTGTTTTACGATCAATTGATTGAAGAGGCAGCGCGCATGGCGCCTGAATACTGGTGCAACCTGTTTTTCAGCGAGTGCGGTCTGCCCTTTCAGGCATTTGACCACGAGCAACTCAGAAACACCTTCTGTGAGCAATGTTTGCAGGAGAATGATTTTTTGAGGGGGATTTTGGAGTAGTACTACAACCACTTCTTCCGCAAATACTCCATTACTTCGGTCGTGTTCCCGGAGATTCGGCTTTGCGGGAAGTGGTTAAAGGAGGCGGGCTTTGAGTGTGGTACTGAGATCAATGTGAGTCACCGAGAGGGAAAGATTGTAATCACGAAAGGCGAAACTTCTAGCAAAGAGTAGACTACCAAATTTTCTGTAGCGAAACCCAACATATTTTCGGTCAGGTGGAAATCACAGCCAAAGGGTTTTCACCGCTTGTGTCATCGGTCATGAAGTTAAACCGCTTTTGAAGCATCTCTTTTATTCCTTTAACGTCCGGTTTTTCAGACTTGCTTTCAAGATCAAAGCTTGGAAGAACATGTATCGATAATAGCTCCAGTTGATGCTTTAAATCCGAGCGAATTTCTTCGAAGGGTATATCAACATAGTTAGATAAACTCTCTTCTTCATCAAAGAATGACTGAAAGCCTTTATTAAAATCCTTTGCAAAACTTTCATGAGTCACATATTGCTTGCCTTGAACTAGCAGGTTAGCCTTATAGTTGCAAACTGCATTGGTTAATGACATCAGAATTTGCCAGTCTAGCCACCCATCCTTTCTCAATTGGCGAACTAGGTCGTGGAACTTTTCGTCCTTTATCAGCTTATCGAATGTTATTTGGATTGGCTTAAGGCTTTTCTCATATCTAATTCGAATTCGATCCTTCGCGGCTTCTTGATCATATTTAGGACTAAGCGAATCTTCGGCATTTAAGGCTGGGTGTTGGCTTAACAAAACTGGATGATCTACACTTTCAAAATTCGAGCGTTGTGCTTCCTCAAATTGCTTTTGGTCTACTAGTCGCCTATACATGCGCTGATAGGAATTTGCAGACACTGTCTTTTGTGCTAAACCATTGTTCTCAAAGAGCTTAAAATAGATTCCTTTAAACTCCTCTTTTGGAAGCAAGCTGATAAGATTTAGAACAAATTGTACAGTCGTGGACATTTGGGCGTTGTGCATCCTGAAGTCTTTAGCATCGTTGTCTAACACAGGAAGAAACAATCTCCATTCGTATTCGCCTCGATTATGTCTAATCACCACAGGTTCCTTTATTTCATTTGATAATGAAACACTAAAGTTCATTGTATTTCCTATTAGGTGAAGGTCTGTTTTAGTGAGTGCCAATTCCACCTGAATTATCTGCATAAAGGCGCAGAATTCTTCAGCTACCGAATTAGTGACGAAGTCATTATCGAAAGTAACCTTCCACTGAACTCCAAGAGCTTTCCAGTCAATGGTTCGCTGAGCACCTAAATCAGAGAATGGAGATGACAATAGTTTTGCATTTAATAACGTGTCAAGTCCCATCTCATCAATTGTCCGATTAACCTCATCAACAAGATGAGCTAGCTCTGAGTCAAAGAAGTCACCCATTTGACTTTTGATGTATTCTATGTATCCATAAACTTGGGATGACACTTTCGGTGCAGCTGCAATTATCAGTGCCGCATTAAAAAGACTTTCCCTATATATAGCATCCTCAATGACGTCCATTGGATTTGGATCAAACTCTCTTCTCGCTACAAAATACCTTTCCAGGTCTTGGAGAGCACTAATCCACGCGCCTTGTTGGAAGTCTGCCTGTATGATCAAGCTATAGTTGCTGAATCAGCTATTCTCTTGAATATACCAGTCTTACCATCATTAAATCCTTATACTCCAAAACACCACAAAGCCCGTAGTATTTTGGATGCAAGCCCCATACCTAATGGAAGTACAGTAATTGAGCAATACTCAAGGCACCCAAACATAGTCTTCAATAGTCTCATTCTGATACCATAAGTCCTTGGCCCTATGGAAATAGTTCATCGTTTAAGAATGTGTGTAGGATCTGGTAGATTTGTGATAGTTCACCTAATTCTACATAGTTGTGCAGCTGTACTCTCTTTTTTGAATGTGTGGTTGAAGGTTTTCCGCATAACTTTCTAACTTACGGCATCATTGTCATGTCCTGTTCGTATTAAAATCTTAACTATGGAATCAATCTGATTTCTAACTGGGATACAGGATATTGAGGCGATTCATTCAACAGCTCTAAGATTTTTTCAAAAGGCTCCATGACTTCACTGATCTTCAATTGCCGAAATCCATATTGCCTTTGGTGCATTCTTAGGAATCCCATCACTTCTAACAGAGAGCATTTCTCAAAAGGCTCTGTAGACTTGTCTAGGCTTTGTTGCACTATCGCTTCAATTTGATCGAACCAATTCACAATTAGTTCTTCGGACAAATTGATCAAGTCCAGTTTGGTAGCTGCATACAGAATCGTTGCCAAATTCAAGGCATTCTCTATCGATTGAGAGTTTGGGTACTTGCTTAAGTCTTGAAAATAATCTTTTACCAACTCCTCTAACCCGTGAAGTGGATTACCAAAAGTTTCGGGAAAATCCTGGCCTGAGAGTTGCCCAAACTAGCTCATAGATTGCCTCATGGCGGCAGTAAGGTATGGTACCATCAAGAGATATGTACTCATTCAAAAGGCTCAACCAAGTTGAGGAATGAGACTCTAGGTAGGTGTTCTTTCGGCAATGATTCGATGAGTGCAAAACCTCATAAAACTCCCGACATTGAAACGTCCAACGGTTTCTGTCGTTCCTTCCAAAGAGAAAGCTTTCTTGGTAAAGCTTGGTCAGATTTGCTCCCAAGTTTTAATAGTTGTTCATCAAGCCCAAGTTTAGTCAAGCATCTCAACTCAGGGAGCGGGTCAATTGATCGTTCACCCACTTCTCTGTATAGCACAGAGAAGACTTTGTCGTAGTCTTCATTTGAAAGAGGAAATGGAAGCCTTGCTATAGCTTCATAAATTGATAGCTGTACACTGTTGTAAGGCCTGCTCTGGGAGACCTGCAGAGAAACTCCATTTGATTGATCAATCAAAGCTTCCATCGTCTCATTCTTCAAGTCATCAAACAGCTTCTTTGCTGATTCGACCGCTTTTTGTTCCTTGGGATCTGTATGGAAGAAAGTCTTTTATCCTTTCATCAATGTATTGCAGACAATGGATTTAACCTTGTCAATGCATTTCTTAAGTATTCTTGACTCTAGAGACTCTTGCTTTAAATGCCATCTAGCCAAAAGTTCTGCGTCACACGATATTCTCTAGCAACAGAAGAATTGGTTTCAAAGATGAATTGAGGTTCATCAAATAAGTATTCTGATTGACTAAACAAAGATATATGAGCTGGTCCTCTTAACTTCTGGTCACACTAGAGAATGAGAAGTTTTTGGAAGAGTATAGTCACTTGTCTGAACTTTGACTTGTACAGTGATAGATCTCTTGAAAAAATACCTTCCTCGAAATCACAATAAATTACTTCATCAAGATTCTACTTTATTCTGTAACCATGCTTCGAGTGTTGTAGCTTTTGATACTCATAACCTCTTGAATATCACTGGCATCCGTATCCTTATTGAAAATGTATAGTTCGAAATGCATATACTGACGGTTTACACAAAAATACCACGAGTCAGCACCTTTTCTTATTACTTATTTTTTGAGCTCTAAATCAGCCGCTAGTTTCGCGCAAAAGCCGCCTTCGGATAAAGAGATCAAGACGTTCCCTGGCTAAGAAAAAAGTTGTTCCCCAAACTCTTGTGCAATTGCTTTCTGGTAGGCTAAGATCCTACTACTCTTAAGTACCCCTAAGCCGAACCTGTTTCTCCAGTATTCCCCTAATCGTATCATTCTTTACCCTGCTCAGGGCATCGACATCAGGATAAGGCACGGTCGGGTCTGCACCGTATTCCAGCAATAGTTTTACAATCTCCGTTTAGCTGCACTTGCTTTGGTTTCTTGTTGGCAATCAACACTCTTTGCTCAATTTGATCTACAAGCACCGGTTCTTAGTCGATTAGTTTATGATCGATAGAATGGGTTTAAGTCGATCTCGCTACTTTGTCATCATGCGACTGCTCTTGTTGTTTCTCGTTGTTGCACTGTCTATCTCAATAAAAGCCCAAAACCTGGTGAAGAATGGCAGCTTCGAACAGGTGAATCGATCGCCTGAGGCACGTGAGCGCAGTTGGATGGGAATGTTTGTGGATTGGGATTCTCCCACGAAAGGCTCTCCTGACCTCCTCCACCCGTTTCGGTACACCTTGTTTGAACATGTGAAGGCGCCTGAAGCGCCCAATGGGAAATTTGAAAAGTCGCATTGGGGAATGCAATTACCGCAACACGGCAAGGGCTATGCCGGAATGGCGGTGTTGGACAGCACCAACAGAGAGTATCTCCAAGGGCGGCTGGCCGAGCCTTTGGTAAAGGGAACAACGTATTACATTCAATTCTATCTATCCAATGGTGCTATTTCTGCCTACACCACTTCTTCTTTTGGGATGGCGGCCATCCGAAAGCCTATGAACCGCTCCATGGCCCATCCATTGACTGATCTGAGTCGAGCGTTTGAGAACGACACGGGTAATTACATCCTGTCAGGTTATTGGACCAAGGTGAGCGGGACGTTTGTGGCCAAGGGAGGCGAAGAATACATCATATTAGGCAACTTCAGGTCGCTGGCCGACTCACCGATAAAACAAATTGGAGAGCACAAGTCTGCGACTGAGTCGCCCTACGCTTACTATTTTATAGACAATGTATATATCGGAAAGGAGCCGCCCATCGATTTGGATTTTGAGCAACTGACATCAACGGGTTCTATTCAGCTCAACAACATCCTTTTCGAATCGGGTGAAGCGAAGTTGGCCGTAGAGTCGATGGATGTGATCATTGGTTTGGCGGATTTTCTAATCGAGCAGCCAGAGATCAACATCAACATTATTGGGCATACGGACAACGTTGGAGACCCGATGGGAAACATGGAATTGTCCAAAGCTAGAGCCGTTGCTGTGAAGAATGCGCTGTATGAACATGGCATTGACTCAAAGAGGCTACGAACAGAAGGCAAGGGAGACACAGAACCGCTGGAAAGCAATGATTCTGAAAAAGGCCGAAAGCAAAACCGAAGGGTGGAGATTATCAGGATTCAGTAGGATGCGATTCTATTTACGGATTGGGTATCGTACTCTTATACTTCGAGACTCAGCCTGCGGCTGACCTCAGTATGACGAGTACTATTTCATTGGAATGATTGCTCTTCACTTTCGTTACTCGTTTGGTTGTTTATTTTCAGTTGTATTCGTGAATAGTTGCACTGCTACTTCGTAGTGCTTCGCATTTCGAGACGCCACGCCATAGTACGGCTCCTCAGGATGTGGCTCGATTAAGTGAAGCGTTGACACAAGCAACCGTCATGCTGAGGAGGTCTTGAAAAGGCCGTCTCGAAGCAGAGGTTGCGGAAGTGAAATGATAAATTTGACTGAGTGATGTACGTCTACATTCTTAAATGTTCTGATGGCAGCTATTACACTGGCGTGACCAATGACATGGAACGCAGGTTGAACGAGCATGAATCTCGACTTAATCCGGATTCATACACAGCATCCAGGCTTCCTTTAACACTGGCCTTTGTTGAACGAGTGTCCGATCCCAATCAAGCAATCGCCATCGAAAAGCAAATCAAAGGTTGGAGTCGAAAGAAAAAAGAAGCGCTAATCAATGGTGACTTTGATTTGTTGGTAGAGCTTTCGAAACGCAGAACTTCCAGCAAGAATGGGGATTCGAGGACATGAGTGGTACTCGCTAGTCCTTCGAGACGCCACGCCCATGGCGCGGCTCCTCAGGATGACGCTCGAAAAAAGTATTGGTTCTATTGGAGCTCCTTAAGATAGTGTAAAACGTAGCACTCGTCATGCTGAGGGCGACCGAAGGGAGCGTCTCGAAGCATAGAGTGCGGATTCAAAAGAAGTGCAAGCCGAAACCCCTACAAAGCCAACTATATTTTTTGACCACTGTGTTGGAAGTCAGTGGGCTATCTACCTTTGACCCCGTTGAGCGATAAACGACCATGCACCTTCTGATCCAGCTTCAGTTAGTCTTTTTGCTACTGAGTGCGCCAGCACAGGTCGATTCTCATTCCTCCATTCCAACAGATTTTGATGAGTGCACTGTTTGTGCCGATGGATTGCATGCTGGCGAAGGTGATGTTTTGGCCTTTTGGCAAGCGCCAAGAATTGTTCAGACAAAATGGGGATCGGAGAGCCCTGCGCTTGCGACCGACCTCTATTCTATTCGCACAGTATTATGTCCACCTCAGGCATTTGACATGCCTTCTGCGAGGGATGTTCTGCGCATCAAGCACCAGTTGAACATATAGGAGAATCTCACTTCTCCATGACTGCATTCGAGGCAGTCTTTTTCATTTACTGTTCAACAAATTCCTGATTTATGAATACATCATTTTCCCCTGATGATGATGAGGCCCAATCACGCGGCAACCGCATGGCCATGATCATCACCCTAGTTGTTATCGCCTTATTGGCGCTTTACCTCATCATTACCTGATCTTATTTTACTATGATTCTCCCATTTCAATTTGGGTGTGTGTTGTTGGATACACACCCATTGCTGTTGAGCTTTTTTACTCACGTTCCTATCGAGTTTGTGCTTTTTGCGTTGCTGTTGCTCTCCATTGCAGTGTTTCACAAGCATGTGTTTCCGATTGCGATCGCAGGCGTGGTGATCATCGCAGTCTATAAGCTGATGTTCACCGAGTTGGACATGGCGCATCACCTACTGCACGAGAGTTTGACGCTGGTCAACCTTCTTGGTTTGTTGGTGGGTTTTGCGGTTTTGACCGGATTCTTTGAAAAAAGCAAGTTGCCCGACCTGCTGCCAAACTACTTGCCCGATGACTGGAAAGGCGGGGCGCTGTTGATCGTAGCAGTAGCCATCTTGTCTACGTTTCTCGACAACATCGCTGCTGCGATCATTGGAGGGACCGTTGCGCGAAAGGTCTATCACGGCAAGGTGCACATTGCGTTTGTAGCTTCCATCGTGGCTTCGAGCAATGCCGGTGGTGCGGGCAGTGTGATTGGCGACACCACGACCACGATGATGTGGATTGGCGGTGTTCCGGCATTCGGTGTTGTGCACGCCTATTTGGGCAGCATCCCTTGCGTGACCTTGTTGGCGATTATGGGTGGGACTATTCAACAGTCTTACCACCCTATTCAAAAGGATGCAGAACCCGGAATCAGGGTGCAATCCAAGTACCTGATCGCTAGTGCGCTGATTATTGCCGGGGTGATCGCTGCCAACGTGTTGATTGATTTCCCTGCTGCCGGTGTTTGGCTGGCTATTGGAGTTTCACTACTGTTTGTGAACTATGAATGGTCAAGCATGCCGAGTGCGTTCAAGGGCGCCATATTTCTAATCTGTTTGGTTTTTGCGGCTTCGATGATGCCGGTTGATCAATTGCCGGAACCTACATGGATTAGCACGCTTACACTCGGCTTTGTCTCAGCGATATTTGACAATATTCCACTGACGAAGTTGGCGCTGTCGCAAGGCGGATATGACTGGGGCATCCTTGCCTATGCGGTTGGTTTTGGCGGATCGATGATCTGGTTTGGTTCCTCGGCCGGAGTGGCCATCTCGGGGCTTTTTCCAGAAGCAAGATCCACAGTCAAATGGATTTCAAATGCATGGTTTGTTGTGCTGGCCTACCTCGTTGGTTTTGGCACTGTTCTATTAATGCATGGGTGGCACCCCCTCGCCTTATGATATGGTTTTGAATATCGTTATACTCAGCCTTGGCTTTTTCATCTTGATCAAAGGGGCTGATTGGCTCATTTCAGGATCATCGACACTGGCCAGGCGCTATCGCATTAGTGAATTGAGCATAGGCCTTACGATAGTTGCCTTCGGAACATCGTTACCGGAGCTGGTTGTGAATATGTATGCCTCTGTTGAGCAAAAGAGCGACATCGTGATGGGTAACTTGATCGGGAGCAACAACTTCAATTTATTCGTAATCCTAGGGATTGCTGCGCTGATATTGCCGCTTAAGGCGCAGAGTTCCACAGTTTGGAAGGAAGTTCCACTCTCTGCGCTGGCCGCAGCCGGTTTATTGCTGTTGACTCCGGCATTTACTGGAAACATGGGTGGAATAACCGCTGTTTTCATAACCAGGGTCGAGGCTTTGCTGCTGCTCTCGGGTTTTGCCGTGTTTATATATCATGTGTATCGCTCGCTGAGCGAGGCTCCCGATCAGGCATCGGATCAGCCAATCAGCGGGAGCATTGGGAAATCAGTTATCACCATATTAGTTGGTCTTTTGTTTTTGTTTGTCGGGGGCAAATTGGTGTTGGATAACTCGGTGTGGCTGGCTCGTACCATAGGCATGAGCGAAAAATTGATTGGGCTGACCATCGTGGCAGCTGGTACCTCGTTGCCTGAGTTGATTACCACAATCATCGCAGCTTTTCAGCGAAAACCAGACATCGCATTGGGTAATGTGATTGGTTCTAATCTATTTAACCTGCTTTTCATTTTGCCTATCAGCGTTATGGTGAATCCGGTAGAGACCAACAACTCCTTCACTCAGGATATTGCGATTCTGCTGTTTGGAACCCTGGTGTTGTTTGCGTTCATGTTCGTAGGTAAGCGACACATTCTAGAGCGCTACCAGGGTATGATACTGCTGGGAATGTTCGTTTTATACACCTATTATAATTATGTCCAATAGAACGATATAACCCTCTAGTTGCTAACAATTTAAGCTTATAACCTCATGGGGTGAGCATCTTTTAATTCAATGGACCCATATACTTTTATATCAAATTTCACTTACACTATGAAAACAACGTTGATAACCGCTGTTTTTTTGACTATTGTTCTAGTTTCTTGCAATTCAGGTTCAGGGGATGCTGCACAACAGGCGCAGGATTCAATTAAAGCTGCTGAAATGGAGGCGGCACGCCAACAAGCCGTGGCTGACTCTATTGCGAAGGCAGAGGCTGAAGCAGCCAGCGCTGCTGAGCAGAGCATGGACTCGACAGCCGCTCAGCAAAGCACTGAAGAAGCACATTAATTACTGATGAGATACTTTGTGAAAACGCAACTTCGGTTGCGTTTTTTGTTTGTGGACTTCAGCTAGAAGCATGTGGAAATTGAATTCGGGTTACCTTGGCCGACATGGAGCACAGCAGGGTTAATCAATGCGTGAGTTGCGGTAGCGCGCTATCCGGACCCTATTGTGCGGCTTGCGGAGAAAAGGTGGTTGACCTTAAAGAACGCACATTGCGTCACTTTCTGATGCAGGTGCTGAGTGCATTCACCTTTGCTGATTCGCGGATGATGAAAAGTATGAAACTTATGTTTTTTCGCCCGGGACTGCTGGCACGCGAATACGTTGATGGAAAACGCAAGCCATATCTATCCCCGCTTCAATTTTTCTTCCTGATCAACTTTGTCTACTTTCTCGTTGCTCCTTTTGACACGTTCAACACAAACTTTCAGAGTCAAACGGGCGGACAGCCATATAGCAGTTTGATCCATGACTATGGGGTGAGCCAGATGGATGAGAGCGGAATGGAAGAAGCAGCGTTCGTTGCGACCTACAATGACCATTCAAGCAACATTTCGAAGATCATTATTCTGTTATTGGCGCTACTATTTGCCGTGCCGCTGATGATCTTCAACTTCCGGTGGACTTATTTCTTCGATCACCTGATGTTTTCGCTGAGTTTCATTTCTTTCTTGCTCCTTGGTGTGTTTATCGTGCTGCCCTACCTGCTGTTTAGCCTTTGGTGGATGGCGAGCGCGGTTGGGTACAACATTCAAGTGAATTGGAATGGTACGGGTGTGGTGGCGTTTGCCCTCACTGTGCTGGGGGTGTATCTGTTTTCTGCTCTGCGCACTTTTTACCAGCAAGGCTTAGTGACCACGATATTCAAGACTCTTGGCTTGATGCTGTGTCTTGTTGTGATTGTGATCTTGTATCGTTTTGTCCTCTTCTTTGTTACGATTTGGACACTGTAAGGGCGTGATTCACCCTTCCTCTGAAACTCCCTCGCTCTTCGAGACCTGAGGATATGGCTCAAACACTGCTAACTACCACAACCCACACACTCAAACTCAGAGTTGCTTGGCCGGACACCGTTAAGGGTCATCTCTAGGTTGTGGATTTTGTCGCGGATTTCCATGTCTTCCATGAAGTTTCCGGTGAGGGTGGCCTTTAGTGCGTCTATTTGGGTTTGTAATTCCTGATTCATGATTGTTCGATTTTGCTGCACTTAAAATTAGCCAAGCGTGCATTGGATGCTTCCCTCCCATTTTTCAGTTATCAGGAATTGGCTGTGGAAAATGCCACACGCGAGCGACTTCTTGCCCTCGCGTGTGTTTTGCGAGAAAGTTATGGCGTCACTTTCTCCGAATATTGATTGGGTCACCAGCCTTCTGTGTATGTACATGTCTTTCCAAATGACGTATGTGTAGACTCATCCTCACAGGCCTTCTGGATTTTATCGGGTGTTGACTCCAGGTAAATCGTTTCATGCGTGGTTCCTGCGTTGTAGTTCACATCACACTCACACGTGTATTTTTTGATTTCCTCGGTTTCGTCCTCATTCTCTACGATGGTCTTTTTGTCATCGTCATCATCATCGTCATCCTTCGAGCAGGAACCAATGGTAAGTACAGAACCAATGAGGAGGATTGAAAGGAATAGCGCGTTTGTTTTCATAGTATGCGGTTAATAGTGTATGTAACAAACATAAGGCAACATGTCTTTAATTAATCCGAAATGCACCGTATTCTAACTCCAAGTTTTAATTGCACGATGGTTAGATCAACTTCGTTGAAAACCAACCTGCCATGCCTATTTTTATTCGCCTTGCTTTTGTCTCCTTTTTCTCCCTTTTCATAAGTACTACTGCCTTAGCCCAAGAACCATTTATCTATGTGAGTGATGTTGGGGATTTTCAGAACGGGCCCTGGCAAATCCTGAAGTACAGCGGTGACGGTGAGTTTGTAGGTGTATTCACCACCGAAAACCTGGGCTGGCCGCAGGACATTCTCTTTCTGGACGAGGATAGCACGGTATTGATCCCAAACATCAGTACCGGCCGGATCAATACGTACAACGCACAAACAGGCGCTTGGGTAGGCACCTTTGCCAGTGGCCTAAGCGATCCTACGCGCATCGTGATCGGGCCGGACAGCCTGCTCTACGTATTGCAATGGGCAGGGTCGAATCAAGTGCTCCGCTATGAGTTGGACGGCACGTTTGTGGACGTGTTTACCAACACGGGTGTGAACGCCAGCATAGGCATCGACTGGAACTCCAAGGGTTTCCTGTTTGTTTCTTCTTACTACGATGCCAAGGTGGACTGCTTTGATACTGCCGGTAACTATGTGAGCACCTTCGTGGACTCAGCACTGGCGGGGCCCACGAACATTTGGTTTGACGAGGAGGACGTGCTGCACGTGCTCGACTTTGATGGCGATGCGGTGAAACGATTTGACACGGCCGGAAACTACATCGACACGTGGATTACGGGGTTGGATCAGTGTGAGGGATTTGCCTTCATGGAAGATGGTTCTTTGCTGATTGGTAATGGTGGTACGGGTAGCGTAAAGCGTTATGACTCGGCCGGTAATTACCTCAGTGACTTGGTCATGCCTGGAACGGGTGGGTTAATCCGACCCAATGCGGTGGTGATTCACATGGAAATTCCAATGGACACGACCGATAGTTCAACAGCCGTTGGCTCATTGTCATCCAAGAACAATGTGAGTGTTTACCCGACAGCAGGGCGGCAATTTTATTGCAAGGAACCTGTGAAAGAGGTACGCGTTTATTCTGCCAATGCCCAAGTCGTATACACTGGTGAAAGCCCTTCCTCTCTGGTTTGGGATGCATCACAGATGCCAAGTGGCGCGTATATCATCGAGCTTCGATTAAGCGATGGTGTGATTAAACGGCAAAAGGTGTTGGTGAAGTAAGCATCGGACAACCGGCAGAAGTCCTACATTTCCTGCCTTAGCTTACAATCATGGAACCTCAATCACATTTGTTTTCTCTTCGCCAGGGCACGCATTACTTGAATTGTGCATACAAGGCTCCGCTGCTAAAATCGGCCGAGGCAGCTGCTCTGCAAGCGCTGGAACGGGAGCGCAATCCGCAGGACTACAATTCTCAAAGCTTCTTTGAAGGTGTGGGCGATGCACGCGATCTGTTTGCAGGGCTGGTGCATTGCCATCCATCGCAGGTGGCATTGATCTCTTCAGTTTCCTACGGGCTGGCCTCTGTGTTTCGAAATGTGCCGTATCGAAAAGGCCAGCATGCGATCGTTGTGGACAAGGAGTTCCCGAGTGGGTACATGGCCGTGAAGCGCTGGTGTGATGCACACGGTGCTGAAGCGTATCATTAAGCCTGATTCGAGTAGAGTCGATTGGCGAAAACTGGGAACACGAAGTTGTTGGAAAGCATCAATGCAGACACTGCTGTGGTTATGTTGGCGAGCGTGCACTGGATGAATGGACTAAAGTTTGACTTGGAGCGCATCCGGACAACGCTGTCGTGAGGTAGGAGCCAAATTCGTAGTGGATGGCACCCAGTCTGTCGGTGCTATGCACATGGACGTGATGCGTTACAATATCGATGCGCTGGTGTGTGCAGGCTACAAATGGCTACTGGGCCCCTACTCGATTGGTATGGCATACATAGGTGAAACGTTCAACGATGGTATTCCGCTAGAAGAAACATGGATGAATCGAACCAACGCCCAAGACTTCAGCCACCTCACCGACTATGACCCTGTTTACCAACCCGGAGCAGCACGATACAGCATCGGAGAGAGTTCGCAATTCATCTTACTTCCCATGCTTCTTGAAGGGGTTGAAACAGGTAAGTAAATGGACGCCTGAGGGCGTTCAAGCCAGCCACAGGAATTGGTTATGCCCCTATTGAGATACATGGAAGATGTCGGCATTGCAGTTGAGAACCAAGCTTATCGCTCGAATCACATCATCGAGTTGGTGAGCTGCCTGTAGGGACGGATGCAGAAACGGTACGGCAAAACCTTGCAAAGAATTACGTCTATGTGTCGGTTCGAGGAACAGCACTGCGCGTTGCTGTCAACGCCTTCAACGATGCGGATGACATTCAGGCTTTGCTTCGAGTTCTTGAAAATGCCGGGTGAGTCAGAGTCGCGGCTTCATCACCTCTTCCCCTTCTTCTTTTTGCGCTTAGCTTTTCAGCTTCGGCCTCATCGATCAAGGCCTGCCAGTCGTATTTCTGATCTTTGGTGCTTTCAACTGTGAGCTATAGTCCGAGCGGCTTAGTTCAAGTCTGGCGATGGGTTTTCAAGGTTTTCTTCGATTTCGGTCGCTCCTCTTCGCTGCAAAAGGAATGAGCTGCACCTTTTTCGCTGCCGCAGCCGCATTCTGCCCGCAGTGCACGTAGTGAGCAGATGATTCAGGTAAGTCGTAGTTGATGCAAAACTCACATTGAATATCAATGCCCCTAGCGCTAACATCAGTAGCGATAAGCACTTTTAGTCACCGGTTCTGAATTGCTTCATGGTTCGTTCTCGATCTGCGTGTTCTTTATCACAGCTGTGGATGGTGCGCAGGTCCGACCCACTCGCTCCATGGCGCTTTTGCGGCCCGTTCTGCTCTGAACCTTGGTTCGCCACAAACCTGACATCTTTTTGTCTGCGTTGTTATTAATGAGCGCTTCGAGGAAGAACCGCTTGCTCATCCATGGCAATGAAGGCTACGCTGTGCGTGATGTTCTCCAACGCGACCGGATCGTTGGGCGGAAATCTGAATGCGAATGGGGTTGCGCACGAGCGAGGTATGCCAGGTTCTTGATCTCTTCGTTGATCGTTGCAGAGAAGAACAGCGTTTGTCGAGAATCAGGCAGGTGTCGGATGACGTCACGAATATCTTTAATGAAACCAGGTCGAGCATATGGTCGGCCTCGTCCAGCACGAGAATCTCTACCCCGAACGAGCAAACTGCCCTGATGCAATAAATCGAACATTCGACCTGGAGTGACGATGAGTACGTCTACCCCTTTCTCCGAAGATTGCTCGATTTATTGGCTGCTGCTCTACTCCACCGTGAATACAAAAGATTGACGCGTGTTTGCCCCCAAGGTTTTGAACACCAGAATCGACCTCTAGCGCCAACTCGTGGGTTGGCGTCATTACGAGGCGCACTTCATCCATCTGCCCTGCCACTTACTTTGCCGCGTTCTTGCAATGTGTGAAGGATGGGAATAACGAATGCTGCTGTTTTGCCGGTGCCTGTTTGGGCAATTGCCAGGACGTCCTCTCTTTCAGAATTAACCGGAATGGATTTTTGTATTGAATGTCCATAGGCTTCTTCGCAATGGCCCAGCTTTGAAATGCTGGTTTTTGATGCCCTTCGGCTATGCGATAGTCGTCAAGCTTCATGGGTGGAATTCGAGGGCAAGATTACGACTAAAGCAGTAGGAGGCGGTTTTAAATTCACATTCACTAAAGTCGATAAGCCAGTTTCGTTTTTTATTACGTGATATTCAAGGTATGGAGGATGTGAAAATGCTCATTGATGCGTTTTATACAAGCTCTGAAAAGCGACATTGCCCGCATCTTTACTGATGTGGCGCAAATAGACCTTCTTATCACCTACCGAAATCACTCTATGAGTTTCGGAACGGGCTTCTTTCCTTCCCGAGCACCTATCGTGGAAAATGCGATGATGGTTCACCTTCAGTTGAATCAAAAAACTCCACTCACCGACCAGGCTTTTCAAACGTGGCTTAATTTGTTTGAAGAAACCGTGAACGAGTTGTTTGAAGGCACAAAGGCGGATGAGGCCAAATTAAAAGCCCGCAACATAGCGGGCCTGATGAAGCACAAGATCAGCACCGTGCGACATTGAGGCTATCCGCTTTGGATGACATTTCATATTTTGAAGCCCCATTCAGCTTCACTTGACTCAGTTTTTCATTTATATCCTAGGATTCATTTGGGTGCTTTTTGCTTCTCAGCACGCTTCCAGATTTTTTCAAAAAGTGAAGCTACCTCTCATAACCGGCTTTCTCGTTGCCGGAATGATTTGCGGGCCTTACGTACTTGGGTTTATTCCACAAGATGCCGTATCGGACTTGTTGTTTGTAAATGATCTGGCGTTGGCGTTCATCGCGTTGGCCGCAGGCAACGAGTTGTTTCTCAAGAATATTCGAACTCAGATTCGCAGTATTCTCTGGAACGTGTTTGGTCAACTGGTTGTGACCTTTGGGTTCAGCGCTCTGGCGGTGTTTCTTCTTGCCGACTACATTCCTTTCATGAGCGCCATGGGTGTCACCAGCAAAGTGGCGGTTTCGATTTTGATCGCCACTATTTTCATCGCTCGCTCCCCTTCCTCTGCCATTGCTGTGATAAACGAAATGCGCGCTAAAGGCCCGTTTACGCAGATTTCTATTGGTGTTACAGTAATAAAAGATGTGCTGGTGATCCTGCTCTTTGCAATCTGCTTCTCGATGGCACGCACGCTTATTTCCGGTGATGAAATGGATCCGCTCATCCTCCTGCTTTTGGTTGCGGAGCTCTTCACTGCTGTGTTCATAGGCTATGGTTTGGCTCGGTTAATCATGTTGGTGTTCAATACTAAGTTGCCAGTGCTTGTCAAACGTCTGATCATTCTTGCTTTAGGATATGCGGTCTTCTTCGTTTCGCATCAGGTTGCTCATTTTTCCACAGATTGGACGGCAACCGGGTTTCATTACGAACCCCTGCTGGCGTGCATCATTGCAAGTTTTTATGTAACAAACTATTCACGATATCGGGTGGAGTTTCAGCGCTTCATCGAGCGATTTGGGCCGGGTATTTATGTGGCGTTTTTCACACTTACGGGAGCCACGCTCTCCATAGATGTGTTGCGTCATGTTTGGCTGGTTGCTCTCATACTCTTTGTGGTGCGATTGCTGTCGCTTGTGTTGGGTTCTGTTTCCGGAATGACCTTGGCGGGAGATCCTCCATTGTTCAGGAAGATTGGATGGATGCCATTCGTCACGCAGGCAGGTGTCGGGCTTGGATTGGCAACAGAGGTAGCGCTTGAATTCCCGGAATGGGGAGGCGAATTTTCATCCATAATCATTGCAGTAATCGTTCTGAATCAATTCATTGGCCCTCCTTTGTTCAAGTGGTCATTGATGAAGGTAGGTGAAGCCAAGCTGCCGGCCAAGTCACCGGAGTATGATGGCCAGCGAGACGTATTCATATTTGGTCCCGATATTCAAGGTTGGGCCCTTGCCAGGCAGCTGTCTAAACATGGCTGGAATGCAGAAGTAGTCGGTCTTACGGGAAAATACGAACAGGCGGAATCTTCCAGCATCCTTCTGCATCAGCTCGAACGGTTCGAATACGAGTACCTCGAATCGATCCAGATTGAGAAAGCGGATGCCATCGTACTCTTATTGAGTGACGAGGAAAACCTGAAGCTGTGCAACATGATCTTTGAACGCGTAGGAACCAAGGAGGTGATCGTCAGGTTGAACAACCACCGGTTATTTGATCAGTTCCACTCGCTGGGGGCGCTGATCGTTGAGCCGGCCACTGCGATGGTCAGCCTACTCGATCAGTTTGTTCGATCACCGGTGGCCGCCTCTCTCCTGCTCGGTTTGGAGGGTGAACAACATGCTATGGACATTGAGGTGCGGGATAAGGACATGCATGGAGTTTACATCCGTGATCTGCGTCTTCCTTCGGACACTATTATACTATCTATCAAGAGACGCGGAGATGTGTTGGTTCCTCATGGATACACCCGTTTGCGGGTTGGAGACATCGTTTCTATTGTTGGATCGAATGAGAGTCGTGAGAGTGTAAGACTCAAGTTTGAATAGTGTTGATACACAGGACTCAACCAATTCGCATATTTTAGCGTAAGAATTGAGGAATTCCAAACTTGAAGCGTCTTACCCAATACCTAGTTTCTGTAATCTCATTCTTGATGATTATCTCATCTGTCATGAAGGCACAGGTAACCATCTGGTCAGAGAACTTTTCCGGATATTCCAACGGAACAACCACAGGTGCTAACAACAATACTCCACCTGCAACAAATGACTGGACGACCAGTTGCGCTACTTGCAACCTGGCTAATGAGTTTAGTGTGCAGGGCAACGCATTTAACATCAGCAACACGGACGAATTAGCTACTTGGACATCAGAGACTATTGATATTTCAGGATATTCTAACGTGACCATCACGATCGATGTCGACATGGATGACAACCAACTGGATGCAACAGACTGTGTCACATTTTATTACAATGTTGGAGGCGGTAACGTTCAGATGAGTATTAACGGCAGTTTGTGTGACGATGGCTTGGATCCAACATTGGTCGGTGAGTCGGGCTTATCAGGTTCTACACTTGTGATTTCATTTCAGG
Source organism: Flavobacteriales bacterium (assembly GCA_041391765.1). Classification (GTDB taxonomy): domain Bacteria; phylum Bacteroidota; class Bacteroidia; order Flavobacteriales_G; family Salibacteraceae; genus SHAN690. The sequence continues at coordinate 22,989 of JAWKNJ010000038.1, read as the reverse complement.
GTATTACAACCGAGACTAATGAGGATATTTTCATTGATAATATTCTTGTTGTTGGTACTTTGGCGCTTGGTCATACGGGGCCGGGTGGAGTTGGTTTAAGTGATGGAACTGATGCTCTTGAACTTTGGTTACGTGCAGATGCTGAGGCTTATTCAGACGCTGGAACTACACTAGCCACTCACGGTGTAGGGGTTAGACAATGGAATGACCAATCTGGCAATGGACGCGATGCTACTCAGGCGACCTCTGGAAACAGGCCATTGTATCACTTAAATGCAGCCAACGGGTATCCTGGGCTAAGGTTTACAGGTAATTTATTCATTGATGGTCCTGCACTGGGCATTGGCTCGACAAGCAGCTACACTTATTTAATGGCTTTGAGAGACACTACCACATCACTTGGAGGAATCAATGATGGAAGTGGGCATTTCATTTTAGATCGTACCACGGCAACGAACAATCTTGTTTCGCTCAAACCCATTACTGGGAGTGTGTATGCTTTTCAAAAGCGGAATGACGCGGGAGGCGGTCTGGGTGGCCCATCTACCACTACCAACATCAATACCAATTCGAAGGTTATTGAGATGCGTAGGAATTATAACACGAACTATCAAATCTATTACAACAATTCCCTACAGGGCACGCTGGCGGAGTCTGATGGAGCTACTACCCCACCCAATCCGAGAATTGGAAGGCATGCAACTACTGCTAATGGTGGCATACGAGGGTATATTTATGAATTCATCATCTACAGTGAGGCAATAAATGCCGCCCAAACCATCATAGTGAACAACTATCTGGCAGCCAAATACGGCTTTGCCCTCACGGCAAATGATCTATACGATGAAGATGCTTCAGGGTATGATCACGAAGTGGCGGGCATCGGTCAAGCGAGCGATGGCACAAACCACACGGATGCACAAGGAACAGGAGCAGTCCGAATAAACACACCGAATGGTTTAGGTAATTCTGAGTTCCTGATTTGGGGACATGACAATGGAGCCATGAGCTCCTACGGAGTAACAGACCTTCCTGCAGGAATTCAGGCTCGACTGGCTCGCGATTGGGCCGCCAGCGAAACGGGCGAAGTTGGCACAGTTACAATTTCATTTGATCTAAGCAGTGTGTTTGGATCAATCACGACTAGCGACCTTAGATTGCTTATCGATGATGATGGCGTTTATGCTTCGGGTGCAACAGCAACCGCGGGAGCCACGAGTCTGGGCGGAGGCGTATATCAATGGACGGGGATAGATATTGATAACAATCAACACTTCACGGTTGGCTCGATCAACTCAACTCAAACGCCTTTACCAGTTGAATTGATTAGCTTTTCTGCCATTGTTAGCGACTCCAACGCGGTGGACCTGACCTGGACTACAGCATCGGAAGTTAACAATGACTACTTTACCATTGAGCGATCTTTTGATGAGGAAACTTGGGTTGCGATCGAACGCGTTCCCGCTTCCGGCAACTCAAGAACCTATATAGAATACGAAACTGTTGATCGAAATCCGGTAATCGGCCTTTCCTTTTATAGGCTGAAGCAAACGGATTTAGATGGGAAATTTTCCTATTCGGAAATAAGGAAGGTACTGATGTATGAACAAACCATTAATGATGGTTCTTTAGCGATAATCCCTAATCCAACTGCAGGATATGTGACAATTCTGTCTAACAATGAAGAACTATTCAATTTTCAAGTACTTGCGCTTTCCGGAGTTGATGTTTCTGATCAGGTTAATGTCATTGAACGCAGCATTAGCCAAATGAGACTTGATCTCAGCGCGCTTCCACACGGGTTGTATGTGATCAAAACGCTGCGCTCTGCCGAATTGATATCAAAGCAATAAGTGTTCCTTAGCCATGGTTGCTAACCACCGATGGTTAAAGCATTTCCTTTAATCGCATCCATGATCAAATGAATTGCACTTACTTTGTATAAGTCCCTAGCGCAGTTAAGTGAAGCCCCATTTGAATATCCTTTTTTTTGTAAGATATTTTGCTGTTATTCAAGACAGTCTTCGATTCAGTTTTTTTCTGTTTGGAATGGTCTTAACCTTGGCATTATTCACTGGGCCTGCTCAAGGGGCGATTGCGTTTGATGCCTCAACTACGCACGCAGCCACCGAGATTACTACTACTTCCTTTTCTCACACTTGTTCAGGGTCTAACCGAATATTGATCGTTGGAATCACAAGTAAAGGTGGTAGTGTAAGTTCGGTTTCTTATAATGGGACCGCGATGACGTTGCTGAGCTCAGGAGTGCAAGGCGAGGTTTCGGTTGCCATGTATTATTTGGTTGCGCCAGCTACGGGGGCTCATAATGTATCCATAACAATGAACTCGACTCGAACCATCGCGGTTGGTGCAAATAGTTACACCGGAGTTGATCAGGTGAATCCATTTTATTCGTTTGGAAGCGCTTCAGGAACTTCGGCAACGTCATCGGTGACTATTCCAAGTGTTACGGGTCATTTGGTGGTTGATGTTTTAGGCACCAAAGAAGCGAATCCAACTCCTGGGGCAGGACAAACTCAAAGAACTGAACGCGTTAGCTCAGAAAATTTCTATCACTCCACTTCAGATGAAGCAGGCGCGGCAAGTGTGACCATGAGTTATACTCATTCGAATAAGTCATTCTTCATCATAGCCGGAAGCATGCAACCTGTGTCCACTTCTACGCTTGGCTACTTGGGCCCTGGTGGTGTTGGTGATTTTCTCACCAACATGATGTGGTTAAGGGCTGATGCCGAAGCATACTCTGACGCAGGAACCACACTCGCCACGAACGGCACAGGTGTTCGGCAATGGAAGGATCAATCCGGTAATTCCAGACACGCAAATCAAACAACCTCAGTAAGCAGGCCTTTGTACAAGACAAATGCAGCCAATGGCTATCCTGCGCTCCGTTTTACTGGAAATTTGTTCATTGATGGACCCTCCCCGGGCATCAGTTCTACAAGCGGCTACACCTATTTGATAGCATTCAGGGACACTACAACATCTACGGGCGCCATGACTGACGGAAGTGGGCATTTTATTCTGGACCGAACTTCAGCCACCAACAATTTGGTGTCATTGAAACCTGCCACCGGTAATTTTTATGGATACCAAAAACGTAATGACGCTGGCGGGGGATTAGGCGGCCCGTTGACAACGACAAGCATCAATACGAATTCGAAGATTATCGAGATGCGAAGAAACTACAATGTGAACTATCGTATCTACTATAATAATTCGTTGCAAGCTACGCTGGCTGAAACGGATGGTGCCACTACTCCACCGAATCCCAGAATCGGTAGGCACACATCAACGTCCAATGGAGGAATCAGAGGATACATCTATGAGTTCATCATCTACAATACAGCCATCAATGCGGCCAGAACCATTATTGTCAATAACTACTTAGCGGCAAAATATGGACTATCATTAACTGCAGATGACCTTTATGATGAAGATGCCTTAGGCTACGATCACGAAGTGGCCGGAATCGGGCAGGCAAGTGACGGAACAAATCATACGGATGCGAAAGGAACAGGTGCTGTGAGAATGTACTCACCAAACAACCTTGGTAATTCGGAGTTCCTCATTTGGGGACACAATAATGGTGCAATGAGCTCCTTTGGGATCACTGATTTACCCAGCGGAATACAGGCGCGACTGGCACGGGACTGGGCCGCTAGTGAGGTTGGTGAGGTTGGCACAACCACTATTTCGTTTGATCTAAGCGGAGTGTTCGGTGGCATAACTGCATCAGACTTAAGGTTGTTGATCGATGATGATGGAGTTTATGCAACAGGTGCCACCTCAATTTCTGGAGCCGTTGATTTGGGTGGTGGTGTCTACCAATGGTCTGGGATTGACATTGATAACAACAATCATTTCACAGTTGGATCGATAAATTCATCGCAAACGCCACTTCCCGTGGAACTCCTGGAGTTTCGAGCCCTGCTGAGTGAAAGAATGGTGGTGGAATTGGAATGGACCACTGCGTCTGAAACCAGCAACGACTACTTTACCATCGAACGCTCCGTGGATGGTGAGAAATGGACAGGTATTATGCGTGTAGAAGGATCGGGAAATTCGAATAGTCACAAGACCTACCATGCTGTTGATAATGATCCGCTGGTTGGTATATCGTATTATCGACTTAAGCAGACTGATATTGATGGTGAGTTCAGCTATTCTGAAATCGAGGAAGTACAGCTTAATTCGAACAAAGTGGTTCAAGAGCAGTTGTCCGTTGCTCCGAATCCAACAGATGGGTTAGTCACGATTCATTTTAATGAAAATCCGAGCCTCGTCCGTATTTTGAATTTGTCAGGACGTGACATACTGAGCAAACCAAGATTGTTGATCAAGGCGTAGGTTTCATTGTGATCGATTTAAGACACTTGGCCTCCGGGTTATACGTGGTCAAAGCAGGAGCAACAGTACGGATCGTCTCCAAAGAGTAGCCATCTTCCAGTGAAGGGATGAAAGATTCTGCGGCACTCTACTTCAGAATTATACACCTACTGCAAGCATAAGGCAGCGTCAAGAACTTCTAATCCGGTTATGACAAATTACCTGATGCCCGGGAGGCCGAAAAGAGAATTTGAGGTTGATAAAATATACCGAATGGTATAATTTATTGTAGTATTGTTCCGTGATTTCGAAAGCAAAACGCACGCGACAGCACATTTTGGAGAAGGTAGCTCCGGTTTTCAATAAACAAGGGTACTTCGGGACCAGTATGTCGCAAATCACCACCGCGATCGGACTAAGCAAAGGGGCTGTCTATGGCAACTTTGAGAGTAAGGAAGAACTAGCCATTGAAGCGTTCAACTACAACCTCAGGAAGGTCATTTTTCCGCTGGCTGACCGCATCAACGCAGTCGATGGTGCGATTTTGAAGCTTAAAACGATCACCGGATTTTATCGGGAGTATTATGCTCACACTCTGCCCTTTGGTGGTTGTCCGATTATCAATGTAGGCATCGATTCCAATAATCAGAATCCCAAGCTGACAGAGCGGGTACAATACATCATTCGAAGATTGACCGATCAGATGGCTGAGATCATCGAGATAGGCAAACAGCAGGGTGAAATCAAGCAAGATGTGAGCAGCCTGTCCACGGCCAGGAGAATGTATTCCATGATCGAGGGAGCGTTGTTTTCATCCGTGCTTATGCACGATGAAGCGCATCTGCTGGAGATGATGGACTATATCGATATGATGATTGATAACGAATTGGTGACTTAAAAAAATTTAACCACGCAAATACCGATTGGTATAATATGAAAACGATTCTCAAACTAATCTCGATTTACATCAAAGCAATTTCAATGATTTCCACGGAGCTTGCGGTGAATGAAGCCTTCAATATTTTTCAACGCCCCAGGAAATTGAAGATTAGAAAGCACGAACAAGAATTTTTAGATGAGCATCCACCGCAAAGCTTGAGCACGCCCGATGGGAACGTAAAATATTATGAATTGGGTGATAAGCAAGGTCCTCTCGTGTTTCTGGTGCACGGCTGGGAGTCTAACGCAGCTAGTTTGTCCGGCATCGGTGAAGCGCTGGTAGCGGAAGGCTTCCATGTTGTTTCTTTCGATACTCCAGCTCACGGATTGTCGGAAGAGAAGCGTGCCAACTTGATGACGATGGCAAATCACATGCGAGCTGTTTTGAGGCACTTTAATCCTTCTACATCATTCTCTGTGGTGGCTCATTCGTTCGGGTCAATTACCAGCTCCTATGCGCTTTCCAAAGAAAATTATGAAATCGACCAGCTCGTCTACCTCACCTCCCCTATGAACTTAAAGGACATTTTTCTGGAATACAAAGACAGGGTGAAGTTGAGTGGCAGTGTATACGAGGGAATGGTTGGCAAAGCAGAGTCAATTCTTGGTGAATCGCTGGATGAAATAACCATGTTGAAAAAGACGGCATGCATCAGCTATCAACACCTGCTGCTCATCCATGATCAGAAGGACAAGATGCTGCCGTTTAAATACAGCGAAGAACTTGCGAATAAGCTTCCGCGCACGAAGCTCATTGCCCTGGAAGGCAGTGGGCACTATCGGATGCTCTGGGATGCGCGAGTGATCAATTCAATTACAAGAACCTTGTGCAAAAGCCATGTTGACGTTACCTCCTGATGATCAACTTTCTAAATTCAGGTTTTCGGTCCTGTTCAAATCGAATGAAATAGGCTCCATTTGGGAACCGCTGCAAATCAATATCCTGTTCTGAACTTCTGATTATTTCATGACGAAGAGGCCTCCCCTGCTCATCCAATATGGAGAATCGCTCCGATCCATTCAGTTGTTTCAAACTCAGATGGATGCTGTTTTTGGCAGGGTTTGGATAAAAATCAAAACATGAACCAGTCAATGGTGCAACGACAGTGGATGTCGTATCAATGACGGAATCTTCCGTTATCGTCATTTCAATGTTTCCCGTGTAAATGCCATTTCCGTGTGTACCCACAACAAGCCACTGGTCAATTGCCCGATATTCGAGCATGTCAACGACCACATTGCCAACGGTTTGTGCACCTTCTTGAACCCAAATGGTGCTGTCTCCGTTCAATTCCAGCGTTGAGAAAACACCTATGCTGGTTCCGAGGAGGTAAACATATCCCTTATCTGTGTTTGCGAACTTGAACCAACGCATGGATGGGCCATCGCTGATGTAATACAGTTGTTCAGGCACACCTGCGTCCGTGGTTCCGGTTAGGTTACCTTCGATTGACTCCCAATTTGCTCCCCCGTCCTCTGAGTACCAAAGACTAATGATGTTATAGTTAGAAAACACTGCGACTACTCGATCGGCATCATTCGGGTCAATGGCGATGCAAGAAGTGTATTGTCCGGTTTTTATGTTATTGGTCACCAAGTCTGTTGTGCCAACACTAGACGTATGCGCATTTGTGGTCTTGTATATTCTGCCATTTGAAGTTCCCGTATAAACCACGCCTTGGGGATTTTGACTGGCGGCAATGGCAGTGATGGTTCCACTTGCTGTTCCGATTTGTTCCCAAGCTGTCAGGTCATCATTGTCTGCAGCCGGAAGGTCATCATTTCGCCAAATCTTGTCATATCGCGGTAAATACATAATCGTGTTATCAGCAGGATCAATAGCAAATGGGTGAACAAATAACCATCCATTACCAGCACCTCCTCCCCATTCCTCAGGTATTAGTCTTTTCCAAGTATCTAATTCGCCATTCGCGTCAATGCTAGCTCTTCGAACGTTGGCATACTGTGTGCTTGAATAATGATGAGCTCCACCGTCTTCGATCCACACATAAGCGCCATCTGAACCGCGAACGGACACCCAAGGTGTAGTTGGGTTGGCTGCACCAACCCAAAACGTCCCTCTATCCTGCAGTCCACCCATGATCTCGGTACTTCCACTCGTTCCATGGTCAATGCCGATCCCATAGAATTGCGAAACCACGTAGCCATTACTCAATGAAACCCAAGTGAAAGTTGAGTCACCACACTTGTCTGTGCGATGAATTCCTCCGTCCGTGGTAGACACTAAAATGTTCGGGTCATAGGGGTGAAAAGTCAGGCCCTGCTGATCCGGATAGTGAATACCGGTTCGGTAATTGAAATTTTCATCCCAAGCGATCTTGTATCCTCCCACATGCACTGTGGCTAATGTGTCCGCAAAACCATTGGTGGATCGATAAAGATTGGTGCCTCCTACGAATACAACATCTTCATTGTCGGGCTTTACACCAAGAACCTGGCAGTAACCACCATATAAATTCAAATCATGGTTTGGAAGGCCGCTAGACCTGTTTTCCCAAACACCTCCAACACCTGAGCCATCGCCAGAAACGTAGGTGTATTTCCAAAGACTGTTTCCGATCGTCCCACTGCCGGGTGATTCGCTAAGCGTGTACAGCACGTTTTCATTCCCCTTATAGATAGAGATCAATGTTCTGGTATGTGTTCCCGGAAAACTATTTGGAGTGATGTTCACCCAATTGAGGCCATTCGTTGATCTCCATATCCCTTTGAATGATCCGCCACCATCTGAACTCACAACAGCATAGAACACACCGGTCGAGGTCACTGAGATGTCCGTGTAAGAAGCTTTGACAGCTTTCAATGATGTTGACCAAGTCTGTCCACCGTCATTGCTTCGCTTAATACCTTCGCTCATTGCCGCCAAAACGATGTCGCTGTCCAATCGAATCGGGTCGACAACCACTCTGAAAACAGCGTCCCAGTCAGAAGTTTTCTGAGCTGGAGCAGATGTGCTCGCTAAATGAGACCAAGTTTTTCCGTTATCGGTAGACTTGTAGATGCCTGAACCTCTGTACCAAGCGCTGTAGCTTTTTGATGCGGAGTTGCCATCTACTTCACCTGATCCATAATACCAGATGTTGTTTTTTGCAGATCTTGTGTCCTGAGTTACGCATGAAACGGCCGCGTGCGTTTCAGGTAGCGTCACTCTTACCCATGACTGACCGGCATTTTCCGAACGCCACATACCCCCGGACACTCCGCCAGCTAGGTAAATGTTTGGGTTCGCGATATCAATAGCGAAGGCTCTTGTTCTTCCACCAACATTATATGGTCCAACAGAGTTTAGATCCAATTTCATTTCGGTTCCTCGTGAAAAAGCACTCTTAACCGGTAGCGTTGAAGCAAAGGCCAGTTCGCGCATTCGAATGTTTGGCGGCAGCTGTCCTGTGGCAGGGTCGGCAAGACGCATCAATTCGTAATCTGCCCGTCCTTCAGGTGAAGAGCTTTCCAATTCCCCTTGTTCTTGTTTTACGCTTAATTCATTAATGAGAGCCAGGCCAATGATGGCGGCTATAGACACTCCAATAACAGCACTGTTCCTTCTCATCTTTTCTCGTATTGTTTCACTCTATAATCCCAGGTTTCACCATAAACATGAGCTTCAAAATAATCACCGGCTGCGAGATCATAGCTTTGATCAAATCCCAGGGCGATGTTGTCTCCAGGACCAAATGTTCCATTGAAGCTCGTGTTGTCTTGAACTACCGAAATCACTTTAACTTTTGCCCGACACGATTTATTCTGACAGTCTTCTATCTTGGATTCAACCTGTTCATTTTCTAAGGGTGCGATGAATTGACAAACAAGTACAATAATCGGATCGACTTGTTCAGGCTGTTCTGGCCCTTTCTTCATGAGAGCCTCATCTTCAGCATCCACATCACTCGATACAACCTTCGTTGTTGCAGTCTCAATTGGTGCAGCCGTCTTCGTTGCTTTCCGATGACATGCTGCACTGAGTATTAACAATAACCATAAAACATAGCCTATTTTGCTCATTGAGCGAAAGTATCCTTTGGATATTAGTTTTACTTAAAAAATCATTGTCGGGCTAGAATTCCTATTTAAACTTTTAGCGAAGGACATTTGTGTCTTTCACATGCACTCGAACGCTTGCGCGCTCCGACTTGTCCAGAGGAAACTCTAGTTCGTCATCGCATTTCTGTTTCCGTCTGAGTTTTGCGAAGTCCAATGAAATCAGGTGATCACCAGTGTCGTGGAAATAGATTCTAATGTATCTGTCACATGCCGTTCCTCCACTGTCCACGTAGTGATTGTAAAATGGAAGAGGATCGTCAAGGAAAAGGTTAGGTTCCGCCCGGTCAACAAGCCAATTGTACATTTCAGCATTCTTTGAACATGCAGTGATGACAAGTGTGTCACCGAGCCGAACGTTAAACTCATCTCCGTTGAGGCAGGGGTCCACTGGTCGGCAACCGATCGCCAACAGTGAAACGAAAAGAACTTTCAAGGCTATTGGTCTTCCCATGATAATTGGCCCAAAGATGCTTATTCCGTTGTACACTTTGCCTAGCTTCGCGGTGTGAAACTGGGCGACTATAACGAACTTATTATCGGCCGATCTTCCAAGATCGGTCTTTTTTTGCACGATGAGGAGGACAACGAGGTCTTGCTTCCGAATCGATACGTGCCTGATTCATACGAAATCGGGCAAAGCATACGTGTGTTTGTATATAACGACTCAGAGGGCCGACCTATCTCTACAACACTCCAACCATTGGCAACGGTCAATCAATTCGCGGTGTTGGAATGTAAAGATGTTTCACCCATCGGAGCCTTTTTGGAAATCGGCATCATGAAGGACTTGCTAGTCCCCAAGAAGAATCAGAATACACCCATGCGCATCGGAAGCAAGTATCTGGTTTGGGTTTACGAAGACAAGCTTACCGAACGGATGGTAGCCACTGCTAACCTTTGAGGAGGTTGAGCAATCAACCAGTTGATTTAGAGCCAAATGACGAAAGTTGGATCTCATTGTTTGGTCAAGAACAGGGCTGCATGAGTGATTGTAAACGAGGAATACGTAGGCATGATTTACCACAAATCAACTATATCAATCGCTAGAAGTCGGACAAAGCAAAGGGCTATATCAATCAAGTTCGGGAAGACGGTAAGCTAGACATCTTGCTTCAAAGCCGGGCTTTGCACACGTGGATGAGGCTTCAAGAGAACTAATTCAAGCGCTCGAAACAACAAAGGCTTTCTAGCGCTTACGGATAAGAGTGATCCTGACGGAAACTCGCGCCAAGGCGCTTGGCATGAGCAAAAAGACCTTAAAAAAGCGGTTGAGGACTTTACAAAAGCCGGATAATTAAGATAGAGAAGAACGGAATTGGTTGGTCTTAACCAAATTCCCAGTACCTCTTTCAACCGCTGATACCCAGCCTTACTCACCTGAAGCTTCTCCCCTGTTTTGAGTTTCGCAACGTGACTGGTTTTCTCATAGGGTTCAATACCTGTGATTTGTGCCACGTTTACCAAATAAGATCGGTGAATGCGCACAAACTGATCTTCCGGTAGGCGGTTTTCATAATGAGTAAGCGTGATTTTTCGCATGTAAGAACCATCGGAGGTGTGTAGCTTCACATAGTCGTCATCCGCTACCAGGTAATGCAAGTCTTTGAGCGGAATGATCTTGGATCTTACCAGCATCTCGCAACACAATGCGATTCGTTGGTTGCGAGGAGACCAGTCGTTCGATTTCAGCTCCTTGATTCGTTGAACGTGCTTGAAAACGAGTAATTGCTTCATTGAAACGCTCCTGGCTGAATGGCTTCAAAAGATAATCGACTGCGTTGGCCTCAAACGCTTTGATGGCATATTCCTCGAAGGCTGTAGTGAAAATCACAGAGGGAATCTCATCCAGAAGCTCCAGCATTTAACCCATTGATCTTGGGCATTTGCACATCCAGAAACACCAGATCGGGATTGTGTTCGCTGATCGCCTTCACACCCTGAAAGCCATCGCTACATTCTGCAAGGCATTTCAATTCCACTGTGGATATCAGGTATTCCTTCACAATGGTTCTGTACAACGGCTCATCGTCAACACTATGGCCTTGATCACTGTTGCGGGATTAGAGTAGCCATAAATTCTGTTTTTCCTTTTTCCGTTTGCAGCAAATCGTTGCGCCCAAAAATACGCGAGATAAAGTTTGATTGATGAAAGCCCGAACCCTGTTCCGATTTGAGTTTCTACTTCGTCATCCACCGGATTGCGACTTGAATTTTCAGTGTGTGGTACTGTCCATGTGCGCTTTGAGCGAGATCAGCACGTTTCCGGTGTGCCGTAAAGGCCAAACTTAATGGCATTCTCCATCAATGGTTGAAGCAGCAAGGGTGGGATGTTAGAAGAGGCTGCCGCATTCAGTCCCACCCCGTTTTGAAAGGTCAGGCCGAACCTCACCTTCTCGATTTGCAGGCAGAGATCGATGTTTCTACCTGGGATAATGGGGTTAGCATCTGATCATCAGCGTATCGTTCCTCGCAGAAAAGAGCTGGAGTTGCACCATTTTTCTGCCCCTGCGGCTGGCTGTTGATCAGGCAATTAATTGAATCTCAGGCTGTTGAATAAAAGTGTGGCTGCAGCTGATGCCTGAGCTTTAAGAGTTCTGCTTCCCTTGGCAAGCCGGGCGTTTCTTCCTGACGTCTGCAGTTCTGACTGTTCTTTTATTTCATTCCATTGCACTTAAGCCGATGGCTGCTGCATTCGCCAGAAACGCAAAAACCTCCATGGAAAACAGCTTTGTTCAGGAACACAATATTCTCCGGTGAGTCAAAGATGTAGCTCACAAATAAGCGATCCAACAAAACGTCACCACCATGGCCGATAATAAACTTGCTGTGGTGACCAAGGAAAATCATCCGATCTGGAGCTCGCGGTAAAAGCGAAGGCCGTTGAGGGCAAGCATGAAAGAGCAAACCGTGCAAGTACCGAGGCTTTCTCTTAACGATGCTTTTATGCCAGCTCAGGTCGAAGACCTCCGCGGCATGAACATGTAGAACACAGCCCAAAGCTGCCGCCAAGCGCAAGCCACCAATCGACACGGTATGTCAACATGCGCGGACTCAAGCGCTTGCCTTTGCTGAATTGTATCTTTTTGCCTTCTCCTCTACAGAGCGCAGGTACAAGTGCTCGTTATCCGGTTGTTCGATGCGCGAATAAACCTCGTTGCCATGCTGATTCGGAGTGAATGGAAACAGGTCTGTAATAGCAACAAATTCCCATCCAACAGAAGCTCCATCACTACGCGTGATCACTTCCGATTCTGCCGCTCCGATCAATTCAGCTTTTTCGATGGCATCGTTTATTCCTACCGCGTTGATTAATCTCCATTGTTCGTCAAACTGCGCCCTGCCCTCGCCAGATTGTCTGATTCGAAAAACGAGTTTGGATATGTACCAGTTCATGTGTGTTTAGGTGTGTGGTGTGTTAATAGGATTGTATGTCGATTCCCCCCATGACAACCGTTCCGGTTATGAGGAGCGTTTTAGTGTCTTCAGAAGCAACAAAACTTTCTCTGCGTTTATCATCAACCCCGCCCAGGATGTTGGTGGTATTCACCATTACGTTCCAGTTTTGAGGGACAACGATTTTCAATCCACCCATGATGCAGGTGATGTCGATGGTCGCCTTGCTTTCCATGTCCGCTTTGCTGAAATAAAGCTCAGCCCCACCCATGATACAGGTTACTTCACCTCCTTTAAAATTCTTGGATATGATATCCTTATGAACACCCCCCATCAGCACCACAGCATCTAAGGAGTCAGAATCGTCCGTATGTGAGTTTTCTATTTGAAACTCATCCTGCCGCGTACCCCATCTTTTTTTTTTCCAATGCCGGTGGTGATGTCCGTTTGGCTTAAATAAAATCACCAAGCCAATTAGGATTACCACTGCAGGCCAGATGTATGGCTCCACGTTGATGGGAATATCATATTGGTAGCGTGCAAAGAATACAGCGCCTACAATAACCATGATATACCCACCCACGTTTCTAAAGCCATGCCCGATCAGGTTGATCACACCGATGGCCATCAGGAGCACCGGCCAGGTTAGCGCCCAGCTTGGAACAACTTCCACATCCATTCGCCTCAAGAGCCACCATGTTCCGAACAATACAATTGTGAGTCCAAACAGGGCTCTTTTTCTTCTCCTCCGTGGTGCGTTTTGTTCACACCTTTCTTCCCACTGCTTCCTGCGTGCTTCTCTTCTGTCGTTGATGTTTTGATCTTCCATGATCGAAATTTTGACCAAATGTATTCGCAGTCATTGGCGAAGAAAAGCAGGATTCGATGGTTGTCCAAGGCATTGTCGGTGAATGGAAAAATTCGGGCGGTGAACGGAGGGGAAGCGCAAATTCAATCTCAAATTCAGGGCATTCCGAAAGTGAATTTGAGCTTTGGTTTGCTTCATGTCAGCTTCCCCGCAATGAAACCCGTAGTCCAAGCTGCCTGAAAGTTGAATCCACCGGTTACGCCATCGATGTCCATCACCTCTCCTGCGAAGTAAAGACCGGGAACTACCTTGCTTTGCATTGTTTCGGGATCAATGTCGTCTAGCGAGACGCCACCCGCAGTAACAAACTCTTCTTTAAACGTGGTTTTGCCTTTTACTTCGTATTCGTCATTCACCAAAGTATTAATAAGCTTGTTGAGCGATTTCTTTCCTATTTCATTCCATGGTTTTTCTGAGTCCACCTCAGCTCTGTTCAGGAAGTAATCCCAAAGTCGACTGGGCAACTCAAATGGATTGCGATTGGTGATTTTACGCTTGCCGATGTCAGGCAACAGTTCTTCGATTTCTGAACGAACCAAATGCTCTTTTGTTCCACCCAGCCAATTGATTGCGCATTTGAAGTTGTAGTTTAACTGAGCCAGTTCGCGAGCGCCATAGGCAGATGTTTTCAGTACGGCCGGTCCACTTATTCCCCAGTGCGTGATGAGCAATGGGCCTGTTGCAGATAGTTTTGAGCCAACAATCCTGATCTGTGCATTGGGCACACTGACCCCCATCAAATGGGTAATTGGATTTTTAGGCATGTTGAAGGTGAAAAGCGAAGGAACCGGGTCAACGATTTCATGTCCGAGCTCAGCCAACCATTGGAGTCCTTCGCGCTTGGGGCTGCCTCCTGTGGCTATGATGACTTTGTCAAAATGCTCTGATCCGGCTCCGATACTCAATGAGAATCCCTCCGACTTACGGTAAATGGTAGATACGGGCGTTTGTAGTCTGACTCGGGTTCCCTGCCCTCGAGCTTCAGATGTCAATGAGTCGATGATGGTCTGTGAGTCATTGGTGACTGGAAACATCCGATTGTCCGCTTCGGTTTTCAGTTGAACGCCTCTCGACTCAAACCATTGGACGGTATCCGAGACGCTGAATTGTTCAAAGGCGATACGCAAGAACTTTTCGCCTCTTGGATAATATTGCGAGAGTAGGCGATTATTGAGCTGATTGTGCGTGACGTTGCAGCGCCCGCCTCCGCTCACCTTCACCTTGGCTAACAGCTTGTTAGACCGTTCTAAAAGGTGAACATCCGCCTCAGGATGATGGGCCTTGGCTGAGATGGCTGTGAAGAACCCAGCTGCACCACCTCCTATTATAGCCACTTTCACGAGGTAAAGCTAGTGACAGGTAATGAATTGATAACTGTGACTGCTAACACACATTGCTAAACTGTTAGGATTTAACTTTGGACAGTCTTATCAAAAGGCTGGGATTATGCTAGGGATGTTCAAAGGAAATACGACCATACCGGAAACATGGCACGAACTTAACACCACGAGTCAATTGGACGAAATTGACACCATCTCACGGTCCATCCCATGTGTGATTTTCAAGCACAGCACTCGCTGCAGCATCAGTTCTAACGCTTACGGTCGCCTTGAACGAGACTTTTGGAAAATGGCTGACAATATTCAGTTCTTCTACTTGGATTTACTGGCGCACCGAGATGTGTCAAATGAACTTGAAACCAGATATCTAGTTCAGCATGAAAGCCCGCAAATACTCGTGATTCGCGATGCGCGGTGCATTGGTCACACATCACACAATGGTGTGAATGCAGATGCAGTTCTTAGTTTTCTCTAGGACTTTGATTCGAAAGTTCAGCATGGATCATTTTGCCGAGTCGTTCTGAAAACTCAATTGCTGATTCGAAGTGAAGGTGGCTACCATCGTAGCTTCGAAAGTCTTTGCTGTTAAAATCAAGCCACTTTGCTCCAGACAATATCAGTTGATTTTTGAGAAACGATGCATCGAAGCCCGACAAACTATCTTCGAGCACCTCCATTTGCTCCGTACTTGGAACTCTGAACGCAAAAACTGAAATTCCATTAGCAGTCCAAATTTTTACACGCTTAGTTAATGACTCGTATGCCGCGCTGTCAACAGTGTTGCCAGCGAAGTTCTTTCGATAAATGGGAAGTGTTCTAGCCGGATCGTCCTTCGGGCTGTGTGATGCACACCAGCCGTTTCGATAATAGTGGTTAAACTCATCAAACTTAGATGAATCAGACCTGGGCTTGAGATAGTCTGATGGTCGATATGGTTCAAACCAGCGCATCATACCGCTGGATTCGCTATCAATTTCAGCGGGATGTTCCTCGCCCATCAATCGATTCAATTGTTTGTTGGATAGACCAACCGGAGTCAGCGAATGAGGAGTTATCCCCAGCAGAATCACCGGTTTTACGGAAGTCGCAATCGACCTTTCCGCTATACTGAATAAGGGCTCCGCCATACCACCCGAGCTGTAGCCCAAATTAAAAACCCTTAATCCTGATTCTTTGGCCAAGTGTTTTGGTGAAATCCCTCGATACACTCTGGAATCACCAATAACTACTAGATCATACTCGTTTTTTTGAAAAGTCTTGTGGATCCAAAATTCATTTAACGTCAATTCTTCCACCTCATACTCAGGTTCAGACATGGCTAACACGAAGAAAAGCATGATAGACATGGTTATGAACAACGCTATTTTGACTCCCGATCTCAAAACTGGAAGTAGATAAAGTTAGCGCTCGGTCCTCTTAAGTATATAGCTGCTGCCATGGCTACTGCAACGGCAGGGGTATCCAAATACCAACGCGCGTATAACGCCCTAATTGATGGGTTTCTTCTCCGCAAGTATATACTAAGCTCAATGAGAATAGTCATCAGTAAAAAAAACAAGGGGTCGTAAAACAACTCCTTGATCTGCTCAAACTGTTCCCAGTTACCCCATAGCTTAGCAACTATTTCATTGGCTTGACTGATGCTTCCAGCTCTGAAATAGTTCCAGGCAACCAAAACCTGAACCCAAACGGCTATCCTAACTAGGAATGTCGGGGCACTTTTAGTCCAACCGGTGAGCCGCTCGATTGCCAAAAAAAATGCGTGAATAGCGCCCCAGGCGATGAAGGTAAGCGCAGCGCCATGCCACAGGCCACTGATTATCATGGTGATACTCATAAAAACTATTCCCCGCCAAAAGCCTTTTCTGGAACCACCCAACGGGATATAAACATAGTCTCGAAACCACGAGGATAAGGAAATGTGCCAGCGCGTCCAGAAGTCGCGTAAGCTGATAGCGAGATATGGATGGTTGAAGTTCATTTTGAAATGATAACCCATCAGCTTTGCCAATCCTCGAGCCATAAGACTATAGCCCGAAAAATCGCAGTAGATCTGAAATGCAAACGCAATGAGCACAATCCACCAAAACAGGCCATTGTCGATTGATGTTTTGCCCTGGTAGGCCGTATCGACCAATACTCCAAGGTTGTCCGCGATCACCGTTTTTTGAAACAGTCCGAATACGATCAGCTTGACACCATGCCAACGTTGTAACCAATTGGTGGTTCGTTTCTCTGAAAGTTGGCCCAACAAATCTTTGGCTCGAACAATGGGGCCTGCCACTAATTGAGGAAACATGGCCAGATAGCTAAAAAAGTGCAACACATTGCTTGTTGGCTTGAGCTGTCCTTTGTACACATCAATGGTGTAACTCATTGACTGAAAAGTAAAGAAGCTAATGCCCACCGGTAAAATGAGCGCGAATGATGGAATATGGTGCTGAAGATTCGTTTTGATACCAACAAAAACGAATAATGCATCTATGATCGAGGCAAAGAAGAAGCTGTACTTGAAGACGCTCAGACTTCCGATGTTGCCAATAAGAGAAAACCATAAAAATGCTCGCTTTCTACTAGGCCATTTCTCCATCGCTAAGGCGCTTATATAGTCTATAAGGCCACTTCCAATAATCAGGAACAAAAACCTCCAGTCCCACCAGCCATAAAATGTGAAGGACGCGACAGTCAAGTATGTCCAACGTGAGTTCTTGCGCTGATTAAATATGGGCCATAGCGCGAAGAAGCAAATGGCAAACACAAGAAATGTTAGACTGTTGAAAAGCATGTTATCTGGCTAAACGAATGTAGCTTCTCACCATTGCGGTCAATCAAAAGAACCGTGGAGTTATTAACTGAATTCTTTAAACAACGATGCCGTAAACATTTACGCAATGATGTCTGCACTTCAACTCCATTGCTACACATTTGCTTAACCATTAAACCTACACCAAATGAAAAAGCTGCTTATTGTTCTGAGCCTGTTGGCTGTTTTAATTGTTGGATTCTACATGATAATAGATGGTTTATCCAGAAAATCCTTTAATGAAACACACCCTGTTCCAGACCTGAAGGTTAGTGCCGATAGTGCCATGTTAGAACATGGTCGCTACTTGGTCTACGGTCCCGCCCACTGCGCCCATTGTCACTCACCCATTGAAAACATCGCAGCGCTTGAAGCCGGAGAGGAAGTTGACATGACTGGAGGCTTTGAATTTGCAATTCCCATCGGAACCATTGTCACGCCCAACATCACACCAGATAAAGAAACGGGCATTGGAAGCTTGACGGATGGTCAACTATACCGAATGATGAGGCACAACGTGCGCTCCGATGGACAGGCCTGCATCGACTTCATGCCCTTTTTCAACATGAGCGAAAGAGACATTGAATGCGTTATTGCCTACATCAAAAGTCGAAAGCCCTTGGAAAAAGAGAATAAGGAAAGCGAGTACAACATGCTGGGCAAGGTTATCAGGTCATTTGTACTAAAACCTTCCGAACCAAATGGAGAACCCATCGATTTCATTGCAAGGGATAGCAGCGTTGCCTATGGTAAATACTTAAGTGAGTCAGTGGCCAACTGCAAGGGCTGCCATACCAATAGGGACTTAAAAACCGGTGAGTTCATCGGTGAACCCTACGCAGGTGGATTTCAATTCGGGCCGGACGTCAGCACAAACAACTGGACCTTTACTTCACCCAACATCACCACCGATCCAACCACAGGAATGTTGGCCAATTGGAATGAGCAGCAATTCATAGCCCGCATGCGCGGAGGTCGCGTTCATCAATACTCACCCATGCCATGGGGTCCGTTTTCAAGGTTGAGTGAAGATGATTTGAAGGCAGTATATCGTTACCTGGTTACTGTTCCTCCGGTAACGCAAACGGTAACAAGTGTTGCTATTGCTCCGGAGTCTTGAAGTTGATAGCAGAGTATAAAAAAAGCCTCGGATCGAATGACCAGAGGCTTTTTCATAGAATGCAGCTGTTTATTGCTGTGCTAACTGCACATTCATCTGAAGCTTCACTTCATCACCAACCACAACTCCACCAGCTTCCGTCACCGCATTCCAATTCAATCCAAATGATTTGCGATTCACAGATCCGAGCACTTCAAACCCAGCCTTGGTGTTGCCGTATGGATCTTTCATAACGCCACCAAGCTCCACCTTTAATGTAACAGACTGGGTGATGTCACGAATCGTAAGCTCGCCAACAAGGTTGTAAGTGTTATTTCCTGTTTTGTTCAATCTGCCATTTTTGAACGTGATGTGAGGAAATTTTTCTGCTGCAAAGAAGTCGTCTGATTTCAAATGTCCGTCACGATCGCTTTGATTGGTGTCAATGCTGTTTACGTCCAACTGAAAGTCGATAGAGGCCCCGTCAAAGTCTTGTGACTCTGTTTCCAAAGTGCCTTCAAAGTTTCTGAAATGACCGGTAACGGTGGATATTACAAGGTGCTTAACCTTGAACTGAATTTCGCTGTGGGTCTTGTCTATTGCCCACGCTGTCAATGTTTGTGTTTCCATGTTGAGTTGTGTTTTGTGATTACAAGACAAATATATATGTATGTACATATAATGTTTATACATTTTTAAAGATTTTAACCTTTGACTACTTTAGTCTCAGAGATATGATATCCATAGAAACACAGCGATTGATTCTTCGTCCGCACGAGTTGCGGGACATTGAGCCAGCATATCAGATGAATTTGAATCAGGAGGTCACTCGGTTTACGGGTGACGGTGGCATGGTGGATTTGCGCGAAATTGAAAGGCGAATCAAGGAAAACGTCCTTGGCGACTATGAAAAGTATGGCTATGGAAGGTTTGCTGTGGAATGGAAAGAAACGGGTGAATTCATTGGGTTTTCCGGCCTTAAGTACTTGCCCGATATGAGAGAAGTTGACCTAGGCTATCGATTGAAGCGGGAATTCTGGGGGATGGGCATTGCCACCGAGGCCGGCAAGGCCAGTCTTGAATTTGGATTCAACCATCTGGGCCTACAGCGAATTATAGCCATGCTCCTACCCGACAATCTGGCCTCAGTTCGTGTATTGCAAAAGCTTGGATTTCGCTTTGAGCGGGATATGATGGAAGATGGCTTGCTGATTCATGTTTTTGCGATTCACAATCAACCTTCTTCGTAGGCTTCTCTGATTAATTGAATCAGCTCGGCATCCACTTGTGAGGCATCGGTGAGCTGAATTCGGTGTGTGCACATCGCCCCAAACGGACCAGAAGACTCCAGCCGTCCGCCAATGGGGCGGTTATCGAATTTCAACCCCAGATCTACCCGTGTTTTAGTGGTTGGTTGGATTAGAGCGAATTGTCGCTTACGCCTGAAACTTACACTCTTCAGCTTTGGCGCAATCTCTACGTCAGCACCAAATCCCTTGATGTGTTTTTCCAATGAATCATAGATGGTTTTCAAATTCTGCCGGTGTTGATACTGCTCACTCACCAAATCTTTTTCGGTTTGCGATCCCGCATCGCTTTGCTTCAGGCGATGTGCAATCAAATTGGCTTGGCCGTGTCCAATTCCGAGGGTTTCTTTGAGGTGGCTGACGATCTGTCCATGTTTTTCCAGTCCGCTCTTGCGGGCAATTTCTATCAGTTCGCTGAACTTCTTACCTGTCTGTTCCTCCAGATTGGCGATCATTTTGTCTTCCATATGCTATCTCCAAATGCCAATGATAAAACCTTTTAATGTGAACGCCACCAGCAGGTAGCCTATGTTGACCAGATGATACTTAAGCGAACGTAATTCAAACATTCCAATGATGACAAAAGCGCTTGCAGCCCACATGCCAGCCAAGAATCCCGCAGTGGCGCCCCATGCCGCATCTGTGCCTTCCTCTGACAGAAAAAACGCGAGATTGTATGAGATGACCAGAGACATGATGCCAACCACACTGAACGTGATTGCAGGTTTGGACTCCTTCAGCTTTTCGTCCGTGAGTCCATTGGCTTCTTTCCATGGTTTGAAAAATAGGATTGGCGAATACCACAACCCGCCCACCAAAAAGTCGCTGAGCGCAGCAGCGATCGTAGCCAAGTGATTTATTTCCATTTTCGTTCGGTTAAAGGATTGTATGGCAAATCTTAGCCGGAACTTGTGCCCGCGCAAGCATCAACTTCCTGAACATGGATATTGAATGACTCAGACCGAACTACGACCAACTCAAAGCATCAGCACCAAGAATCAATTGGACGATCGGTTGATCCGTTTAATTGGCATTCCGGGTTTCGGAATAGTAATTCCAAATCTCACGGGGCTTTTTGGTGAATTGAGGCTTACCGAGGCCATGTATTGGTTTGGTTATGCCTTTTTCATTCTGTTGGCCGCGCTCATTTGGCAAGGCAATCGTTGGTTACTTTTTCAACAACGCAAGCACCTTGACTGGTTCAGCAAGCCCTGGCGAAAGCTGCTCATCCTGATCAGCGCCAATGTGTTTTACACGTTTCCGCTCACGGTTGGCTGGATATGGCTATGGTATCAGCTGAACGAAAGCATGCCCACTGATTGGGATGCTATACAAGTCGTGACGTTGATGAATGTGATTGCCGTCATTTTTGTGACACACGCTTACGAAACCGTATTCCTGATCCAGGAACGCGAGAGTGATGCGCTGCATTTTGCCCGCGCCAATGAAGCCAGAACAGCAGCCGAACTCCAAGCTCTCAAAAACCAGATTGACCCTCACTTTATGTTCAATTCGCTCAATACCTTGAGTCAGTTCATCGAGGCAGACCCCAAAAAAGCGCTAGACTTCAACGAGCACCTGGCGGATGTATATCGCTACATTCTTCTTAGCAAGGAACGCAACCTGGTTTGGCTGAGCGAGGAACTGGAATTCTTGTCGCATTATGCCAACCTGATCAGGCTTCGCTTTGGCGATTCGTTTTCATTGGACATCACCGGAGCGGATGATGAGAAAAATGAATGGCTCATACCTCCTATTTCCTTGCAATTGCTCTTGGAAAATGCCGTCAAGCACAATCAGTTTGATGCACAGCATGCGCTTAAAGTGAACATTCGCAAGGAAGGAGATAACATTATTGTTTCCAATAACTTGAGGCTCAAACCAAAGTCTATGGAGTCTACCGGACAGGGATTGATCAACCTGCAAAAGCGCTACAGCATTCTGAATGGAAGAACACCATTGGTACATTCAGATTCTCATGAGTTCAGAGTAACATTGCCGCTAATCCATGCTTAGAGTTTTATTGATAGAAGATGAGCAGCCGGCCATGGAGCGCCTGCGAAGGCTGGTGGTTGATTTTGATTCCGGGATATCAATCGTGGCAGAGCTGGGTTCCATCAAGGAATCAATGAACTGGCTCATGACTCATCCCGAACCCGATCTTATCATCGCGGATATTCAATTGAGTGACGGTTTGAGCCACAGTATATTTGAAAGTCATCCTACGCAATGCCCCATCATCTTTGTCACTGCCTATGATCACTATATCACTAAAGCATTCGAGTTTAACAGCATTGACTATGTTTTGAAGCCGGTCAAAACTGAACGGCTTCATATGGCGCTGAACAAATACTTGAAGGTGCGCAGTCACTTCGTAGGGAACCTGAGCGGCCTACAGGAGGCTTTGAGGGTGGGAAAAGCGCATCCAATTGACCGGCTACTTGCCAAAAAGGGTACAGAACTGAAAAGTCTGAATGTTGAGGACATCGCTTGGTTCTACACAGAACATAAGGTCAGCTTTGCCATTGCGAAAGATCAATCAAGGTACATTGTGGAACACACGCTGAGTGAGCTGGAAGGCAGATTGGACCAGGCCAAGTTCTTTCGTGTGAATCGCAAATACCTGTGCAGCATAGATGCGATACAGTCTGCTGTTGCTGTTGGCAAAGGTCGACTGAGCCTGAAGCTTCACCCTCCCGTAATGGAAAGTGTGGAGGTGAGTCAGGAGAAGGCCTCCGGTTTTAAGGATTGGTTGGGAAGTTAGAAACGTATTTTTACCGCAAATTGAAGCCATGGCCAGACTTGCATTCACTGCACTTTCACTCCTC
>JAWKNJ010000037.1:0-58012 GCA_041391765.1 Flavobacteriales bacterium | reverse complement strand
TCGACATTGGTCCTCGACCACGTAATGAGGCGTCAAATCAATCCCGCCTCCAAACCACCAATGATCATCAGAAAGCTCAAAGTAGCGCACGTTCATATGAATGATAGGAACGTGTGGATTGTAAGGGTGCATCACAATGGAAACTCCAGTGGCAAAAAACTCTCTTGAGTCAACCATTAGCGCACTTTGAATATTGTCAGGAAGTTCGCCATGAACGGCTGAGAAATTCACGCCACCCTTCTCGATGACCGCACCATTCTCAACGACTCGGGTATCACCACCACCTCCACCAGGACGTTGCCATTGATCGAGTTCAAATTTGCCTAGTCCATCTTCATGTTCAATTGCTGAACAAATATCCAACTGCAGCATCCGCAGTCTTTCTGCTATCTGCTCTTTCGATAAGGCCAATTTGCGTATGGTTTTAGGCGATAATTCTTGTATTCGTATAGTCTTACGAATCGGTTTTCAACTCCGCTTCCAGGCACGACCCTAGCAAAGTCATAGTTTTCCACTATACCCTGATAAGGCGTTTGTTCGGGTTTTGACATCCACTCCTGTGGCCTGAAGGTCAACTGTTCCAAAAGGTAGTGTGCAAGATCAAAGCCTTGAATGGTGAATCCGTCCGGCTCGTAACCAAAGCGGCTAAAATATGCGCGGTAAAACGCACTCACTTTATAGTCGCGCATGTCAACGTAGGAGGTGACCGGAATGGTCACGTTTAAGCGGTGAAGGTGTCGAATGTCGATATCCTCGTCCAGTTTTCGCCAATCTTCCATGCCGATCACTCGAAATTGATACATACTGTCCGTTCTATCCACCAAATTGTACAGCTGCGAAATGAAACTGGTGATAAACACAGGACTCGATGATGGCACCATCAGTGTGTACTTCCCAGAGTCAGGAAAGCGCATCCGGAGCGTTTCATAATTAACTTCCCAAAACTTTACTTCCTTGATCACCTCGCCTGCAAATGTGTCTGGAACCCCCATGACACTGCGGTACCGAGTTTTGAAAAACTCAACGTTTTCTTGATCCTGAAATCTATTGCTATTCACTAAGATTACGTTAGAATCCCCATATTGCTTGGCAAGAAGCTCTGCAATTGAGTTCAACTGCATAGACTCGCTTGGCGTGGTTTTGATGGTATTCGGTCGCTTAAATAGCAACTTACTCGGCTTCGGCACCGGACAAATCACAGGCACGCCCCTGGTTTTTAGTCGATCGGCAACACGCTCAAATTGATCCGTGTAAAGAGGTCCAACCACCACATCCACCTGTTTAAATGAGGAATCATTCAGAACACGATCGAGTGATCCGGAATCCTTCGAAACATGAAAGAGGAGCACTTTAATATCCACCTCATAGTTCCTATAAAGCGAATCCAAGGCATATTGAAACCCGCGATAGAAGTTCAGCGAAACCCGCGATGGTTCAGATATTTTGAAGTTGTGTTGATTACTCGAATCCGGGAAAGTTGGATTCATGGGAAGCATTATTCCAATTCGATATGATCCTGATGAATCAAGGGTCTTAGGCCTTACCAAAGTTTCCTTTGGAAGCGTGTCGTTGACCTTGGGTGTTGCTTTTCCGGATTGAACAGGTTTGACCTGTTGCATCGGAGGCCGAACAGGAACCCGAATTACGGCACCTTCTTTTAATCCAATCGGGAATCCGTTATTGACTCGGTTCAGCTCTTCGGCATTGACATTGTAAAGCTTACTGATACCATAAACAGTCTCACCCTTTTGAACGATGTGTCCCTTCAGCGAATCGGGCTTAGCAATTGCTTTGACTTCGGCTTTAACCTGAATTTGCTTAACCGGAATTTTGATCTCGCTATCCGACTTAAGTCCACTCTCAGCTACATCGGGGTTCGCTTTTAAAACATCTTCTAATGATGAATTATAAAGCTTACATATACTGTAAAGCGTTTCCTTGGGTTGAACGCGATGAATGAGAAAATCCTGCTTTTGCTCAACGGGCCCAAGTTCCTTTTTGTTTTCAGCCGTCACAGGAATCAACAAGGTTTGATTCTCTTTCAATCCTTCTTTGAGTGCCTCAGAATTTTCGCCTTCTATTTGCTCAACGGTAACTGCATATTGTCTCGATATACCATAAAGTGTATTGCCTTTTTCCACAACATGCAGATAGTACTTCTTACCGTTGATTTTATGGACAGCCGGAGTTTCCTGGGCGATAACAAAAGTGCTCAAGAAACAGAGTGATGCGACCAGTATAAGCTTGGCTACTATTCCCATTCAATCGTTGCTGGTGGTTTTGAGCTGATGTCATAAACCACTCGATTTACACCTTTCACGTTGTTGATGATGCGATTTGAAATCTTAGCTAAAAACTCGTGCGGAAAATGAAACCAATCCGCTGTCATACCATCCGTAGATGTTACAGCCCTGAGTGCAACTGCATTCTCATATGTGCGCTCATCCCCCATCACACCGACAGATTGCACAGGTAACAAAATAGAACCAGCCTGCCAAATTTGATCATACAGTCCATCTTCCTTTAGGCCCTCTACATAAATATGGTCCACCTCCTGTAATACCCGAACTTTTTCAGGTGTTATATCGCCCAAAATGCGAATTCCTAGTCCAGGTCCAGGAAAAGGATGCCTGTTCAGAATGCTTTGCGGTAAACCAAGCGTATTTCCAACTTCTCTCACCTCATCCTTGAAAAGCGAGTTCAGCGGCTCCACGACTTTCAATTTCATAAAATCAGGAAGACCACCTACATTGTGATGTGACTTGATGGTAGCGGAAGGTCCTTTGACGCTTTTTGATTCAATCACATCAGGATAAATCGTGCCCTGACCAAGCCATTTGACATCTTGAATGTGATGAGCCTCATCATCAAATACTTCGATAAATACCCGGCCGATGATTTTTCTCTTTCCCTCAGGATCACTAACCCCCTTTAGTTCATTATAGAATCGCTGAGAAGCATCTACTCCTTTCACATTCAAGCCAAGATCTTCATATTGATGCAATACGCTTGCAAATTCATTCTTTCGAAGGAGTCCGTTGTCCACGAAAATGCAGTATAAGTTTTTCCCGATAGCGCGATGCAGTAGCATGGCTGCGACAGAACTATCCACCCCACCGCTCAAGCCAAGAACCACCTTATCATTTCCCAATAGGGATTTCAAGGATGTTACAGTGGATTCGACATAAGACTCCGGAGTCCAACTCTGTTTGCATCCGCAAACGCCAACAACGAAGTTTCTAAGGAGTGTTTTACCATCCGTGCTGTGATAGACTTCCGGATGAAACTGTATGGCATACGTATCTTCTTCATTAAATCGATAGCCTGCAACTTTTACGTCTTTAGTGCTGCAAATAATCGATGCATTTGCCGGCAATTCATAGATGGTGTCACCATGAGACATCCAAACCTGTGAATCTTCAGCAACACCCTTCATAATCGGTTGGGTGTGATCAACGAAATTGAGGTTTGCCCTTCCATATTCGCGCTTCGAAGAAGCTTGGACATCTCCACCGAAATTCTGTGCTAGAAACTGAGCACCATAGCAAACTGCCAAAACGGGCAACTTTCCTTTGATGGAACTCAAATCTGGAACTGGATGATCCTGCTGACGAACTGAAAACGGACTTCCACTTAGTATAACACCCTTTACTTCAGGTGCAATCAAGGGGAAATCGTTATACGGGTGAATTTCACAGTAAATATTTAGTTCACGAACCCTTCTGGCAATGAGCTGGGTGTATTGCGAACCGAAGTCTAGAATCAGGATCATTTCCGGCATGGGCAAATGTAGATTTTAGGCGCTTTTCTGCAGAGATGAATTCAGGCGAGTTACGAAGACGCTACATGTTGATTGGAAAAGTTTCAAATCCGATAGGTTCTGACTATCGCAGTATCAAAATGAGCTGATCGCTTGTATTGCGAACCAATGTGTATTGGCTCCTGTTCAAACCAAATTGGTTCAGATGCTTTTCTAATGATTCAACATCTTGATCCGAAATCATGAGTAAACCAACGGCCTCATCTCCAAGTGTTTGCTCACGCGAAAACCGCAACCTTATCTCACCCTTGTGCGATAAAATTATTTTTTCAAGCTTGCGATATGCAGATTCATCCATTTGGTTCAAGTTGAACTCATAGTAATCCCCATCATATGATTCGGATTTTCCTTCCGCATCAGCGTTTCCCGAATATTCCAAAATACCTCTATCAGACTCATAAGCCCTGGTCAATACAATGTCTTGAGTAGGTAACACTTTGAAGGCAAAGACGAACTTGTTTGTACGGTTCACCAATACATTCTTCTGTTGGCCACTCAAGTATATCTCATATATATCAGACAACCCATCGCCTCCTTCTACCGCAATGAAGTAGTTTCTGTTTACTATGTAGTGCTCAAATTGAAATTCACCGTCTTCAGAGACTTCAGTTATCTGAATTACATTTTCATCTTCATCCATCAACTTAAGTTTCACCCCTGATTTTGGTAATTTCTTGTATTCAAATTTTCCCTTCAACTTGGCTTCATTCTCATTTACAACACGCCCACTTTCGGTTTCAGTTCTCAAGGAATAAAGAGTCATTGGTCTGGTCCCAGATAGTTTCTTGAACGCAAACACTCCCGAGCGTTTGTCGTTAAGGTAAATCACCACTTCATCTGGGTTATTGGCCAGATAAATTTCACTTTCATCCAATTTCTCTTGCTGCTCGTCTTCCAACTTAAGGGTATAGTCACCTTCACCAATCGCATCCTTGAAAACGAACATTCCATTGTCATCAGTAACTGCTTTGCCCAATAGCTTGTCGTTCTCATCTATCAGCATGATTTCCGTGTTGATCATTGGCAGTTTACCAAGCTTTAAGTACCCCGCGAGTTCACCATCTGTGTGAGCTGGTTGATAGCCATATCTATCGAACACGGTATTTGGCATCTGACGATCATGTTCGGCTAAAAGCTTTAAACCTGCGTTTGTTCCATCGGCAAGAGAACGGAATTCAAACAAGTGCTTATTCGTTTTTGTAATTACGATGTCCTCATTTGGATTGTCATTGGTAAGGAATATCTCGTACACATCAACCAAGCCTTGTAAGTCCTGATCTACAGAAAGGAAATAACTTTTCTCTTGAGCATTTGTACTGAAACTGAAGTATCCATCTTTATCCGTTTGGATGGTTTCCACCACTTTATTGTTCTCATCAACAACGTTCAATGTAACTTGAGAGTTCACTGTTCCGAAGGTTGCTACCTTACCCGTGATTTTAGTTGGTTTGTCAACGATTTTCCCTGTGCTTGCTAACTTTTCGAGTCGCTCTACTTCCTCCACTTTTTGACCTGAGAGCACTTTGAATCCAAATATTCCAAGTTCGCGCTCATTCATGAACACCATCTTGTCACCTAGGTCATTTGTGAGGAATATATCAGCTTCTCCAAGATCGCTTCTCACACTGTCATCGATTACAAGTTTGTAATCACGATCAGGCAAAAAGGATTGAAGGTTGAAATAGCCATCCTCGTTAGTGGTCACCGACTGTATTACTTGATCATTTTCATCTAACAAGTTCAGCTTGACATTCATTGTTGGTAGCTTCTCAAGTCGAATAAAACCGCTGGCAGTGGTATGAGCGGAAAGTTCATTCTTTTCACTTGACTCTTTGAATTTGATGCTATAAATCTGACCAATTTTACCATCCCGGTTACTCACGAAGAATGCGTCATTACTTCCAACAGCTAAACAGAAATAGGCCTCGAATGCTTCGGAATTAATATTCGGTCCCAAATTAATCGGTTTGGACCAGTTTTGCCAGGTGTCATCCAGCCTTACTGACACGAAAATGTCCGCACTTCCATAACTTCCATGTCCTTCGCTCGCAAAAAACAAATGATGGTCATCGTGCGCCATGAAAGGGGACATTTCAAAACCGATGGTATTGATTCGCGCTCCAAGGGGAATAGGCTTTGTCCAGCTATCCTTTTTTTTGAGCATGACATATAGATCTTCCTTTCCGAAAGAAATCTCACCCTTCATGGAAACAAGAATGTAAGATTCATCCTCAGCCACAAAAAAACCGAAGAACTCACTTTTCAAATCCAATAATGGAAGTTTGATCTCGTGATCAATTTCATATTTATCTCCAGATTCTTTATAGGCGCGAATGGTTCGAAGGTGGTCATCATTTCCATACTCATGTCGCAAAACATAAAGTAAGGAACCCTCTGAACGACCAATGATTAAATCATTTAATTCGGTATTAACCCCCGGAAGACTATTCGTTGGTTTCATCCATTTGCCACTATCGTAAGTTGAAACCCAGATATCCTGATCGTTTTTCCTGCCAATATTTTCAGGATGACCAACCTTGGTGAACCAAAGCTTGCTGGAAGTCGGATTAACAAATGGATTTAGGTTGTGATAGCCATCATTGAGGGCCTTTAGTTCTTCTGAGCGATTGCTATAATCCGCAGGCTTATATTGCCCCAAAGCCACCTGCTGTAACGCAACAATGCTAACAACACAGACCAGTTTTGTGAGTTTAATTGGGAAGATATTTTTGCCCTTAGGAATTGGCACGGGCAAATGTAATTTTTCAGTGATTTCTAGACCACCCACAAAAAGAAAAGACCCGCAATGCGGGTCTTTTCAGATAACCTAACAAAACCTAAGCTTCGCTTAAAAGCAACTCGAAATAACGCTTCGTTTCTTCAATTTAAACTAACGATTGTGTTTTCGGTTAGTTCGGATTAGTTAATGGCAATGAATGCTCTATTCCCGAGGTTTAGGATTCGAAACTGGTTCATACTCAGCTTCAGATGAGGGCTCCGTTTTCGGTTTTACGCCATCCACATATTCCTTCGCCTCTTTCAATGGAACTTTATTCCCCATGTTAAATGCGACTACAAATGCATCCTCAATGCCTAGTGCCTTTAATTGTTCGCGATAATCAGCAGCTTCGTCATATGCTGGAAAGCTTCCGACTGTCAAGATCGTAAGCTCATTTTGTCTATTCTCTTTGATGCCGTCCACCTCAAGGTATTTTTCTGCCACAGCTCCTGGAACGATTGTAGTAAACGCGCCAATCTGAACTCTAAAGTCCACTTTGCCTTGCAAGTGCCAGTTGATATTTGATTTCCCTAATCCAATAACCTCTTTGTTATAATCTGGCTGATTCACATCTACGATAAATGCATCCTTGTATCCTCGCTCCCGAATCTTTTCAAGAAGAGATTCTGCTTGCTGACGATAAACGAACCTTCCGATCACATATCTAAAAATGCCATTCTCATCCACATAGACTTCGATGTTTTTCAAATCACCAAAATCTCGGGTCGGCTTCAAGTCTATCAACGCGGCTACCTGCACTCCATATTGCGAAGTCATTGATGAGAAAGATACGTCTCTTGTAACCAGATTATCCCAATCTGTAAATGGAATCAAACGCTCTTTGATCTGCGGTTCCTTTCGTTCTTGAATCGCCTCTTCTATGATCTCTTTTGAAGCGATTTCCTCCTCCGTCATGGTATCGACCGATGCTGGCTCAGGTTCGACTGCTAATGGCTTATCCTCCTCTACACGCTGAGAAACCAATGGCTCTTCAATTTCAGGTTCTTTTTTCTCCAAATTACACTCCCTAACCCACTTCTGACCATCCACAAGATAGTACTCGTCATTGTACGTATAGACTTGGTAAAATTTGTTCAAAGACCTGAGTGCCTCTTCGCATTGCCCATTTTTAGAATAGGCGATTGTCAAGTAATAGTAAACGTATTCTGGCGCCCTTCGCTCACGGTTTGATCCGGCCGCGTAATCCGAAGAATAAAGGCTGGAGGCAGTCTCAAGTAGCTCAACGGCTTGCGGAATATCATGATCTTCCTTGACGTAGCACAAACCAAGCAGATAATTGAGATTAGCATTTCGAGGGTCGCTTCTCCACAAATTCTCTAAAATCGGAATTGCCTGACTCAGCTTGTGGTTTGCAAGGTGAAGTTTTGCTTGGTTAAATTCTTTTGAATTCCCACCCTGTGCGAATGACATCAGTGGTACAATAGCTAGGGCGGCTAAAAATGCTTTGATTTTCATACACAGTATTTGTCAATTCCAAACTTATCGCAAAGGCCAGCCGAGGAATTGCAGTCAACTCATAGTTATCGACAGAAGCGTGTAGATTGACTAAAAACTGATGTTCATCACCACTGCCTTATGATCTGAAGGAAAACGATCATCCAAGCAATATGATGCGCAATGAACATTTTGTGAAACTTCAACGTGATCGATAGCAAGGGGAATCCAATTCAGGGTAGGGATCAATCCATTACCCGTTGAAGCCGCTACATTGATATATCCGTGTTTTTTAAACTGATTCAGATGTATTGAACCCAACGCAGCGTTGAAGTCGCCTATGATAATGGTGGGTTCTTGAGCCTGATCTTTTGCTAACAACGCAGCGATCTGCTCCCACTGCATATCTATCACTTGAATGGGTGTCAATCGCTTGTCATATTGCATGCTTCCATTCAAGTTAAAGCTTTGAAGGTGTAGGTTGATAAGCCGTAGTTGCTGTCCGTTTACATTTAAATCATGCAACCAGCCTTCATTGGTAAATGAAAGCATGTTATAAATCAAGTGTGTCGAATCTATCGGATATCGACTGAAGGTGGCCACACCGAAAATGTTTCCCCTGTGCGGACTAAAATGATAGTTTGACAAACCAATTCGATCTGAAAAATCCCTTGAAACTGCATCTACATTTGGCCACTTATAATACAAACCAAACTCCTGCAGGCAAACGACATCAGGTTTGATCTCCTTGATTAGTTCTATGGTTTGGTTAACTATACCGGTATCATTGCCAAGTTGAGAAACATTCAATGATAAAATCTTGATGCGATTAGCCCTTGATGAATTCTCAATTGCTTGTTGCGAGCTAGATTTATGCCAGGTTAAAGTGAGGGTTGCTAGCAAGACCAACATCGAATTGTATTGCTGATTCATAAATACCAATCTCCCCATCATGACTAGTCCAATTGAGGCAACAAACCAAACTAAATCAAAGGCAGGGAGAATTTGAATGATCGGAAACATGTCAAGTGATGTTACACTGGCAGCACAAGATCCGAGCATGGCAAGCGTTAATAACAATTGAAGTATGAAAGCAATTATTCTCATTTGCAAGAACTCCAAACATATGAAGTACCAACTCCTTATTATCTTCTCAATGGTTGCCTTTTTGAGCTATGGGCAGAAATTCCCATCCATGGACACCGAAAACACCGATGGAAGTGTATTTAGTCTACCAGATGAACTTGAAGGAAGTAAAAGCATCTTGTTTCTCGCTTTGACTTCATCCGCAGAAGACATGTTGAGTAAATGGTACGAGCCAATCTACATCATGTTCATTGACAAAAGCGGTATTAATGCGATGGCCTTTGACTGCCATGTTTATCTGGTTATGATGTTCACTGGTGCTTCACAATCCGGAGCAGAAAAGGTAAAAGAGAATATCAGAAAGAATGTTGACCCTGAAATGGCAGAGCACTTACTATTCTATTCCGGATCGATGAGCGATGAACTCAAGGAGTTGGGTGTCCACAAGAAGAATGATGCGCACGTGTTAGTTCTGGACGAAAAAGGAAATGTGATTGCGAGCGAAAC
The DNA here is from genome assembly GCA_041391765.1 of Flavobacteriales bacterium. Lineage (GTDB taxonomy): Bacteria > Bacteroidota > Bacteroidia > Flavobacteriales_G > Salibacteraceae > SHAN690. Next base: position 48,365 of record JAWKNJ010000037.1, on the reverse strand, counting down.
TGGTGAATACAGCGAGCGAAAACTCGACAAGATTGCCGAGTTGGTGGAAATTCAGTGATAGTTGCGATTTCCAAAAATCGCGCTTCCAACCCGAACCATCGTACTGCCATTTGCCTGAGCAATGAGGTAATCTCCACTCATTCCCATTGATAGGATTTCGGGCTGCCAAATCTTGTGATTAACCGCAGTTTTCAATGTGTCATAAAACTGTTTCAACCCATTAAACTCGCGCGCAACTTGATCTTCATCGTTTGTAAAAGTGGCCATTCCCATGAGTCCTTTTATGGAAACATGAGCCATGTCATCCAATGCCTGATCACTTAACAAAGACAACGCCTCTTCCTCACTCAATCCAAATTTGGTTTCCTCTTTAGCAATGTGGATTTGCAGCAAACATCCAATTACTCGATTGCAATTTGCTGCGCGCTTATTGATCTCACTTAATAGCCGAAGACTGTCCACTGCGTGAATTAAATGGACAAATGGTGCGATATACTTAACCTTATTGGTTTGAAGGTGACCGATAAGATGCCAACGAATGTCCTCCGGCAACTGAGGCTGCTTATCACAAAGCTCCTGAACCTTGTTTTCACCGAAATCGCGCTGCCCGGCATCATAGGCCTCTCGAATGAGTTTTACGGGATGAGTCTTTGAGACGGCAACCAAAGTGGTTTGATCATTTAACCCGGATTCAATGGATTTCAAGTTTTCAGCAATGCTCATGTCGCAAAGATCGATTTAGGTTAAAAACTAGCAAGGATGAATCAAGCAAACACAATTTCCCTGGTGCTTTTGCGTTTTAGATGTATGAAATCAGCCCTTGTCTTCGCCACGTGCACCTTTTTTGTATTCCAATTACTCTATGGTCAAAATACGATCTACGATACCGTTCACTTTGACCTAATGCGTTCCCACCTTAACTGGACTACTTTGAAAACGCTGGATCAAATCTCAACACTAGACTTTCAAGGCAACGATCGAACTAGAGTGGTATGCAATGGCCTATCTGAGCCGCAATCTGGTCCTACAACACTGCACTGGAGGAGAATGAACAACGTAAAGAATTACCTTATCGCCATTGGCGTTGATTCAACAATCATTCAGATAGAAGGGCTATGCAACCATGACCGCACCGAGGAAAATTGGTTGATTTTGATCTGCTATGACGCACCAGAGACGCCAATATTATTGGCTGACAACTCGAAACAAAATCCGAAAAAATAGGCACAAAAAAAACCGGCCCTTGGAGGGGCCGGTCAGCGATTTAAATCGCCATGCTACGGATTGAGGACTATGATTATCAGTCTGTTGGACTGTTAACTGCTTTTGATGAATCAAACATACGAGAAGATTGTTTGTGGGTTACGTTGATGTTATCGCTTTGTTGCGAATGAATCAGATTTGTATGTGACTGGATTAGTCTAAATCCAAAAATCGAGAAACCTCGGCACGATAGGATCGAGAAATAGGAATTGTGGTGTCTCCAATTTGAAGCGAACTTCTGCTAAGGCTGTCAATTTTTCTTCTATTCACTGCATATGAGCGGTGCACCCGTATGAATAAATCTGGTGGTAATTTATCCAATGCTGCTGACAAGGTTTGTCTACTCACAACCTTTTTATCCTTGGTGTATACCTCAACATAGATGTTATCCGCCTTGATGTAGAGAATGTCTTCTGGGTCCAACAATTGAGAACGATGGCCATCTTTAATGTTGACCGTTTGATCCTCATTTTTGGTGCTGTGCATCAATGACATTTCTAAGCCTGTGAAGAGCTCTTCTTCAGTAAATGGCTTCAATATGTAGGCTCCAGGCACCGTGCGCTTTGCCTCATTCACCGTGTACTTATCCGCATAACTGGTAAGAAACATGAACGGAACGCGATCGCGTTTTAAATTCTCGGCTAACTCAACACCCTCAATCCCGCCTTCCAGGTTGATATCAAGTATGGCAAAATTGAACCCTCCGCGATCGATCAACTCCTGACCGGCTCGTTTGCTGTGCGCTACCCCAACAACCTTGTGCCCCAAATCTTCCAGCATCACACGAAGCATTTCCGAGATGATGCTTTCATCTTCAACCACGATTACATCAAGGGACTCCGCCATATTATTGATTCAAGGCTAATTAAACCTCAAGCTCGTGAATAAAAAGACCACTTCTCAACTTAGGCTCAAACCAAGTCACCTTAGGAGGCATGATCAGATCAGCATCGCTGATATCGATGAGTTGCTTCATAGAGACTGGATACATCGCAAAAGCAACTTTCATCTCTCCTGAGTTTACTCGTTTTTCAAGCTCGCCCAGTCCCCGTATTCCGCCAACGAAGTCAATTCGTTTATCCCTCCTTAAATCCAAAATACCAAATAGTGGCTCAAGAACCTGCGTTGACAATATAGTGACGTCCAGAACTCCAACAGGATCATTGTCATCATAGGTGTTCGACTTCGCTTTGAGTCTATACCAAGTCCCGATCAGATACATTCCGATGTAGTGAAGGCCTTCAGGCTTGTACTGACCTTGCATATTCTGAACCTCGAAACTTTGTGATAGCCTTTCCAGCAAATCATTCTCAGTCATCCCATTCAGATCGCTAACAACTCTATTGTAATCAATGATCTTCAATTGATTGTCCGGGAAAACAACAGCCATGAAATAATTGTAGCGACCACCGTCATCGGCATTGCCTCCAACTTTTTCCCTGAATTCCTGCCCAACCAATGCACCAGCTGCAGTCCTGTGGTGACCATCAGCTACGTAAATGGACGGAACACTTTTAGAAAAATGTTGTTCGATAGCCGCAATATTCCCAGCATCCTCCACCAACCAAAGTGTATGTTGAATACCGTCTTTAGTAGTGATGTCATAAACCGGAGCATTGTTTGACTTAATCTGCTCAACCATACGATCTATGTCATCCACATGCGGATATGAAAAGAACACCGGCTCCGCATTGATTTTACCGTATCGAACATGGTTCTTGCGATCCTCTTCTTTATCAGGGCGCGTAAGCTCGTGCTTCTTGATGTGGTTATTGAAATAGTCGTCAATGGCGCAGCAGCCGACCAAACCAGTCTGCTTGTGACCGTCCATGATCAATTGATAGATATAGAATTGCTCTTTACCATCTTTGATCAAAATTCCATTATCCTTTAAGATCTCGTAATTCTCGCGCCCCTTCTTGTAAATAGCCTCATCGTAGTGATCAAAATCGTCCGGAAAGTTTATCTCCGGCTTGATTACGTGATAAAAGCTCACCGGATTTCCCTCTGATTCAGCCTTCGCTTCGGCTGCGTTTAATACATCGTATGGACGGCAAGCGACATCAGCCACTTTATCGGCAACTGGTCGAACTGCCTTGAATGGTTTAAAAATACTCATGATAAATAAGAAAGTTAATTCCCGAGAAGGGCGATGATTTGATCAGCTAGCTCAACACCAATTCGATCCTGAGCTTCAACGGTACTTCCACCAATGTGCGGAGTGCTAATAATTTTGGGATGCTTCAAAAGATCCTCTCTTGGTGCTGGTTCACCCACAAAAACGTCCAGCGCAGCGGCACGAACTTTTCCTGAATCCAGCGCAGCGATCAGCGCGTCTTCATCAATAGTTCCACCGCGTGAAGTATTCACCAAACAAACACCATCTTTCATCCTAGACAATTCATCAGTACCAATAACTGATGATCCATCGCTCTGTTTTGGAACGTGAAGGCTGATGTAATCCGATGACGAGAGCAATTCATCCAAAGAAATCGAACTTAAACTGACCTGAAATTTATGTCCGGCAACATGCATATCGAGGGATACGGAGGTTGCACCACGTGTGTGAAAAACAACGTTCATACCACACCCCAGAGCATACTTTGCCAACTCTTGTCCAATGCCTCCAAAACCGATTATGCCAAGTGTCTTACCTCGCAACTCAGTTCCCTTGCTATAAGCCTTTTTCAAGCCTTTGAAATCTGCAACACCTGAAACCGGCATTTTGCGATCGGCATCATAGGTAAATCTTGCCATAGCAAACAGACTCCCCATTACCAACTCGGCCACAGATTGAGAGCTAGCTGATGGTGTATTTATTACATGTAAGCCTTTATCGCGACCATATTGAACATCAATATTATCCATCCCAACTCCACCTCTTCCGATGAGTCTGAGGTTTGGGCATGCATCCATGTGCTCCTTGCGTACCTTAGTGGCGCTCCTCACCAACACTCCTGCATATCCTCCAGCATTGATTCCATTGGCAAGTTCATCCTGCGCAATTGTGTTGGTATCAACCTGAAATCCATTGGCTTCCAGTTTTTCCTTACCTGCCTTTGAGATGCCATCATTCGCTAAAATCTTCATCACCTTGCCTCTTTCCTGATTACTAGTTATTTATCCCCTCCATTGCCTTCCTGAGAATCCTTAGGTGCTTCTGAGTTTTCTTTCTGTTTTGCTGCGGCAGCTTCACGATCAGCTTTCGCCTTTGCAGTTGCAGCCTCGCGCTCAGCCTTTTGCTGCTCCATTGCTGCTTCTCGTTCGGCTTTTTGCCGTGCCATCTCCGCCTCACGTTCTGCTTTTTGCTTTTCCATTTCCGCTTCTCGTTCAGCCTTTTGCTTTTCCATTTCCGCTTCTCGCGCTGCTCTTTCTTCTTCACGTTTTGCCTCAGCAGCTTCTTTCTCTGCCTCACGTTGAGCCTTTGCCTCTTCCTTTGCAGCAGCAGCGGCTTCTTTTTCAGCTTGACGTTGAGCGGCTTCTGCTTCTTTTGCGGCTTGTTTTGCCGCTTCTTCAGCGGCTTTCTTCTCCGCCTTCTGCTTTTCAAGCCATTCATCCATGGCTTTTTCTTGCTCTTCGGTCATCTCAACTTCAGCGCCCGCTTTGAAAGAAGTGATAAGGTTCTGACAGACTTCATCTATCTCGTCATACAAGCTTCGCTTAGCTGGTCCCTTAAACTCTTCCAAAGGACCACTTACGCTGTTTTCTTCTCGATTTCTATCTGATTCAACACACTCGTATTCGAAGTTGTTGATCCAATAGGTATAGTCTTTCTTATCGGTATCGAATTTCAACTCGAACTTGAGTAATCTTTTCGTGTGAATATAATTTACCCCAAAAACGCTCTTCACCATTGGAATTGAGCCCTTAATGGTCAAGGTTTTGAACGTGGTGTCATCACGCATGATGGTCACGTTTTGATCTTTAAACTCATTTTGAGCCCAGAAGTACAAGCGATTCACCAAGTCTCCGGCACCAGCGCGCTCCACCGAAGTAGACTCGCGGTATTCAATCAGTTTGGTCTCTTTGTTTACTGGAAGTTTCTGAGCAATTGCACTGATGGCAATCATCAGGATTGAAAAAATAATGGCAGTTTTTACCGTTCTCATAGTCTTATCCAAATTTTGCTTCAAAGGCTTTCATCACGTCTACCAAGGCCTGCACACTTTCCAACGGAAGAGCATTGTACATACTGGCTCGAAACCCACCCACAGAGCGGTGACCTTTGATTCCGCTGATGTTTGCTTCTTTACAAAGATCGAGGAATGTTTGATTCAATGATTCATCCAAGCCATTATTCAAGACAAAACATCCATTCATGATGGATCTGTCTTCTTTGTTTGCGGTTCCCTTGAACATGCCGTTTCTATCCACCTCATTATACAATAAATCAGCTTTTGCCTGATTCGTTGCTCCGATTTTGGTCAGTCCGTTTTTCTTGATCCAGCGAAGCACTAACATGCTTACGTAAACCGCAAACACAGGAGGTGTATTAAACATTGACTCCTTTTCAGCGTGCGTCTTCAGATCAAGCATCGTTGGAATATTCGCGCTTGACTTGCCAATCACGTCCTTTTTTGCGATGTACAATGTAGTTCCTGCAGGCCCCATGTTTTTCTGAGCTCCAGCATAGATCAAATCGAATTTTGTGGCATCCAACTCACGGCAGAAAATGTCAGATGACATATCACAAACCAATGGTGCGTTTACATTCGGAATGGAATGAAACTGAGTGCCGAAAATCGTGTTGTTCGAAGTGTAGTGAAAAAAGTCAATATCCGCTGGAACTTCATAGTTCTTGGGAATGTAATTGTAGTTAGCCTCTTTTGAGGAAGCCACTTCAATGGCCCCACCCAACCATTTTCCTTGCTTGATGGCATTGTTGGCCCAAGTTCCCGTATTCAGGTATGCGCTCTTCTTGTGTTCACGCTGCATGTTGTAAGCGGCCATCAAAAAACCTAAACTAGCACCACCTTGAAGAAACATCACCTCGTATGCATCGCCAAGATTGTAGATATCCTTCACCAAAGCTACAGCCTCATCCATAACGGCAACAAAATCCTTGCTGCGATGCGACATTTCAAGCAGACTCAATCCTGTTCCATTGAAGTCGAGAACGGCTTGTGATGCTTCCTGAAACACTTCTTTTGGCAATATGCTAGGACCAGCGCTGAAATTGTGAATTTGACCCATTGGGTAGTGATTTTTTGATTCGGGGCGAATTTGTGAAATTTTTGGCGTTCATCGACAGAACGAAGCATAAGTCTGGGTTAATTATGCCTAATCTATCCACAAATGAGCTTCAACCAAGCAATGATAAGCTGCTATTGAATCTGACCATTCGTAGTAAAATGAAATGCTTTCAATGAGCATCTGCCCTTCACCCGAAACAGTATGACCATCAAATTCCTGTTCCAAAATTTCGAATCTAGAACTGTCGGTAAACTGAAGCTGAAAATCTGATCCTACGTTCATCACGGACGGGTCTGAACTTACTGTCAACCCGAATTCCCAGACCTGAGAAGGTGGGCCGCAGGAATTGGAACCTACATAAGTACCCTCATATCGCTTCAGATAACTCTTTTCGCATGCATCGCCATCCCAGTATGTATCACACCTACATTCTCGCTTGATACATCTTCCGTTTTCGCATCCATAGCGACAACGATTGCATGACTCGAAAGTCATGAGTACCATGATTATAGAAAAGACGGAAAACAGAAATTTCACGGGCTGAAATTAGGACTATTCAAGTCCAAATACGATCGACAGCTAGAGTCGATCAGCCAGACTCAACCATTCTGACATCATGGTCTGTTGCTTGTCCTTTGCATACCAAAGCTGCATTTGCTTTTTGAACTCATCTTCTGGAAGCTTCGGTTCTGGAGCTGCTTTATGCTCATAAAACATGGCTTGCAAAGGAGCAGGTCGCGGCCCCCAAGAGGCCATCACTTCGAAGTTACTATTCAAAAAAATGATAACCGGAATTGACCTCGATCCATTGGTCAGAAACATATCGATCAAATCCACATTGCTATCACGAAGCAAATACCGAGTTTCGATACCGACCGCTTCCATCGTCTTGTTTAAGACAGGAATTATTTGAGCCGCATCACCGCACCAACCTTCGGTGATGACCAACACATGTGTGTGCATTTTTCCTTTTAAAGCGCTCAAATCAAAAGTAGCAGGATCAAATGTCTTATCCAGCCGGTTCATTCGATGTTGGTTCAAATCGGAATAGGTTACCAAGTGTTCCTCTTGTTTGGGAGCAGTTGATCTGCCATTGGTCAACAACTCACTCACTAAACTGCGATACTCAGCATAGGTCATCGCCTTTTCCCATTTCTTCCTATAGTCCATACTCAATCCATTAAATCTGCAATCATTTCACCCACTTGTCCTGCCAACGCTATGCCCATTCCACTCATTCTAAGAGCGAGGAGAATTCCCGTTGAATCGCGCTGAACAATTGGTTCCTTATGTTTTCCGAAGGCCATGATGCCTGACCAACGCATATCAATTTCTGGGCTTTTTTTGAAGGCAAACAAATCGTCCAGCTTCTTATCTAGTTCGTTTTGAATGCTGTCATTAAACTCAAACTCCATTGTTGTTTCGCCTCTGAAATCAAGGTTTCTTCCTCCTCCAAAGAGAATCCTGTCCCCCACGTTTCTCAGGTAATAAAACCCTTCATCCAAATGCAAATTGCCACGAAATTCCAATTCTGGAATCGGCTTTGTAATCAATACCTGACCACGTCCCGGAACAACATCCAACTCCGGCTTCAATGAAGCGGCAAACGCATTTGAACAAAGTACCACTTCCTTGGCTTTAAATCGCTGCAAACTTCTCACCCCATCGCCAACTTCAACGTGATGAAAATCACCATTGGAATCTATGCTTTCAACAGAAGCACCGGTTCTAATTTTCACGCCAAGTTCGATGGCGTATTGCTCTAAATTCTTCATCAGTAATCCGGTATCCAGTTGGCCTTCATCGCGCATGGAAACAATTCTATCAGTTTCAACCAACCGTATTCCAAGTCCACAACCATCGCGAACCTCTTCCACATATTTAGGAATGAAATCGGATACCAACCCATTCACAGCATCCATTTGTTCAAGGGCTCCCAAGTGCCCAGACTTCAACAGTTCGAATCCGCCAAGTGGCTGAAACCCGATGCGCTCATCGGTTAGACGTTGACGCGTAATTTTTAGTCCTATCCATCGGTTGAAGAGCAGTTCCCTCGCTTTTTCACCTCCCATGATTTTGATATCGCTAATAACTTCAGTCAAGCTGCCAAAGCAGGCAAAGCCGGCATTGCGTGTGCTGGCACCGTAGGGAACCATCGATCGCTCAAAGACCATTACCTCACGCTGAGGCCATCGCTCCTTGATGGACGCGGCCACGGAAAGCCCAACAATTCCTCCACCAATGATAGCCACATCAGTTTCGAACAATGATTGTTTCTCCCAGAAGCTTATCATCGTTTATTGAAGCAAAACTTCCTTTACAATATCCTGACCAATGAATTGATTTACATTGGATTTGATCACTTCACGCTGATAGTGCAGCTCTTGTCTCAATGCAGCTGAATTTAATCGAATGATCAGCTTTGATCCTCGCAATACGACCTCATTGGTGCGGCTGGAGATGGCTTCACCCGCAATGTTAGCCCACTCGCTTTGAATCGAAATTTCGGTCAAGCCACTGCGCAATTTGTATGCATCCAGCATGCGTTCGATAACTTGCCCAAGCGTCTCTTGATTGCTTTTTCGAGCCATGCCTTAAAGGTCTTGGATTGTTCCTTGTTCGACAAGAAATTTTTTCAACGGCACATTTTCATCCTTGAACAAATCCGGCACGCGATGCAGATTGGCATCCGTGATAAATATCTGTCCGAAATGCTCCTCACTAACCAACCTCATCAATGCTCCAACGCGATTGTCATCAAGCTTGTCAAAAATGTCATCCAATAGCAGGATTGGTTTGCGTTGCTTCAGTTCTTTTAGGTAGTCAAATTGAGCTAAACGCAGCGCTATGACGAAGCTCTTTTGCTGCCCCTGACTGCCAAACTTTTTCATGGGATGACCGCTGATTGTAAACAACAGGTCATCCTTGTGAATGCCCTTGGTGGTGTATTGTGCGCGCAGGTCATTTCGTCTGCACTCTCCTAGCCAATCTTTTAACGGCTTTTCGTTCAGATGGCTTTCATATTGGATGTGCACAGACTCGGCTCCTGCTGAAATCAATTGATAAAAATTGGAGAAAATGGGCAGGTAATCCTTCAAAAACTTTTGTCGTTCAGCATGGATGGCGGATCCCAACGCGTGAAGTTGTTCATCAAAAACTTCGAATACGGTATCGTCAAACTTTCGTCCTTCTACCCAAAGGTGCTTCAGCATCGCATTACGCTGCGTCAGTAGTCGATTGTATTGCAGAAGCGTGTCTAGGTATCCGCGGTTGTATTGCGAAACGATGCCATCCATAAACCTCCTCCGTTCCTCGCTACCCTCACGAATCAAATCTGTGTCCGAAGGAGCAATCATAACCAATGGAATCGTTCCAATGTGATCCGCCAATCGGTCATATTCCTTTTGGTTTCGCTTGAACTTCTTCTTCTCTCCTCGCTTTTGGCCGCAGTAGATCCTTTCATCCTCACCCTTGAGCATGAACTGCCCATCGATCATGAAAAAGTCAGCATCATAGCGAATGTTTTGCGAGTCGATTGGATTAAAAAAACTCTTGCAAAAAGCCAGGTAGTAGATGGCATCTAATACAGTGGTTTTCCCAGCTCCGTTGTTTCCCAAAAAGCAATTCACCTTCTCTGCCAAATCAACGTTGGTCTCCTCGATGTTCTTAAAGTTGAGTATGCTCAGATGTTTCAGGTGCATGCGTGGTCAAAGGTATTTTTTCACTAGCCAGATTAAAGCGCTGTATGCATTTTTGAAAATTAGTCGTCAAGCACAGCCAACAACTAACTCTATGCAAACGCGATACGTACTTCCAGAAAAAGCAGTCATGCTGATGTTCCTTCTGAGCTTGCTATCATTTCCTTTTCAAGCTGCATCTCCCTTCGAATGCAAAGTCATTGACGAAGCAACGCGAGAGCCATTGGCATTTGCTAATGTAGTTGTAGAAGGAACTGGCAACGGCTCTGTCACCAACATTGATGGGGTTTTTGTCTTAGACATTAGTGAGTTGTCTTCACAGCAAATGATTTTGATAAGTTACTTGGGGTATCAAACCAAGCGGATTTCTGTGAAAGAAATGTCGTCTCAGCGCGAGATTATGCTTCAAAAGGCCGCCTTAAATCTGAGTGAAGTAATAGTTCCTACCAAACGTTTGACGGCCGAGCAAATCATCAAATTAGTCGAAGAACATTTCGAGGACAACTATCCTGCTGTGGATGCACAACAACGCATGTTCTATCACTACTATCAACGTACTCCAAATCCCGGGAGAAATGGCATCAAGGTGAAACGCTCCAATTTCCCCGGACTGGATAAATCGCTGATGGAAGAAATAATGGCGCTCCTACCCGATCAATTTGTAGAGTATCAAGATGTTATTGTGGATCTATATAGTCATGATGGAAGTCAAAAATTGAAACCCATTCAAGCAATTTCTCTGGAAGAAGGTCAACAAGAAGAATTTGAAAAAAAGGCTGAAGAGAAGTTAGAGGTTCTGATGAAGAACATTGGCGAATCGAAAGAACAAGAAGGTGTTTATTACAAAATCAGAACGGGTTTCCTAAGCCAGAAGATTGATTCGGAAGATGAGGAGCAAGAATCTGAGGAATCGGATGAGGAAGACAGAAACCACATGGAAACTCCTACCGAATTTGTGAAGAGCGACATACAACACATAATTCGCGAATTCGCTCACTTTAATAGTGACTGTTGGGAGTTCATCACCGAATCTGGGCATTATAAATACACGCTCGATGACGCGACCGTTTTGGACAGTCATGTGGTTTATCAAATCCACTTCAAACCAAAGCGCAAAGGAATCTACGAAGGAACGGTATACATATCAGTGGACGACTTTGCTGTACTCATGGTCGACTATGCCTTTGCAGCAGGAAAAGAGGATGAGGCGATTCAGTTATTAGGAGTGGGGCATGCCATCCGCGACAAACGCTCTCGCGTTCTATTCGAACCCTTTGGTGATGGATATGCTGTTAAATACATCAATGCCCGGGAACTTGAGTATTTTGGCGTTGAGCGCACATTTAGCATTATGAAAAAGCAAAAGAGGTTCCTGATCGATAAGGAATTGGCCGAAATAAAATTTGATACCGACTTAAAATTCGAAAACTACAGTGAATATGAGCTTCTTGTCATGAATCGTAAACACATCAGTGAATCCTTTTACGAAAGTATGGAAGAGCCAAAGACTGTTGTTTATCGAAAAGAATTGATGAACAGCAGAGAGATGTGGAATAATCAAACCGTGATCGCGCCAGCGGAATCGCTTAAAACATTCAGGCGTCAGCAGTAGAATTTCAGCTTTGAAATCTTCTAAAATTCTCGTCTTCAGATCACCTCGTGAAAACAGCTTGAAAAAAATATATTTGCACCCTCATTTTTATAGGGTATGGCCAAAGACAAGGAAGAAGAGATTATTGTTGACGTTGAGCAGGTTTATTCAAAGTCAGAAGAATGGGTATTGGAAAACCAGAAGAGCCTGAGCATCATCGTTGGTGCTATTGTTCTGCTGTTGGGTTCATACTTCGCATGGAAAAACTTCTACATTCTTCCCCAGGAAAAGGAGGCCAGCGATTATATATGGCAAGCACAACAGGCCTTTGCTAAAGACAGCTTCAACCTCGCGGTTAATGGCAACGAATCAGCTTACGGATTCTTGGACATCATTGACAACTACGGAATGACGGAGCAAGCGAATTTGGCGCACTATTATGTCGGGATTTCATACTTGCATATGGGCGATTATGAAGGCGCCATTGATTACCTCGAAGATTTTGATTGCAACGACATTATTGTTTGTGCAGTGGCTATAGGTGCTACTGGTGACGCTCATATGGAATTGGGCGAAACTGATAAGGCAATTGATTATTACCTAAGTGCAGCCGAATACAATGACAACGAGCTGACCGCTCCTATCTACTTGATGAAAGCCGGTCGTGCTTATGAGTCACTCAGTGATTATGAAGGCGCCCTAGAGGTTTACAACCGCATCAAAGACGATTTCCCAAAAAGCACAGAAGCACAGTCGATTGAGAAATTCATCGCACGCGCTGAGGGGCTTGCTGCCAACTAATGGCCACTAAAAACAAGAACCTTAGCAAGGTGGGCGATTTGCCCAAGGTTAATCCCGCTTGGAGATTTGCTATCGTAAAAGCCGAGTGGAATGAGGAAATCACCAACGGTCTTTTGGACGGTGCCATGGATCTTCTGATCAACGCGGATGTTCCCGGAGAAAACATTCACACCCTTCAAGTTCCTGGTAGTTTTGAGCTTCCCTTAGGTGCACAATGGGCCATTGAGAGCCATGGTGTGGATGCTGTAATTTGCCTTGGAGCCGTTATTCGGGGCGAGACCTCCCATTTTGATTACGTATGTCAAGCGGTTAGTTCCGGCATTAAGCAGCTCAACTTGGATTATAATTTACCCATCATTTTTGGGGTCTTGACCGATGACAACATCGAACAAAGCCGAGCACGCAGTGGAGGAAAGCATGGTAATAAGGGAACTGAAGCCGCGGCCTCTGCTATTAAGATGCTGGCGCTAAGAGATAGTCTCGATAGTTAACACTAGGCAGTGTTCTCATTAGCCGGAAAAGTACGGCTTGAATCTATACTCTTTGCAAACCCTGCGCATTCACAGAGCCCTTTGCAGTTAAGTCAAAATCGAAGCTATATCCGGCTTAAAGTACTGCGCGCTTTTCATCACCTTTCCATCTTCGCGATAAATCGGCTGTCCCTTTTCATCCAGTTTACTCATGTTGCTACGCTGGATCTCACGAAACACTTCGGCTATCTTGTGTTGCATGCCATGGCTGAGGATGGTTCCACAGAGAATGTACAGCATGTCACCCAAGGCATCGGCCACTTCAACCAGGTCCCCGTTTTGAGCTGCTTCTAGATACTCTTCGTTCTCCTCGCGCATCAACTTGTAGCGAAGCAAAATTGTTTTTTCATCTAACTCAACAGTCGGGTCTGAGTTGTTTTGAATTTTAAATGCATCGTGGAATTCTCGCACATAATCAATCACCTCCGCGAGGGTCATTTTATCTGTTAAAACTTCACCCATTTGAACGTTAAGATTTTCAAAATTTTGACCCTCCAAACCTATTGAAACCCCAGTAAAATCAAGGCTTACAGGGTGAATTAGTTCTTAACATTGTTTAACAGCGGTAATACTCCCAAGGGATGGTGAATGCAGATTTTTGTCCTCCTTAAAAACGGGATTAATTGTTGAAAACTCAAAACGATGGAAACAGCAACTGATATCAGAGAATTGAACGAAAGGATTGAGAAGGAAAGTGCATTTATCGAATTGATCAACCGTGAAATGGACAAAGTCATTATCGGGCAACGATACATGATCGACCGAATGATGATTGCGCTGCTCTCAAATGGCCATCTGCTCCTGGAAGGTGTTCCTGGTCTTGCTAAAACACTCGCCATTAAGTCGCTTGCCTCAACCATCGATGGCGTTTTCAGCAGAATTCAATTTACTCCCGACCTTTTACCTGCCGACTTAGTTGGAACGCAGATTTACCAAGTCAAGAACGATGCGTTCACCGTTCGCAAGGGACCAGTTTTTGCCAACTTCGTTTTGGCTGACGAGATCAACCGAGCACCGGCCAAAGTTCAGAGTGCCTTACTCGAAGCCATGCAGGAAAAGCAAGTGACCATCGGTGATCAAACCTTTGAACTTCCAAAGCCATTCTTAGTTCTCGCCACTCAGAACCCTGTAGAACAAGAAGGCACATATCCACTTCCGGAAGCTCAGGTTGACCGATTCATGCTGAAGGTGGTCCTGGACTATCCTAAGAAAGAGGAAGAAAAATTGATCATTCGCCAAAATGTAGCTGCTTCGAAGTATCCAGAGACAGCCAAGATTTTGAAGCCCGAGGATATATTGAAAGCACGTGACGTAGTTCGTCAGGTGTATATGGATGAGAAGATTGAGCAATACATCATTGACATTGTATTTGCGACTAGAAAACCTGCTGATTACGGTTTAGCCAACTTCACCGACTTGATTTCATTCGGAGGTTCGCCAAGAGCGAGTATCAATTTAGCGCTTGCCGCTAAAGCTTATGCCTTCATCAAGCGAAGAGGCTATGTGATCCCTGAAGATGTGCGTGCGGTTTGCAAAGACGTGCTTCGTCACCGCATTGGAGTTACCTATGAGGCCGAGGCTGAAAACATCACTTCAGAAAACATCATTGACGAAATTCTAAACCGCGTTGAAGTTCCATAGTTCTAAAACCTGCTAACGGAAAGGGGAATTGGAAATGAAGGAATACGTGAAATGGAAACGTCAGAGCTACTCAAAAAAGTAAGAAAAATCGAGATCAAAACCCGGGGATTGAGCAATCAGATCTTCAGTGGTGAGTATCATTCTGCCTTCAAGGGTCGCGGCATGACTTTTAGTGAAGTCCGCGAATACATACCGGGCGATCCAATCAGAAGCATCGATTGGAATGTGACGGCACGCTTCAACCAACCTTATGTTAAGGTGTTCGAAGAAGAACGTGAAATCACCTTGATGCTTTTGCTGGATGTGAGCGGATCGGCAAACTTTGGTTCTAAGGCTCAGTTGAAGCGGGAGTTAATAACAGAAGTTGCTGCTGTGTTAGCCTTTTCTGCGGCTCAAAACAATGATAAGATCGGTGCTATTTTCTTCACGGATCAAGTGGAGAAATTCATTCCGCCAAAAAAAGGCAAGAGCCACATTCTGCGCATCATCCGCGAGCTGATCGACTTCAAGCCCGAACACACCGGAACTAACATTCAAGAAGCACTTCGATATTTTACCAATGTGACAAAAAAGCGAAGCATCGCCTTCCTGATGTCTGACATGTTTGATCAGGACTATCAAAAGCCGCTTCAGATCGCCAGTCGCAAACATGACTTGGTTACACTTATCACAAGAGACCAAGCTGAAGATGAGCTCCCAAACTTGGGTCTCATCCCGATGAAAGACTTTGAAACCGGAGCTTCGACTTGGGTTGACACATCTAACAAGTCTGTCCGTGATGCCTACACCAAGACTAGAAAGATACACTTGTTAAAAACGCAAGACACACTTCGCAAATCAGGCGTTGACTTCACCTACATAGAAACAGGAAAGTCGTATGTAAAGCCGCTCATGCAACTCTTTAAAAAACGAGAATCCAAACGATGAGAGTGTTATTGCACATATCATTCTTGTTGATTCAAGCGCAAATGATCTTTGCGCAAGGCCAATCATTCAGAGCAACGCTGGATCGAGAAGCCATCTTGATTGGAGAGCAGGTAAATCTTAAGCTGGAGCTGAGAACACAAGCTTCTGACACGGCCTCTCTGCCATTCATACAAGATACCTTGATCAAAGAAGTCGAAGTCGTGTCGGCATCGAAAATTGACACGGCATTTGAAGGAAACGACCTTAGTCAGCGCGTACTCAGTCAGAATCTAACTCTGACAAGTTTTGATAGCGGATACTTTGCTATTGCTCCTCTGCAGGCTATTGTAAACGGAAATGTGGTTGAGTCCAATCCGTTTTTGATTTCAGTTCAGACGGTACCTGTTGATACCGCAAAAGGTATCTACGATATACGCGGTGTTTCAGAAGTCCCTTTCTCATTAACGGAATGGTTAAAGGAATACTGGTATTGGATCGTTGGGCCATTGGTATTCCTTGCCATACTCACTTACCTAATGCTGATGTGGTCGAAAAAGCCTGTTCAACAAATAATTGAGAAACCCAAACCAAAGCGACCTCTGCATGAAATCGCCTTGGAACGATTGGATGAGCTTGAACAGAAAAAGCTTTGGCAAGCATCGAAAACTAAGGAATACTACAGTGAACTGACAGACATTCTGCGTGAATACATCGAATTGCGCTTTAGCATTCCCGCGTTGGAGCAAACCACGGATGAAATCATGACATCCATGAAGCGATTACCTGAGTTTACACCAGAGCAGTTGGACAAGACCAAGAGGCTTCTGTTCCTTGCTGACTTGGTCAAGTTCGCTAAGGAAAGTCCAGTGGGTTCTGAAAACGACATGCACTTGCAAAACGCGCGTGATTTTGTCATCGGAACCAAAATGATCACAGAGGAAAAACCAGCATCAAAAGAGGAGGCCGATGTTTAACTGGGAATTCGCACATATCGAATTTCTCTGGGGCCTTCTGATCATTCCGGTGCTGATCTTCTGGTACACCTTTCGTTACTGGAACCGACAAACTTCGATCGGATTTTCGGCAATCCAATTTCTTGGTCGCGATCGCGGTTTCAAACCTTACCTGATTCATGCTGCATTTGCGCTTCGAGTTCTGGCTATCGCAGCGATCATTATCGGAATCGCTCGTCCGCAAAGCAGCTCGAGTTGGCAGGATGTAACGACTGAAGGTATCGATATTATTCTTGCCGTGGATATTTCCAGCAGTATGCTGGCCCGAGATTTTGAGCCCAATCGTTTAGAAGCTGCCAAGGAAGTGGCAATTGAATTCATCAAGGCAAGGCCCAATGATCGTATTGGTTTGGTGGTGTACAGCGGTGAAAGTTTTACTCAGTGCCCCCTAACTACCGATCACGATAAGCTTATCAACCTATTTCAGGACATCAAAAACGGGATGATCACGGATGGAACAGCTATCGGTATGGGACTAGCAAACGCAGTGAACCGATTGAAGGAAAGTGATGCCAAGAGCAAAGTTGTAATTCTATTAACTGATGGAGAAAACACAGCAGGCTCCATTCCTCCTATAACAGCTGCGGAAATCGCAGCAACTTTCGGTGTGAAAGTTTACACAATTGGTGTTGGAACTAAAGGTCAGGCACCCATGCCGATTCCGGACATGTTTGGCCGAATCCGCTACCAAATGATGGATGTGAACATTGACGAGGAGTCACTGGAAAAGATCGCTGATCTGACCAATGGCAGGTATTTCCGAGCCACGGATAACGACAAGCTGAAGAGCGTTTATTCAGAAATCGACCAGCTAGAAAAAACCATCATCGAGGAAACGCAATATGAAAAGAAATACGAAGAGTTTTTGCCATTGGCACTGCTGGCGCTGGGACTGCTGATGTCAGAATTGCTTCTGAGAAAACTAGTATTAAAAAGCGCTGTGGCCGATGTTTAGGTTTGAGAATCCATACATGCTTTACTTGCTTGCCATCATTCCAGTAATGTGGCTTGGGCAATTCATTTACGCAGCCTGGCGCAATAAAAAACTCAGCTCGGTCATTGATCCTGAACTTATTGAACGACTGATACCGATGAAAAGTCGCACGAAAGGTTGGATCAAATTGAGCATCTACAGTTTAGCGCTGGCATCATTGATCTTAGCAATTGCCAATCCACAGTCGGGTTCAAAAATGGAAGAAGTCAAGCGCAGGGGAATTGACATCATGGTCGCCTTAGACATTTCGAATAGCATGTTGGCTGAGGACCTCTACCCCAACCGAATCGAACGCGCCAAACGCAGCATTCAGGAGCTGCTCACCTATTTGAAGTCTGATCGCATCGGAATCGTTGTCTTTGCAGGTGAAGCCTTTGTTCAGCTTCCGATTACAACGGATTATTCAGCCGCCAAATTGTTCCTAAACAGCATTGAACCAGAACTCATTGCAACGCAGGGAACAGACATCGGTAATGCCATTGATCTGTGCCTCAAGTCGTTCGATGCGGATAGCCCCACATCAAAGTCGATCATCTTAATCAGTGATGGAGAAAACCACGAACCCGAAGCCGTTGAGGCCATGAAGCGTGCAGCTGAAATGGGTGTTGTGGTTCACTCGATTGGTATGGGTTCAGTAGAAGGTGCTCCTATTCCGGTTTATTCAAGAGGGTCAAGGGTTGGTTTTCGACAAAACAAGGAAGGAAATACAGTCGTGACCAAACTTGACGAAAACATGTTGAGTCAACTAGCCGAACAAACAGGCGGAATGTTTATTAGAGCATCAAACGCCCAAAGTGGAATGAGTTATGTTTTTGATGAAATTGAAAAAATGGAAAAGGTGGATATCGGAACGAAGGTTTACACCGATTTCGAAGATCGCTTCCAATATCTGCTGCTTCCCGCGTTAATACTTCTAATAATCGAGTTAATAATTCCAAACACCAAATCGCTATGGTGGGAAAAACTCATTGCTTCGTAGGTCGATAGAACGCATGAAAAAAGCACTGTTGACATATGGTTTCATCCTGACTTCCTCAGCGTTTATTGCGCAGGAAAACCTAGAGCTCTATCGCGGCAATCAAAGCTTTGCTGATGAGGATTACACTGCCGCCAAAGAACACTACCAAAAGGCACTGAATGTTAATCCAAATTCCTATAAAGGAACCTACAACCTCGGCAACGCAACCTATAAGGAAAAAAATTTCGAGGACGCGCTTAGTCACTACCAACAGGCCGTTTCAACCACCGAAGACACTCACCAACGCGCAGAAGCGCTTCACAATTTGGGTAACGCATATCTGCAAAGCGGGAAACTGGATGAAAGCATCAAGGCTTACAAAGACGCTTTAAGACTGGATCCGAGTGCTGATGACACACGATATAACCTTGCTTTTGCTCAAAAGATGAAAAAGAAGCAGGAACAAGAACAGCAGCAAGACCAACAAAACAAGGATCAGGAGAAAAAAGACGATCAGCAAGAAAACCAAGACAAGCAAGATCAAGACAAGCAGGATCAGCAGAAGCAAGATAAACAAGAAGAGAACAAAGATCAAGACAAACAGGATCAGCAACAGCAAAACGAAAAACAAAACGAGGAGCAGAAAGAAGAAGAACAGCCGGCACAACCTAAACCCATGAACTTATCCCCTCGTGAAGCTGAGCAAATGCTCGATGCAGCTAAAAATGAGGATCAGAAAATACAGCTACAGATTCGCCAGCAACAAAAAACCAAGGGCAAACAAATCGAGAAAGATTGGTGAGAACACTTGTTGCCATATTGATCTTAATGTCTAGCCTCCATGGGTTAGCTCAGAAGTTTGTAGCCAAGGCCAACAAGACTACCGTGGGAGTTGGTGAACGGTTTCAGATAAGTTATGATCTAGAGGGAGGTGATGGAAAGCGATTCGTGCAACCAACATTTAATGGATTCAGGCTCTTAAGTGGCCCGAACACTTCATCTAACATGCAGTGGGTGAATGGACAGTTTTCAAGCAGTCAATCCTATTCGTTTATACTTCTTGCTGAAAAGGAAGGTGAGTTTTTAATCGATGATGCAACGATTGAAGTAAAAGGGCAAAAACTGTCAAGCGGTCCGCTCAACATTAAGGTTATTCAAGGCCGGACGACAAATCAGCCTCAACAACATCCGCAACATGCGCAACAGGCGCAGCAGTCAGCTACTCCAGATGACCTAAGTTCGAATTTATTCATGAAGCTTTTCCTCGACAAAAAGGAGGCTTATGTCGGGGAGCAAATTATTGCCACGTACAAGCTTTACATCAATGCGCAAGTCATCAACTACGCGAATAACCGTCCTGTGTTCAATGGCTTTTATGCTCAGGACGTGGAAATTGACCCAAATACGAATATGACTAGTGAAGTCATCAATGGACGTCAGTTTAGGGTGGCCACTATGAAAAAGGTTGTTCTAACACCACAAACTACGGGCGATATTGAAGTTCCACCGCTGGAAATGGAAATGGCCGTAAGGGTTCAGGATCAGCCAAAGGGTCGCTCGATTTTTGATCAATTCTTTGGATCTTATCGTAATGTGAAAGTAGAAGTAAACAGCAATGCTGAAAAAGTAAAAATCAAGCCGCTTCCTAGAAATGAACAGCCGGGCGACTTTGGGGGTGCTGTCGGAAAATACTCACTCAACGTAAAGACCGATCGCACAGAAGTGAATGTAAACGAAGCCGTTAACCTCACGGTTACCATTGAAGGCAAAGGCAACATTGAACTGATTGCTGTTCCTGAAATCGAGTTTCCACAGGATTTTGAAACCTATGAGCCCAAAGTGAAGCAGAACATCAGCATTAATGGAAGCGGAACCAGCGGTAAAAAAACATTCGAATACGTGGTGATCCCACGCTATGCCGGTGATTTTGAATTGGAACCTATCACAATGAGTTACTTCGACCCTCAATCTGGGAAATACAAGCGATTGGATTCCGAGCCTGTGAAACTGCATGTGAACCGCACTGCCAATTCAAATTCATCGAATGACGTGGCTTACATGGCACCAAAGAAGGAAGATGTTCAGATATTAGGAAAGGATATACGGTTCATCAAGCAGGAAACTTCTGAGCTGAAACAGCATGAGGACAGCTTTTTCGGAACGACCGGGTTCTATGCTCTATCTACGTTGCCGGTAGCGGGAATGGGTCTGGCCGTGCTGTTGATCAGCGGAATCAGAAGGCGAGACTCTGATCTAACTTTGGTAAAAAGCAGGAAAGCACGATCGATGGCTAAGAAGCGATTGGCGCATGCCACGAAGCTGATAAATGGAAATGACAAGGAATTCTACGAGGAAATATTCAAAGCATTGTACGGTTACTTATCCGACAAATTCAGCATTCCTGTGTCAGAGCTGAATAAAGAGACCATTGACGAGCATTTAAAAGGTCGTGGTATTGCCGAATCACTTGCCACAGAACTTCGCAAGGCGCTCGATGAATGTGAAATGGCACGATTTGCACCGGGAGTCGTTAGAGGAAAACCGGACATGTTAGAGGCCAGCGCTTCAATCATTGAAAAATTGGAAGATGAAGCATAGCTTGGTTGCCATATTGCTATTTCTCAGCCAACTTGCAGGTGCGACAGGAACTCCGGATCACTATCGAGAGCTGTTCGATCAAGCAAACATGGCATATAAAGCTGGTAGATATGACTCAGCCAAGACACTCTATGCTGAGATCGCACAAAACGGACTTCAATCTCCAGAACTGTTTTACAACCTGGGTAACACCTATTATAAAGACGGAAACCTGCCCGCAGCCATTTTATATTTCGAACGAGCGTTAAAACTCAACCCTGCCGATCAGGATATTCGATACAACCTTGACGTGGCCAACACACTCATACCCGATAAGATTGACGCCATCGAACCTTTGTTCGTTGATACGTGGTTCAGTTCCTTGGCCAACAGCATGTCCGTTAATTCTTGGGCATGGCTTTTCATTCTTATCCTGACGCTCGGTTGTGCCGCCTTGGCCATGTTTTTTACCTCACGAAATTCGTGGTATCGTCAAGTAGCATTCATTTCCGGAATTGCGCTTATTGCCATATCAGCCGCACTTCTGAGCGTTGGATTCAAGGCAAAGTCTCTGAGTGAAAAGCAAGCCGGAATTGTGTTCTCGCCTAGTGTAAATGTGAAGAGCGAACCTAGTATGAACTCCACCGTTCAATTCATTATTCATGAAGGTTTGAAGGTGGAAATCGTTGCAGAAGATGGAGACTGGTCTCGTATAGCACTATCTGATGGTAATTCCGGATGGATTCCCAATCAATCGATCGAACGGATTTAGTAGTCGAAAAAAACGCACCGCTGCCCGCAGAATCAGGATTTTCCAAAGTTTAAAAAGTATATTCGCACTAGGCGCTTGGCCTGGCGTTCATACCCCAATTTGAACAAATTCTGAAACAATGATTGATACACAAGAGATTGAGATTCTCCGCAGGTCGGAATCCAGGATTTCAGAAGTAGATTTTGACAATCTTCCTTTCGGACGCGTTTTTGCTGACCATATGTTGGTGGCAGAATATAAAAATGGTGCTTGGCACAAGGCAGTTATTAAGCCTTTTGAAGATTTCAAGCTTAGCCCAGCCATATCTGCCATTCATTACGGACAGTCGATTTTTGAGGGAATGAAGGCCTTTAAAGGCGATGATTCGATGGTTCGCGTTTTCCGTCCAGAGAAGAATTGGGAACGATTCAATGCCTCTGCCAAAAGATTGTGCATGCCAGAAGTGCCTCGCGAATTGTTTATTGAGGGAATTCGTCAACTTGTTGATCTAGATGAAATTGGTGCCAAAATAATCCATCTGCATCGCTGTACATTAGACCGTGTTCGCTGGATCCTTTCAGCGGAGTAAAACCTTCTGAAAGCTACATCTTCCCTTTATCATCACATCACCAGTAGGGCCCTATTATGCAAAACCGCTTCACCTTAAGATTGAAACGCACACTTCACACGTGCTGCCATGGGTGGAGTTGGGTTCGCCAAAGCTGCTGGAAACTATGCCGGAGCGATGTATCCAGCCAAAAGCAGCTAGCCCAAGACCAAGGAATTGATCAGTTGATCTGGACAGCAGATGCCAGGAACACAAATGCATTGGAAGAAGCCGGAACCATGAATATGATGGTGGTTATCAACAACAAACTCATCACTCCTCCCCTTACCACGACCATTCTAGATGGTGTAACGCGTGATAGTTTCTTGGCACTAGCTCGCGATGCAGGTGTTGAAGTGGAGGAACGAAGAGTGATGATCAGCGAAGTCATGGATGCCATTCACCAAAATAAGCTTCAAGAGCTGTTCGGAGTGGGCACAGCCGCTACCATTGCTCATGTTGAGAAGTTGACTTGGGAAGATGAATGCCACACGCTGCCACCGGTTGCCGGACGCAAGGTTTCCGTTGAGATCGGACAACACTTACTTGCCATCAAAAAAGGCCAGACCGATGACATTCATGGCTGGAACATGACGTTCTAAGTACACTTTGTTCATGAGCCCTGATTTGCACTATACGCTTACGGGCAAAGGAAAAACCGTTGTTTTCATTCACGGTGCTTATATCAATTCTTCAATGTGGCAGCATCAAATCGGTGCGTTTGCCGAGCAGTTTCAGGTCTTGACGATTGACCTTCCTGGTCATGGAAAATCAGCAGGAGTTGAGGTTACAGAATACTCAGTCGAGTCATACGCTGATATCGTCCTTAACCTGCTTGATGATCTGAGCATAAAAACAGCCTCATTCGCAGGCCTTTCGCTGGGCGCCATGATTGCTCAAAACATCGCAGCTCGATTTCCAAACCGTGTGGACTCTTTGATTTTAGTTGGCTCGCCAGCTTCTATGAAACTAACACCGGCTGAATGGTTCATGACCACATTCCTGTTTCCGAAGTGGTTTGCCATGTGGCTTTTCGGGAATTTAAGTTTGAATCAATTCATGAAGCTAAGCTTCTTCATGACTTGGTTTATGCGCGGAAACAAATGGCTCGGAGAAAGGGAAACCAGAGCTGCCATCCGTGAAGCAATATCTGATGTTAAACAAAGTGAATTGCGCAAGATTTATCCCGCTGTACATTCTTTCAGAAAACAAAACCTATATACTGGTGACTATCCTGCATTAATGATCAATGGAGAGTACGACTCACCTGTCTTGCATTTTCACAGTCAATATCTGAACCGCAAATTGGGAACTCGAGGAACTCTTCACCACATTGCCAAAGCAGGTCATGCCTGCAATTTTGACGAACCTGATGCGTTTAACAGCTTTGTCATCCATTGGATGAACACAAATCTCAGCGATCGAAAGTTATCATCGGATCAGTCTATCTTTGAGTCGGCTAATGAAAAATAGAACCGCAATAATAGTAGGAGGAATATCATTACTCTTCTGTACAGCGTTTGGAACGTCTTGCAACAGATGCTATGAATGCACGGGGCAAACCGAGTTTGGTGAAACCACACAAGAAATCTGCGGCCGGAAAAAGAACATTGAGCCTTACGTAAAGGTTCTGACTACGGATTCAGCTAATCCGTGGACGTGTGTTAAAACTTAGGCGTCTGATTCTGAGATATTTCCACCTGAGTCCTCAACTTCCTGTGTTACTGGTTCTTCTTTCGCCCTCAATCCCTTGATGGTTAAGTCGATCTGCTTCCTTTTCTCTTTCAGACCATCAACTTCTTTCTTGGCCAGCGCAATGCGATTTAATAGATCCTTCTTCAGAGGATTTGTATCATCTGAATAGGTAAAGAATCCGAGCTTATCCTCCAATTGGATTACAGCAGATTCGGCCTCTTTGATTTTTCGTTGAATATTATGCCTTTCATCGGCAAGTCCATCTGCGGCATTATCCCTGGTAGTGAGTATGTCAATTTTGCTTTGAAATTCTTTCTCTGCCACTTCGGCTTTAGAAATGCCGAGTCCCTTATATGCTCTTGAAATAACATTACTGAAGGCGTCTTCAACCTTACGGTTCAGTTTCTGTGGCACATCACCAATCTCGCCCCACTGCTCCTTCCATGTCTCAATCAATGCCTCACCCTGCTTTTCAAGTTCCTTGTCCAATTCGTTTGAGAACTTGACTATCAATTCCTCTTTGGCTTTTAGGTTTTTCTTAAAGGCTTCCTCCAGTGCTTTTGCCTGATTTTTCTTACGCTCGAAAAAGGCATCACAATAGCCACGGAACTCCTTAAACATGCGGTATTCTTCCTGCGGCAAAAGCTTACCCACTTCTTTCCATTGGCGTTGCAGACCTTTCAGTTGATTTGCAATCCGTTCATGATCATCACCCTCATAGATTTCCTTCACCTTGTCGATGAGTTCTATTTTTTTGGATTTGACATCACTCAATTCTTTTCCATTTGCGTCCAAGAAGGCTCCGCGCTTGTTGAAATACTCATCGCAAGCACCTCTGAATTCTTTCCATATCGAATCATTCTTCCCACGACCTGCATAACCAATGTGTCTCCACTCCTTTTGAATGTCCTTCACATCCTTTGTCAATCGCTGAACTTCTCGCACATCTTTCAACTCCTGCTGAGCGATATCAGTAACTCGATCTACGAGCGCTTTCTTCTTGTCATAGTTTTCCTTGTGATTGCCTCTCACCTCTTTTCGATGCTCGCGTATGCGCTCAAAAACGGCATCAACCGAAGTCTTGAATTGATCCCTTATCTTATCCCATTCTTCTTTGAATGTTGGACCGATATGATCCCATTCTTCTAAGTATTGGTGAATCAGAAAATCAACCTGGTTGATGGACTTCTCTTCTTCCAAGTGTTTGATTTTTTCAATCACATCTTGCTTCAATTCCTGATTCTTTTTCAGGTCATTGATTTGAAGTTCGCGATAGATATTGATGTTATAGTAAAACAATTCGATCAAACGACTGTACTCAGACTGAAGCTCTCTACGCTTCGCGTTGTTAACCGGACCTATTTCATTCCATTTCTGCTTAATGGCGTTGAATCGCTTGTAAGCCTTTCCAATGTTCTCTTCATCCTGAATCAGCGACTGAAGCTCTTGAACAAGCGCTGACTTTTCGCGAAAGTTATTCTCCATCTCAGCCGATCTCTGCTTGTCAATGGCTCTGCGCTTGTCATTATAGATACCCAAAAGTTCCTCAAACCGAGTGTCCTCCGCTGTGTTTCTATATTCAAATTCGTCTTCCGGTTCGCCTTCCTCCAAATGCTGCGCAAGCTGTTCCTTGCCGGATTGTTCCTGCAATTTCTCAAATTGAGATTTTAGATTCTCTATTCGCTCACGATCCGGAGCAAATTCATCGGCTGTAAGCCAGCTTTGAAGTTCTGCGATTAACTCTTCCTTTGACATGGTTTTCCCTTGTTACCTTTCAAAAATATAGGTCTTAGTTGGTTTTGGCCATTCCATCCGAAATTGTTCATGTTAACTTTGTTCACGAATGCTATTCTTACCTTTCCGCTCACTCGACTTCACTGATGGAAAAAGCCAATGGTCAAAGCTTTTCAAAAAGACGTGGCCAGCCTATGAGCGTTGGTTTTTGAAGGAAGGTTTAAAGGCACGCCCTGGATATCTTACTTCATTAAGCGCATTGGAACAATTTCTTCCGGAATTGGCTCCCATTTACAAAGATCGATGCGAAGAAGCTGGTGGCGGTGATTTAGCATCACGATTCCTAAGCATGTACTGTCCACCACCCTACATGAGTGGATGTAGCCAGATTGCTTGGGTAAAGGATAGCCCGTTGCTTATCCGTAATTATGATTACAGTCCTCGCTACTTCGAGGGCGTTTTGACAAAGTCCAACTGGATCAAATCTGTCATCGGAATGAGTGATTGCACTTGGGGACTTTTGGATGGAATCAACGAAGATGGGCTTTGTGTGTCACTCACATTTGGAGGGAGAAGACTTGTAGGTAAGGGATTCGGGATTCCAATTGTGATCAGATACTGTCTAGAAACATGCTCGACCGTTCCCGAAGCATTAGAAAAATTGAGCAATATTCCGGTTCACATGGCCTACAATGTCACGTTGCTGGATGCTATCGGGCGCTATGCCACCATTTATTTTACTCCTGGCCAAGCAAATCGGGTTATATCATCCCATTGGCACTAATCATCAGGGAGGAAATTACCTGGACAGATTATGCTGTATTGACCCAAACGATTGAGCGCAAGACTTGCTCGAATATTCACTGCAAAATCCGCTGGAGACAGCTGAGTCCATGATCATTCCTTACCCCGCCATTGTTACTGCCTATGAAAGGCATTCGGAACGCTTTATACAGCTGCTTATTCTCCCATCACCAAGGAGTCTCCATCATTTGGCCGAGCAAATCACTTCACTACACTATCGACCAATTTGAACAAGAAAGAACGAATCGTATTGAAAACCAATGCCAACCGACTTCTCAGCAGTGCCTAACAAGGCTTTTCTTCAAACATGATTTCTAGGCTGATTCCGTTGGGTCCCTTGAAAAACAAAGCATAGTAGTTCTCGCATGCTGAGGATAAAACCTTGGCTCATCTACAATATATGCGCCTATGTCTTTAATGTGCAGTTGTGATCGATTGCATCTTTGGTTGCCCTGAATGCGAGATGGTGCAATGAACGGTTTAGCTGCGATGAACAGTCTCGTCTTTGAATTCCTTTCTTGGCCAGTGTATTCCAAGGGTCAATTTAGGATGAACATATTCAACAACATCAAAGTCATATGATCATTCGCACTCACGACCCTTTGACTTTTACTCAGATCATATCCAAGCAGCGGCATCAACTTGTCATAAAATACCTCAGAGGCTTGAAAGATGTTTAACGGTAATTTGAATGTGATCAAGGATAGAGTTTCATATGGCGATGCCATTGCAACTTTAAGTTAACAGGTCAGGAAAGCCGCGGTTTAATCAGGTTACCGGAATTCTAATCTGCATAATTGTCCCTTTACCTGGCTCTGATATGTAGGTAAGTGTTCAGGTGCAGCTCAATGAAATCCTTACAAGCAGACCAAGGCCAAACCCTTTTTCTTTCTCTGTTCCGGGTGTAGATTTTTCTCTGTAGTGAAGAGTTGAGTGACCTTTTCCGCAGGCATTGCCAACTCCAAAATCCTGAACTTCGAAAATAATGGTTTCACGCCATCCTGTTTGGCTTTTACATTAATGGAACTTCCTCGATGGCTGAATTTCATGGCATTAGAAAGCAAGTTTCTTATTACCAAGTGAATCATATTCTGGTCTACTGTTGCGCTCAAAGCCTCATCAATATCAACGTGAATTGCTAGTTGCTTTTCGATCAGAAACGGATCCAACAATTGAATTGTTTCTCGGGTTAATGCAAGAATCTGTATCCTTTCCTTTTTCATACTTACCCCTTCCAATTGACTCTTCGACCAAACCAGAAGATTCTCCAAAAAACCATGAGTATGAGCGAAATTGGCCGATAGCAACTTCAATACTTCTGAAGCATCTTCCGCGCTGAATTCATCGCTTTCTGCTGACTCCAACACACTTTGCAAAGAGGCAAACGGTTCACGGAGATCATGAGCAACTACCGAAAACAACCTATCTTTTCCTTGATTTATCTTGCTGAGTTTTTGCGCCTGCTCCTCGATTTGTTCGTTTTGCTGTAGAATTTGCTCATTCATTTCTCGCAACTCCTTATTTTTTGTTGTCTTGACCCAATATGCTCTGTATACCAAAACCAATGTTATCAACACCAAGACAAAAATAACCGCAAGGGCCTGAAATCGAATTCGTTGCAATTTGGCCTCACCTTCAGTTTTTAACAACTCAATTCGTTGGCGATCTATTTGGGCCTGTCTTTGCTCAGCTTGAAATTCTGCTTCTAATCGACTAACTATCGACTTATTCTCATTGCTCGTTAGACTGTCCCGCAATTCTCCCCTCAACCTGTAATAGTCGAGCGCTTTCTTATAGTCACCTGTTTTGCTATAAACTTCAATCAGCGTCTCATAGACATCGATCTCTTGATTGTATAGGTTCAACTTTTTGATTATTGGTAATGCTCGCTCCACGTATTCAATTGACTCTTCGTATTGTCCTCTGTTATTCGCTAATGCGGCATAGTTTCCCAAAATCAATGAGATCATAACTTCGTCTCCCCCTCTAGCTGCCAAATCATAAGCTCTATCAAAATAATTCTGCGCTTTCTTAAAATCTCCAAGATCGATATAAACGATCCCTACGTTATTAACCGCATTTACCAGACGGAGGGGTAAATCCAAATCGCCATAGAGTTCAATCGCCTTCTCAAAATATGCAAGGGCGCTGTCTGGGACATTCATAGACCTGTAAGCTACTCCCATATTATTCACAGAGCCAGCTAGCATTACCTTGTCTCCATGGTCTCTTCTAAACATCATTGCTTTTCTGAAATATGGAATTGAGCTCATTGGCTCATTCATATCTAAATATCGAGTTCCAATATTGTTCAATCCATCGGCAGCAGCTAATTCATTTCCCATTGATTCGTTGAGCCTAACGGATTGTTGATAGCATTCAATTGACTTTTCAAGGTGTCCTAGCTTTGCATAAGTTAAACCCATATTGTTATAAACTCCGGCAATTCCAACAGTATCCCTCGCAGACTCATAGCTTAGCTTGGATAAGTCGAACATTCTTAGGGCGTCTCGATATTGCGCATCATAATGAAATATCAATCCGTCAATCATATAACAACCGGCTAAATGCTTTTTGTCTCCAATTCTCAGAAATTCCTCTATTGCGATACTTATGTGATCGCGCGCCATCTCCTTGTCATGCTTTGCAAACATTTCAAGTGAAGCCATATTTAGAAGTATGTAGCCTTCAATACCAGGCATTCCAGATTTATCCTGCTTTGATTGTTGAAATGTGCTTAAGGAGCTTTGTAAAAGCTTATAAGCTGAATCCGGGTTAAATTTTCGGACTTCTGAAGACAGCACGACCATCGCAGCGCACTTAACAGAGTCGCTTGCTGTTTTGTGAATCACACGATTCAAACTATCAACCTTGGTCGAATTCGCTGAAACCAACAATTGACTCAAGAATATGATTGTGACCAGAAAAAAGCGATTCATAAAGCAGAGGTTCGGCAGCAATATAAGATTTGGACCAGAAAATTCGAATTAGCGTGATTAAGTCTACCCAATAATTGTATCCGTCTTTTGACGTAGGTCCCAATACTCTCGATACGTATCGGTAAAGGCGACTCGCTCATCTATACACAAGGTGTACTGGCCAATAAGTCCAACAATCATTTCGCATACCTCTCGAATTGCATGCTGTCCGCCACTATGCCCTGTAATATAGGCCGCAAGTTGACGTTGTTGTACATGGTTCGTGAATAAAGGAGATGCCCCTCTTTTCACACAAATGGAAACACCACACAATTCTGCAAGTCTCAAATCCAGAATATCGTCAAAGACAAACAACACCTCGTTATAATTGACGCCATTTTTATCACAAAACAGATGGAATGCATCAATCTTGTTTTTTGAATTAATCATTACATAATCGAAGTGCTCTCTTTTTGCAAATGTTATGGCAGTTTCGTTAGCAGCTCCGGAAATTATTGCCGTTTTGGGCAGCTCCCGATTATTCAGCCAATGACTAAACCGAAGCATGTTCAATCCCATAGAATCAGGTTCGGAAAATGTGCTTCCGTGATCAGACTCTTTTCTACCTTCATTAAAAACACCATCCCAATCCAATACAAAAGCGCGTATGGAACCTAGCTTTCGTTTGAGCTCATCTTCTTCGCAGAGGAAGATACCGCCAACAGACTCGAATGCGCTTTTAATGTCCATTGCTATATGATGTGTTGAACATCAATTAATCCAGCAAATCGACCATTCTGCATAGCTACTAAAGTATCCACGCTGTGTTGATTGAACATCTTTTGAGCATCAAACAATGTGACATTAGCATCTATGGTCATTGGATTGGTCTCACCCAATGTTTCAAGTCTGGTATCATGAACGTGATCTCCATGTTGCTGAATCAACCTCCGTAAGTCGCCATCAGTAAAAACCCTGAATAATGAACCATCAGGTTTCAAAACTGCAACCGCTCCAATTTTCGACTTAGTCATTTCAATCAGAGCCTGAGCAATAGTAGAAGATTGACTTATTGAAACATGTTCCTTTTGCATAACATGACCCACTGTTGTTGTCAAGACACGCGTATCTGAAATGAACTGATCAGTTCCGATGGTTGTGAAGTGATTATCAGTGAGTTTCTCTAAAACCTTCCAAGGAACTGTGATGGTGTGTGCTCCAACTGCAAGCGCATTTCTGATATGTTCTGCGTATCGCACTGAAGAGAACATAATCTTAGTAGCGTAACCATATCGCTCAACGGTGTCCACACACTGTTCAACCAATCCTAACGCATCGTGTCCCTGATCTTGCAGACGACCCACCAACGGACAAACGTATGTTGCCCCAGCTGAAAGTGCCATGTATGCTTGTTGAAGCGTATAAACAAGGTGTAGGTTAACCATCATCCCTTGATCGATCAGCATTTTGCATGCCCTTGTACCCTCCATTGAAATTGGAATCTTGAAAACTGTTTTATTCTTATCAAGTCCAAGAGCCAATAGCCTGTGTGCTTCATCCAAAATTGCCTCAGCAGAATCCCCCAATGCTTCCACTTGAAGTATATTCATGTATTTCGCCAGCTCCAACAACAGCGCATCCACATCCTTCACGCCTTCTTTGACCATAAACGTTGGCGTAGTGGTCAACCCTGTAAGATACCCTAGCCGACTTGCCTTCTTTATCTCTTCCAGATTGACTGAGTCTAAATACAATTCCATGTTATCTATACTTTTTTTCGATTTGATGAATCTCCAATAATGGTTTTAAGAATTCTTCGAGCCCCGAAAGGTTTAACTGACTGGCTGCATCGCATAATGCCCGAGATGGATCAGGGTGAACTTCAATGAACAATCCATCCACACCGGCAGCAACACCTGCCCGACCCAAAGTAGGTAAATACTCCCTCAATCCTCCCCTGGGATCAGCGCTCGGAATTCCGTATTTTCTGATAGAATGAGTAACATCAAAAACGACCGGATAACCCAAAAGCCGCAAGTCATGAAAGCTCCGAGGATCCACTATTAAATCATTGTATCCAAAGACATATCCCCGTTCTGTCAAAATGATGTCCGTATTTCCTGTTGATTCAATCTTTTTCACAGGCTTGTCCATGTTTGAAGGAGAGATGAACTGCCCGTGTTTCAAGTTGATACACTTTCCTGTTTTCGCTGCCTCGACTACCAGCGTTGTTTGCATGCATAGGTAAGCGGGTATTTGAATAATATCAAGCACTTCACCAGCGGCTTTCACTTGTTCAGGAAAATGAACATCAGAAAGAATGGGCATTCCAAAATCAGTTCGAATCCTATCCAGAATTTTTAATCCATCATCAATACCCGGTCCGGTATAGTATTCTACCGAACTTCTATTGTCCTTCATGAAGGATGACTTGTAAACCACCTGTAGATCGAGCTTTTCCGAGATTCTCTTAAGTCCTTCGGCTGCCCCTAGCATCACATGCTCATCCTCAATCACGCAAGGACCCGATATTAAGAAAAACTTAGATGTATCAATAACTTTATTGTTCATGGAATCAGTAAAAGAGAATACAATTTAGCCGCAACTATAATCACAATTAAGCCAACATTATCCGTGAATGTGCTCCTTCTTTCCAAAGCGAGCAATAACCTTGGCTTCGTATTCTAAAAACTCATCCCAAAGTTTGTCAACGTTCATATCATTGGCTCCAATTTTTCTGGCGAACTGCAAAAACATGGTGTAGTGCATTGCTTCGCTTTTCATCAACTCTGCATAAAACTCTGAAAGCTCTTCTTCTTGAATGCCTTCGCTTAAAACTCGAAATCTTTCGCAACTTCTGGCCTCAATCATCGCGGCAAGCAGTAGGTTATGAACCAGCTGCTGTACTCGGTTGCCTCCCTTAAAGAACTTTCTCAATTCAACAACATACTCATCCTTACGCTCCCTGCCCAACTCCATGCCTCGCTTCTTGATTTGATCATGAACTCGCTGAAAGTGTTCCATCTCTTCTCGAGCCAGATCTGCCATAGCATCAACCAACTCAGGATACTCTGGATATTGAACAATAAATGATATCGCTGAACTCGCAGCTTTTTGTTCACAATATGCGTGATCAGTCAAAATTTCGTTAATGTTCTTTTCAGCAATGTTTACCCATCGAGGGTCAGTGGGTAGTTTGAGTCGAAACATGTGAATTGAATTTAGCTGCGAAGTTAAAGCGCGCGTCTTAGCTCACGATATTTGCAACGAGTGATGAAGAACCAAATAGTCATAATAGTGGCAATTGCCCTTTCTTGTTCACAATGTAGAAATCGTTGTGAAATTGCAGAGGGACCGCGCTATTCGAAACTTCGTCCTCTATCCAGTGTGCAAAGTATCACCCTCGACCTTGTTGCGAGCATGCAGATAAATACAGATCCTACAAAACCAAAACAGCTGGAAGTAATCACCCAAGAAGGTATTCACGATATGGTGACAACCAATTACGAACCGGATGAACTGACAATTGCTTTAGATGGTTGCATCAAGGAAAATGAAGAAATTCTTTTAGACGCGAACTTGGATTCACTATACCACTTTAAGATCACCTCAGCAGGCGCTATGAGCTCTTATCGAAAATTGACAGGGCATAATTTTCGCCTCACCAATGAGGGCCTCGGTGATCTAGATTTTGCGCTACAAGCGGATGACATAATCGCTGAGATAAAGTCTGCCGGTGATATTATTCTTGCTGGTGCCGCCAGAAGGCTTGACTTTCTAACCAGCGGATCCGGTGATCTCCGTGCGTTTAACTTTGTCGCGGACACTGTTGACCTCCGTATCATCGGAACATCTATTTGTGAAGTCTACACAGACGGAGTACTCAATGTTCATTTTTATAAAAACGGGACAGTGAGTTATAGGGGTAATCCAAAGCAAATAAATGTCATAGGCACAGGGGAGCTGAAGAAGAGCGAAATCTAAGGCTCAGCGCTTTTTTTACATTTGGACTTTTGGAATAAAGCCATGAAAAAGACATTTACCATCTTTTTTCTTTTGATTTCTTTTCTGACCAAAGCTCAGGCTCCCGTAAATCTGGATACTGAAGTAGCCAAGACCGACATCAACACTCTGCCCTACACCATCGATGGCATTGTGGTTCGCGGCTTTGACGGAACAAATCCTCCTCCCAGGCTTAGCGCCCCAACCCGTCCATTGTTTTATGGATACGGTATTACTGCCTATTTCCGTGGCGTTGATAGCCTTATGTTTTTCACAGTAGAAAAGCTGGACGCGGTGCACAAATCAACTACTGGCGAGGTGATCAAAACATTTCCATTATCAGGTGCCCGATACACCCCTGCATTCAAGAACTACTTCGTTGGACTTTCCAATGAAGAAAAGGCACGCATCTACTTCGAAAACATATACCTTAAGGACAAGAAAGGACATTACATTAAAGTCGATACTGAACAACTCTTTTGTCCAAATTGCATGGAATAAACATGAACAAATTATTGATCGCCACCTTAGTTGGTTGCTCTTTGCTGAGCAGTTCCTATGCCCAGCAAAAACTTACCCTCGAAGACGCTGTCTTAAAACAATACACTGAGTTTTATCCGAAACGTGTCCCTAACTTAAAATGGACGCCGGGTGGCGATCACTACAGTTTTTTGGATGAATCAACGGATATTCCAACTCTCCACAAAGCTGAAGCTACTTCGGGTGAAAGAGCATCCATCATAACGCTTAATGAATTGAATGAAATCATTGGAGGCGAAGACTTCAAATCATTTCCTGCTCATGAATGGTTAAATGAATCCACATTGATCGTTTCTAAGGGATCCGAGGTTTTAGCTTTGGATATTGAATCCAAGTCTTCACGATCCCTCTTAAATTTCCCGAAAAAATCAGAGTATCCGAAGATAAATGATCAGAAATCAGCATGCGCATATATCTTGGAGAACAACATCATAGTTCAGACCAGCGATAAGAACGAAAAGAAAATAACTGCTGATGGAGGAGGTGGTATCGTTTATGGACAAACGGTCCATCGCAGTGAGTTTGGCATTCACGAGGGGTTCTTTTGGTCACCGGATGGCTCAAAGCTGGCTTTTTACCGAATGGACGAAACCATGGTCGAGGACTATCCACTCGTTAACATTTCTACCATACCAGCAAGTTTGAACCTGATCAAGTATCCAATGGCCGGGAAAACCAGCCATCACGTATCTCTTGGCGTTTATGACCTGAAGTCAGACACTGTTGTATATATGAACACCGAAGGCCCGAAAGATCAGTATTTGACCAGTGTTGGGTGGACTCCAAACTCCAAATCGCTCATAATTGGAGTACTTA
This sequence comes from Flavobacteriales bacterium, assembly GCA_041391765.1. Lineage (GTDB taxonomy): Bacteria > Bacteroidota > Bacteroidia > Flavobacteriales_G > Salibacteraceae > SHAN690. The sequence goes on along the minus strand of JAWKNJ010000037.1, from coordinate 13,333 downwards.
ACCGCGATCAAAATCATTTAAAAGTCAACCGATACAGCTCAGAATCCGGAAAACTGGAGAATGCGCTGTTTGAGGAAACACATGACAAATATGTAGAACCTGAGCATGCACCATGGTTTGTTCCTGGTTCAGCAGATGAGTTTATTTGGATGAGTGAGCGTTCAGGCTTTCAGCATTGCTACCTCTACAAAACCGATGGAACAATGGTCAGGCAACTTACTTCGGGACTTTGGGAGGCACACGAGATTCTTGGATTGGACGAAACAGGAAAGCTTCTTTACGTTGCAGGAACCGGTGAAACAAACACCTCGGGTCGTTGGCCAACCCATGAATATAACGGCACTCAAAACTTTATTTACCAAGTGTTCATGGATGGAAGCGGTCATTCGATGGTGAATGACACAAAGGGCACTCACAGCGCCATGCTTAGTCCCAATGGAAAGTATTTGATTGACAATTTCACGAGCATTGATGTTCCTGGAACCCAAACCATTCTTGAGACTTCCGGCCAATTAGTCCGGGAGATCAGCAAAGCAGCGGACCCGTTGGCTGATTACGATGTTCGAAAGCCTGAACTCATTCAGCTTAGTGCTGGTGACGGTTCTGTCATGTTTGGAAGAATCATCAAGCCCTTTGATTTCGACCCGAACAAAAAATACCCAACACTAGTCTATGTATACGGAGGTCCTCATGCTCAATTGGTCACTGATAGTTATTTGGCATCGGCTTCATTATGGATGTACTGGTTTGCCAATCAGGGCTACATTGTTGCGACCTTGGATAGCCGTGGTTCCTCAAATCGTGGATTGGAATTTGAGCAGGTGACATTCAGAAATTTAGGGGCAAATGAAGTAGATGACCAGCAGATGTTCGCTAACTATTTGAAAAGTCAGCCTTACGTTGATGGTGATAGAATGGCCTTGCACGGCTGGAGCTATGGAGGGTTTATGACCATTAACACGCTACTTACCTATCCTAGTTTGTTTAAAGTTGGAGTGGCTGGTGGTCCGGTTTGCAGCTGGAATTTGTATGAGGTGATGTACACCGAGCGTTACATGGACACCCCCGAAACCAACCCTCAAGGCTATGAGAACAGCAATCTTATCAAGCGGGCTTCAAACTTAAAGGATGATTTGCTGGTTATTCACGGAACGGTAGATGATGTTGTGGTTTGGCAGCACAGTCAACAGTTGATCAAATCCTGTGTGGATAGCGGTGTTCAGCTGGATTACTTTATTTATCCCGGTCATCCACACAACGTTCGGGGAAAAGATCGCGTACACCTGATGACAAAAGTGCTAACCTACATAGACGATCGGATTGGAAACCACTAGAAAACCTAGAGAGAATAAGCTCAGCGCTTCACTTGAATTCATTGTATCATTAGACAGACAGCTCCGCACCCCGCTCAGCACGATTATAGGCATGCTCGAATTGATTGAAATCGAATCGATGAGTGAAGATCAGTGTAATAAACTAGAAAGCATTCAAAAGGCAGCAAATGAGATTTCGCTATTGGTAGATGACCTGCATCAAATTGTGGAATCAGAAAGTCTTGGAGTGCGATCTGACGTGAAGCCCTTTAATCTGGAACAACTCATGATGTTGTTTCAGAACAAGCTCGAACGCCTTGGCTTGACCACCATTCTTGGGATGTACTTTAAGCCAACGGCCTTGATTGGTGATCTGAATGCAATGATTAGAAATCACTGACCGGGGGCGTAACCATGCAATGAACTGTATCGGTTAACGATGCCAGCATCGAACTTTTCAGCTAGCCAGCAAGCGGGGAAATTATCCATTTTAAGATGATTCCTGGAGCAATCAGATGTGCGCTATTCAATGGATGATCTATCCATGGAACTCAACTTTTTTAACGGTTTTGCAAGAATTTGATGTGTCGGTCAAAGAGCAGGTTTCCAATTCATCTTGGCTGATGTCAAGGTTAAGTCAGTTAAACTTAGAACCCCATTGGTCGGTGTTGTCAAGAAGATGGTTTCCTTTGAACTGTCTTTTGAGTGTACAAATCAGGAAACGTTGAATGCCACTAGCAAATCAAGCAATACAGATGTGCTTCAAGGTAAAAGAATTTTGGTAGCTGAAGACGTTGAGCTAAATCAGCTGGTGACAAGGCTGATGCTTGAAAGTTTTGGATGCAAGGTGGTCATTGCAGCTAATGGAAAGAAGGCTTTGGAAATTTATCGACCTGAACAGTTTGACCTGATCATCATGGACATTGAAATGCCCATCATGAATGGTATTGAAGCCACCAAATCTCTGAGAGAGAAATTCGGGCCGGATATCAAGATCATTGGACTAAGCGCGGATGCTTTGGGCAATGATTCCGATTATTACGTTGAAAATGGCTTCACTGACTACCTGACCAAGCCCGTAAAGAAAGAATTCCTTGCACAGAAGTTACGCGACTGCCTGCCCGTTATGACAGGAACTGTTGTTTAAAGCAACGGGCATAGCTTTCAATGCTCTGCCGTTTCTCCGCATCGCTGAGATTTTTCGGTGGACCTTGAGGGGTGTTGTTGGCATCTACCACATATATGCGATCATCAATACAATCACGAAGCACATCAAACTCTACATAGTCCAAGCCCATAGAATCACACAACTTGAAGAGATTGTTTTTTTCTTCTGGGGAAATCATGGCGTCTACGTTGGTTTCAAGCTCTACTCTTGGTGGCACATTCACGAAGCGCTCATTGCTTGACCTGTAAGCGCGATATAAGTGTGGGATGAATTTATTCATGACGGGAATTCGCATGTCCATCACCTCTGACTCAGAAACGCTACTATCCACCAAACGCTGATATATAAATCCAACTTCTTTTTCAAAAGGTGCTTCCACAAACATGCCATCATGAACAGCGTTCTGAATGCTCTTCTTCACCACTTTGCCATCATAATTTTGCGGATCGACCTGAGTGGAGTAACCAAATGCCTTTCTCATTTGATGATCCAAATAGTCCTTACCAATGTTTCGCGATTGCAGGTTGATTACTTGTAGTGTTGTGAAACCTTCCAGCAGATCCCATTCTTTCCGCTCTGTCGCGTACTCCCAATATATGACCAGGTCAAATTTACCTGTCGGCTTGTTACTCAACTCAATACCCAACTCCTTTGCTATTCGATAGATGGTTGCTCCTCGACTTGGATAATGTGGATAACATAGTATACGCTTGCGACCGGATCCTTTCATCAAATTTGACATGAGATGCGAAACGTCTTTTGACAACATTTCCGGCCAAGGCATTTCCTTCCGATAGCGGTTAAAAATCCCTCTACTATATTTTGGAAGGAAGTACACTTAATGAATTTTGGCTTTTAATTCCTCCGCAAGATTCTGATCATTCCAATTAGCTGCACCGATGTGTGAAAAAACAATTACTCCTTTTGAATTCAAAACAAAAGAAGCCGGTATGGCATCATGCGCCATGTGTGTTGGCAATCTTGACCGCTGACGATAGAAGTTAAATTGATGACCTGTTCTACTTAGGTAAGCTTGAAAGGCTTCCTCACTTTCTTGAGTAATAAATAAAAACTCCATTTCAGGAACCCGCTCTTGCAGAGCTTCCAATGATCCAAACTCTGCCAAGCACGGAACACACCAACTCGCCCAAAAGTTCACAAACAGTGGCTTGCCTTTGAAGTGATTTAGAAGATATCGATTGCCGGCCCTGTCCTGAATTTCAAATGGAAAGTCATATACACTGCTAGATGTGTCCATCGATTGGGATGAATCACTTGGGGCGCTTAGCGTGATCCCTGTAACCTGAACACGAATCCATTTCCCGGCATCTGTAAAAAAGAGCATAGCAAGAATGGCAAGAAATAGAACATTCCTGACCCATCGTTTCTTCCACCACAATTTCAATTCATTCATATCACCCTACTTTAGCTCCATTAACACATTGCGCGTCAGGACGCAGCAAAACTACGCCATCATTCGAGTAAACTCCCAACACCAAAGCTTCGCTCATAAAGTCAGCTATTTGCTTCTTTGGGAAGTTGACAACCGCTAAAACTTGAGTTCCAACCAACGATGCCGATTCATAAAGATCGGTGATTTGAGCACTGGATTTCCTTTCCCCGATTTCATCGCCAAAGTCAATCCAGAGCTTAAAGGCAGGTTGACGTGCCTTTTCAAATGGTTCGCAACTTAGAACAGTTCCTACTCGAATGTCCAGAGAAGCAAAGTTTTCAAACGAAACTTCCTTCATTTTCACAGATTTTTGACAATTCTACCAATGAAAATTAACCTAGTCTACATTCATTTGTCGAGCGATTGACATGATTTAGTCGTTAATATCAGTTGTAAAGCCATAGTGGTTAAAACTTTGTCGAAAAGAAAGCGTAGGAAGCGACAAGGCCGCTAGATTTGACCACTGAAAGACCAATGCAATGGGAGAATACAGGCAGATTGGAATTAGGGAAAAAGCTCTAAGCATAAACTTGGATCCACGCATATATGGATCGTTTGCTGAAATCGGTGCAGGGCAGGAAGTATCGGCCAACTTTTTCGCAGCTGGGGGGGCGTCCGGAACTATTGCGGTGAGCACCTCGGCCTATGACATGAAGATTTCTGACTCGGTATACGGAGCATCATCCAAGTACGTGGCTGAGCCTCGCCTGATTACCATGATCGAAAAGGAATACGAGAACCTCAGCGGCAAACTAAATCACAGAGCGAAAGAAACCATGTTCTTCTCGTTCGCCAACACGGTGGAGGTGCTAAACTACTACAAGACAAATATGGGACACGGCTGGATAGGAATGCGCTTCCAGCTAAATCCTGAAACTCCACCAAATGATTGTGTTCTCCACGTGATCATGCACGACAACGACAGCTTGATGCAACAAAAGGCATTAGGCCGAATCGGTGTAAACCTGATCTACGGACTTTACAACTACAACAAGGATCCTGAACTCTTCATCAACAGCCTGTTGGATGGTTTAGGGCATGGGCGTATCGAAATCGATATGCTTAGAATTTCCGGACCTGACTTCGATCACATCGACAATCGACTTTTGAGCATGCAACTGGTCAAGAACGGTTTAACTGATGCCGCCATGTTTGGTCCTGACGGTAATGTTATGCAAGCCTCTCAAGCGCTTTACAAGAAGAATATTCTGGTTTTGCGCGGCCGCTTCCGCCCTTTGACACACGTGAATCTCGACATGCTCAAAATGGGGCTCAAAGAATTCAGAAAGGAAGAAGACATCGAAGTAGATCGGATACAGATCTTGTTTGAGCTCACTTTGAAGGACCTAAGCGCAGAAGGAAAAATAGACGAGAAAGACTTTCTCGATCGCGTGGACATCATCGGTAGCTTGGGATACTCTGTTTTGATTTCAAATTATCAGAAATATTATACCCTGGTTTCCTATTTGAGTGACTCTGTTCGAAACAGAAAATTGGGTGTCATCTTGGGGGTGGACAACCTTCGTCAAATATTCGAAGACAAGTACTATGATCGATTGCAAGGTCGCTTATTGGAGGCTTATGGAATTCTATTCGGAAGAAACGTCAAACTATACGTTTACCCTGCTCTCGGAGAAAATGGCGAGCTGCGCACTTTAGACAACATTGAACTTGAGAGCCAGTCCCTGAAACACCTCCTGAATTACCTGAAAGATGAGCGTAAGATTGAAAACATACAATGCTCAAACTCAGATATTTTAAATATTTACTCTGACCAAGTAGTTCAAATGATTCGTGACAACAAAGAAGGATGGGAATTTATGGTCCCAAGTATTGTGGCGAACATGATCAAGGAGCATAAACTCTTCGGCTGCAAAGAGGAAGTAGTAGGCTAAAGCTTTCCGACCCAATGCGGGTATTCAATCCAGGTTTCAGGTAACTCTGGCCTAGTGTCAAATATCCCATAGAGGGTGGAACCACTGCCAGTCATAGAGGCATACAACGCACCCAACTCGTAAATCTCGTTTTTGACCGTTTCGAGAATCCGATATGTTGGAAACAACGACTTTTCAAAATCATTGAAAACTACCTCTTTCCAAGCTTCAATTGGTACGGATTGCAACATCTGTAAATCGAACGAGCTGGCCTTTGGCTCGACCCCAGCGTAGGCTTCTTTGGTTGAAATAGCCAAATCAGGATAAACCAGCATGATCCATTTTCCGGAAAGATCAAGGCCGATAGGCCGCATTTCATCACCGCGCCCAAAAGAAAACACAGGCTTATTTTCCCAAAAAAATGGACAATCGCTCCCGATCACAGCCAGCAGCCTTTTAGCCTCGTGATCAGAGATTTTGAGTTCAAAATAGTCCTTCAGCGCCCGCAAACAAAATGCCGCGTCTGCACTCCCCCCACCTAGTCCAGCACCGATTGGCAGGGTTTTAAGTAAATGAATGTCCACCGTTGGCAAGTTAAACCACTCCTCTAACAGATGAAAAACCCTGATACATAGATTGGTACTCGCATCACCAGGAATGGGAATTCCGTAGCTGGTAAAACGAACTTTCCCAGACTCAACCCTTGACTGAATCATTGAATCATTCGTATTTGCCACACTCCGATCCACCAATTCAAGCGATTCACACCAGCCTACGGGATACATCACGCTTTCAATATTGTGATACCCATCCGGTCTTTTACCCGTAATGCTGAGGCCTATATTAATCTTAACGTTTGGGAAAACTACCATCGAGTCGCGAAGATTCGATTTTCTTTGTTCCAAACTGTCGAACATGGGAATCTGGTTTAGAAATCCAAAAATTGAAGAAGCGGACGGACTCGGAAACAACACATTGGTTGAATCTTTGGGCATCAGAATTACGGAGCTTGGAGATGACTTCCTGCGCGGCACCATGCCCGTGGATCACCGCACGGTTCAGCCGTACGGTATTTTGCATGGTGGAGCGTCCGTTTCATTAGCTGAAACGCTCGGGAGTATAGCGGCCCACTTGGTAGTGGATAGCTCAAAATTCTATACCGTAGGCATGGAAATAAATGCAAACCACATTCGACCAGCAACCAGTGGACATGTCATCGGCACCGCAAAACCCATTCACATTGGAAAGTCCTCGCAGGTGTGGGGAATTGAAATTACCAATGAGGAAAACAAGCTGGTGTGCATCAGCAGAATAACCATGGCCGTTGTGCCAAAGGAAAAAATCAAAAGATAGATTATGAGTTGGAAAGAAATGAAAGATGGAGATCAATCCTGGTTAGAAAAATCACTGCAATTCAAAGACTTTTCTGAGGCTTGGGCTTTCATGAGCCGCGTAGCCCTATTGGCTGAGAAACATAACCACCATCCCGATTGGTCGAATGTTTACAACAGGGTTACAATCAAGCTCAATTCGCACGATGCAAGTGGAATCATTACGGAACGTGATAGAAACCTTGCCGCAGCCATAGATCAATTGATCAAACCTTGAAGGCCAAGCGTCTAAAAACCTACCAAGCACATAGTGGCTCTCTTTATGCGCTTGCTGAAGGCAGAACCAATGGAACATTTTTCAGCGGTGGGGCTGATAAAGTCGTGGCGGAATGGAGTTTAGCAAAGGCAGAACCCAATGAGTTTGCTATCCGCACAGATCATACTATCTACAGCCTACTTAACCTTCACTCCCAAACACTGTTGATCGGAACCATCGTGGGTGGAATCCATGTCATTGACTTAGTCGAAAAAAGAGAAGTCAGGCATTTAAAACTTCACGACAAAGGCATTTTCTATTTTGTATCCTTAAGAGAAAAACAGCAGGTCATTGCTTGCTCTGCCGATGGATCCATCAGCGTTTGGAACACTCTGGATTGGAGTCTTGAACGTCACATCAGGCTCAGCCATGAGAAAATAAGAAGAGCAGCATTCAACGCGGAAATTAGCGTTGCCGCTATTGCCTGTGGTGATGGAACAATTCAGCTCCTGAGAACGGATCATTGGGAAGTCACAGAGTCCATTAAGGCACATGAAGATGGCGCAAACTCCGTTGCTTTTTTACCCGATGGAACTCTCCTAAGCGGTGGAAAGGACGCGCTTTTAAAACAGTGGGACCCAACATCAATGGTGCTTTTGCAGGCAATACCTGCCCATAATTTTGCCATATATGACATTGTTCGGCTTGGCGATTCGGAATTAATAGCGACCGTAAGTCGCGATAAAACGGTGAAGCTCTGGCATCCGCAGGATATGCAGAATCCCCTCCGACTGGATCGCAAGACACATCAAGCCCATTTGAATTCTGTAAATGCTGGGTTATGGCTTGAAACAGAGCAGATTTTACTTACTTGCGGAGACGATCGCACCATCATTGCTTGGGCAGTAGAAGCTTAATAGAGCGCATCAGGATCGCCCAAACCATCTCGAACGATCTCGATACCACCCCGTGAACAATCAACCACCGTTGAGGCTATTTGCCCCCCGAATCCGCCATCGATGACACAATCCACAACATGCTCAAACTTTTCATGGATGAGTTCAGGGTCTGTACTGTATTCGATGATGTCATCCTCATCATGAATGGACGTGGTAACAATGGGATTGCCCAACAACCGCACCAGTTCACGAGGAATGTTGTGATCGGGAATGCGAATTCCGATGGTCTTCTTTTTTGCCATGAACACTTTAGGCATATTGCTACTTGCCTCCAAGATAAATGTAAAGGCACCCGGCAGCACTCGTTTCATCACCTTAAACGTGTGGTTATCCAAATGCTTCGCATACTCTGTGATGTGGCTTAAATCATAGCAAATGATGGATAAATTCGCCTTCTCCGTCTTCACCCCTTTGATTTGTGCCACACGCTCTACTGCCTTCTTGTTCGTGATGTCACACCCCAACCCGTATACGGTGTCAGTCGGATAGATAATGACACCTCCATCACGAAGTATTTCTACCACTTTGAGCATCTCCCTCTCCTGAGGGTTATCGGGATGTATTCGAAGTATCATGGTTGGACTACAAGATTAATTCTCAATATCGGAAAAACGATACGTAAGGATTGACAATTGTATTCTTCTGGCCCATAAACCAATTTATTATGAAGAAGAAAACACTTGCACTTACGCTGGCATCAATCATGATATCCAGCTTAACGATTCAATCCTGCAAAAAAGAAGGTTGTACTGATGAGATGGCAACCAATTATGAAGCTGATGCAAAAGACGATGACGGGTCTTGTGAGTTCGTTTACGGATGTATGGATGCCGGCTCATTGACCTTCAATGCTGATGCGGTTAAAGATGATGGCTCGTGCAGAAGCTTTGACGACTGGAGTTCGTGGACCTTAACCGCAACAAATCAAGGTCCTTCACCATCATTAGGAAATGCCCATGCCGGTAATGACAGCACTGTGACACGCAAGGTTTATTTTCTCGACAGCCAATCTGCATCTGACGGAAAATACCCCGTGGGGACCATGATAATCAAACATACAAGCAATGGAGATGGAACCCTAGAAGAATACACAGGCATGCTAAAGCGTGAATCGGGTTTCAACGCTGGCAGCGGTGACTGGGAATGGTTCGTATTAAACGCTGACGGCAGTGTCGCTAAGGACAATGACGGGATGGAGTTGAGAGGAGGAAACTTGCTGAGTGGTTTTTGCCTAGGCTGTCACAGTCACGCAGCAACTGATTACGTATTTACCAAGTAATTGTAAAGGCCTCAATGCAACGACTCATTGAGGCTTTTGTTACCTCTTTCGGCCTAAACTATGGTTGAAATCCCTAATATCGCTGGGAAATTCAGCCATGATCAAATCATTTCAATTTAGCCTCACACTGTCAGTGACAGCCCTATTAAGCTTAGCGTCATGCCAGGAAAAGGGATGCACTGATGAGGTTGCAACCAATTACAATCAGGGTGCAACCTTCGAAGATGGTTCTTGCACCTACACTTTTGGATGTACCGACCCTGAAGCCCTCAACTACGACTCCAACGTTGGTATCGATGACGGCTCTTGTCAAACATTTGTTCATTGGGATCAATGGGTTCAAATTGCAAGCTCCTTTGGCACAGACACATTTGCAGCCATCGCGCATGACGGATTTGACACCCTATCAATAAGAAAGGTTTATGTGCGAAATGACCAGCTTCCCGTAGACAGCATCTACCCGGAGGGAACAATGATCGTGTTATACAACTATTCTCTTGGAGACACCATGAAAGCCTACTCCGCCATGGTCAAGCAAGCCGAGGGCTTCAATCCAACGAGCAATGACTGGGAGTGGTTCATGCTCAACAAGGATGGTAGCATTGCCAAGGATAACACCGGTGAACTATTGCGAGGAGGAAATCTATTGGACAATTACTGCACAGAATGTCACTCCAAAGCTGCGATTGACTTCGTTTATTCCAACTGATGGTCGAACTCAAAACAAAGCCAACGGAACAAAAAGTGAATGACTTCATTGCCGCAGTTGAACATGAAGGAAAACGCAATGACGCCCACGCGCTGATCAAATTAATGAAGGAAATCACCGGAGCCGAGCCGCAAATGTGGGGGCCTAGCATCATCGGCTTTGGAACCTATCACTACAAATACGCCACGGGACGCGAAGCCGACTGGTTTTTATGTGGATTTTCACCAAGAAAACAAAGCATTTCGATCTATATCATGTCTGGCTTTACGAGATACCAAGAACTTCTTGAGCAACTCGGAAAACACAAGACCGGCAAGGGGTGTCTTTATGTGAAAAAACTAGAGGACATCAACCTTGAAATACTGAAAAAGCTAATTACAGCTTCAGTTGAACACCTCCGAAACCTAGATTCCAATCAGCGATAAACGAGACTGGCTACATTTGCCAGCCGAACCACTAATCGCCAGTGCAAATCACCAGTTCATCTCAGTTTGAGTCCCTCTTCCGGGAGCACTATGCTGCGTTGGTAGGATATGCCAACAAATTGGTTCGCGAACGCGATGTTGCTGAAGACATTGTCCAGCAACTATTCACCGGCATTTGGGAAAAGCGAGAATCGATCGAGATTGATGGAAATGTTCGCAGCTACTTACTCAGGAGCGCGCACAATACTTGCCTAAACCACATTAAACATCAGAAGATCAAGCAAAACCACAGCGACCACACATTGGCCACAGAATCCATCAGCCACGAACGTGACGCATTGGAAGAGGAAGAGTTTTCGCAGCGAATTAAGGAGAGTATCAAAGACCTGCCTCCACAATGTCGAAAGATCTTTTTGATGAGTCGATTGCAGGGTAAAAAGTATCAGCAAATTGCCGATGAACTTCAGCTCAGCATCAAGACCATCGAGAACCAAATGGGCAAGGCATTGAAGTCCCTTCGTGAAAGTCTTCAGGAAGACTATTCTGAAAAACTTCGGATCATCAAAACAATTTTATGGTTGAGCATAGGGGTAAGCTTATTTTCAATTGTCATGGATAAAGGATGAGTGTACACAACTCACATATCGACTACGACTTAGCGGCTAAATACTTAGCCGGAGAATGCACTCCTGAAGAAAATTCATCATTTGAACAATGGCTAGACTTATCAGATGAAAACAAACTGGTTTTCAATCAACTAAAATCAATATGGGAAATTAGTTCAGAGCCTGAAATCGAAGTAGATGTTGATGCGGCTTGGAAGAAAATCGCCCCGATAGAGTCCGACAACGTCATCCCAATTTCCGGAAGAACGAGTAGGAATAATTGGGGGTGGTCAATCGCTGCTGCGGTTGCCGTTTTGATCGGAGTGTTCACCGCCCTAGGTATTTTGAACAACGAAATGCAATCGCTGAAAAGTGGTGGCGAAATGGCCTCCATCACCTTGGTTGATGGCACCGTTGTGACCCTTCAACCGGAATCTGAATTAAACTATCCTGAGTCTTTTGGTGAAACCCGCGAAATAACGCTCAGCGGAATCGGATATTTTGATGTGGCGGCTGATAAAGAACACCCGTTCATTATCCATACCGATGGTGGTGATGTACGCGTAGTAGGAACCGCATTTGAGGTGAATACGCGTGATGAAGAAAGCAAATTGATTGTGGAAGTAGCCGAGGGTTTAGTGGAGGTCAGTGCCGACAAAGGAGCGGTTAAAGAGCACGTAGGTGCCGGTCAGAAGTGTGCTATCAGCCAAGACTATGAAATCGTGGTGGAAGACCTCGATGAACCCGCACCGTTCTTTTGGAAGGACAAAACCATCAAGTTCAGAAGGACGGAATTGGCTCAGGTGGCTCAAACGCTACAAGACTTACTTCATATCCAAGTCATTGTGGAAGGCGAAGCCATTCAAGGCTGTGAGCTTACCGCCACATTCACAGATGAAACCCCGGATAAGATTTTGGAGGTCATCGCCTTGACTCTTGGGTTGGAAATAAAAACAGAAGGCAACACTTATACCCTCAGTGGTACAGGATGCTAAATGAAGCGGCTTTTCCTCAAACTGACCTTGACCTGCTTTGCGTTTACAGCAAAGTCAGCATGCCTTGACCAACACGTCACAATCAATTGCAAGCCTTGCTCCATAGAAGAAGCGATAGAGCAAATTGAGGCGCAAGTGAGCTGTGCGTTCAGCTACAATTCAGCTCAATTTGACCACGAGGTACAGATAGATCTATCATTGACCAACGTTGGCCTATCCTCAGCCATTCAACAAATCACGCAGGGACAATTTGAGTTGAAGGAACACGGTCGATACGTGTTGATCAAACAAAAAGACGGAACCTCAGAAGTCAGGCAGGAAAAGAAATCCTACCTCATCGAAGGCTACGTGCGCAATGCGCAGAGCGGTGAAGTACTTCAAAAAGCCACCGTTTATGCGGTGGGCAATAAGTACTCTGCCATTACCAACGAGAGCGGGTTTTACCAATTGGAACTGAACTCTGAGGAAGAGTATGTAGGCTTGAGCTACTGTAAGCAACAGTACTTCGACACCATCATCGTAGTCAAGCCGGCTGATAATAAACTGCGGCAAGACATTTCGTTGCTTCCTAGAGAGAAAGCACCGGATAAAATGCCGATTCGATCCATGCCATCTCAACCGCGCGAGGTAGAAGAATTGACCATGGTGAAGTTCCTGGTTCCTGAGCCGCAGCGTGAACTGGCGCTTAATTTGGACTTTTTAGAAAAGATTCCCGTGCAATTTTCATTCTTGCCAAGCATCGGAACCAATTTCATCAGTAGCGGTTACAAAACCAACGCCTTTTCGCTAAATGTGCTGGCAGGCTATAATGCGGGAGTCACAGGTGCTGAGATTGGTGGACTGGCGAACATCATTCGAGAGGATGTGAACGGCATTCAAATCGGTGGATTGGCGAATGTTGTGGGCGGGAAAGTGAGCGGAGTACAAATAGGCGGTTTGTTCAATAACGTGCGAGGTTCTGTCAAT
>JAWKNJ010000036.1:0-59261 GCA_041391765.1 Flavobacteriales bacterium | reverse complement strand
GTAGCGATTTCCCATTCAAAAAACTAAGGTCAATCTCCAATTTGGTTTCGTCTTTCGGGTCTTTGGAGTAAGCTTCTAACCAAGTGGTAATTTCAGCCAGAATTTGATCAGAGTCGAGAGGGATGGACTTTCCTGACATTCGAAGCATACCGCTTTCGGCATTAAAGCTTAGTTGAGGATTGAAATCGTTGCCTGACTTATCGAGTGATTGCATCAGAATAGGGGGTTAACTTGGTTAAAGGTACTTCTATGAACGCGGGCGTGTCTACGATGGTTACCCTATTGTATGTGAATGACCAATTTCTGTCGGTGAAATGCACTAAGCTTAAAGCGCCATCATCTCCTTCAACTTAACCGACTGTCTTCTACTGACCTCTACCTTAGTGCCATCTTTCAGGATAACAAGCAAGCCACCGTTGAACCAGGTTTCTACTTTTTGAATCCAACGCAAATTCACAATGTGCTTGCGGCTTGCACGGAAAAAATACTTGTCGCTAAGTCGCTCCGTGAGCGCGTTTAGTGATTTTAGGATCAATGGACGTTGGTCGTCAAAGTAGACTCGGATGTAGTTGCCCTCGCTTTCGAACAAGCGCACCTTTTCCAACTCCACAAACCAGCATTTTTCTCCGTCTTTCAAGAACACTTGGTCGGTGATGTCGAGCTTGCCATCATTCAATGGCTCTTCCTCAGACTTTCGCTCGGCAATACGCTTCTTGATTTTGTCAATCGCTTCACGAAGTCGATGTTCTTCCACTGGTTTCATCAAATAATCCAATGCGTTGACTTCGAATGCCTTCAACGCGTATTCATCATAGGCCGTCACGAAGATGACGTGCGGAGCTCTTCCGTCCAATTCATCCAACAATTCAAACCCGTTTTTGCCGGGCATCTGAATGTCAAGGAACAGCAGATCCGGGTTTTCCTTTTCGATCAAATCCAGTGCTTCTTCCACCACACCGCTCTCTGCCACGATTTCGATGTCGCTGAAATTTTGAAGCTGGCCTTTTATTTCCTGACGCGCCAGCCGCTCGTCATCAATGATCATTGCTCGTATCATCGTTCTTCTTTTTAAATGGTATGTGAATGGTCGTTTTGACCGTTTTTTCATCAAGGTTACCGATCGTCATCCAAGCTGCTTTGCCAAAAGAAAGGTCCAATCGATTGCGCGTGTTTTCCAATCCCAGAGACGATTCGGATTGATGATTTGGGTCGTATTGACCGGAGTTAAGTACATGTATATCAACGTGGTCGTCTATCCTCTTGGCGATCAATTGAATCGATCCACCCTTTGGCAGCTTGGCGATGCCGTGTTTGATGCAGTTCTCCACAATAGTCTGTAGCATCAATGGCGGGATTTGAACATGCAAAGCCTCAGGTTGTGCATCGATGATAGTTTGAAGTCGCTCTTCGTAACGTGCCTTTTCGATTTCGAGGTAGTCGCTCACGATCTGCAATTCCTTTTCGAGCGGAATCAACTCCTGTTTTCCGGTTTGAAGCGAACTGCGTAAAACATTGCTGAGTTGAGTTACCGCGTTCTTGGCTTTTTTTGGGTCTTCATCAATTAAGGCTCGAATGGTATTCATCGCGTTGAAAATGAAGTGCGGGTTCATTTGATCGCGAAGCCTCCGCAGCTCGTATTCGTTCCGCGCAGCTTCCAATCTCAAGTTTTTAATTTCCTCCACGCGGTAACGTTGGAAGAAGATATAGGCGAAGTAGAGGATGTTCCAAATGAAGAAAAGCATTCCCCAGGCAAAGAGGTTTTGATCGTTCCATCGGTAGTCCATGTCCCAGCCGAATGCGAGGTTTCCGATAGCGATATAGAGCAAATGAAAGACGATGGCCAACCCCACACAAGCGGCCAGGACCCTTGGCGCGAGTCGAAAAATATCCATGCTCAACCAGCCCATTTTTATCAACACTGTGCGGTAAAGATGGGAGATGACCAAGCCAAGGGCGAAGGCAAGGTAAATTCCTCCAATGACATCGATGCGCAATTCCGATCCGCTTAGGATGAAGACCACGACCGAAATCAGCGTATAAACTGACCAACCTATGATTTGAGCCTGGTAATAGTTGCGAGAAGCTTGCATCTGATGTCAAATGTAGAGCGGAATGTACAGCAGCTTGTCAAGCATTACACGATTGGGTATGGTCGTGGAGCAACGGTCAATAACTTTGGCGGTGTGAATTATCTGGCACATTTCTACCTGGCTGATGGTGATGAGGAGTTAACCTTCGGTAACTACATCGGTGACGGTGTGCGCGGTTCGCAGTTGAATCAGTATTCAGAAGGCATTCAGCGCGGAGTGCGCTTTCATCGGTTCATCGACACATTCACGGATACACACCCTGTTGTAAAAGACGCCAAAGCGCTGTTTTATCCCACGCAGAGTAAGTTCAGTCCTGTGGTGGTGGATGTGCTGTTCGATCACGTTTTGGCAATGCAATGGGACGAACATCATCAGGATTCGCTGAGACAATTTGCGCGCTCATGCTACAACTTAGTTGGAAACATGGAACACCTAATGCCATTGCGTTCGGCTCGGTTTTTCCAGTACATGTATGAACAGAATTTATTGGAAGGTTATGCTACCAAAGCTGGGGTGGAAAAGGTATTTCGAGGTATGGACTCGCGCACGAAGTTCGAATCAAACATGCAGACATCCATACATGAATTGGAAGACTACAAAGACGAGTTTGTGAGGCATTTTCAAGCATTCTTCCCAGAATTGAAAAACGAGTGTGATCAATGGCGGAAGACAAACTAGCTCCTCGGATCATCGAAAGTGGTGACGGTTCGCATACCCTCAGGGTAGATGCGCTCAACGAAAACTACCACAGCCACAAAGGCGCGATTCGGGAAAGCATGCATGTGTTTATTCGTATGGGTTTAGAGGCTATTCAGAAATCGAATATCCGCATTCTCGAAGTTGGCTTCGGAACCGGATTGAACGCTTTGCTTTCTGCATTGAACGCAGGCGAGAAGCATGTCCATTACACCTCTCTGGAAACGTATCCATTGGATGCCTCCATCACGGAAAAGTTGAATTACGTTCACCAAATAGATGATGAGCGTGCCCCCATTATTTTCGAGGCTTTGCATCAAGCACCTTGGAATGAATCAACTCAGATTACTGATCAGTTTCAATTGGAAAAACGACATACTTCATTGCAGGCATTTGAACCAAAAGCGAAGTTCGACTTGATCTACTATGACGCTTTTGCACCCCACGCTCAGCCGGAACTGTGGGAGCCTGTGATCTGGGAAAAGCTATATGCGATGATGAGTGCAGGGGCCGTCCTAGTTACGTACTGCGCGAAAGGACAGGTGAGGAGAGATATGCAAAGTGCTGGATTCTGGGTAGAACGATTGGAAGGGCCACCCGGTAAACGAGAGATGATGCGTGCAATGAAACCAATGACACAACATGAGTAAGAAATTCAATCTCCGGGTATACGGCATCCTGATCAATGAACGCAACGAGTTGCTCGTAAGTGACGAGCTCATTCGAGGGATTCAATTTTCCAAGTTTCCAGGCGGTGGATTGGAGTGGGGAGAGGGTACCATCGATTGCCTAAAGCGCGAGTTCATGGAAGAGATGAACCAGCCGATTGAGGTTGTGGAACACTTCTATACCACTGACTATTTTCAGCAAAGCGTTTTTCGGGAGGAAGATCAATTGATCAGCATCTACTATCGTGTTCGCATGGTTGGAGAACAGCAATTTGAAACGAAGTCACGGCCTTTCGACTTCCCCGATTCCATGGGGAATCAAATGGAAGTGCACCGTTGGGTGAAATTGGAAGATTTGAAGGCTGATGACTTCCGGTGGCCGGTGGATAAAGTCACGGTCAATCGACTTATTGCAAGCCATAAATTTGGAAAATGAATTCATCTCGCTTCATCTTTCTGACTTCTGCTTTTGTATTGGTTTTGACCTATTCGAACCTGTTATGTCAAACCGCGTCAATCACTAAAATTCCTGTTTCGGGCGATCAAAAGTCGAGTCAGTTTGGACTTTCCATCGCTATTGATGGAGACTATGCCGCTTTTGGCGCTCCCTCCGATGGTGTTTCTGGAGTTGATAACTCTGGTGCGGTTTACATATTTCACTATGATGCGAACACGGGACTTTGGAGTGAAACGCAGCACCTCGTAGGTGCCAATTCTGCCGAGTTTGACAACTTCGGTCGAAGCATTGACATGGAAGGAGGGTTGTTGCTTATAGGCGCTCCTGGGAAAGAAGTGAATAACACTTCCAATGAACCACAAGAGGACGCGGGTATTGTTTACATGTATGAATTGAATGCTTCTACCGGAATGTATGAATGGGTGGAAAGTCTGCGTGCCATTGATCGATCTGCTTATGATGACTTTGGAACTGCCGTTTCAATAAGCGACAGTATCATAGTTGTGGGCGCACCCGGTGAAGATCATTTACCCGGCAGTGGAGGACTGATCAGTAACTCGGGCTCTGCATATATTTTTGAATATGATCAGTCGCAAGGCTGGTATACTGCCCAGAAAATAAAAGCGTCCGACCCGGGCGAAATGGATCATTTTGGCAGCTCAGTTGATAATGAAGGACAAACGGTAATTGTTGGGTCACTTTGGGAAGGCAACCAAACTTCGGAGGACGTTTCCGAAGCTTATGGAGCGCTCTATGCCTTCAAACAAGATTCTCCCGGCTTTTGGAGCTTTACTCAAAAGATTGTCGCAAACCCTAGATCAGATGAACGTTGGTTTGGAGCTAGAGTTAGTTTAAGCGATGATCAACTGCTGGCATCATGCTTACACTCTAATCATGCAAAGGCGGTTATGTTCACTCGAAATTCAAGCGGTACCTGGATTCAGCAACAGAAGATGTATGCGAATCATTCCGATGATTATTTCGGTAATGACGTGCATGTTGATGGTACAGATGCGTTTGCTGCGGCCCACGAGTTGATCAGTTTCTCGGAACTCGAATCATGGTTGTATTGGTACAAATACGATGGCGTGGACTGGGTGAGGACCGATTCTGTAGCCGTTCATGACGGAGTCAGATTCCAAGTCTTTTGGGGTATTGCCGCTTCCGATGAATTTATCGCCATAGGCTGGCAAAACAACTATGAAGATTCGCTTTCAAATGCCGGAACTGCTTGTTTCGTATCGAGGCAGTGCCTCGGAGAAATGCCTGTCGTTTGGTATGACAGTAATGCGCAGGTGGGTACTTCCACAAACTATACTTCCTACCAGTGGACTTTGAACGGTCAAAATATTCAGGGCAGCAACAGCGCTACTCATCAAGTAACAGAAGACGGAGTTTATCGGGTGATTGTCACCGGCAGCAATGGTTGCGTATATGAGTCCTTGCCCATTTTCTACAATTTACTCGGGACGAATACCCCTCGCGAGCCGGAGTTCTCCGTTTTCCCGAACCCCTTCGTTAAGGAGATTTCTTTGGAAGGTCTGGACGAGAATGCCAGCTGGATACTGTTTGACATCCAAGGTCGTTTCTTGCAAGAAGGGACCGAGTCGCATATTCAGTTAGGCAACTATCCTGCTGGAGAATACACGTTGGTGATTGAAGATGGTGGAAACCATTATGCCTGGAAGCTGATCAAAGCTAAGTAATTGACTTAGTCTTTCTTCAACGAACCGTGGTAGTGTTCGTTCATCATGTTGACGTAATCTTCTATTGGAGGCAGCCCCATGCCGGCTCTGCGTTCATTCAGCTTTTCGGGTTCTTCGCACGTTCTAGGCACAAAAGAGGTTTGCTCTTCATTCAATTCCATCTGTGTTCCAAAGAGCTGCGGTCGGCCGCTGTTTACCAATACCCGATCAGTGAGGTAGGCATAGTTCTGGGCATCGGCATTGCCTTTGTCCACTTCGGTTTCCATAGCAGCTAAAACCTCTTCCTGAAATTCAGTGTAGCGATCCTGATGCTGCATCAAGAGCCAAAAGTCATGCGAGCCATTGGTGCCGGCCTTGTCAAAACCAATGAAACCATGTCGCTCAAAAAGTTCAACTAAAAGAAGGTGATTGAAACTATCCACCCTGCGCATGTGATGTCGTGCTTGTTCCAGCGTGATCGAATCGACCTCTCCATTTTGAACGGCTACAGCCAGGTTTCTCCACCGCTGGTCCTCCTGCTTCATGGAGTCGAGTTGAGTTGCGAGGGAGTAGTCGAATTGTGACCAAAGGCCGAAGGGAAGAGAGGTGAAGACTATGAGTGAAAACCATTTCATTCTATCAACGGTTTGGCTATGAAGCGTGCGGTTTAGAATCTGCATTCTTATCCGCTAGTGCCAAGCGTGAAGCAAAGTGGAAAATGTGAATTTTACGATTTCTGGTGCATGCTTTCACAGGCTTTGTTGGCGTGTGTTTTTTATTCTTCGAACAATTTACCAAACTGATCGAGGGTCATATATTCTTTCTGGTCTCCAAAGTGCATTTGAGTAATATTTCCAGCTATCACTCCAGCCTCCACTTTCAGCCATAGATCGGCACATACATCTATATAATTATGGATTTGAGAATTGGAAGGTTCGTTTATTCCTAGAATCCAAAGTTGATCTGGCATAAATCCTCGTATTGAATGATTGCAGGGATTTTTAAAACTATCACCATTTATTATCAGGTTAGTAGTCGTTGGTTCTCCTTTAAATATTCGAATCGGCATTATTGTCATGGTGTTTGAGTCTCGACTAACCGATAATATTTTAAAGTTCCCAACAATATCCGCATATTCTGAGTTTTCTAAGAATGGGCGCTCTTCCTGTCTATCAATTGAACACACGCACTGCCAATCGTCTTTGGAGCCGATCATACTAAGGATTAAAGTGAGGAATATGATTTTCATTTTTTATTGCAAGCCAACAATAGTAATTAGTACAATATCCGTTTATTTTTTCACATGTAATGGCTGCCTTGTCCCTCTGTGTGTGAGCTACGGGAAATCCTGTTGAATATGTTTTTGCAAATCGCTTAAGCTTCCCCCTCTTCCAACATAAAATTCGGATCAAACCTGCGGCTAACGAGTTCCTCCACTTTTTGGAAAAGCTGCAAAGGGCGGAAAGTGGACCAAGGGAAGTCGTTGAGTTGTCCACCGTAAATGAAGTAGTTGTCGATGCCACACGCAGTGAAGTCATGAAGCACGTGATCGCGGAAGTTGACCATGGCTACCCAGCCGTCTTCTATGTCTTCAAACCATTCCTCGTAGTAGCAGTCGTCTGAGCTGTGGTAGTTGAGCACGTTTTCGCCTACAATGATGAACTTATTAATACCCTCGCTGATCAACATGTCGATGATGTCGCGCTTCAATGTCATGATGTCGTTGTAGAGCGTGTCGTTCCATTCGCCCATGAGTTCGATCACGGCAAAACCGTCTTCATAGTCCGCGAATAGGATCTTTAAGAACAGGGTAGTGGAGCCGATGTTGTCCCACTGCGGATGGATGTAGTGATCGTAGATCGCATCGCTGTAATAGAGCTCCGAATATTCGCGTCCGAAGAAGGGCGAACGCTCGTCTTCCTCAGCTGCGTAGAGGTTTCTCCAGTTCCAATATGGCTCGATGTTATGCATGCGGGATGCAAAGCTAGGAATGGGATTTTGGTTCTGCTATTATGCGTTTGTGAAGTTTACAGATTGTTGGTGGAAATGTGTGTTGTGGGTTAGCCTTATGGTCAATCAGTCATTTGGTATATCGTAAGTGGTATAACCAAATGACCTATTCACTCAATGACCTTTATTTTTTTCTACCGCCTTCCTAACGCTCCCTTCCTTCAGCAATAGCGCATTCGCTTCCTCATAGCTCAACCCCGTTTCTGCCATCACCATTTTGGTTCCGCGATCCACGAGCTTGTCATTGCTGAGCTGCATGTCCACCATCTTATTGCCTTTTACACGACCCAGTTTCACCATGACCGAAGTAGTGATCATGTTGAGCGTTAGTTTCTGAGCGGTTCCTGCCTTCATGCGCGTGCTGCCAGTGACGAATTCCGGTCCCACGATCACTTCAACCGGAAAGTCACTCACATGCGAAACCGGAGCGTCCGGATTGCAGCACACGCAGCCCGTTGCGATGCCATTTTCTCGACTTTGGCGTAACCCGCCCACTACATAGGGTGTAGTTCCTGAGGCAGCTATTCCAACGACAATGTCTTTGCTTGAAATATTATGCTCATGCAAATCCTTCCAAGCTTGATTTGGGTCATCTTCAGCAAATTCAACTGCTTTTCGAATAGCGCTGTCACCTCCTGCAATCAGTCCTATCACTCGGCCATGAGGAACACCGTAAGTAGGTGGGCATTCGCTGGCATCGACAATACCCAAGCGTCCGCTGGTTCCGGCACCGATATAAAACAGGCGCCCACCATTGTTGAGCTTTTCAAAGACCTTGGTGGCCAATGCCTCGATTTGGGGAATCGCTTTTTCGATGGCCAATGGCACCGTCTTGTCCTCGCGATTCATATTTTGAAGCAACTCCGAAAAACTCATGTTTTCAAGTCCATCGTAGTTAGAGGAAGATTCAGTTACTCTTTCACTCATGTCCGCTCTTTTCACAAAGAGACAATATCTCTAAGTTAGAAACTGCGACAATTAGATACTTTATGAACACAAGGATTTGAATGCATCGTTGAAATTATACATTGATTTGTGGGCGCATTAAATGAAAATCCCTGCCGTTTTAAAGAAGCATTGGGTTCCCGTATTTCTGCTTTTGCTTACACTTTTGTATGTATGGAGCAGCACATGGTTCGTCACCACTGATGGGCCTTGTCACGCTTACAATGCAATGGTTCTCGGTAAACTCATTTCAGGTGACATAAACTTCACCGAGCACCTTCATGTTTTTTGGTTTCCATCTCCCAATTGGATAGGACATATCCTCATGGTCTTTCTGGAGCAAATGTTTGCTGTCAACATTGCGGAGAAGATGGCATTTTCCATATATGCGGTTGTTTACATTATTGGCTACTACCAACTTGGGAAACAATGGCTTGTGAGCGCGAATCTTCTCGTTTCGCTTATGACCTTGTTGATTTTTCCTGCGGTTTTCATAGCGGGATTTTTCAATAATCAGCTGGGTTATGCCTTGATCCCGTGGCTCCTCATGGCGTTTCAAAGGGCTAAACAAACGCCAACCTTGAAACAGTTACTAGTATTAACGCTCATAACCTTGTTATTGTACTTCACTCATCCCGTTCCATACTTGATCGCAATGATGATCCTTGGACTTTGGACAGTCTTTGAAAATCAATGGTGGAGTGAACGAAAATCAATTAGGCTTTTCCTTGCATTATTTCCTTCGGTCTTGTTGATGTTGATTTATCTGCTTTCAGCTCCAGGTGCTTCTTTTCAATCCGTTGAGTCGTTCAAAACATTGGCATTTAGGATGCTTGAGTTCGATGCCTTGACGAACTATGACTCAACACGTGAACGACCTGTAAATATTGCACTCGCAATTCTGTTATTGTCAATGTTCTTTTTGACCTTGAGGAGCTTGATGGCTAAACGATTCAGTGCTTTTCAAAGATCGCTAGTGGTCGTTTTTTCATTTTGGGTAATCATTCATCTCGTGCAGCCCGCAGGGTTTGCCGGAGCCGGAATTCTCTCATTTCGCACGCAATACATTCCATACTATTTGATTACTCTGTTGATTCCGACAATACAGTGGCCGCAAAGGATTGAACGCGCAGTTGTTGGAATTTGCATTGTGGGTTTTATGTTGATGCTCAACATCCGTTTACCTCACAAGGCCATGGCATCACGGGCGGTAGAAGAAATGGTCACCACACGAAGCTACATGCAATCTGGTGATGTTGCGATCGGACTTGATTGTAATCACAATGGGTTTTTGAATGGACGCACTATTGCAAAGTCAGCGTGGTTGTTTACTCACGTGGCCGATTATCTGAACGCAGAGACCGAACAGGTTAGTCTCGTAAACTATGAATCCGTTCTCTTTCACTTTCCTGTTCATTGGAACAAGCCATTCTTTCCTTATTCAGAACTAAGTTGCAATGAAGGAATAGAGCACATTCCTCCGTGCTTGAAACTGATGGGTGTTGAGGACAAGCTTGGCCTTAAGATTGACCATGTTTTTTTGGTTTTTGCCAATAAAGAGGTGCTTAGGGATCATGTCAACTATAAAACTACCGTTCAGAACATTAGCGAGGCCGGCTTTCACTTGGTCTACACCAGCGCCAACGGAGTAGTCGAATTGTATTCTCGATGAATGATCATGGGATAATTTTGGCGTCATATCCGCGCTCAGGCAATACCTTTCTTAGGAATATTCTAGTCGAGGTTTATGGTATTGAGTCGGCAGAGTTTTGGTCAGAAGGCGCATTAACCCCAGAACAGTGTGATGCATTTCAGGTAGTCAAAACGCACCATTTGCCGAATGAGTTACCAGAATCGCTGAGGAGAAGGAGAGTTGTGTTGCTGCTGCGTGACGGACGCGATAGTGTGGTTTCTATGGCCCATCATCGAAAGGACATCGTTGCACCCGGAAGTGACTTTATTCAAAACCTAGACGAGGTGATCGAAGCTGCGGATGGAAGTCACTTTGGTGGTTGGAGCTTGCACACGGAAAAATGGTTGCCCCAAGCTGATTTGGTCATCAGATTTGAAGACTTGATCAAAGATCCGATCACTCAAGTTGAGCGGCTTCGAGGATTGATAGAAATGCCGCGAGCGGATCACGAAAAACTTCCGGGGTTTGAGTCGCTAAAGTCGGGTCAGGCTAAGTATGGTCCAAAAGAAGCGGGGAAGAGCCACCTTTTCTTTAGACGGGGAAAAGTGAACGCCTGGCAGGATGAAATGAACTCAGATCAGAAGCTTCGATTCTGGCACTTGCATGGTGAGGTTATGGAAATTGTTGGTTATAAATTGGACGGAAGTTTGCCTGAGCCATCCACACTTTATAGAGAACTAATAGAATCAAAGAATCAATCTCCTAAGAAGTTGTTAATAGAGGCATCTAAAGTCACAGAACCCTTCACAGATGGCATCAAGCGCTATGTGGTTGAGATGCTCCGTCAAGCACAAAAGTGGCCAGTTTATGATTTTGAAATTCATGCCTTAGTTGAAGGACGAGTCGTATCAATTGATGCCGCTTTAGCGATGGACGGAGCATACAGCGCTCCGTCAAGAAGCAGCCTGGGATGGTATGCTAAGAAAATTCTGAAGCTTCTATTGCCAAATGGTGTTTATCGATATGGAGCGAGCTTCTATAAGCAATTACAATGGCGAAAGAACACGTTCAGTTCAGATGTTGCACCTAAGGAGCTAATTAGAACTGATGTCTTGCTTCTCACCTTGCCACAGCACTTCGATCATGTCAGTCGTGTTCTTACAAACCGCGTGGTGGGCACAATTCATGATATGACGCATCGGCTGTTTCCTCAATATCATGAGAAGAATAACATTCACCTCTCAGAGCATGGAATGCAATGGTTGAATGAGAAAAATGGAGCATTGATTTCGGTTTCCAATCAAACAGCCCAAGATCTACTCTTGCTGGGATTGGAATCTGTGGTCGTATCCGAAGGTGTGGATCGAAGGAAGTTTTTTCCGGTTCTCAATAAGCACATAAAGCAACTGGTTCGCACTCAATATAGACTACCAAAAGGTGATTTTCTGCTTAGTGTTTCCACCCTTGAACCCAGAAAGAACCTTTCCGGTTTAATTCAAGCATATTCAAAACTTCCAATAGGAATTCGACAGGCATTTCCATTGGTTTTAGCCGGAAGAAAAGGGTGGAAGATGAGCCATGATCAGATTCCAACAGAATGTCGATCACAAATCCATTTCATCGGATTTGTTTCCGAAGATCACTTGGCGGCCCTTTATACAATGGCTTCTGCATTTTGCTATGTCAGCCACTATGAAGGATTTGGATTGCCAGCCTTGGAAGCCATGGCTTGTGGTTGTCCCGTTGTGGTCTCTGGGAATTCATCAATGAAGGAGGTTGTTGGAGAAGCCGGTATTTTGGTTGAACCTTCCTCGATCGGGTCGATTAGGGACGGATTGATGAAAGTCTGTGAATCCGAACAAAGTAGGATAGAATGGGGCGAGAAGTCGCTGCGAAGAAGTTGGGAATTTACATGGAGTAAGTGTTGGGAAAAAAACCTTGAAGTTTGGCGAGAATAGACTTAATGCTTTTCCACGCGAAGAATTTCAATCCTTCTTTCGTTCGCTGCTTTCGGCCCGTAAATAGCTGCAATTCTGTTGTCCAATGCATCGCTAATGTCTGATGAGGCTTGAGATTCACCGTATGGAATCTTTTCGATGGTCATACGTGCACCATTTTCAGCTGTTCCATCTAAAAAAGGAACAAAAGCCCCACCCTGATACTTTCTGATGTAATTTTCCATGGCATCAATCCTGCGGTAGGTGAGGTTTAAGTTATAATCACTGGCAGCCAAAGGGCTTGCATAACCTTTCACCGCGATGTTTACAGAGGAGCTGTCTTCCAACTCTTTCAGCAAGACGTCCAGTGCAGCGTTGACCCTATCCACGCTGCCTGTCAAAGACTTCTCAAAGAACCGTTGGGTCTTATCGTACATCGGAATTTTAACGGAGTCATCAAGCACACTTTCAGCAATCACTTTCAAGTATTCATCGCGCATTACGATATACTCCTCAACGCACTGAACATAGGTTCGTTTGGTAGTTCGTTCATATGATCGTGGGTCCGGGCGGTCATTGTGAAAGTAGAGGCTGATAGGCAAAAGGTCTTGTAATTGCTCGATGGTTTCCGGTATGTGAAATGTGTCCACTTCTGCAATGATGGTGTCAGGTGGAGGGGTTGTATCCACAGTGTCGATCACCGGAATCAGGCGAACCTTGTACAGATCGTTACAACAGGTTTCGTTGTCGCCTTCTTTGGTCCCGCTAATGCGGTTTGATGCGAAATAGCCCAGACTATCCGACTTTTTGAAGGCGAAGTAGTAGTCGTCAGCCGGACTGTTCACCACGGTGCCGGCATTTTCAACGGCATTGAACGAGCCAGGTTTCCCGACTGATTTATAGATGTCGTATCCGCCAAACCCAAGCTGTCGGTTTGAACTGAAATATAGCGCGGTGTCTTTAGCGTCATACCAAGGCGTGATTTCGTTTCCTCGCGAGTTGATCTGATTCCCAAGGTTTCGGATTCTGGTGAGCGGCTCTCCGTTTTTCACTTCCACAAACCAAAGGTCGTATCCACCTTTGCCGTTGACTCGGTCTGACGAAAAAAACAAGTATTCGTGATCATCAAATACCGCAATCATGGGTTGTGTGTTGGAACATCCGCTTTCATTTACAGGACTCGGCAAGGGTTGCGGGGCAGACCATGATCCGTATTCAAGTTTTGTTACATAAATCGAACACTCAGCAGGAGTAGGGCAGAGCGAATAATAGAAGCGTGCAGAATCCTCACTGAAACAGCCGTTCCCCACGTGGGCTGTTGCATTTGAAATTGGAAGATCCAGGTCCACGAGTTGCCATGCTGTGGAATCGCGGATGGCCTTCTTCATCTCCACATAGACCGGATTGTTTTTCTTGACCACATCACTCTCATAGCGCATGGTGGCGAAATACATGGTATTGCTGTCCAAGAGGTAAGGGCTCATTTCCGCATGAATCGTGTTTAACCCGCTGTCAGGTTCTTCTACCTTGAATTTTGGTTCGTCTTTTTCATGATCTAACGCCCAATCACAGCTTTCCACTGCTTCACGCGCCTGACGGTAAAGCTCGTCTCGTTGACGATAGATGCTCAAAAAGTGCTGCAAACTTCGTTTCGCGGCTTGGTATTCGCCCATTTGCGTTTGCATTATTCCAAGCCACAGCAGTGCGTCAGGAAACATGTCCTGCTCGTCATGATTGGCGCAGTGTTGATAATGGCTTGCCGCTCGTTTATAGTTGCGCTGAGTGCGGTAGGCTTCACCTGCCTTGAAATGTGCTTCAACAAAGTGTGTATCCGTTTTGAGTGCCAGTCGATAATAGAAAAGCGCTGATTCCGGAAAACCATCGAGGAGTTCCTTATCACCACGAGCCACGTATTGGTGCGGTGTTTGCGCCATCGTGTGGACCGTTGATACCAGTAGCAAGGTGAATAAAAAAACTCTGGTCATCAAAGGAAATCAGGGCATTGGCGCACGCGATTGGTCTTTTCACGCACGGTGGAGATGATGTAAATGATGCTAAACTCCCAGCCGCCCCACCTTTCAGAGGCTGTTTTGAGTTGGCTCAGATTGAAGTCATAGCTGGCACCCAAGAATAGGTTGTTTTGTTGCAACCCAACGCTCACATAACCTGCATCCTTGGTCCGGCCCCAAACTCCGATTTGAACGCTTTTCTGTTCATCCTCGGATGACAACAAGTGCATCCTGAGGGCACTGCCAACAAGCAACTCACGTTGCTTACCCTGGGTTTGATACTGAGCAGCCGGCATTAGGTCAAAAGGCGATGAGCCTAAGGGAATGGAAGTGAATAAGTGGAGGTTGTTGCGAGCGGCTAGCCGCGATTCAGCCGATGCAAAAACAGAAATGTTTGGTTGCGTTAGGTTGAATCGAGAGAATCCGATACCAATGCGTTTTCGCTCTGATATTCTTTTTTCAAGATAGGCCCCGGCACCAAAGTTCAACTTGGTGACAGACTGGCCGGAAATTCGTTCAGAAGTTGGAGCTTCAGGATCATATTTGATTCCATTGAATTGATCGTCAAAGGACAACTTTGACAGATCATAGCTGATTTGAAAAATTCCCAGCTGCGCCCCAAGTCCAAGTGTCAGATTCTTGGCTGCACCTATGCGAAATTTGTAGCTGAGGGGGATGTCAACTCCGTTGTTCGTCCAGTAGGAGAGACCTGCGTGGTCATGAAGCAGACGAAGTCCGATACCGCTGTTCTTTATGTTCAGGGGCTTATTCATGTCAACACCTCCGCCAAACGTTTGGTAAGGCTCAGCCGATACAGACGCCCATTGTCTCCTTATAATTCCTGAGAAACGATAGGTTCCTTCGAAGTGTCCGGCTAATGCAGGATTCGTGAAAAGGGGTGTTGCATAGAATTCGCTGAAATGAACGTCTTGGGCATCGACCCAAAGAGATGTAACACATAGAATCGCTATGGAAGCAACACGTCTCATCATTGGCCGAATATGGTTATGTTGCCTTCGCGATAAATGCGCTGTTCGTCAATACACGTTGCCTCGTAGTAATAAACATAGACTCCATTTTGAACCTTCAATCCATTGAAAGTTCCATCCCATCCGATGCTCTGATCGTGGGTTTCAAACATCAATCTTCCCCAGCGATCATAGATTGCCAGTTCTAACTCCTTTACATTTCTACCTCGTAAATAAATTACATCATTTTTACCATCAAGATTCGGTGTGAAAGCCGATGGCAAGAACACTTCGGGCTCACCACAAATGATCTCATAAGGGGCCACTTCAACGGTGTCAGAAAAACTGCACTGCGGAACTTCTCTGTCGGATGCAGTGTAGACGTAGGTCATAGCTTTCTTCGGCTGCGCAATTGGATCTGAAATGGTGCTGTCACTAAGGTAGGTCCCCGGAGTCCAGTATTGATAGAAGCCTTCCGAAGGTTCTCCATGAAGTTGGAATGATTGGCCAAGGTAGAATGTGTCGACATCTGCACTGGCTTTGACCAGCGATCGATCGAGTTTGGATACGTTCACCAACACAGAGTCATAAGCGAAGCACCCGAGCACTTGCTTGCTTTTTCCATAAACATGGTAGGTTCGCGACTCTGAATTTTGAATTTCAAGGAAATTGCTGGATGAATCCGTCAGCAACTCCTGATTCGGATCGCTCAAGTAGAAATTCCTTGTCCAATAATAGTAGTAGGTGTTCTCGGGGTTATTGCTTACCACTTCAATTCGAGCCTCGTCATTCTTGCAGATAAAAGTGTCGTTAGTTAAATGGAAGTCATAGTCTGAAACGGTAATCTTAACGGTGTCAAATGTTGGACAGCCATTAGACTGAACAGCCTTAAAGTAGAATCTGTTAATAGGTAGAGTGAGCGAGTTTATAGGCAGGACACTATCATTTGATAGCACATTACTGAAGTCTGGTTTGTCGCTCCATTGAAAAAATTCCGCCTGTCCATTAGCGGTTCCCTTGATGTTGAACGGAGTGAAGTTGCTACAAACTATGGTATCTCTCGAGGTTTCAATAGGAATGGTGTCCACTCCGATTTTCTGTATGAATCGTTCTTGACATCCACCATAATTCACAATCAATTGAAATTCTGTGTCCTTATTAACGGTTGCGGTTGGGTTTATCACATTCGGATCATCAACCAAATTTGATGGTGTCCAACTGAATTGGGCGTTTTCGCTAATCCCATAGACATCTTGATCCGGCCCAATTACTACAGGCGTTCCTATACACGTGTCGATAGTAGGGAGATAGTAGGTGCTGTCTGACTTGATTTGGATTACTTGAAACACCGTGTCAGTAAGATTGCAACTATTAGGATCGCTAATTACCAATTGAATGACATATTCCCCCGGTTGAGTAAAAATGCGAGACGGATTGGCTGCAGTCGAAAATTGAATCCCGTTTTCCGTCCAGAAGAATGATGTTGCACTTTGAACATTGCTTTGGTTATCGAAATTTACGGTGAATGGTGCACAGCCGAATAGTGGAGATTGAAAGTTCGCTATGATGATGGGAAGCTCAAAATCAAATTTGAAAATGGCACTGTTACAATTGGTGCTGTTATTCGTTTCTGACCAAGCACCTTCTGTAACTGTGAATTCATCGGAACTTCCACAGCCTGCACAAACGGCTTGATAAACTTTACCGCTCCTGTCGAATCGGCTCGTACCACCATCAACATGTTCAGCGTCAAATGAGTTTGGTTCTTGATTACCGCCAAAATAAGTTCCGTAAATGATCGAATTCATATCTGATTCAAATACTGCGAGGTAAAAGTCGGATTCGGCTGGGTCAGTATCTTGCTTTTCAGCATTGGTTGTTGTTGGCAGTCCCGCAACACTTTCCAATGCTTGGTCACCGTTGCTTTCATTGGTAAATCCTCCCCAGCCCGCTATGTAGATGGAATTACAGACATCTACTAATAGTGCAGTCGGAGAAATGTTTGGATGTCCTGGAGTGGACCCAATCTGCGTACTCCAAATTAATGATCCTAGGTCGGGTCGAAATTTTGCAATCACTTGTGAGCCACCAGCATCGTTGATGCCGGCATTGAAAATAAAATCACTACCTGTG
Source organism: Flavobacteriales bacterium (assembly GCA_041391765.1). Classification (GTDB taxonomy): domain Bacteria; phylum Bacteroidota; class Bacteroidia; order Flavobacteriales_G; family Salibacteraceae; genus SHAN690. Next base: position 42,030 of record JAWKNJ010000036.1, on the reverse strand, counting down.
TGTTCAGTTTGACCGAAAACATGCGGATTATTGAATCGATCAACCTGAATCAGATACATCTGATCATATCGATTAGACCCAAAATATGTTGAGTGCTCTAACACTTTTCCATTTTCACTAATGTGAGAAATAAAGGCATCTTCTTGTTGATCTTTGGAAAGTTGAAAACCCCCTGTCCTTGTGGGAAAATTGGTAGATGTTGTTCCACCGCATACATAAATGCTATTGTCACTCGCTACTGTTATTCCATATCCAGCATCTGCACCATTACCACCTAAATACGTGCTCCAAATGATATCTTTTAGACTATTCTTGAGTTTGGCAACAATCGCGTCTTGACCAGTACTTTTTGCTGATTGAAAACCTTTCGAAGATTCTGGGAAATTGTTGCTCGTGGTCGAAGAAATAATCAAAACATTACCATCCTTATCCAGCGTTATTTCGCCCCTTGCATCATCCGCATAGTTGTATCTTAAGTTGTTGTCAAGATTTAAACCATCGGTTCCTTCGCCACCAAGGTAGGTTGCTGCTAACAGCGATGAGCCAGTGGCATTAAACTTCGCGATAAACATGTCTGCACCATCATTGTAGGGTATACCCATAGTTGGTTCCACATCGTTGCCACCTTTATGAGATCTGCTTATGGCACCACTGGTGGTTGGAAGGTCATCAGAACCCGTAGTGCCGAAAACATACAAAATCCCATTATCATCGCAAATCATGCTATGAGGAATTTCATTGGAACTTCCCCCGAAATAGGTTGAGTATATTAATGATGCCCCATCTTCTGAGAACTTAGTAATACAAACATCTCCAGGTACTGATCCAAACGCACCAGGAACTTGACCATTGAAGCTAATGTCATATGCCCCGCTTGTTGTTGGATACCCAGTACCCGAAGCTGCACTTCCGGAAAAAGCATGACCTTGATGGTCGGGGGTAGCCGTGAATCCCCAATTGTCAGCTGTAGAGCCCGAAAACGTGGAGAACACCAACTCCGGGTCAATAATCAGCGGCAGGTTCGTATCATAGTCCTGAATAGCATAGGAAACCACATTACCAGCAATGACGAACTCTGCCGGAATCTCCCATTTGTGTTTCCCGCGCTTCTGATAAACCACTGGTCTTGATTCCATGATGTCGATGATGGAGGTCTGCATCAATAAGTTTCCATGTCGGTCAAGTTTCAGGTCACTCAACCCTTCAAAACGGATTCTGATAGTTCTGGGATCAACACCGGGTTCCAGTTGAAATTCATACTTAAGCCGATCGTTGTTCTCAATGACGTGTAGGTCAATACCTTCATACAATTGATTATAGATGACTTCATGCTTTGGGGTAATATATGACTGCCATTTGCTTTCATCCGAGCCCAGGAAGTAGTTTACGTAATGTGGATAAGGCCTTGAGGTCGTTTTGCTGCAATCATGATTGGCGCCCATAAACTCGAGGCGAAAAGCATGATGGTGTTCAATGTTGTCTGCCAGAGAAGAGTCTCTTTGAAAGTGCACGCCATACAGTCCACTTTTATCAACGATATGGAAGGTAAGCTGCTCGGATTCTAGGAATACGGCTCCATCCTTTAAGTCAAGCTTGTAGGCAAAGTCTTCTGCCCACTGTCCTCGGTTTTCAATGAAGCCTTGACTTGAGGCCAAGTTGGTCAAAAAAAGTAGTGTGAAAAGGAGGAAGACCGTACGCATAAATAATGTCTAAATGTAAAAGACTATAAGAAGCCGCAAAGGTTGGATGCAAACAAATTAATGTTCCTTGCATCGGGGGTAAGTCAAATGCTTAAATCGTGTACTTTGCGTTTCAAAGTAGAATTTATGAGTGCACAGAATGAACAATTGGATGCTCTGAAGGATATCAGAGACCTGATGGAGCGCAGCACAAGATTCATCTCGTTGAGTGGTTTGGCCGGAGTGTTCAGCGGGCTTTTTGCGCTTGCGGGAGCAGCTGCCGCTTGGTGGAAGACCAATCAGGGACCGTGGGTTTTTCGATCGGAAGACACAGATTTTGGTACCGGTGAAATCATCCGCGTGGATTGGAGCGTGGTTAACTTTCTGATCATTGATGCACTACTCGTATTTGTGCTTTCTGTGCTCACCAGTTATTACTTGAGTCGAAGGAAGGCCGTCAGAAAGGGACAACCGTTGTGGGGAGCATATAGTCGTCAAATGCTGATCAACTTAAGCATTCCGCTTGCTGCAGGGGGCATTTTTTGCGTGATCATGTTCTATCACGGGTTGATAGCCATCATTGCTCCTGCAACGCTGATTTTTTACGGTTTAGCACTATTGAACGCGGGGAAACATTCGTTCGAAGAGATCAATTACCTCGGAATTTCAGAAATCATAATAGGCTTGCTCGGTCTGGTTTTTAAGGGACAAGGACTCATTTTTTGGGCAGCCGGATTCGGGTTGCTTCACATCATCTACGGAATCTTAATGTATCTACGCCACGACCGATGAACGCGATCATTCATCAACTGGATAAGGCGTTTGAGAGCAGGATTAGGCTTGGTCTCATGTCCATTCTTTGCGTCAACCAGTGGGTGGAGTTCAACGAATTAAAGACGCTTCTGCAAGTGACTGATGGCAATTTGGCCAGTCACGTCAGCGCACTGGAGAAGAAGGGCTTTGTAGAAATCAGAAAGCGCTTCGTGGGTAAGAAACCCAACACGACTTTCCGAGTAACTGATGAAGGTAGAAAGGCCTTTGATCAACACCTGCAGGCATTAGAGAAGCTTTTGAAAGGTCTGTAGACGAAAGAACTTTAGATAAAAGAAGTAAGACGAAAGATTAAAGACTTGCGCTTGCAGCAAATTCTCTGATGAAAAACTCTATGCAAAGTCTATAGTCTATTGTCTTTTATCTAAAATCTATTTCACCTTATCATTCGCTCCCACCGAATTCAAATCCTCAAACGCAGTCATCAATCGAGCCACCATAGTCTTTTCACCTTCGCGAAGCCACTTTCTAGGGTCGTAGTAGTTTTTGTTCGGCTTGTCTTCGCCTTCCGGGTTACCCAATTGACCTTGCAGATAGGCCCGGTTCTTCGCTTCGAAGGCGCGCACACCATCCCAAAACGCCCATTGCGTATCGGTGTCGATGTTCATCTTGATCACCCCGTAGTCAATTCCTTCACGTATTTCTGCGCGAGTTGATCCAGAGCCACCGTGAAACACGAAGTTCACCGGATTTTCACGATCGATATTGAAAGTCTTCTTGATATAATCTTGGCTGTTCTTCAGAATGATAGGAGTCAATTTTACGTTACCTGGCTTGTACACTCCGTGCACGTTCCCAAAAGCAGCGGCAATCGTGAAATTCGGACTTATCGCATTCAATCGCTCGTAAGCATATCCCACTTCATTCGGCTGCGTGTAAAGCTTTGAACTATCGATGCCAGTGTTGTCCACTCCGTCTTCTTCACCACCGGTTACACCCAATTCGATTTCCAAAATCATGTCGATTTTAGACATGCGCTTGTGGTATTCAACGCAAGTTTCAATATTCTCTTTGATCGGTTCTTCACTCAAGTCTATCATGTGGCTCGTGTAGAGTGGACGGCCTGTCTCAGCGTAGTGCTTTTCACCGGCAGCCAGCAAACCATCAATCCATGGCAACAACTTTCTAGCGCTGTGATCGGTGTGAAGTATCACGTCAACACCATACAGTTCAGCCATTTGGTGAATGTGCTTAGCACCGGAAATTGCACCAGCGATTGCCGCTTTTTCGCCTTCGTTGTTCAATGACTTGCCTGCGTAGAAAAGCGCACCACCATTGCTGAATTGAATGATTACGGGAGATTTAGCCTTGGCCGCAGCTTCCATGACAGCGTTCACAGACTGCGTACTAACTACATTGACCGCTGGGTAGGCGATCTTGTGTTTCTTGGATTTTTCGAATAATTCAAGGGCTTCCTGTGCGTTCAATACTCCTGCCATGGCATGTCAATTTTAAGAGGCGCAAATGTATGATTTGCCATGCATGAAGCGCATTGATATGCCTTCTAATCGCTGCCAACCTTTGAATGTTTGTATTTCAGCACCAAGGGATTGATTCTGGTCAATTCACTAAATAGCTTTGACTTCGATGCAAAAACTGAACGTACACTTTATCGCCATTGGAGGTGCTGCCATGCACAACTTGGCATTGGCAATGCATGAGCTTGGTCATCACGTCACGGGTTCCGATGATGAAATCTTTGAGCCGAGTAGAACCCGGTTGGCTTCCAAAGGATTGTTGCCGGTAGAGATGGGTTGGTATGCCAATAAAATTCACGCTGGATTGGATGCCATTATTCTGGGAATGCATGCCCGAATTGACAATCCCGAATTGGTTCGAGCACAAGAATTGGGTGTGAAGGTCTATTCCTATCCGGAATTTATCTACGAGCAGAGCAAGGACAAAACGCGTGTCGTTATTGCCGGAAGTCATGGTAAGACCACCATCACATCCATGATCCTGCATGTTTTGAAGAAGTTGGGCCGCGACTTTGACTATCTGGTCGGTGCACAAATTCAAGGATTCGAAACCATGGTGCGTTTAAGCAAGGCGCCTGTTATTGTGTTGGAAGGGGATGAGTACCTGAGCTCACCAATTGATCGCAGACCAAAGTTTCACTTGTATCATCCACAAATAGCATTGATATCGGGCATTGCGTGGGATCACATCAACGTGTTTCCAACTTGGGAAAACTACAGGGAGCAGTTCAGCAAGTTCATGGACGACATGGCCTCCGGTGACTCGCTAATCTATTGTCAAGCGGATCAAACGCTGAATGAAATGGCAAATGCCAAAGCCAAGCATTTGAATCGATTACCCTATTCAACGCCTGAACATGAAATCACAAACGGACAAACTATCGTTCATTTTGAAGGAGCCACTTTTCCAATCAGCGTATTTGGCGATCACAACCTGCAAAACATGAATGGCGCGCGGTTGGTGTGTCAGCAATTGGGGATTGACGCGAAGACTTTCTTCGAATCCATTGCTGATTTCACCGGGGCCAGCCGCAGGCTAGAGGAGATCGGAAGAAACGATTACACGGTGGTCTATAAGGACTTTGCGCACTCACCATCAAAACTGGTAGCCACAACCAACGCGGTGAAGCATCAATGGCCAGAGCGGAAACTGGTGGCCTGCATGGAGCTGCACACGTTCAGCAGCCTGACCAAGGAGTTCATGAAGGAATACAAAGGCACGATGGACGCAGCTGATGAAGCCATCGTGTTTTACAAAGAGGAAACCATTGCCCACAAGAAGCTAGACCCGATCAGCAGGGAAGAGGTGAAGGCCGCTTTTGGTCGAGACGACTTAATCGTTTACACGAAGACGGAGGACATTCAAGCCGACTTAAGATCTAGGAATTGGAGCCAATCCAACCTGCTGCTCATGAGTTCGGGGAATTTCGGTGGGATGAACGTGGATGAGTTTGGGAGGAGACTTCTGGCGGCTAGCTTCTAGCTACTCGTTTCAACACGAATCCCTTATCATCAAATTATATCATTTTCTAATTGACCAATTATCTGAACGCCTCCTTCTCGATCTTCTCATAAAAGGCCTTGCCATAGAGTATATATTTATCTTTCCACTTCCATGAATCTGACTGTCTTAGAAAAGGGAAGATATATCACTACAAGGACAGACTATGCGCAACGGATTAACTTGTATTTCACGGATTCAAAGTTCTTCGAGGTCATTTACGAGCCGAATGAGAATGTGATAAAGGATGTACTCGAAATTGATTTGGAAAGGGCAACAAACGTCATGAATGGATATTAATTCCTAACTAATGGAACAGGAAACGTTGATTGAAGTGGGGGAGGGCGACAACAAGAGCGTTGTGGAAAAGCTACTCAGGAACCTTGAAAAACTCAAGATTAAAAACAGAATCGATGATGAATTGTACAATGATATTGAGTCTCGACTTGTAAAGCTTGATCGATTAGTTGAGAAAGCACTTGATCTTGATGTCGATACCTCAAAGGATGTGATTGAGTCTCGGAAAGAGTTGGTCAAAAGAATTAAAGAGGTAATAAAGTTTTGGACGATCATGGTTTCTCCGAAGACAAGAAAAGAGCTGGAGTTAGTGCTAACCCAATTCTTGGATGAACTAATTCGATTGCTAAATGGATTCTCTCGTTTTCACATACTGCAACTTAATGTTGCCCAAGTTGATCGGTTTTTCAGAAACAAAATGTTAGCGGATTGGTCAGTCGTTAAGTTCAATGAGAACTTTCAAGTTTTAGTTAATAAGGAGCTTAAACAAACAAGGCCGCTTCAATTCTATAGAGATGATCTCCATGATGACTTGATCAGGTACTTGAAAAAGCAATTACGGAAAAGATCAACCCCACACTTTAACTATAAGAGTGAACTCAGGAAAAAAGCATATGACGAGTTTGAACTTGAGATATGGGTCAACTCTCGTGACGCAGTTGCAACACATAAGTTCCTAAACGAGATCACCTCATCATTTGGCTATATCGAAGATGTTGAGGTTGAAGTGCTGAGTGTTGAAATAGCAAGTTTTAGAGAATGGCTAATGCTAGTTTTCATGTCTCCAAAAGCAAAGAAAAAAGCTCTTCAACTTACTCATAAGGCTTTGGATGCGGCTGAGTCCTATGGCCTTGATCGCCACATTGTTCCAATTGAAGAAGTAAAAAAGAGAACTGAAAAATTGGATCGGGAGATGGAGAATATGATGACTGCTGAACAGGCCAAGAAAAAACATGATCTGGACATTCGACTCAAGGAACAAGAACTAAGATCAAAAGAACTTGATAACCGCGAACGCGAGCTACAAATAAGACAACGTGAGATTGAGTTTGAAAATATGTTAGTGGACAGAATTGCCGCTGCATTAGCCTCAGCAAATTTTGACATTGAAATAACCATGGAGAACAAGCTTTTAATTAAAACCGATAAAGGAAAGCTGAGGATTGGTGACCTAACTTGGATTCAAAGGGAAGCTGGTCTTACCTCCGAATCCGAAGCAGAAGCGTAGAACCATGAAAAGAATCGCAACCAACGTTTTACTGCACCTGAGAGATTTCTTTGACTTGTTCTTTCCAAAAAGCAATATTATAACTGTTCAAAGGGCTACACTTGCTATCCTTATGATCATTATTTGTTCACTATTAACCTTCCTTGTGAAGACTTGAGCTTGCTTATTCGAAAATGTCCCTCCGTTTCTTGTTCCTAAGCGCAAATTTCACATAAGCTTCTGCGACCTTCTCCGAGAACTCATCAATCATTTGCCTAGTAATAAGTGGCTCGTGCTTGTACTTATTGAAAACCTCATCAACTGCTTTCCCAACAATTCTGCTTATCTCATTGTCAGTCTGAATATCCTGTCCAATTTTCATAGCTCTGTTTGCTTTCTTTATGATGTCCGATGGAAGAGCAGGAGTAGTAAGAGCTTCTTTTAACTCATTAGCCGAAAAATTGAGCTTCACGTCTTTCTTTAGTTCCTTACAGGTGAGAATGTTGTAGCAGTATGTTTCCTTAAAATTCTTACCATCATAATCGTCTGATAATTTGACCACGAATGAATATGTGCTGAAAAATTCAATGAAACAATAAAGCACCCGTTCGTGTTTCCTTCCTACCAAATGAATCAAGTGGACAACTTCTTTAGGTTCCTTTTTGTAGATTTTTTTTGTTGGGTAAAACTGGTTCACCATATCCATTCTTTCCTCAGTAATGAGTGAATCAATAGCAGACTTAAGCTCTATGAATGAACCCTTTTTAAGCACATAGAAATTAATGGCGGTTTTGAGTATTGATTTGAATGCCAAATCACCACCTATATGGCTTTCAAAGTGGAGGGTTTCGTCAATGTAATCCTCTTTCCATTCGTATTTCTCCTTCCATTTATCAAGGTCGATATCAGGGAATCTTTTCTTTAAACTACCAAGAATGGTGGTTAGCTCCTTTTCATTTTTCGCACTCGCTGAAATTTCGACTTCATCACCTACTTTCTTTTCTTCGATCTCAGGACGTCCAAATTCAGGTCTTCCCCCCGGTTGCATATTATAGTCCTTGCCGCTTTCGCTCTTAAATCCTTTAAGGGTTGGTGTTTTTCCTCTATCCCTTTTGATTGGGAAATAGGTGGAGAAGAATGCAAGTTGTTTAGCAAGTTCCGCATCTGCTTCACCACCAATCGTAGAATTACAACCTTCACACAATAAATCCTTGGACTTTAGCTTGCCGCCTATTGCATTCAGCAAAACGTGTTCATCCGCTGAGTTCTCTTCTTCTAGTGGATTACCGCATTTATAGCATCGTTGATTTTTTTGAGCTTTCATTTACATAAGATACGAAATCTCAGTAAAAAGGCATCAGATAATTCAAGTTCTTTTCTTAGTTGTGAATGATTGGGGGCTGCTCATAAAAGACATTCAAATTCTTATGCTTCATCTTGTGATTTGAACCTGACCAATTCATAAACCAACACTTTCATAAAGCAGGTAAAAATCATTAAAGCACCTACTAATACGACCATTGTCCCAATGAAAACAGTGTAGGAGAAGTATAAATTACATAGGATGAATGCTACCATGATTAAAACGAACCATAGCTTCTGTATGTAGTAAATTGAATCATAGTTGTTGAAGGTATCCTGAACATCCTTTTTGGCCTCTTTGGTTACGGCAAAATGATTGACTAAGTAATCATTGCCTTTGTCAACAGCAGCAGATAAGACCGTTAGAGCACGATGATTAAACTTACTACGATGTGCTCCTTTCGAAATCCGATTGTTTCGAATGATCAGATACATGAAGCTTAAAAGACCATTCATTCTATCCAACACTCCAAAGAATATTAGAACCGAAACAAAGGCTAAACCAAATTCCAACAGATTAAAGCCTATGGTGCCATCTAAATCTCCAATGTCAATGCTCTGAGGTAGAAGACCATTGAAAAAATCAGCGTAGATTATCTTAGAGACTATTATAAGTCCAAAAACATTGAGCAAGTTAACAGGAACATTAAGGTCAGAGTCCCAAACCAATTCTCGTATTAGTCCTGTGCCCATATCAACCTAATAAATTAGTTGTGGCTGTAAAGCGAAAAATCGTGATCTATAAAAATCAAGTGAAGAATTGTGCTGCTTGGTAACCTGTGTATCAAGAACGATTTGTTGTGGGTATATCGATAAGCATATAGGTGTTCCACATCATCTGTTACAAACAAAACACATACCCCCAAACTACATTTTTTGTCTAAAATACATTAAAAGCCGTTAATCCCCATGTCACACTGTTTTTAGCTGCAAGGAATGCATACTTTGAATTCTCAGTATGGCGGGGAGCTAAACCAAAACATCCCGCCAGTGGGATTTTCTCAGTGGCGGGTGCCTCTGAAGGGGTGGTGGGTGAAATAATGGGCCTCCGCCACTAGATTATGTGTTGTGGCGGGTACCCTCAGAGGGGTGGCGGAGGCACTAAAACTTACCCGCCAAAACGAAAATTTGAAGGTGGCGGGTGCTTTTTCAAGGAGTTATTGCCTACCAAATTCTCAAATCAAGAAAAAAATCTGTGCCCTTCCCCGGCATCTAGCCGTGCCAAATCTGCTTCAGGAAACCCGCCAGCCAGATTAATATAGCGATCAAGTACACAGCTCCGATCCCTTTATTGATTACTCAGGGTTTGCGCGGCTTGACCTTGAAGTGAAGGTCAGCGACACCCAACACCTGTCTTCAGACCACCCGCCAGTACACCCATCAAAATTACCTCTGTGAGCCGCCCAGCAAGGCATTGCGAGAATTGACCGTTTACATTTTTTTGGAACCACCCGCATACGAATGACTGATGGTTCAGCGTAATAGATACGAGCAGTTAATGAAAACACTAAAACAACATAAGGCCAAAAAACGATTTCCATGGACAAGCACGGTATGCCACTATGTGATGGAGCAAAAGAAGCTGAGTGCACGAGCCATTGCCCGTGTCTTGGGCGTACACCACAGCACGTGGCAGGCGTACTTAGCCGGCAAACACCAGCCCAAGGCAGCTATTCAACGAAAGATCTGTGCCCTGATGCAGGTTAAGAGTTACGATATGCTGGTGGAAGCGGCTGTTCGCTACTATCGGGGAATGATATAAACCAACAAAAAAAGGAGGAGCGTATGAATAAAAAACAGAAGGCGCAGCGATCCAAATGCCTCTAAGGATTAAAAGAAAGATGGAGGCTAGTTCATTTAAATACAAGTACTCATGTTAGTAGAATTGAATAGCATGTCACAAGCCGATCTGCAAGCAACACGCGATCAGTTTGCGGCACAAAGGCGAGACATCACTCGCGACAGAACCATCAAGCACGAACGGGCTTTGGCCCGCCTCGAAGCACAGGCCGGAGCCTCCACAGCTCAGACGGTGCTCGAAGCCGAGCTGGCCCATGCTCAAAGCACGTATGACTTCATGGTGGCTAACAGTGCGCCTCAGGCGCTGTTAGATGAGCAGCAAGAAGTGGTGGAAGCCGCGCAGCGTGCGGTGGATGGATACGGGTCAAGCGCCTCGTTCATCACCGATCCTGATGCACAGGAAATCCAGTTTGAACTGGATGTGCTTGACTACAGCGTCACCCACTTGGGTGAACTGATTGGGCAAATTGATGCGCTGCTTACATAAGCGGCTTTTGATGCTACGCCTTCGGGTGAAGGGTGTTCTCCCAGTGAGAGCGCCCTTTTTTTGGTTTTTGAGTTACACTGCTCACTGAGAGCATTAGCAGTGCAAAAACGCAAACTATTTTATTCTGATATTTTGAGAATTTTCCTTGTAAACTCATATTCGTTTGATTGCACTCGATAGTAATAAATGCCATCCGGTAGCTCACTTAAATCAAGCAGTGTATCTGTGCCATCATCCGAATTTCCGAGATAGCCGCTTTTAACCACACACCCTTTTGGATTAAGCAATTCATACCGAGTATTTGAACCTTTTGGCAGGCTTTGATACAGAACACCTGAGCTTGGATTGGGCCAGACGAGGAATGGGGGGTGATCAATTGTAATTTTTGAGTAAAGTGGCCAACATTCATCTTCACAATTAATCACTTGAATTGCAGTGTCTATACCACAAAGATTTTCCACAATGATCCTGAACTCATGATTCCCGTAGAGAGAGTCACTGCAATAATTCAAGCAAAATTTTGGAACCATCAATACCGTTCCAAAAGGTTTCTTATTGTATGTATTCAACGGAGTGATCCAGGTGGTAAACAATGGAGAAGCCAGGTTCGTGGTATCACCGAGCAGCTGAGGTTCAAGCATTAAGTTTCCACTATCGTCAAATGTGAAAGACAGATCAACGATCGGAGGGTATAGTGCTGAAAGATAAATTGAGTCAATATGGTCTTGTCCTAGGTCGAAAGTGACGGTTACTGTATATTGACCAGTATCGCTTACCTGAATTGAGTCGGTAGTATCGCCTGTGTTCCATAGATATGATAGCCCTTGAATATCCGTGCGAATAATGATTGGGAGAGAATCCGCGCACACGGTGACTGATCGGCTGCTTTGGCTGAGGCTAAGAGATGCGAATAGCCACATGATGGAAAAAATGAGAAATCGTAAGGTCACTTTAGGTTTATTAGTTGTTCATTGTTTCCATACAAATCCATTTTCACAATGCTGCGCTTCGTATACGTATCGCATCCTTCCACATAAGCCGTTCCTTTCTGAACCAACATGAAGTCACCATCTGGTGAAATGCTCATGTCTTCGTAAAAGCGGTTGTCACAGCCCTCTTTGATCAATGTGGGCTCACCTCCCGTGGTGCTCACCTTATATATTGTACCCCGGTTGTTACCATAGTGCGTGATGAAGAAAATGTCGGTGCCATTGGGGTGCCACTCAATGTCAGTAATGGTCAAATAGCTAACGTCATCAAAGTACAAAGTAGTATTTTCATTTGTACTTACGTTATACGAGCTGATACCATAATGTAACGGTTCACCAATTGCGGTTGATTTTCCATCGATATGTGCAATCTGATCATTTTCATTCCAACTGCTAATATCCCATCCTTTGCATTGGTTTGAATCAATGATACAGATTGAATCCAAACTTGAACCATCAATCTTACAAATGATCATTTGCGAACGATATGCTAATTCAGGATTCTCCTTCAATTCAACATCCGAGTATTCCATATTTCTCAAATAAATAATTGCATTTCCGGCATCATTAAACTCTGGACCGATATCCCTTGGGTTGAACGAAATTTGTTGCAATTCGGAGCCATCATCCTTCAATTTCCAAACCTTCCAGCTTTGGTTGCTGAACACGATCCACCCGGTTCTGCCCCAGTCCATGCGGCTGATCACTTGAATGTTTGAAGCGAGCTGGACAGAAGTTCCTGTGTTCATATCGTATTTGAAAACTTGCTTGTCCTTGTAATAAACGAACTCACTCGGGTTAAGTGGATTAATCGCAGGATAATAATAGGAAGGCTCCAAAAAAAACTCCTGTTCAATGCCGCAATTGTTCAATAGGCTGTCGAAATCAAAACAACCCTCTTCCGCAATTAGCGTGTCTTGTGGAAGAGGGGCTTGAAGGCTTGGCTCGAACGGTTCGGTGGTGCATGAAATGCTAATCATAAGACACAATGCAAAACCAACATTGATATGACGCATCATTCGCATTTGACGAACCTCAAGGTATGGTTTTGCTCATCAGCCGTTACGCGATAGAAGTACACGCCAGATTCCAATGACTCCAGATTTACGGTGACAGTTGTCGAGCTTTTAATTTCACCATGAAAGACTGTTTGTAGTACCCGACCCTGCATGTCTATCAAATCTGCGTTGACGCTCTCACCCTCAGGTAGTGTCAGGTTTTGAAAATTGCTTGCCGGATTGGGCCACGCTACAAGCTCCTTACTTATTTCTTCGGTTTGTTCAATACCTGTGGCGTTGGAATCGTATAGATGAAGGCTATAACCAAAGCGAATGTTGCTAAATGGGTCGAACGGCAACCACTTGTCTACCGTATTGTTGCTTGTGTCTTTCTTGATATGGAATACGTGGCCATGTACAAATGCTTTTGTAGGCGAGACAGAGTCAAGGTGAGCAAAAGGAATATCATAGATTTCAGGATCGCTGGAAAGCATGTTGGAAACCCCGCTGGCGTTGCGAATCCATCCACCCAGCAATTGAGCGCCCCCGATGCTGTGGTTTACTGCAATCTCAAATAAGTAAATATCGGCAAAGTAATAGCCTTCACCTAGATCATTGACCGTGCCTGGATAGTCAAAGTCTTCTTTCACCAACACCAACTGATCTCCGAATTGAACACTACTGAGCACCTCGGCAAATGCATTTGAAAAATCCACTTCCACATGCTTCACCCAATAGTAAGGCCACTCCATATGTTCCATTACCAAGCCTGCATTAAGGCGTCCGTGGCCTGAATTTATGTCATATCCCACCTGATATGTAGGGGTTGGGGTCTGAATATCGGTTGCATAGTTTTGAATCAAGTTTTCCACGTCATCGTGGTCGAGGCGATGGGGCACCCAACGGTTGGGGTCGTTAGCCTGGCTGGTTAGCAGCGCAGCCACTCCAGCAACATGTGGAGCTGCGGCAGATGTGCCGCTATGGGTTGCGTAACCATCTGCCAGATACGTTGAATAAACCAGTGAACTGACCCCGGGAGCTATTATGTCCATTTTGATCCCATAGCTAGATGAGCTGTGCTTGTCACCATTGGTCCCACTGCCGCCCGCACAAAGGGTAAAGTGGTCAGGGCCTGACTGTGCCGGAAAAACATCATCCGTGTTCCCATTGTTTCCCCTTGCGCAAACGTTAACAGCCCCGTTGTCATATACAAACTTATTGACCTTCGTGAACAGCGTTTTGAATTCATCCGTGTAAAGTGTGTCCCCCACTGAAATACCCCAGCTGTGGTTGAGCACATCTAGTGAATACCCGTTTTCATTCCAATCACGCGCTCCGTCCTGCATGGCTTCAGCCGCCCGATCAAGCGTTATTTGATTGAATGAGCCGGCATCTGTAATTTTCATGTCGACCAAGTTTACTCCGTAACTACTCTGGTTTGCATCGCCACCGGCCACACTGGCAACTCCAAGACTGTTGTTTCTGATTGCTCCAATTATCCCAGCTGTCTTGGACCCGTGCCCATTATCATCGCCAATGGTTGCAGGCCAAGAAGTATTGTTAACATAGTTGTGTCCATTGATGACTTTTGAATCACTGAATGTTTGCTGTCCCGTTTTGCTAAAATCTTCATGTTGATATTCAATTCCGGTATCAAAAACTCCGACCGATGCATATTCGGAACCTTTGTAAATATCCCAGGCGCGATCCATTTCAATATCATTGTCATTGAAATTGGAAGATTCAAGTCCATCTTGGTCTCCATTTGTGAAATGAGTGTCATCCGGCAAATCCATTAGTTCGCCAATTAAGTTGAGTTCGGCAAAGGCTACGGATGCATTCATAGAGTCGTTCATAACATTCGCAACCACTAATTCACTTAGGGCTTCGGGGATTTGCAAGGCCAAAGTGGTCCAAAAATGATGCATTCTAATGGTATCTCCTTGTCTGGAAACTGATAAGGTATCCGCATTTGTTAGCCTCCTGAACACTTTTACAGTATTGAATCTTCCAAAATCGTATTGGTCACCAAAAATTGAATTGATTTCATTGATAACACCTTGATCAACAAACTCACTCAGTAGGCCAAAAGTGGTGGCATTAGTACCATAAGCCGCTCCTATTGCTACACTCGGTTTAAACTGAACAATTATTTCATTATCAACGAACTTATAATTGCCTGAATCAACAGGTAGATAGGCTCTTCTGAAGGTATTATACTTCACCGTCATATAACCATTTCCATTGGCAGTAGAGGTGCCGCTCACATAAATGCTCCCACCCGGGCCAGCCATAATCCCCGTGGCAATTTCGTTGTAACCACTGTCATAAGTCTGGGCAAAGTTCAGATTGCCATCGTGGTCATATTGTAGAATCAGTAAGCTTGTGTCTGTTCCTTCCACCTCAATGCCTGCCACATTCACATGACCTTCGCTGTCCAATGTGATACGTTTTCCCATAGCGCCACCAACAAAGGCAACCTGATAGGTTTGCTCCCATTCAATGCTGCCAGTCGCGCTAATCATGGCTGTCCAGCAAGAATACTCTCCCGTGCTCTCTTTTACATATCCGGTTGCAAATGATTCACCAATATAATTGGTGGACATATCGTTGACCTTGTTTTCCAGATCAGCAGGCGAATGGGTTATGCTCCAGTTTAGCCCAAGTGTATCATCTAGGCTAATAAATACCATTTCGATGAGCCCCGTTCCCAGCGTATAATAGCCACCAACGATTGTGTTATTAATGCTATCGCTGCCCATGCAGGTTGGTTTGTCAATTCCCGTTGCCGAACTGTGATATTGATCAGTCAATGAGCCGTACTCATCGTATCGAAGCACCACCTTTTCATAGCTGTTCACCGATGGTGAGCTACCCCCAACCACTGTAGCCTCACCCGTGGATTGGTCAACATTTACCTGAACTCCAATGTCATGAAGGTTGTTTTGATCATATGTCTCTGCCCATAACTCGCTACCAGAAGCATCAAGCCTAATCGTAACAATGTCCGACAATCCGTTTGATGTTTCTTTTCCGCCCGTGATGATGGCTTCGTTTCCATGGGCGACAATACTTGCCGGAAGATCATTACCCTGCCCACCGTTGAACGTATAATCCCAAAGCAATGTACCCGCTGAGCTATACTTTAAAACAAGGATGTCATAGTCACTTGTGTCCCCTGTCTGTGTGGCGGCTACAAGGAAATTGCCACTTCCATCCTCGCAAATGGCAATTCCAAATTCATCAAACCCTCCATCATATTCAACAGACCAAATGATGGTGCCATCAGTGGCCTGTTTCGTAAGGAACACATTTGCTCCCTGTCCGCTGGTTTGAGTATTTCCTACCGTTAAGATGTGATTACTTGTAGCCAGAATGGTGCTGGACCAATGAAGGTCAACGGGCTGTCCGTTGATGACCACAAACTGGCGGTTAACATAACTTTGGTCTGAGGCGGCCTGTGAGGTGATGCAAAAGGCCGCTGCAAGCACAAAGACTGCTGCTTTGAATGTTCCGTTTTTGGATTGACGCCTTAGGTTGTTCCTTTTTGGGTTTTGACCAGGGCACATTGACTTTAAAATGTTGATCATTGTCGTTGGTTTAAGTGTTAGTTTATTAATGCTTGAATTTTTTCGGGGCGGGAGGTTCATTTTGTCGTGATTCCCGCCCCTTTTGTTTTCGGCCTGAAAAGACCTTAGGCAAAAATTGACATTGACTTTGACTTTTCTATCACTAGTTCTAGTGATTTTCAATCAATTAAGGGCATTTCATCAACGGATAACAACTCCGTTGTCGATGGCCCATTCGATGATCTGTGTGGCAGCCGCAGCACCCAATTTGGTCAAAATGTGCTTGCGATGCGAATTGATCGTGTGCGTAGAAAGGTTCAGGCGCTCGGCTATTTGTTCAGTTTTTAGGTGTGAGCAGATCAATTGCACTACCTCCATTTCTTTTTCACTCAGGTAGACATGATGAGTTTTGTCAAGGCTCCAATACTCTTTTTCCACCCGATCTGTAAATACCCGCTCATTGTCAAACATCACGCGCCTGATGTCATCGATGATCTCTTGCCCGGTGGACGATTTGAGCAGGTAGCCTGACACACCTAAAGCTTCGAACCGCTTATAGAATCCGGTCGAATCAAACTGCGTCAGGACGATCACCTTTTGATCAGGGTATTTGGCACTAATCTCGGTCATGCAATCAATTCCGTGCATTTCGGGCATACTGATGTCCAGGATGACGAGGTCATAAGTCGCCCGGCTCAGCTCTGCCAATGCCTGCACGCCATTTTCGGCCTGTCCGGTGCGCATCACAAATGCGCTTTCTCTCAGTGTATCCACAATAGCCTGCCGATAGATCGAATGGTCTTCCACAACCAATACATCAATTCGTTTCTGATCTCCGTTTTTCATGAGTGTCATTCATTGATCATGTGAACAACCTCACCATAACGGTGATTTGGATTCAATTGTACGCGGCTTCGCATGTTTTTAGTCGTTGCTTCCGAGAGGCTCAAACGGAATGGTCTATTATGGTGAGGGCGTGAACCTCAGCTTTATCTCCAATCGCCTCAGGATCGCCAGACCCCACAAGAATTAGATTAGACCACAGGCCACGCCCCCATGGGGCGCATCTGCTGCTAATCATTTCATCCTTGTTTGTTAAACTGGCGATTTGAGACGAAGAAATGACAGAGCTACGCTCGACTCGTTTATGTTTTCCGGTTGATGTTTACATTCCTTGGTCTTTGGTTCACAAAATAAAGATTTAGGCACATAGTCGGCAAGCTCGTTATTCAGGTTTCATGGTAGATCGGCTTGCCCGATTGTCATCGGGATCGCGCTTCGCAACCGCTAAAGCTCAAAAGCGAACGCGGTCGAACTGACGAAACAAGAGGAATTATCTAAACGCCTCCGGTTTTCCTCGCATGATCATCACTAAGATGATCGTGTAGAAGAAGCCGATCACCATGAAACCAAATAAGGTGATGGTGCTATGCGTAAATGGGCTGAAGATGAATTCAGCTGTTCCAAGCGCTTTTTCGGCTTCCTGCCCGGCAGCTTCTGGCCGCTTTGCAACTACATCAATTCGATCCTCAAAATATTCAGGGATTGGATCCATTGGTAGTATAGCCATGTAAAGCCGGAGAGAATCAAGGCAAACACAGAGGCTACTTTCATTCCCAATTTGATGTCCGATGGAATGTCTCGATTTTCGCGTTTGAATGTCAAGACCAAGAAACAGGGCGATCAGAAACAACATCAGGTAAGCGAATCGCACATACATGTCCATTGTTTCATCCGTAGCAGCGTGGCGAAGTACACCATTTTCAGGATGATGGCCAATTAAGGCTCCGGGGACTGCGTAACGCGTTAAAATACTCATGGGTGCAAATGAAAAAGGTTGCCAACAATGTGACAACCTTTTCGCTGGTTAGTTAGGTATATTATCCATTCATCGAAATGAGGAACTCCTCGTTGGTCTTCGTATGAGCCATCTGTTGTTTCAGGAATTCCATCGCTTCGATGGTGTTCATGTCTGTGAGGTGCTTTCTCAAGATCCACATGCGCTGAAGAACGTCTTTCTCCATCAACATGTCGTCTCTTCGCGTGCTGGATGCCACCAAGTCGATCGCTGGGAATACCCTTCGGTTGCTGAGCTTGCGATCCAACTGAAGTTCCATGTTACCTGTACCCTTGAATTCTTCGAAGATCACTTCGTCCATCTTAGAACCGGTTTCTGTCAACGCGGTTGCGATGATGGTCAATGAACCTCCGTGCTCGATGTTTCGAGCCGCTCCGAAGAATCGCTTAGGCTTGTGCAATGCGTTGGCATCAACACCACCCGTCAACACCTTACCTGGATGGGAGCAACTGTGTTGTACGCTCTTGCTAAACGTGTGATTGAATCTAATAGGATCACAACATCGTGACCGCACTCAACCAATCTTTTGGCTTTCTCCAAAACGATGTTCGAAACCTTCACATGGCGATCGGCCGGGGTCTACTCGAATGTGGGATGCACTACCCCAGCTTTGGCTTCGTTCCATGTCGGTTACTTCTTCAGGACGCTCATCGATCAAGAGGATCATCAAATAAACTTCCGGATGATTTTGAGCAATCGCATTGGCGATTTTTGAGGATTTCGGTCTTACCTTCATTTTTGGCTGCGCTAAAGATCATCCATTTTCGACCCTTTTCCGATAGGAGTGAAGGAGGTCACAATATCTGAGATGAGTGGTCCTGCTTCTCGTGACCGGTAGCTTTGGGCTTCGGTTTGGGAAAAGCGGAGTCAAATAATCAAACGGAACACGATCACGAACATCCGCAAACGGAAGTCCATTGATCTTGTCAATGCGAAGCAATGGGTAGTATTTCTCACCTTCTTTCGGTGGACGAATAGTACCAAGAATCGTGTCACCCGTCTTCAAACCGAAAAGTTTGATTTGAGATTGGCTTACATATATATCATCCGGTGAGCTTAAGTAGCTGTAATCAGCTGAGCGTAGGAAACCATAACCTTCGTTCATGATCTCCAAACAGCCTTCGGCCATTACGATCTCATCGAAATTGTATTTGTATTCTACCTTCTCACGTCTGGGCGGACGGTTGTTTCGATCTCCTCGATCTCCACGATCACCG
Source organism: Flavobacteriales bacterium (assembly GCA_041391765.1). Lineage (GTDB taxonomy): Bacteria > Bacteroidota > Bacteroidia > Flavobacteriales_G > Salibacteraceae > SHAN690. The sequence goes on along the minus strand of JAWKNJ010000036.1, from coordinate 22,757 downwards.
CGCTCACTCTTTTCACCTTGCTCGCCATCCTTTGTAGTTTCTTCAGCGGACTCGCTGTTGTTCTCTCCTTCAGGTTTTTGTCTTTGCTGGTGACGAGGACGCTGAGATTTATCTTCTCGGTTGTTCTCTTGCTTAGGGGCTTCGGATGAGCCTTCCTCAGCTACCGCAACTTCAGCCTTTTCTTCAAAAGGAAGCTCTCCGGCAGCAGGCTTATCATCTCTTCGAGGTCTTCTGTTTCGCTGACCATCATTGTTGCCGCGGTTATTGTTGTTTGCAGCTTTGGCTGCGCTGTCGGCTGCTTTTTCCGGGGCAGCGGTCTTTGGTTTTGGCGGAGCAGGTTGCATGGCCTGCTGGTCAAGAATTTGGTAAATGAGTTCTTGCTTCTTGAGCTTGTCCGCTTTTGGGACATTTAATTGCTCAGCAATTTCCTTAAGGTCTTGAACTTTCTTTTCGTTCAGTTCCGTGATATCGTACATAAGGTCTAAAAATGCTTATTGAAAAATGTGTCTTGCCTTGGTGGCTATGAACAATAAATTAGAGATCGATTGTTGCTGAAATAAACTCAGAAACGGTAGGAAGGGATTTGCGATTAGCGTTGAATCGCAGATGCAAGTATAAGAACACTTTTAGTTATGCAAGCAAAATGATTTTCAATTTTTGCAGTCAAATTCACCGACATGATACAACGTATTCAATCCATTTATCTCCTAATAGCCACCTCATTAGTTACACTTTCTCTATTTATGAACTGGTCTACCTATGTGGTTGAGGGAGCGGGTTTTATGTTGAGTGGACTCAAATGTTCGGTGGAAGGAGTCAGTTCTACTCCACTAACCATGGCGATCATAGTTGGCGCTGGGCTAATTCTGATCACGCTCTTCGGCTATAAAAACCGCAAGACACAAATGAATCTTGCCGTGGTGACCATCATTCAATTATTGCTGATTATGGGCTTATTTGGATTCGTGCATTATACAGCACTTAAAACCTTAAAGTCAAATTTCACCGAAGAGGTGGGCACAGGATATGGAATTGCCATTATTCTGCCGTTGATCGCCTGCGTATTAGTTTGGTTGGCCAGAAAACAAATCAAAAAAGATGATGATTTGGTGAAGTCAGTGGATCGATTACGCTGATCGCGAACTAAGCTCCACAACGCGCAAGTTGGTCAACTTTCCATTCGAGGCACTGACCTTTAACATGGTTCTCATCTTATGAAACCCATGCTTTCCTGCTGCACCTGGATTAATGTGAAGAAGATCAAAGCGGCTGTCCTGGGCGACTTTAAGAATGTGGGAATGTCCGCAAATCAGTACATGAGGACGGTGTTCTTCGATCAATCCTCTGGTCTTAGCGTTGTACTTTCCCAAGGCACCAGCAATGTGAATCATTAGTATTTTGACACCATCAAAACTGTGAACTATCCATTCTGGGCAGGACTTTCTAATGTTGGTTCCATCAATGTTTCCATAAACACAGTATAGGGGGTGTAGGTCCACCAACTTATCGCAAACGCTAAGATCACCTACATCACCGGCATGTAGAATAGCGTCTACATCACGAAAGTGATGCAGAATTCGTTCATCCATGTATCCGTGCGTATCGCTGATGATGCCTAGTTCCACAAGAGCAAATAAAGGTGAAAGCGTTGGAAGCAGAGATTCAAACAAAATCGAGAATTGATTGAGTTTGAATTTGAGCTTGTTTTTGCATTTCAACGCTTTTCACCGATCCATTGTCGGCAACTCGAATATTTTACCGAACGATGCTTGGCATGGCCTGCTACATTTGTTTACGACTTATGGAATCAATCGTATCAATCCGAAATTGCAACATCTTTATCGATAAGCATCTCATCCTCTCCGATGTGAATTTTGAGATCAATAAGGGTGAGTTCATTTACCTGATCGGAAAAACCGGGACAGGAAAAAGCAGCTTGCTGAAGACCCTCTATGGTGAATTGGAAATGGTGGAAGGCGAAGGTCACGTAGATGAGTTTGATTTGAGGAAATTGAAACGCAAACAGATTCCATTCTTGAGAAGAAAGTTAGGTATCGTATTTCAAGACTTTCAATTGCTTACCGACCGTACAGTGGCGGAAAACCTGATTTTTGTGATGAAGGCAACGGGTTGGAAGGATAAGAACAAAATGAAGGCTCGCATTGACGAGGTGCTGGGTAAAGTGGGTATGCAGACAAAGAGTTTCAAAATGCCGCATGAACTCAGCGGTGGTGAACAACAGCGAGTTGCGATAGCCCGTGCTTTAATCAATGATCCGGTGCTGATATTGGCTGATGAACCAACTGGAAATCTTGACCCGGAAACTTCGGATATCATTCTAAAGTTGCTTTACGACATCAGTCAGCAGGGTAGGGCGGTGTTGATGGCCACGCATGACTACGTTCATATGAGCAAGTATGGCAATCGAACGCTCACTTGTGAAAACGGGCGGGTGACCGATTCAAAGGTTGGAACCAGGCAGCCCATCGAATCCGATAGTAATGAGACCGTTTTGGGCTCTCTCGAGGGCGATGCTTCAGAGAATGATTAGGTATGCTGAGCATCCTCATTCCAATTTACAATTTTGATGTTCGTGAGTTCATTCGGGAACTAAGCAGTCAGGCGCAGAAGCTGAGTATCCCGGTAGAAATTGTTTGTTTGGATGATGCCAGTGATGAATCATACCGTGGATTGAATGCATCTATCGCGGAATCGCCTTCTGTACATTATGAGTTAAGTCATAACAATCTCGGAAGAAGTGCGGTGAGGAATCGATTGGTGGCTATGGCGCAGTTTGATAACCTCCTGTTCCTTGATTGTGATGGCAAGTGCCAAAGCAATCATTACTTGGAAAAGTACGTTGAGCATTTGAATGGCTACGAAGTGATTTATGGCGGTCGCGTATATGATGAAGAAGCCCCTGACGATCATGACTATTACTTCCATTGGTATTGTGGTAGCAACCGAGAAGCTATATTGGTGCAGGATCGATTGTTGAATCCATACAAATCGTTCATGACCAATAACTTTCTCATCAAGCGATCAGTGTATGATACCGTGAAAATGGATGAGTCGTTGGTAGGTTATGGTCATGAGGATACCTTGTTTGCAATAGAGTTGAAGAAAGCTGGCTACCGTATCGATCACATTGAAAATCCGATCGAGCACATTGGTCTGGAACCCTTTGATGTATTCATCCAGAAGTCTGAAAATGGCGTTCGCAACTTGGCTTATTTAATCAAACACAACAAAGTAGGAAAGTCAATCAAGTTGGTGAAGTACTATAAGTTCCTAAGTAGCATTGGAATGATGGGATTGGTAGCGACTTTAATCGAAATGGATGCAGATCGGATCCTGAAACAATTGCAGGGGCCTGCTCCCAATTTACTCTACTTCGATTTTTGGAAACTCGCCAAACTGCATAGATCGATTCGGGGATAAGCTTACCAGCTTCCGCTCGCTCCTCCACCTCCAAAGCCGCCACCGCCAAATCCTCCAAAGCCGCCACCGCCACCGCCAAATCCACCGGACGAACCGCCTCCGAATCCACCGATCCAAGGCCCACCATGGTAGTGCCTACCAGACCGGCCATACGTGGTATAGCGTCTCCTTCTTCCGAAAATCGCGATGAGAATAAAGATGATCAGGAATGGAATGATGCCGATTGGAAACTTATCTTTCTTCGGGGGTGCATTGTATTCTCCTTTCAGAGCTGCGATCATTGAATCGCAGGCTTTGTTAATCCCTGAGTAATAGTTACCAGATTTGAATTCGGGTTTGATGTCCGTTTCGATGATGCGTTTGGCAATGGCATCAGGTATAGCTCCTTCAGTGCCATACCCCGTATGAATTCGAATCTCTCGATCTTCCATGGAAACGAGGAGCAGCACTCCATTGTCGTTTTCTTTTCCACCAAGTCCCCATTCTTCCGCGAGCCGTTGGCTGAAGTCAAATACATCATCACCCTCCAGGGATTTTAGAATGACTACGGCAATTTGGGTGGAGGTTTCCTTATCATAGGCTACCAACTTTTGTTCGAGCTTATCTGCTTCACTGCTTGTGAGCGCGTTGGCATAGTCGTTTACCAATCGATTCGGCCTTTCAGGAATCTCTTTAGCCCATGCAAAGGCACTTACAAGAACGAGAAGGAGGGTAGCTAAAGATTTACTCATGCTTTCCGTAGCTAATATCATCCTTCAATTCGTTCACACCTCCTTGGTGGTACGGAAAGTACTGCTTCAACTGCTCACCGGCATCCACAATTCCCTCGATTATGCCTTCCACGATATTTCCTTTTCGGAAATGATCTGACATCAAATCCTTCGTCTGTTCCCAAAAATTCTGGGGGACTTTTTCATTGATACCCTTGTCACCAATGATGGCAAACTTTCGATCATTGAGAGCCAAGTAAACAAGCACACCATTCCGTTGCTCGGTCTTGTTCATGCCGAGCTTGTCAAACATCTGTGCAGCACGATCTAATGTTGTGCTCTTGCAAGATGGTTCAACATGCAAGCGGATTTCTCCGGAGGTGTTGAGCTCGGCCGCCTTAATCGCCTCCAGAATGCGCTGCTCTTCTTCCTTGCTGAACGGTGGTTTCTCAAACATCAGAACTCAACCTTTGGGGCATTCTCTGTGCCGGCATCCGCTTCGAAATAGCCTTTCTTCTCGAAGTCAAACCATCCTGCATAAATCACATGAGGGAAGCTGCGGATATAGCTGTTATAGTCTTGCACTGCTTCGTTGAACTTCTGTCGAGCCACAGAAATTCTGTTTTCTGTCCCCTCCAACTGGGCTTGACTCAAGGAGATTAGTATTGGCTTTCAAATCTGGATGCTCTTCGCGTAACCAACAATCAGACAACGCACCACTCCAGTTTGCGATTAGGCGCTCATGAAACTTGGCGATGTTTCAGGGAGTGAGCTCCTGCACGTCTACGTTGATGTGACCCGAACGAGCTTCAACCACATCCGGTCAACGTTTGTTGCTCGAAGTCAGCTTTTTTCAACCACTTCACTGTACTCACCAAGTTTTGGAATAAAGGATAAGATCTGCGTTGATATTGCGTTTGAACGTCTGCATTTTTTAGATGTAGTTTCATCCTTCTCTTATGCTGGCCATATCCGCATAAGCGAATATAAAGAACTATAGAATTGACAAGTAAAAGAGTATTCGAAGTGTTTTCATAGTGATTCAAATGTTTACACCGTCACTGGGAAAATCCATTTCTGATGTGAGGATCGGATAAAATGGCTTATTTGAGGTGTTATTGGGACTTTCAGCCGTTGAACACGGCATATTTCCTGGCTAAATAAGGTCGCACGGAAACCATCTCTCCATCCAATTTTTTTACCTTCCTCACGTAAGTGCGTCCATAGTATGAAATGCCAAAAGCCTCGTAGATCACGATTTTTTGGATCGCGGAATCTTGGCTGTTATCTCCAGTTCAAATCCAAATCCGCTTCTCCACCAAACGATGCTGAATCTGTTCGTGTTGAACAGCTTGTAACACGTCTCCATATCAAATCAGATTCAGTTGAGTGAACATGTTTGAGAACTGTGTCAAAAACTTGTTTCCGAGTGTGTGCCAAGAAAAACAAAATTCGGTGCGGGTTACTACCGCTGAACCGTGATCCGTACACCACGTCTGCGAAGCCTTCTACAATTGGTTTCCAGCAGATCATTGTATTCACGAGGATCGTATTCCAAATCTGCATCTGAATGATCCGGTACCTCTCCTGTAGCTTTTTCGATGCCCGTATGAAAGTGCACCTTTTCCCGCCGTGCAGCCTCGTGCTCGTAGTAAGAGATTGGAAGGTCGTGATTCTTCTTTGTAGCGCTGAACATGCTGCTGTTATCGATCACTTCGAACAGTCATTTCACAATGATCAAGCTTTCCAACCCATTGACGAGCTTCACATCTTGATTTTGTCCAAAATCAGATGGATCATTCTCTTCGTTATAAGCGGGTATGATTATGCTGAGCTTCATGCGGGCGCGCTGCGAAAATGGAAAAGAAATAGGCGCAGAGTCGGATTACAACCTCAACGATCGCCTTTTGTATTGGTCCGGGACACTTGTTTTGATGGCGAGCATACCCATCGAGCATCTGTGTTAAAGGCTTCAATGCGGTTGTTGATGTCGCTTTTCAAGAAAGCTCTCGTATTGGGTCAGAAACAAACCAGCCAATGGGCGCGATAGGTATCGTCAATTTTATCCGGTTCTGTAGCACATCTGTCGAATCGAGTTGTAGCGCTGGTGTGCGGAGACACTTCCATGCCATTTTTTAGTGAGTCTCGAACAAGTTTCATGTCATCATACATCTGGCGCATGGTCAACGCTAATTCGCTGCGCTCTATTCCATCGATGATTTGATGTCCGGGTTTCACCATTTCTGCTTCTGAACTTGACTCAATTTCAGAAGTTGCCGAATCAGAACAGGCTGACGCAATGGCAACAATCAGTATTGGAAGGAGCTGTTTGAACATTGCACAAAACTAGCCCAAAATCGTCAGTTCCTTGCTTGCGTGTTTGGTTTCGTATACATTTGAATGCACCTATTTTAATGTTTATGAAAGCTGCGGTAGTTCTGATGTTGAGTGTTATATGTGTATTGACACTTAATTTTTCCACACCATCGGATATTTACATTGGAAAGAGTGGGTGGGTTAAGTTCGTTTCAGAGGCACCTTTGGAACGTATTGAAGCTGAAAATTCTAAAGTTTCAGCCGTGATTAATGTGACTCAAAAGTCAGTAGCTTTCAAGGTTCCGATAGTTTCCTTTCAGGGTTTTAACAGCGCACTGCAACATGAGCACTTCAATGAAAACTACATGGAAGTGGATGATTTTCCTCAAGCTACTTTTAACGGAAAGATCATTGAAGATGTTGATTTAACAAAGGTCGGAACATACAAGGTTCGAGTTAAAGGGATGCTGTCAATTCATGGAATCGAAAAGGAGCGAATTATCAACGGAAAGGTTGTGGTGGCAAACGATGGGATTACTGTTGCTTCCAGCTTTGAAGTCCCATTAGCAGATCACGATATAGCGATTCCAAAAATCGTCAATCAGAAGATATCAGAGGTGATCAACGTAGAGATCAAATCTACCCTAAAAGCACAATAAGTTGAAGGTCTTAAGTTGCCTGTTTTCATTTGCCATTGCATTTATCTTTTGCAGTGCGGTTTTTAGTCAGGCTCCTGTTTTTCGATCATTTAATTTAGGTGAAGGCAAGAAAACGCTTAAAGTTCAGTCCATAGAACAAAACAGTGAGAATCACGTGTTTTATGGCACCAATAACGGCTTGATCAAATTCAATGGTGTTGAGTACATAACTATAGATTTTCCGGATTCCCTCGGTAAGGTTTCAGTGACTGCTTTGTACTTCGAGGCCCCCTTGCTTTGGATCGGCACTTCTAAAGGAGAGGTTTGGACGTTAACAGCCGATCGACTTCAACTGTTTTCTACAGATTCCTTTTCAACGCAAGCAAAAATCAGCAATATTTCGTCTGGAGCAGAGCACGTCAGTATCGCCACATACGGAGATGGGATTTACTTCGTGAATAAATCCAACCAAACCGTTCAACATTTTACCTCATTAAATGGTCTGGCAGATGATTACACGTATGATGTGCTTTGGTTTGCCGACAAAATCTGGATAGGCACCGATGCTGGGATCACGGAATTGGATCAGAAAGACTTCACTGCAAACCAACACAGCATGAAGCATGGTTTGCCGGATAATATTGTGCGTTCGCTTTGTGCTTGGGATGATAAAACGATTGCAATTGGAATGCATGACTATGGTTTAGCATTGCTAAATACGGGCGATTACAGCATTAAAATGATGCAAAACCAATCTGCAATGTGGTCGAGAGGTCCGGTGGAGGACATATGCAAAGACAAGAGTGGAAGGTTATGGGTGGCCACCAAGAATGATGGATTGCTGTGCTATGAGCAGGAGGGAGCATCAGGTGTTGTGTGCAAATCACTGACTGAAATTAATGGTTTAGGTTCCAACAGAGTACTTAGTCTGAAGGAAGACGCGGAGCACAATGTTTGGATAGGCACGCAAGAAGGAGTATCGCTTTACTCTGGATCAACGTTTGAGTATTTAACCAAAAGCGAAGGACTGGTCGGGAACAGCATTTTCGATGTGATGCTTGACAAATCTGGACGCATTTGGATGGCTTGTGAAAAGGGCGTGATGCAGTATTCATTTAGCGAATCTGGCGAAGGATTGGTTAAACTCTATTTAGAAAACAATGGAACCTCGGGGCCTCAGATTGTCAGCTTGTTGGAAGATTCCAAAGGCAATATTTGGATGGGGTCGTATGGTGATGGTTTGTTCAAGTTGAATCCAGATGACGGCAAGATCACCAAATATTCTAGCGCGGATGGATTGACGAACACGAATGTGCTTGATTTGGTGCAAGACGCCAAAGGACGCCTGTGGTTAGCGACACTGGGTTCGGGAATTGTCAAGGTGGATTTTGACGGAACCAGACCGATTTTCACATCAGTTGAGGACCCTCAGATGCTACTCAGTCAATATATCTATACGCTTCATGTGGATAAGGACCAACAGCTATGGATCGGAACGGATGGAGGGGGGTTGAGCATGTATGATTGCCAGGGAGACTACTTCAAACCAGGTGTGGTGGAAGAACTAAAGTCAGCTTCCATATTTGCAATTTCCAAATACCAAGATGATACCTGGATCGCAACTTCAGAAAGCGGATTGTATCGATATAGCCGCGGTTCGCTGACACAGTTTTTGGAACCTTCCGGATTGAGGAGTACTTCTATCACTTCGTTGGCCTCACTTCCCAATGGCGATCTGGTCACCATTCATTCCTTGGGAATTGATGTCTTGACTCATGGCGCTGAAACTTTTATTCCATTTTACCTTGACAAAAGCACGTTCCAATTCGAGCCATACTTGAATGCTACCTATGTAGATGGTGATGCGGTATGGATAGGAAGTGAGACTGGAGTTGTGAAGTTTAATCCGAATGACAGAAAGGCTGCTGCAGCCGTTCCAAAGGTAACGCTAACGGGGTTGAGAGTGCTGTATGAAGAGATGCCGTTCAGTCAAATGCAATACGACTATGAACAAAATCACTTCGTGTTCGACTATCTGGCGGTTTGGATGAAGGACCCCGAGGCGATTATATACCAGTATATTTTAGAGGGATTTGACAAGCAATGGTCATTCGAAACACAGAGTAGGCTGGCTACTTATTCGAGCTTGCCACCGGGAAAATACACGTTTCGAGTAAGGGCGAGTAGTGGAGATGGCAATTGGAGTGACCCACAAGAATCCTCTTTTTCGTTCGTCATCTTGAAGCCATTTTGGATGCAGTGGTGGTTCTACACCATTCTCGTTATTGTGATTTCTGCGGGTGTTGGTGCGTTTATTCGTTATCGTACCCAGAAACTGCTGGCGGATAAGAAGAGGCTTGAGCATGAGGTCGACAAACGAACCACTGAAATTCGTCATCAGAAAGAAATAATCGAGGTCAAGAATGAAGAGATTTTGTCCAGTATCACATATGCTCAGCGCATCCAGTCGGCTATTCTTCCACCTGATCGACTGATAAAGGAGCGCTTCCCTGAGTCGTTTGTTTTATACAAACCCAAAGACATTGTTGCAGGCGATTTCTATTGGATGGAACATGTTAATCCTATCGTTCAAATGAAGAATGATTTGAAAGATATGGAGACTCCCGATTTAGATCTGCTGAGTGATAATGGTAAGACCATGATTGCAGCTGCGGATTGCACAGGTCATGGTGTGCCGGGGGCTATGGTGAGCGTGGTTTGCAACAATGCGCTGAACCGATCTGTGCGTGAATACGGGCTCATTCAGCCCTCATCCATATTAGACAAGACAAGGGAGCTGGTCATTGAACAATTCATGCTTTCAGAGGAGGAGGTAAAGGATGGAATGGATATCGCCATTTGCTCGTTATCTAAGTCAACCAGGGAAGGTGAGGATGGTCAAATGATATTAGAATATGCCGGAGCTCAGAATCCGCTGTGGATTGTTACAAAGAGGAGACTAGTTAAACTGGAAGGAGGAGATATTCTGGCACCGGACATGTCAGAGGGTGAGTACCATCTGATGGAAGTGAAGCCGGATAAACAGCCAATTGGAAAATATGCTGAGCAACGTCCGTTTGTGAACCATACAATTCGATTGGTGAAGGGGGACATGTTCTTCATATTCACTGATGGCTATGCAGACCAATTCGGAGGCGACAGAGGTAAGAAGCTAAAGTATAAGCCAATGAAAAGGCTGATACTTTCCCTATCCGGAAAGTTTACGGATCAAATCCATAAGGCTTTGGACGAACACATTGAGTCTTGGCGTGGAGAACTCGAACAGGTTGATGACATTTGCGTCATCGGAGTGAGGGTGTAACCCGAATGGAGATGGTCATCCCGAGCGTAGTCGAGGGGGGAGTAAGGGTTTAGCGCTTCAAATGCACCATGTGTACCCAAGGAGAGCCGCTACTTGATGATTCCCACTTCACCCAAATTTCCTTTCTGCTTTCGCGTTGGTGAATGTGATACTCGTGTGTCTCAGAACCTTCTATCACTTCGAAGGATGACTGACGCTTTTCCTGCTTGAAGTCTCCTGAAACTGAATAAATACCACGGCTGCCGTATGGAAGCGCGTCAAAGTGGTAGTCGATCGTTATAGTAGCCTTGTCATCCTCAGAGAAGGACCAACCCCCTGAAATTTCATTGGCAATGACTCCTTTGATGGTTGATAAATCTTCTGTTTGATTCAGACTGTCCAACGAGGTGAAGTAAATGAAATATTCCTCCATGTCCCAATCTGTTCCCGGCAGGAAGCCCTTTCCAAGCTTTTCGGATTTACAGCTACTTAGGAGGCTGATAATTGAAATGAGCAGAATGAAAATCCGAAAACGCATGGTGATGAAGTTTGGACAAAGTTGGGGATTATTTAACACTTAAGGAAAAGCCCTCAATCCTTTTGGAATGAGGGCTTGGGGTACATGCATCAGGGGTATGTCTTCAGTGCATTATTCAGAATATGTAAGTCCTTCGTTGACGCCTTCGATGACTGCTTTTCTGTGTGTTTTTGATGATTCACCGTAAACTCGGTTGAAATCAAATTCGCTGGTTTTACTATTTAATTCAATGATGGCCGCTGGGTAGTCGAAATAATCTTCTGTTGATGATATTTCGCTGTATTCTTCAGTCAGTTCCATTTCAACATAAAACTTGTAAACGAAGTCCCACATTTCTTCACCCTTTAAGTCCGTATTTATGCTGATTCGTTTGGTGATGAATCCGTTCAGGCTAAACTCGATCGTGTAATTTGTTCCGGCCTCCAAGTGAATGGTAGCTTTTCCTGATCGAAGGTTCTTGGATTCGACAACGCTATTTCCTTGATAGGTTTTGACTTTTACATTTCTGAGTCCGTTTCCATATGAATCAAGGACCTTGAATTTGAGTACAACCGGAGTTGTTGCGCTAACAGTCAATACTGTTAGAAGTGTTATAAGTGTTGCGGTAAGTGATTTCATTTCGATTAAAATTTGATAGGCAAATGTTGATCGAATGACCAGGGTGCGAAACCCATAATTACTCAACGTGAGTAACCAACTTCCCAACGTTACGAGAACCGAAGTTTAATCAGCTAGGGCAGCAAAAAGTCCACTCTCATAGGTTTTCACGCAGCATTTGGGACACTTCTTCGCGCTTCCTGAACGAGACATCCGCATGGCTACCATCGCTTAACACAAGGTATCCGCCTTTGCCTCGAACATACTTTGTGATGCAGTTGATGTTGACAATGGTCGACTTGTGAATCTTAATAAAGTGGCGATCGAGCAATAGTTGTTCGAATTCCTTCATGGGTTTGGATACCAACACCTTCTTTCCACTGATGAGATGGAAGGAACAGTATGCGCGGTCGGCTTCGCACTTCACGATCGCATCAAATTCATAAACCTCAAGCCCGTCCTCGCAGGGTAGGGCGAGTTTGTTGAATTTTTTGGCAATGGAATCATTGGCCGACAGCCGTTTGCCGGAATCAACGAGTTGCTTGCGCCTGTCGATTCTGAGTCTGATCGTGTCAAGCAGCTCTTTGTGATCGAAGGGTTTTACGATGTAGTCATCCGCTCCGAGCTTGAGGCCGTGACGAATGTCGTCCAGCTCCACCCGAGCAGTAAGGAAAAGGAAAATGGGCAGCACCTCCTCGTCCATGCGCTGGTTGATTGCTCCCAACATCTCAAACCCATCCATTTGAGGCATGTTTACATCGCACAGAACGAGATCAGGTGTCTCGTCCATGATGCGTTCATATCCAACTCTACCATTTTCGGCAAGCGAAACGGTATATCCGGCAAGCTCCAAAATTTGCTCAAGGCTGTTTCTAAGCTCTTGTTCATCCTCCACGATTAATATGTGTTCCATGGTGTTATGAATTAAAGGTTAAGGTCACAGTCGTTCCCTCTCCGACTTTACTTTCGATGTCAATCGAGGCATTGTTTAGGCCGAGGTATTCTTTCACAATGGTCATTCCTAAGCCGGTTCCGGGGACATTTTCTGTGTTCCCGGCTCGGAAAAAGGGTTCGAATATTTTGTCAAGCTGATCTTTTGGTATGCCGATACCTTGATCCATGATTTTTACTTGAGGCGTGTCCTCTTCAAAGGAGATTTCGACATTGACACCTGATCCGGTGATGGAGTATTTTAGGGCGTTCGAAACGAGATTGGAAATTGCATGTTCCATTAGGTTTTCATCGAGTTCAACCTCATTCGGAGTTCCCTTAATTTTCAAGTGAACACGTCCTTTGTTCTCCGGAATTTCCTCGTATTTCTGAAGAAGGTCGCGAACCAGTGCCACGAGGTCCGTTTCGGTGAGTTTCCCTTGAATACCAGTGGCATCTAGTTTGCCCAAGATGAGAATGTCGTCCATGAGTTCTGTCATCCTGCGAATCTGACCACGTATTCGGTCTGCTACCTTTCGAAACTGTGCCTTCAATTTTTCGTCCAACTGTCCTTCCATCATCGATAGAATCGCAATGCTTGACTGGATGATAGTAAGTGGCGTTCTGAACTGGTGAGAGGCGGTAGAAACGAAGTGAGACTTCAAATTGCTTAGATCTTTTTCCTTTTCGAGACTCGCGGCCAGTTTTTCCTGCGCTTGCCGAAGCTCCATGGTTCGCTGCTCGACTCGTTCTTCTAGCGATTCGTTGAGCTCCATGACTTCTCGCTCCGCATTCTTGAGATCAGTAATGTCAAGTACTAGGTTTTGAGCCCCGATCATTTTTCCCTTTGAATCATACACCGGACTTCCGCTCACACTTACCCAAAGTATTTCTTCAGACTTTCGCCTTACTCTCATTATGAAAGTCGTTTTAAGTCCAAGCTTTCGCTTTTCCATATGCTCAGCCATCAGTTTTTTGCTGGCTTCATCCGCGGCAATGACGAATGAAATGGGCTGTCCTAGCAACTCCTTTTCTTCATAACCGATCATTTTGCAGAAGCTATCATTCACGTATATGATCTTCTCGTCCATATCCCTCCTGATGATTCCTTCAGCGATGTTGTTTACCAGACTGCGATATTTTGTCTCGCTCTCGGAGAGCAGTCGTTCAGCGTTTTTTCGCTCGCTGATGTCAACCAGCATTGCCACCATGTTCTCTGGATGACCATCCAAATTTTTCAATAGAGTTACGGCAGTCAAACACCAAAGCACGCTGCCATCCTTTCTGATGTATCGTTTTTCGACCTGAAATGAATCCAAATCACCTTGTGTGAGTTGGTTAATCAGCTGATTACTTTCCTCTAAATCCTCGGGAAGTGTAAGGTCGCTGATCTTTTTCTTTAGAAGCTCTTCAAGAGAATAACCCACCATCCTACAAAAGGTGTTATTCGCATCCACAAAAGCCCCTCCCAAATCAGAAATCGGAATACCAACCGGAGCTGTCTCAAACACAGATCGAAACTTACTTCGGCTTTGCTGCAACTGCTGTTCACTTCGTTTTCGTTCGCGGGCGTATCGAATGCACCGCTCTAACTGCTCAGGAGTGTAAGTTCCTTTGATCAGGTAATCCTGCGCTCCCTGATTGATTGCCTTGATCGGAATTTCGGGATCCGAATTTCCAGTCAGAATAATAACGGGCATCCAGGGTTTTTGAATTCGAATGGCTACCAGTCCATCCATGTCATCGCTGTCGGGAAGGCTTAGGTCAAGGAGTACCAAATCGTAGCTGTTTTCTTCCAGCTTCTCGAGGCCTTCCCTAAGTCGCTCAACTGCATCCAGTTTGACAATGTTGAGTGCTGAGTCGTGCAAATAAATCCGCAGCAACTCCTGATCCACCGGGTTGTCTTCAATCAGCAATATGTGGGTTTTTTCATCCATGCATTTTGGGGAGTCGAACTGTATGAATCCAGAAGTCCTCAATCACTTTGGCGATCTTTAAAAAATTGTCAAAGTCAACCGGTTTGGTGACATAACAATTAGCATATTGACTATAGCAGGTCAAAATGTCGCTCTCAGCCCTTGATGTGGTCAGCACAATGACGGGAATGCGTCTTAGTTCTTCATCCATCTTGATTTCGGCCAACACCTCTCGTCCGTCCTTACGAGGAAGGTTTAAGTCAAGCATGATCAAATCAGGGGTGATTTTATTTTCATAACCGTCAATTTTTCTCAGGTATTTGAGGGCCTGAACACCATCTGTGACCACGTTTATTACGGTGTTCAAGCCATTGGACTTCATCGCTTCGATGGTCAATTCGATGTCCTCCGGGCTGTCTTCAACAAGGAGAATGTGTACGGGTGTTTTCTGTTCCAGAGTATCCATTTTCATCGTCAGTTTGTTGGAGATTTATGTAAGGTGAAATGCACCGTGGTGCCTTTGCTGGGTTCCGACTCAAGCCAAATCCTGCCGTTGTGCCGCTCAACTATTTTTTTACAAATGGAAAGACCGATGCCCGTTCCCTGATAGTTGTGTCTTGTATGCAGGCGCTGAAAGATGACAAACACACGCTCAAAGAACTCCTGTTCGATGCCGATACCATTGTCTGCTACGCTGAAATGCCAATGATCGCCTTCCTCCACTGCTGTTACTTTGATTTTTGGTTTTTCTTCCTTTTTCCGGAATTTAATTCCATTGCTGACCAGATTTTGGAGTAAGAGCCTAATTTGAATGGGGTCAACTTTTAGATGAGGTAGTTTGTCCACTTTGATTTGTGCTCCATTTTCTGCGATGCTAATGCGCAGGTCTGCCAGCACTTTTTTCATGATCTCATTGAAGTCCGAGAGTTCAAAGTCCTTGCCTCGTGTACCGACACGCGAGTATGCAAGTAAACCTTCGATCAGGTTTTTCATGCGCTTGGCTCCATCAACAGCTACTTCAATGTAGCGGTTGCTTTTCTCATCCAACTCTCCCTCATTGTGCTTCTGCAAGAGTTGTAGATAGCTCGTAATAGCTCGCAGGGGTTCCTGAAGGTCGTGACTTGCCACGTAGGCAAACTGCTCCAATTCCTTGTTGCTTTTTTCGAGGTCTTTGGTGCGTTGCTTGACTCTGGCTTCAAGGAGTGCGTGTGTTTTCTTGAGGGCCTGTTCTTGCTGGTACTTTTCAATGAAGAAGTCGATCTTACTTAGTAATACCTTAGGCTCAAAAGGCTTTGTAATAAAGCTGAATGCCCCCTTTTCATAACCCTTG
The DNA here is from genome assembly GCA_041391765.1 of Flavobacteriales bacterium. GTDB lineage: Bacteria > Bacteroidota > Bacteroidia > Flavobacteriales_G > Salibacteraceae > SHAN690. The sequence goes on along the minus strand of JAWKNJ010000036.1, from coordinate 7,040 downwards.
AAGACGTGGATATTATCTGTGTAAATCGCGGAGATGAAAATGAAAGGAACCCGCGCAGTTTTTTCTTCGGATCGGAGGATTTCAGCCAACTCGTAGCCGTCCATTTCCGGCATCTGAATGTCGAGCAATGCAAGGGCGAAATCATGGTGTAAGGTGAGCATGAGCGCCTGATTACCACTATTGGCCTTGTAGAGCTCAACGGGCAGATCCTGTAGAAGCTTCTCAAGGGCCAACAGGTTTTCTGGGCGGTCATCCACCATCAGAATTTTAGGCTTCCCCAAAACCTGCTCAAGCGCTGCTTTTTCTTCTTCTCTCATTCCTTCATTTTTTAATCCAGATTCTCATCAACGATAGCAGGCGGTCTACATCCACGGGCTTGGAGATGTAGTCGTTCGCCCCAGCGTCAATGCATTTCTGTCGGTCGTCCTTCATCGCCTTGGCCGTTAATGCGATCACCGGCAAAGTGGCGAAGGCCTTCTGTTTCCGAATCTCTCTCATGCATTCATAACCGTCCATTTCAGGCATCATGATGTCCATAAGAACCATGTCCATGTCCGGGTCTTTGTTAAGCGCTTCGAGAGCAACTTTTCCATTTTCAGCCTTTACAATTTCAAAACCCTTTTCACGCAGCACTTTGCTCAATGCAAAAACATTTCGCATGTCGTCATCTACCAACAAGAGCTTCTTGCCCTGGAAAATGGTCTCGGTGTCATACAAACCGGTGATCATGTCCTGCTTTTTCTGCGGAAGGTTACGCACGGTACGGTGAAGGAAAAGGGCCGTTTCGTCCAGCAGGCGCTCCTCGCTTTTAACCCCCTTCACAATAATGGTTTCGGCATATTGCTCGAGTTCTTCGTTTTCTTTTTTACTCAACTCCCTGCCCGTGTAAATGATGATGGGAGGAACCGCTCTGGTAGATACTTTTTCAAGCTCTTTTAACAGCTCAAATCCGCTCATGTCCGGAAGTCCAAGATCGAGCACGGCACAGTCAATGGGCTGTTTTTTGAATTGATCTAGCGCCTGTTGGCCCGTTGCAGCCTGAAAACACTTCACATCACCATTTCCAATGAGCTTAACGATAGTCTGTCTTAGGTCATCGTTGTCCTCGATGATGAGAAGGTTTTTCATCCTACGACTTACGAAGTCTTCAATACGTCCGAAGGCCTGTTCCAACTGCTTTTTCGTAACAGGTTTAGTCAAATATTCAACCGCCCCGGATCGGATCGGATCGAGGGTTTTTTCATTGACAGACATGATGTGGACCGGAATATGTCGCACATCAGGATTGCCCTTCAGCTCTTTGAGCACTATGTGGCCATCGATGCCGGGAAGATCAATGTCCAGAATAATGGCGCTCGGTCGGTATTGGCCTGCAAGCAACAACCCATCCTCACCGCTTGAGGCACTGATAAACTTGAATCCTTTTTCGTGAGCCTGAACTCCCAGAAGTCGTGCAAATTCGAGATCATCCTCGATGATCAAAATACTGTGATCAACACTGGTGATGCGATCTCGATCATCTTCGATGGTTGGATGGTTGAGGAAAAGGGCGTTTGGCTGAGAAAATGAGGTTTCTGTCGGTGCGGGTCTTTCCGGGGCTTTTTTGCTTGCCTTCGCATGGCTCATCAATGGAATAGTAAGCGTAAATGTCGAACCCTGATTGACGATGCTGGTGAGTGTGATCCGTCCTCCTAGCAGCCTGGCCAGCTCGCGGGAAATAGAAAGTCCAAGCCCCGTTCCACCATACTTCCGGGATGTGCCTCCATCCGCTTGTTGAAATGCTTCGAAAACAATCTGCTGCTTTTCTTTGGCGATTCCGATTCCTGTGTCTTGCACTGCGATGGTGAGGTACCCACCGGCCTCCTGATTAAACGATAAGCTAACCTTACCCTTATCAGTAAACTTGATGGCATTGCTGATCAGGTTTTTTAGAATCTGCTCCAGCCGTTGGCGATCGCTTCGGACCGTGGTAGGGAGCGAAGGGCTGATGGATGTTTCGAACTGGAGACCCTTTTGTTCGGCCATGCGCCTGAAATTCTTGTTCATGTCCTGAGCAACCTCGTCCAAGCGGACTTCCTTGAGGTTGAGATCCATTTTTCCAGCCTCCACTTTGCTGAGATCCAAGATTTCATTGATGAGCGTCAGAAGGTCGTTTCCACCTTTGCTGATCACCTGAGCACTCTCCACCTGGTCATCCGTGAGGTTACCGGTCTTGTTGCTAGCCAGATCATTGCTGAGTATTAGCAGGCTGTTGAGTGGAGTTCTCAATTCGTGACTCATATTAGCCAGGAATTCACTCTTGTATTTACTGCTGATTTCCAATTGATTTGCTTTCAATTCAATATCTGTTCTGGCAGTTTCCAAGTCCCTATTTTTTTGCTCCACAATTTGAGCTTGCTCCTCCAGTTCTTCGTTGGCGGCCTGTAGCTCTTCCTGTTGTTCTTTTAGCTTTTGAGTTTGTTCCTCGAGTTCTTCATTGGTTTGTGTGAGTTCCTCCTGTTGTTGCTGCAACTCTTCGCTTTGTCGTTGTGTCTTTTCCAGCAGCTCACGGACTTTTCTTCGACTGACTGCTGAGTTGATCGCAATGGCAATTGACTCGCGGGACGTCTCAATGAATTCGCGCTGCGCTGCGGTGAATTCACTGAACTTTCCGAGTTCAAGAACGCCAATTGCGTGATTGTCTATGAGAAGGGGGGTGGCCAGCACATAGTTGGGAACGGCATCTACCAAAGACGATCGCAGCCGGATGTCTGTTTCGCCTAGCGAGTTAACCAGAATTGTCTCATTGTCCGCAGCGGCTTGGCCAATCAAACCTTCACGGAGTTTAAATTCCCCCTTGGTATCGACTGTACTGAAGGCATGAGTTCCGATGAGTTTGAACGACTGGCTTTGATCATCCATCAAGTAGATGGCTCCTACATTCGCCCCTGTATAAGTGGTCAGGAAAGTAGAAATCTCATTACACAGGCTTTCCGTTTCCAAGTCGCCCCGCATGGCCTCGTTCAGCTTGTTTTGTCCCTTGGTCAACCAGTCGAAATGCTCAGTGGTTTCTTTGGTGGTAAGGAGTGAGTCCCGCATGTTTGTAAGCGAGTCTCCAAGGGCTATTAATTCCTTGGATCCGCCAACCTTGACCGGAGTGCTGAGGTTTCCTGAACCAATGGCTTGCGCAACTTCCACTGCCTTTGCAACCGGAGCGGAAATCGATCTGGTGATGATTGATCCGAGGATGATACTCACAAGCAACCCTATGGAAAGCAGCACCCATTCGATGTCGCCCAAAAGCGAAATCTCGTTGCTGATGGTTTCAAAGTCGTTTGTCATCAACAGCTCATGACTTTGGTTCAGCTCTGTAACCAAGTTTCTGATTTCTTCATTCAGCGGGAGCATTTTGGTGTCCATAAGATGAACAGCAGCGGTGACGTCCTTTGCGGCAAGTGCTTCTACCTCGTCCTGATAGCGCTCCATTTGATCGATCAGCGGAACGAGCATACTCAAACGCCTTATGTTTTCGGGGTTAGTCCACAGTCTGGATAGTTCTTCCATCGATGCGATCGCTGGACGGATTTCTTCTTTCCAGGCCTTTTTCCTGCCATTTCTGAAGGTGTCTTTTTGAAGGAGTGTCCAGCCCCGGATTTCGGCAATGCTTCGATTGATTCCGTTCATCAATTCCAGATCGGCTCTTGCAGACGGCTGTCGCTGGCGAATTAGGAAAGAAGAAATATCGTTGACCTTGTTTACCTGAAGAATTGTAATTGTGGTTGCACACGCCAACACGAATACCATCAACACATAGCCTAATCCGATCTTTCTACCTAATGTGTCAGTTCTCAAGTTCATGGCTGGTTGTTTTAGCTGTGTGAATTTCAAGGAGCAGCTTTTTAATACCATCAAGAGATAGAACGTAATCTGGGTGAGCCGTTTGAATGGCCGCTTTGGGCATCGCTGATGCTTCAGCTGTTTCCGGATCCTGAGCGATGGTCATTCCCCCCAATTCTTTGATTCGAAGCAGACCTTTAGCGCCATCAAAATTGCCACCCGTGCAGACAATGCCTATGAGTTTTTCGCGATACGCCTCAGCTGCGGTCTCAAACAAAACATCAATGGCCGGCCTTGCATAATTGACACGCTCATCGATAGTCAGGGTAAAGGAGTGGTCGGGTTCAATCAACAGATGGTAGTTAGGTGGGGCTAGGTATACGGTGCCTCTTTGGATTGGTTCCTTTTCATCCGCTTCTTTCACCAACACCTGGCTGCATTCGTTCAGCAGATTCGGCCAAACGTTGTCTGAATTGTCTCCAACGTGTTGCACAATGATCAGTGGAAGGCCGAAGTCATTTGGTAGTGAAGTCACGAGGTTCTTTACCAGTTGCATTCCCCCTGCGGATGCGCCCAATACAACAGCTTCGTATGTCACGCTTGCTGTCAATTGGCGTATCGTTTCTTGTAGATTCTCTGTTTCTTGTCCAATTCCTCATAGGAATCTGCGAAGTCGGAAAACTGAAGGCTTTCTTTGTTTCCAAGGCACAGTATGCCACCGTTGGAAAGACTGTTGTAAAAGAGCTTGTGAACTTGATTTTGAAGGTGACGATTAAAGTAGATCATCACATTTCTGCAAACGATGAGTTGCGTCTCAGCGAAGTCGCTATCGGTGACGAGGTTGTGATGCGCCCAAACAATGTTCTTTTTGAGCGATGCGTCCATGATCGCAGAATCGTATTGGGCGTGATAGTAGTTCGAAAAAGAAGCCTGGGCTCCGCTCGCTTGGTAGTTCAGCGCGTATTTTTTCATCGATTCGGACCGATAAATGCCCTCTTTAGCCTGTTTGAGTGCGTATTGGTTAAAGTCGGTCGCATAGATTTGGCATCGGTCGTAAAGACCCTCTTCTTTCAACAGAATGGCCATGGAGTAAACCTCTTCGCCTGAGCTACAGCCCGCGTGCCATACCTTGATGTAAGACCAGGTTTTTAACATTGGAACGACCAACTCCCTCACTGATCGGTAAAAGAGTGGATCCCGGAACATCTCGGTGACATTGATGCTGAGGTCCCTGAGCAACGTTTCAGCATATTCAGGATCGTGTATGATTTGATCTCGCATCGCATTGAAGCTTCCAAGCTGGCTCAGACGAAGCCTTTGATCAAGCCTGCGCCTTACGTGCGCTTTCGAGTAGTTACGAAAGTCATAACCATATTTTTGAAAGATTGATTCTAACAGTAAATCGATTTCTATGTCTGATGCGCTCTCGTTCATTAGCAGGAGTCAATTTTACTTGGCACAGTTCGATTTGTCATAGCGGTCTGGATGAAGGGTAAACTCGTATTCGAATTCATTTTGGGTCAGTTGCTTTCTTTATTCAGGTTTTTGCCTCTTAACTCTTTCATTTGATGCGGCCAACATAACAACAATGGGAATGCGTTACAATAGCTAGTTCTAGTGATTTTTGCAGAATAATATTTCTTAGATTAATAAAATCCAAGAATATTGTTTTACAAAAGAGCCTTTGCCCTCGCGTAATTTTTATCAGTTTGTCTGCAAACTCTGCATTGGTCGGAAATTATACCTTGCTCGGTGTGGACCGAGCAAAAAAAAAAGCCGCGTATGCGGCTTTCTTAACGTGAGCGCGTCAACTTCTAATTTTTGCCCCTCGCGCTGAGAATATAGTGCATGTCATATCCGCAGTCGTCCCGTTTAATGGACTCCATTGACTTGATATAGTATTCAGCCAGATTAATTTCGGCCAACACGTTGCTGATTGTTTTTGCATTCTTAGAGCGACTTTCCGAGTATACATTTCTTTCGATTTTTTCAAGATCAGCAATCTTTACGTGATCCATTCCCTGAATTTGATATACAGCAGGATCGCATTCGCAACCTTCGTATGCAAGACTAACTTTTATGTGAACCTCATTTTCCTTAACGATTTCTTTTTTGTCGACAGGGTTGGATGAAGTAAGTGCAATGAACAATGCAGATCCGGTGATGATTGTGGTTAAAGCATTCATGGTTTCTATTTTTAGGTAATTGTGTTTTATTTATAACACGATATTACCGCCATACCTTGGTTGGCTAAAGTCGCAACATCCCACCGCGACTTTATCACTTCCGTGCGTCAATGAACCATCCACATTCACATCATACATTAATCTGGCGCGTTGCTCGCGTATTCATAGTTGGCCTTATGTAAGTATGCATTTGCGACATTTTGATTCATCATGAACCCAGTCCAATTCAGGCAAGGCTTTCTGATACTCCTTCAATTGCCCAGCACGCGGTCTCCCATCGAAATATTTTGACACTGATAAAAAAAAAGCCGCTGCAGCGGCTTTTGATTCGACTTTTTCGAGCTTTTACTATTACATCTGTCTGCTTAAAGTGTAGAGAACATCCCTACCACAATCCCCTCGCTCAAATGACTCAACCGATGCTATATTATAACAATCCAGATGATCAATAAGCACGTTGCTCAGAATTTGAAAGTTTGCTGAATGTCCGGCCAAAGGATTGGATTTATCCATCATCTCAAGGTCGGTTATTTTATGCACATTAAGTCCGTGCATCTCGTAGATCGCAGGAGACACCTCACTGCCTTGGTAAGACAAAACGACCTTCAACTGAATCAAATCAGATTCTAACCTTGGTTGTTCTGTTCTGGTTGAAGTGCCGAGTGATATGAAGAAGGTTGATGCAGCAACGATGGTGGCGAATGTTTTCATGATTTTAGGTTTACTTTTTCATTAAACTGAAACGATATTACACTGTTTTAGATGGCGTGGAAAGTCCAAGCATCCCAACGCTGAACTCCACTTTCCTTTCGTTAATAGACATAATTAAAGGTTCTGATCATATGCGTATGCCCAGAATGAGAATGTCGTCTGTTTGGTTGTTATCCCGCTTCCACATGGCCAACGTGGATACAAGAAATTCATGCTGTTCCTGAGTTGATAGACAGTGTAAGGAGTACAGTAATTTTCTGAATCGAGTGATCAGAAACTTTTTGCCATCAGCCCCACCAAATTGATCTACGTAACCATCAGAACTTA